>CALGJF010000056.1 GCA_937914945.1 uncultured Bacteroidales bacterium | reverse complement strand
ACATCGGCTCCGGCATTTATTACATCTTCAATTCCAACCTGAGACTTTACTAGATACTTATCTGCCCCCAAATTTTCGCCTCTTTGTCTTTGGTCTTCGGAGGAAAGTGCGGTCATCATAATAACTTTAATGTTCTTTGTTTCGGGGGTAGACCGCAAAATGTCTAACATATCAAACCCAGAAATCTTCGGCATCATCACGTCCGACAAAACCAAATCTGGCCGCTCTTGCACCGCCATTGCTAAGGCTTCCTCGCCATCTCCGGCCGATACTACTTCATAGCCCTCCGCCACTAAACGAATACTGTAAATCTCGCGCAGGCTCTTATCGTCCTCTACAAGCATTATCTTTGACATAAAATTCCTCCTAACATACCTCTATTATAGCGCATTTGTTTATTTTTGGGTAGTATTTTTTTAGGCAGACATCGCCGCCGCACCCATCGCCGAGCCAGTCGCCGCCGAAGGTTTCTCAATCTTCATCGCTTCTAAATTCCGCGCGATTTGGCGCTGGCGATTATATTCTTCCGCTGACATTCGCGGGAACAACACGAAGAAAGACGAGCCCTTAGAAAGCACGCTCTCTGCTATCACTTTCGCTCCCATTTGTTCTGCGCGTTTTTTAACGATGTAAAGACCAAGCCCCGTACCTCCAATCGTCCGCGTGTCGGAATTGTCTGCCCGATAAAACTTTTGGAAAATATGAGATAAATCTTCTGGAGCAATGCCGATACCAGTATCAGAAACCGCAATCACCGCCCGACCATTGTTCTCTTGAACGTCTACCCAAATCGTCCCACCTTCCGGGGTATATTTAACGGCATTTTCCATCAAGTTGTTAATAATCTCGCGTAAGAAATCCAAATCAGCCATTACATAAAGCGGCATCACTGTCTTGTGTCCAGTCGCACCAGAAAGATTACGGGTGCCAAATAACAATCGCTGGTTTTTCTCAGCAATCGCCTGACGGTGGTCTTCTAGCATCTTGGCGACCTCAGCGGTCAGTTCTACCGGCTGAAGATGTGCCTTGATATGGTTGTCATCTAATTTAGTAATATCCAGCAAATCTCTAAACAGCCGCCCCAGATGTTGCGACGCATCGTGCGCCTCGGTCAGGTATTTTCGCGCCCGGTCGTCAATCGTCGCCGTCTGAGGGTTTAGAGCCAACCCTAAATAGCCCTCAATCGAAGCCACCGGCGTGCGCATCTCGTGTGACGCTGTCGAAATAAACTCGGCTTGCTCGCTCTCCTTAGCCAGCTCTTGGGCGATATTTCTAAAAGTGATAATTTTCTCTGGACCGCCTGAAAGCGTCAAGGTCAAATCGATCGGGAACTTTTTACCATTCTTTACAGAACCATATTCTCCAATTGAACTTTTTACCAGAACGTGTCACTAGAACAAAATCACGCGACGAAAACGGCTCACCTCGCACTATGGCCCCCTTCAGAGGATTCATATCTTCCTGAATCTGTTGTCCAGACCCATCTTCAAGATTTAGCACGCTAAATAGGTACAATCCAGCTACCTCATAAATCCCATTAGCTCCCACTAGGCTCACTGCCGCCGGATTTGCAAATTTTATAGTCCCAGAAGCGTCAATAATCAAAACCCCATCTGCGATTGAGTTAAGTGCTCTCTCGGCCATCAAACTCCCGCCAGACGGCTTCACCTCGACCGGCTCCTTAGGTTCTTTTTTGCTAAATATGCTCATTTATAATTATTTTAACACAAGCTGAATAAAATGTGCTAAAATAAATATATGAATAAAGACGTGATCTATATTGAACCGGAGGATGATATCACCGATATCATCTCCAAACTGCGAGCAAGTCGGTCTAAAGTCGTCGCGCTTGTCCCGCCCAAGAAAATCGGCGTCCTAAGAAGCGCTGTCAACACTAAGTTAATCGCAAAAGCCGCCAAGTCGGCTAAGAAAGTTGCTGTAATTGTCACAACGGACAGTTCGCTAATTAAACTCTCCGCTACTGCCGGTATTCCGGTGGCCAAAAATCTGTCTTCTCGCCCGAAGCTCCCGTCTGAGATTACCGAGGAAGATGAAAAACCTGCCGAAGTGATTGAAGAAAAGATCGAAGAAAAACCGGCCGAAGTTAAGGCTGCAGAGCCGGCTAAAAAGCCGGTTGAGAAGCCAGCCGAG
Organism: uncultured Bacteroidales bacterium; assembly: GCA_937914945.1. Lineage (GTDB taxonomy): Bacteria > Bacteroidota > Bacteroidia > Bacteroidales > Bacteroidaceae > HGM04593. Next base: position 99,759 of record CALGJF010000056.1, on the reverse strand, counting down.
AAAAAAGACAAGAAAAAGAGCAAAGAAGAGAAGAGAAAGGAGCGCGAAGAGAAAGACAAACAACGCGAGGAGATGCGCAAGCAACAGCGCGAGGCACAACGCCAGCAAAACAACGGCAGCGCACAAGGCGAAGGCGGCAAGAAGAAACGCCAACGCATCAACAACCAACGTGTTAACATAAACGACGTAAAAGAAAACGGCGAGCAGGGTGGCAACCAGGATTGGAGCGCCAACCGCAACAAGAACAACAACGGTGGCAACAACCCCTCACAGGGCAGTCGCCGCGACAGAGACCGCCAACACAAGCGTTTCGACAAGAACGATGTAAACGAGGAGGATGTATCAAAGCAGGTACGCGAGACACTCGACCGTCTTACACAGCGTGGCAAGAACAACAAGGCTGCCAAATATCGCAAAGACAAGCGCGAACTTGCAGCCGAGCGCCAGATGCAGGCTATGGATGCCGAGATGGCCGACAGCAAGGTGCTGAAACTCACCGAGTTTGTAACAGCCAACGAGCTTGCCAGCATGATGAACATTTCCGTTACACAGGTAATTGCAACATGTATGAGCATTGGTATGATGGTTTCCATCAACCAACGCCTCGATGCAGAGACCATAAACCTTGTGGCCGAAGAGTTCGGCTTCACCACCGAATATGTGAGCGCCGAGGTGGCCAACGCCATAGAGGTAGAGGCCGATTCTGATGAAGACCTCCTCCCCCGCGCCCCCATCATCACCGTGATGGGACACGTTGACCACGGAAAGACATCGCTGCTCGACTACATTCGCAAAGCAAATGTTATTGCAGGCGAGGCCGGTGGTATCACCCAGCACATCGGAGCATACAATGTGAAGTTGGAGAGCGGCAAGCACATAACCTTCCTCGATACACCGGGACACGAGGCCTTTACTGCCATGCGTGCCCGTGGAGCAAAGGTAACCGACATTGTAATTATCATCATCGCTGCCGACGACAATGTGATGCCCCAGACAAAAGAGGCAATCAACCACGCCATGGCAGCAGGTGTACCCATAGTATTTGCAATCAACAAGTGCGACAAGCCCGCAGCCGATCCCAACCGCATCAAAGAGGAACTTGCACAACTCAACATGCTCGTTGAGGATTGGGGCGGTAAATACCAATCGCAAGAGATTTCGGCAAAGAAAGGTATGGGTGTTGAAGAACTTATGGAAAAAGTTCTCTTGGAGGCCGAAATGCTCGACCTTAAAGCAAACCCCAACCGCAAGGCAACAGGTTCAATCATTGAATCCACTCTCGACAAGGGCCGTGGATATGTAGCCACCGTGCTTGTGCAGAACGGAACACTCAAAGTGGGCGACATTGTGGTTGCCGGCACACAGTGGGGAAAGGTAAAAGCCATATTCAACGAGCGTAACCAGCGTATCAAAGGCGTGGCACCTGCCGAGCCCGCACTTATCCTGGGACTCAATGGCGCACCTACCGCCGGCGACACCTTCAACGTGGTAGAGAGCGAGCGTGAGGCACGCGAAATCACAAGCAAGCGCGAGCAGTTGCAGCGCGAGCAGGGCCTCCGCACACAAAAGATGCTTACACTCGACGAGGTGGGCCGCCGCATTGCACTTGGCAATTTCCAAACACTCAATATCATTGTCAAGGGAGACGTTGACGGTTCTATCGAGGCGTTGAGCGACTCACTCATTAAGCTATCAACCGAGACAATACAGATAAATGTTATCCACAAGGCAGTGGGACAGATTTCGGAAAGCGATGTGAGCCTTGCAGCGGCATCGGATGCCATCATTGTAGGCTTCCAGGTGCGCCCCTCGGTAACCGCACGCAAGGTGGCCGAGAACGAGGGTGTCGATATCCGCATATACTCTATCATCTACGATGCCATTGAGGAGGTGAAGGCCGCTATGGAAGGTATGCTTGCCCCCATTGTCAAGGAGGAGGTTACCGCTACCATCGAGGTACGCGAAACATTCCACATCAGCAAAGTGGGTACGGTTGCCGGATGTATGGTGCGCGAGGGTAAGGTTAAACGTACCGACCGCGCACGCCTCATACGCGACGGTATTGTTATACACACAGGTAACCTTGCGGCTTTGAAGCGTTTCAAGGACGACGTGAAGGAGGTTGGTACAAACTTTGAGTGCGGTATCAGCCTGCAGAACCAAGACGACATTAAGGTAGGTGATATAATCGAAACCTTTGTTGAGGTAGAGGTTAAGCAAAAGCTATAACTACAAAAAAGATGAACACACTTGATATTATTCTTTTAATAGTTGCAACAATAGGATTTGCCTATGGCTATTTTAAGGGTATCATTAAGCAGCTTACGCTGGGAGCAGGCATAATAATAGGCCTGCTCCTTGCAATGCTTTACTACCCTGTCGGCAGCGATATTGTAAAGGGGTGGACCAATTTGCAAGATTGGTTGTGCATACCCATTGCATTTGCGGCAATACTCATGTGTTCGGTACTCCTGTTAAAGGTTATCGGCGTGTTGCTATCGGGGCTGCTGAAGCTCGTTCACTTGGGCTTTATCGACAGCATAGTTGGTGCAGTATTCTCAACCATCATAGGAATAATGCTTTTTGTGGGTGCAGTGAACCTCACAAGCAGCATTAACCCCGATAATAAATACACAGGCAAAACATCACAAGAAGAATCCTTGTTATACAAGCATACTAAAGTTTTTACCTCTTTGATTATAGACAAAGCGGAGATGAATAGATAATGGGAAAGAAGAGTAACAATATATTTAAGAAAATAGCCAACAAAGCATACGAGTTTGGCTTTATCACAAATATAAAGACCGATATTATCGATAGCGGACTCAACGAGGATGTCATAAGACTCATATCAAAGAAGAAGAACGAGCCCGATTGGTTGCTGGAGTTCCGCTTGAAGGCATATAACTATTGGCTCACACAGAAGATGCCCACATGGCCTCATCTGAATATTCCGCCAATAGATTACCAAGCCATCTCGTACTACGCCGACCCTCTTAAAAAGAAGGAGAAAAAGAACAACGAGATAGACCCCGAGCTCATGAAAACATTTGAGAAACTCGGTATACCTTTGGAGGAGCGCCTTGCACTCAGCGGCACTGCAGTAGATGCGGTGATGGACTCGGTATCGGTAAAAACCACATTCAAGGAGGAGCTTAAAGAGAAGGGAATAATCTTTTGCTCCATGAGCGAAGCAGTGCAGGAGTACCCCGACTTGGTACGCAAGTATTTGGGTTCGGTGGTAAACTACCGCGACAATTTCTTTGCAGCACTCAACAGCGCCGTGTTCAGCGACGGGTCGTTCGTGTATATACCCAAGGGGGTACGTTGCCCCATGGAGCTATCTACATATTTTAGGATAAACGCAGCAAATACCGGACAGTTCGAGCGCACACTCATTGTAGCCGACGACAACAGTTATGTATCGTACTTGGAGGGGTGCACTGCTCCCATGCGCGACGAGAACCAGCTGCACGCGGCAATTGTGGAAATCATTGTGTGCGATAATGCCGAGGTAAAGTACAGCACCGTGCAGAATTGGTATCCAGGTGATGCCGAGGGCAAGGGTGGCGTGTATAACTTTGTAACCAAGCGAGGCGACTGCCGTGGCCGCAATAGCAAGCTGTCGTGGACACAGGTGGAGACAGGCTCGGCCATCACATGGAAATACCCGAGTTGTGTACTGCGGGGCGATAACTCGCAGGGAGAATTCTACTCTGTGGCACTTACAAATAACTACCAGCAAGCCGACACCGGCACCAAGATGATTCACTTGGGAAAGAATTGCAGCAGCACCATCATAAGCAAAGGCATATCGGCAGGCCACAGCCAAAACTCATACCGAGGACTTGTGCGTGTGAGCAAGAATGCCGATGGAGCACGTAATTACAGCCAGTGCGACTCGCTGTTGCTTGGCAGTAAATGCGGAGCGCACACATTCCCATACATGGATATTCACAACAACAGCGCAGTGATAGAACACGAGGCTACCACATCAAAAATATCGGAGGAGCAGCTATTCTACTGCAACCAGCGAGGCATAGGTACCGAGGAGGCTATCGGCCTCATTGTAAATGGCTATGCCAAGGAGGTACTTAACAAACTGCCCATGGAATTTGCAATAGAGGCGCAGAAACTATTAAGTTTATCGTTAGAAGGAGCAGTAGGCTAAAAGAGGGAGCATATTATGGAAAATTTATTAGAGATAAAGAACTTACATGCCACAATAGATGGCAAAGAGATATTGAAAGGAATTAACCTTACGGTAAAAGCAGGTGAGGTTCATGCAATAATGGGCCCCAACGGTTCGGGTAAAAGCACATTGAGCAACGTGCTCGTGGGACATCCCGCCTACACAGTAACCGAGGGAGAGGTAATATACAAAGGAAAGGACCTGCTTGCCCTCTCGCCCGAGAACCGCAGCCACGAGGGGCTGTTCCTCTCGTTCCAATACCCTGTGGAGATAGCCGGTGTTAGCATAACCAACTTCATGCGTGCTGCAGTGAACGCACAACGCCAATACAAAGGTTTGGAGCCCATGAATGCAACAGATTTTCTCAAACTCATGCGCGAGAAACGTGCTCTTGTAAACCTGGACAGCAAGCTGGCCAACCGTTCTGTGAACGAAGGATTCAGCGGGGGCGAGAAAAAACGCAACGAAATCTTCCAGATGGCAATGCTTGAGCCCACATTGAGCATACTCGACGAAACAGATTCGGGCCTCGACATCGATGCCCTGCGCATTGTGGCCGAGGGTGTGAACAAACTGAAACGCGATGATACATCGACACTTGTAATCACGCACTACCAACGCCTGCTCGACTATATTAAACCCGATATAGTACACGTTCTCTATAACGGCAGAATTGTAAAGACAGCCGGTCCCGAACTCGCATTGGAGCTCGAGGAGCGCGGATACGATTGGATAAAAAAGGATAATTAAGATGAGCAACGAACAGGAATATATCAACCTCTTTTGCGAGCATAGGGAGCTGATAGAAAAGCCCTGTGCAACGCTGCTCAACATGGCACGCGGCAAAGCATTTGAGAGATTCAAAGCTGCCGGTTTCCCTGGTATCAAAGAGGAGAATTGGCTGCACACCAATGTAGCTGCACAATTTGCCACCGACTACGGCATGAACCTTGGGCGAGTACAATCCGAGGCTGCGGCACGCGATATTTTCACATGCGATGTCCCCAACCTGGGCACGCACAAGGCATATATAGTAAATGACTCGTTCCAAGCGGCCGCAAACAGCAGCAGCCTGCCCGCAGGCGTGCTCTTTGGCAGCCTTAACACGTTGGCAAAAGAAAACAGCGCACTATTGGAACCCTATTATAACAAGTTGGCTGCCGATGGCGACGCCATTGCACAATTTAACACCGCCTTTATACAAGACGGAATACTGCTGTATATACCCCGCAATACAGAGATTAGCGAAACAATACAGATTGTGAGCCTATTGCAGACAAATGTGGAGATGATGTCCAATCGTCGCATGCTCATAATATTGGAAGAGGGGGCAAAAGCAAGCCTGCTTATGTGCGACCACTCCTCTACAGCGCATAAATCACTGTCCACACAGGTATCCGAGGTGTATGTAGGCACAGGCGCATCGCTCGACATCTACGAGATGGAGGAGACAAGCGAAAGCAATAGCCGCGTGGCACATCTGTTTGTAAAGCAAGAGGCCGACAGCCACTTCAACCACTGCAACGTAACCCTGACCAACGGATTCACGCGCAACTACGTAAATGTGATGCTTGCAGGCAAGGGTGGCAATACCAACATAACAGGGCTCGCCATAGGCGACCGCAAACAACATACAGATAACCGCACACTTGTAACGCATAGAGCAAGCCACTGCACAAGCAACGAGCTATACAAATATATACTCGACGAAGAGTCGGTGGGTGTGTTTGCCGGTAAAATGCTCATAGAACCCGATGCGCAACAGACCATATCGCAACAGACCAACCGCAACCTATGCCTCACAAGCTGCGCACACATGTATGCACAGCCGCAATTGGAGATATACGCCGACGATGTAAAATGCAGCCACGGCTCCACCGTGGGGCAATTAGACGAGAGCGCACTGTTCTACATGCAGCAGCGCGGCATACCCAAAGAGGAGGCACGCCATCTGCTCATGTACGCATTTGCCGGCGAAGTGATAGAGAATATAAAGATTGAGGCACTGCGCGACCGCCTGCACATGTTGGTGGAGAAACGATTCCGCGGTGAGCTCAACCGTTGCAAAGGCTGTTCACTTTGTAAATAAAAAACCATGTTCAACCCGCAAGAAATAAGAAAAGAGTTTCCCATACTCACACAAACCGTGTATGGGAAACCCCTTATATACCTTGATAACGCAGCAACCACACAGAAACCGCAATGCGTTATCGACTCCATAAGCAACGCCTACTGCACAATAAACGCCAACGTACACCGCGGTGTGCATCATCTGTCGCAGGTGGCAACCGAGGAATTTGAGAAGGCACGCCACACCGTGCAGAAATTCTTAGGAGCAGCCCACAGCCACGAGATAATATTTACCCGCGGCACTACGGAGAGCATAAATCTTGTGGCAACTTCGTTCGGAAATACATTCCTCAAAGAGGGCGACGAGGTTATCATATCCACCATGGAGCACCACAGCAACATTGTTCCCTGGCAGATGCTACGAGACCGCATAGGCATCAAACTGCGCATAATACCGCTTACAGCCGATGCAAGGCTCGACACCGAGGCATACAAGACACTCTTCAACGAGCACACCAAGCTTGTGAGCATCACCCATGTATCCAATGTAATGGGAGTAACCAACCCCATTGAAGAGTGCATAGATATTGCCCACAGCCACAATGTGCCTGTGCTGATAGATGGCGCACAAAGTACACCCCACATAAAAATAGATTTGCAGGCACTCAATGCCGATTTCTTTGTCATGAGCGGGCACAAAGTATATGCGCCCACAGGTATAGGCGTGCTCTACGGCAAAGAGGAATGGCTGAATAGCATGCAACCCTATCATGGTGGCGGCGAGATGATACAGACCGTGCGATTCGAAAAAACCACATACAACGAACTGCCATATAAGTTCGAAGCCGGCACACCCGACTATGTGGGTGCAATAGCACTGGGCAAGGCTCTTGAATGGGTCAATGGCATAGGAATAGAAACAATAGCCGCACACGAGCAGATGCTCACCCGCTATGCCGTTGAGCGACTGCGCGAAATACCCCGGATTCGCATATTCGGTGAGCCCGACGGTGCAGCCGTATCGTTCCTCGTGGGCGATATTCACCCTGCCGACCTTGGCACCATACTCGACCACCTTGGTATAGCCATACGCACAGGACACCACTGCGCACAGCCACTGATAGACCACTTTGGAATACCCGGCACGGTGCGTGCATCGTTTGCCGCATATAATACAACCGACGAGGTAGATATACTCATTGAAGGCATAAAACGTGCCGCAAAAATGTTTGCCTGATGCTGAAAAAATTTCAAACGGAAGGAGTAATTGAAGCGGGATGCGACGAGGCAGGGCGCGGTTGCCTTGCCGGCGACGTGTATGCCGCCGCTGTTATTCTGCCCCCCGACTTTGAGAACGAACTGCTGAACGACTCAAAGCAACTTACCGAGGCACAACGCTATAAACTGCGCGAGGTAATAGAGAAAGAGGCTCTTGCATGGGCCGTGGGCATTGTTACAGCAGCCGAGATTGACAAGATAAACATACTGCGTGCATCTATTCTTGCCATGCACAGAGCCGTTGATAAACTCGCAGTGCGCCCACAGCATCTTCTCATAGACGGAAACAAATTCAACCCATACCCGGGTATAACGCACAACACCGTGGTAAAAGGCGACGCTACATATATGAGCATTGCTGCGGCATCTATCCTTGCAAAGACCTACCGCGACGATTACATGCTTGCCCTTGCAAAGGAATACCCCATGTACGATTGGCAGAGCAATAAAGGCTACCCCACTGCCAAGCATCGTGCAGCCATACGCGAGCACGGCACCACCCCGCATCACCGCATGTCGTTCAACCTTTTGGGTGAGGAGCCTAAGCAATTGAAGTTGGTGTTTGAATAAAGTTTCTCCGTCGCTTACAAGAACAATCCTGAAAAAAGAGACCGCTGACACAATATATAACAGAGCTGCATAATATAACAAAAAAGGACTATCCCAAAAGATAGTCCTTTTATTTGCGTTATATTGTTACTAATTACTCAGCACGCAATGTAAAACGCTGGAAACCTGTTGCTGTAAGCTCCTTGTCGAAACCTTTCAAGAAATCGGCAACAGAAATCTTCTCGTTCTGGCAGTAGCCCTGCTGCAAGAGGCAAACCTCCTTGTAGAACTTCTGGATACGACCGTCGGCAATGCGAGCAATCATATTCTCGGGCTTGCCCTCCTCACGGGCTTTGTCCTCGGCAACAGCACGCTCCTTAGCAACAACTGTGGGGTCGAGATCCTCGCTTGTGAGAGCGAGAGGAGCCGATGCAGCAATCTGCATAGCAATCTCATGACCAGCCTCCTCGTTAGCCTGTGTAAGAGCTACCATTGTGCAAAGCATGTTCTTCTTCTGGTGGTTGTAGGTGTAGATGTTATCACCCTCAAGTGTCTTGTAACCATCGAGCTCCATCTTCTCACCTGTGATACCTGTACGAGCTACGATAGCGTCCTGTACTGTACCCTCGCCAAGAGGAAGAGCCTGAACCTCCTCGATAGTCTTGCACTTTGCAGCAACTGCAGCGTCAAGAATATCCTGTGTGAGTTTAACAAAATCGGCGTTTGTAGCAACGAAGTCTGTCTCGCACTTCAAAGCGATAATAGCAGCAAAGCCATTCTCAGCCTTTACAAGTACGCAACCCTCAGAAGCCTCGCGGTCGCTACGTTTTGCAGCTACCAACTGACCCTTCTTGCGGATAATCTCAACAGCCTTGTCGAAATCGCCCCCAGCCTCTGTCAAAGCGTTCTTACAATCCATCATACCGGCTCCGGTCATTGTACGGAGCTTGGAAATATCAGCCATTGTTACAGCCATAGTAGTAATATTGTTTTAAGAATTAATAAATAATGGAGTGAATTACTCAGCAGCCTCGCTTGCCTCCTCTGCCTTTGCAGCACGAGCACGTGTTGTGCGACGACGAGCAGGTTTCTTCTCAGCATTCTCCTCCTCGTTGTTCTCAGTAGCCTCGGCAGCATCAACCTTCTCAACCTTGCGCTCCTCCAAGCCCTCAGCGATAGCCGAGCAGCAAGCATCGAGGATTACCTCTACCGACTTTGTTGCATCGTCATTTGCGGGGATTACGAAGTCGATATCGTTGGGGTTTGAGTTTGTATCAACGATTGCGAATACGGGGATACCAAGACGGTTAGCCTCGTGAACGGCAATATTCTCTTTCAAAACATCAACTACAAAGATAGCCGAGGGAAGACGTGTGAGGTCGGCGATAGAACCGAGGTTCTTGTCCAACTTTGCACGCTGACGAGAGATCTGAAGAATCTCGCGTTTTGAAAGGTTAGAGAATGTACCATCCTGTGTGAGTTTGTCGATAGTAGCCATCTTCTTCACAGCCTTGCGGATTGTGGGGAAGTTTGTGAGCATACCACCGGGCCAACGCTCAATAACGTAGGGCATACCTACAGACTGTGCCTTCTCGGCAACAATCTCTTTAAGCTGTTTCTTTGTAGAAACAAAAAGTATTTTTTTGCCGCTTTTTGCGATTTGCTTGAGAGCCTCGGCAGCAGTCTCAGTCATAGCTGCTGTCTTGTGCAAATCGATAATGTGGATACCATTGCGCTCCATGAAGATGTAAGGAGCCATAGCGGGATTCCATTTACGTTTCAAGTGACCGAAATGTGCACCGGCCTCCAAAAGTGTGTCAAATGTAATTCTAGACATTTTGTTTAAGTTTTTAATTGTTTACCTTCTTTTTAGTTAATTTTTAACCAACCTCCCGGGTAGCCCACCATAGGAATCGTGAGGTCCCGAGTGGTTTAGATACTAAACGTATATTTCGAGACCGAATATTAACGTTTACTGAACTGGAATCTACGACGAGCCTTGGGCTGACCGGGTTTCTTACGCTCAACCTCACGAGCATCGCGAGTGAGGAATCCTTCGGCACGCAAAGCCTTCTTGTCATCGGCGTTAATCTTTACAAGAGCACGAGCAATTGCAAGACGCAATGCCTGAGACTGACCTGTGTAACCGCCACCGTCAAGGTTTACTTTGATATCATATTTCTCCACTGCATCCAAGGTCATCAGAGGCTGTTTTACAACATACTGAAGAATGCTTGAGGGGAAATATACCTGCAGATCCTTATTGTTGATAGTAATTTTTCCGGTACCTTCAGTAACGAAAATACGGGCAACTGCGCTTTTACGTCTGCCTAATGCATTTACCATTTCCATCTGCTGTATTATTTATAAGAGTTAATATCGATTGTTTTGGGAGACTGAGCAGCGTGGTTGTGCTCGGGACCCTCGTAAATATAGAGGTTGTTCAACAAGTGGTTGCCAAGACGATTCTTGGGGAGCATACCTCTTACAACGTGCTTAACAAGACGCTCGTAGCCCTTGTAACCTTTAGCCACATCAGCGGGGCTGAAAGATTTCTGACCACCGGGATAACCCGAGAAGCGAAGATACACGCGGTCTGTCCACTTGTTACCTGTCATTTTTACTTTGCTTGCGTTGATGATAATTACATTATCGCCGCAATCTACATTGGGAGTAAAGCTGGGTTTGTATTTACCCCTCAAAAGCTTGGCTACCTTTGTACCAAGACGACCAATTACCTGGTCTGTTGCATCAACAACAACCCACTCTTTCTGGGCAGTTGCCTTGTTTACTGAAATTGTTTTGTAGCTTAAAGTATCCACTTTAATTCCTTTTTAATAGTTAATAATTCCATTTCCTCGATACCTCTCTGCTTGAACCTCACGGAATTAGGTGCCACAGATACCCTCTTCGCGCCTGCCCGACCAATTGGCTAGATTGCGTACTAAAGCAAACTCAGAGACCTAAGATATCGATTGCCCGCAGGGCGGGCTGATAATAATCGGCCTGCAAAATTACTTTTTTTCAACGAGATAGGCAAGCAATTAAAAGTTTTTTTCAAAAAAATTGCATTTTTCTTTGCTTGGTAAACAAAAAGCATTACCTTTGCACTGCAATTACGAAAAGGAACGCAATTGCCCAGATGGCGGAATCGGTAGACGCGCTGGTCTCAAACACCAGTGGGGCAACCCATCCCGGTTCGATCCCGGGTCTGGGTACTGAAACGGAGAAAGTTGAAAAACTCTCTCCGTTTTCTTTTTCAAAAATGCATTTCGGGCCCTACAAAAAAGTGGCTCACCAGCAAAGTCTGGGGGCTAAGCAAAAAGTTTAGTCAATCTATAGAAGAAAAACTTCAAATCTGTAACACCTCTTAGTTGCGCTCTGAACGCCTTAATCTTCGCATTGAAACTTTCCGCAAAAGCATTGGTCGAGCGGTTTACAAAGTAATTCAATATCTCATCATAATGTTCATATATAGTACCGGCAATGGTGCTGAACGAGACGAAACCGGCTCACCTTATTTATATACGTACAAGAACTGTTCGAAGCCAACAACACAACCCCGGTTAGCAACAGAGGCATCCCAACCGGGCACCCAAGGCCTACACCTTTATTTTAAAAACTTTTGCATTTACAAAATAAGTTGTAACTTTGCAACATATGCACACATGTGCTATTTCTTTATGACAAAAACAACTGACACAAACATAGAAAAAACACATTCTGCGGCCCCCGGCACAACACACGAGGACGGAATTTCCATACTGATGGCCGTATATAACGGGATGAAATTTCTTCCCGAACAGTTGGCATCTCTCAAAGCACAGACACACGCCAATTGGATTCTATACATTCAAGACGACCTTTCCACAGATGGAACAACAGAGTATCTGCTGGCCGAGGCCGCAAAGGATGCAAGAATAAAGCTACTACCCAACCGGACCAAGCTTGGCGCAATGAAGAATTTCATGACGCTATTGGCACAGGTAGATGCCCGATATTATATGTTCTGCGACCAAGACGATATATGGTTGCCCGAAAAAATAGAAAAAAGCTTTGCTTGCATAAAGCAAGCCGAGGCCGAATTTGGAACAGACACCCCATTGGTGGCACACACCGATTTATCGGTAGTTGATGCCGATTTGCAGACAATAGCCCCCTCATTCTGGGAAATGTCAAGGATAGCACCCTCGCTATTGACCACATTCGATGAACAAGCAGGGCACAATCTTGTAACCGGCTGCACAATGATATTTAACAAAGCCGCCAGGGACGTATCTGCAGAGTATTCCGACAAAACACTGATGCACGATGCGTGGATACTCTTGTGCACTCTAAAAAACGGGGGCCATGTAATTGCGCTGCCCGAAACCACAATATTATACCGACAGCACGGGAAAAACACCTTGGGGGCACACGACCTGCGTTCAAACTATTTCATGAAGCGACTATTGTCGTTAAAGAGTGTATTGAAAGAGAACATTTCCAACTACAAGATGCTAAAAAGTGCGGGTTATGGAAATATTTTCAAGTATATATACTATAAGTTGAAATATTACGTTTTATACAAAAAGGACTGACAATGATTTCTGTATGCATTGCAACATATAATGGCGAACGCTACCTGCGCGAGCAGCTGGATTCCATCCTATCACAACTTGGGGATAATGACGAGGTCATCGTATCCGATGATGGCAGCACCGATGCCACACTTGACATTTTAGCCTCATACGCCACCGACAAACGCATCAAATTGTTCCACAACACCCAAAAAGGGTATGTACACAACTTTGAAAATGCATTGAACAAAGCAAAAGGAGATTACATCTTCCTTAGCGACCAAGACGATGTGTGGATGCCCGATAAAGTAAACACATGTGTTAGTTTATTGCAAGAAAACATCATAGTCAACCACAATTCTATACTTGTAAACTCCAAGGGCGAAAGTTTCGGAATAGATTTTTTCACACAACACAATTCAAAGAAAGGCTATTTCAACAACTTAAAGCGCAACTCGTACTGCGGTTGCTGCATGGCATTCCGACGTGAATTGCTCAAATACGCACTACCATTCCCGCCAAGTATCGTATCGCATGATATTTGGTTGGGCCTCATTGCCGAGAAACATGGAAAAACCGCATTCTGCAACGAACCGCTTATACATTACAGAAGACACGATTATAATGCATCATCTACATCCGAGAAAACAAGACTATCGCTATACGAGCAAATAAAATATAGAACATACATGTTCCTATACAGTTTGATACGATAGCCAAAGCCGGATTTGCACGCACACTATGAAAATCACTATCATAACAGCAACATACAACAGCGAGGGCACTATACGCCACACCATAGAGAGCGTACTCATGCAAACACACAAGGACATAGAGTACATAATCGTAGATGGTGCTTCTTCCGATGGTACATTGAACATCATAAAGGAGTATACTGCTGCATTTGGAGAAAAGTTAAAACTTATCAGCGAGAAGGATAAGGGATTATACGATGCCATGAATAAAGGACTCAATATGAGTACCGGCGACATTATAGGCATACTGAATTCCGATGACTTTTACACCACGACAACCATTTTGGAGCGTGTAAACGAAGAGCTGCAAAACCCCAATATCGACGCCGTATATGGTGATGTACATTACGTACACGGAACAGATCTTCATAAATGCACCAGATATTATTCCTCAAAACTCTTCAACAGGGGAATCATGCGCATGGGATTTATGCCTGCACACCCATCATTCTATTGCAGGAAAGCATGCTATGAGAAGGCCGGCGGCTTTGACCTCACATACAAAGTAGCAGCCGACTTTGAACTATTGCTACGCATACTATACATCAACAAAGCGCGCACCAAATATATGAACACCGATTTTGTAACAATGCGTGCAGGAGGTGTTTCCAATGCCGGCATCGAGAGCCACAAAAAAATAATGCGCGACCATTACAAAGCACTGAAAACGCATAAGATTCATTCAAACTTCATACTCTTGGGGCTTAGGTATATATACAAAATATTTGAGTATATTACAGGAAATATCGTATACAAAAAGGATGTTCCCAAAGAAATTGAATTTATAAGTATATACGAAGAGAGAAAAAACAGGTAGGGTTTTCAATGAAAACCCTACCTGTTTTTTATAATACCATAGCCCCTTACAATCTACACCAATATATACTTATTATAAAAGAGATTTATAAGCAACAGAGTGAAAGAGACACCCACAGCCAACAAGCGCCCATATCTTGCAGGCTTCAATGTATAGAAAAGAAGGGGGAAAAGCACAATCTCAACAACAGCCAGCAACTCACTCAAGCGTATTGCCAATACCGGTATCACATACAATGACACAAATGCAAAAAGCGCCAGCACCTCTATCTTCATCAATAACGCCGCATATTTATTACATTCGGTAATAAGCCTGTTTTTCCACAGCAAGAAATAAAATATTGCAATTCGAGCCAAAAACACCAAATTAAAAACATTAATCTCATCCCACTGCCCACCACTATCTTGCAGACGCTGGTATGCCATTATTTTTTCCTCGAAGTATGGTATTGGCACCGCCACAAAAAGATTTATCTTAAGAAAATATATAAGATAAGCCAATGGCATAGCCAAGGCAAGCACATAAACCTGCCATTTTTTCAATGGCTTGCCATTAAACACCGCCAAGAACAACAATGCCGCTGCCGAATAGTGAAAGAGAATAGCAAAGAATATATATAACATATATTTCTTGCGATTGCCATCGAACAAATGAGGTAATGCCAATAAAAATATCCCCGCAGCCACAGCCACTCGTATTTGGTTCATTCCATGCAACAAATAGAATGTTGCAAGATAATACATTAACGACAAAAAGTATAACGGAGTGAGTTTCTGAATAGCCCTTACACACACAATCATTGCCAATAAGGCATATATAAGGAACATAAGCACCACATCGTCGCAAACAAACTGCACAAAAGAGACTATAAACAAGAATGTAGGCTCGGTAGTTATACTAAAACTGCGATAATACATATCGACATATGCAGCATAGTCGTTATCTATATCAGCAGGTCGGAATCCGGCAACCAAAGCCATAAAAAAACCCAACAATAATAGTAGCGCAAACTTTGTCCTATCATCAAAATATTCCTCAATAAATGATAGTACACACAGAATAGCAAACAATATAAATAGAATTAAACCCACAACTCCTTATTCGTTTATTTATTAGAAATACGATATCTATGCAACTTTTCTTTCACGAAAGAGCTAATTTTCACACGTTCTTCACTCTTCAAACCAAGTATATATATAAGGATAAGCACCAAAATCAATTGCATTGATACAAACACAAACAGCATGGCAATGCCGTTTACCATAGGAAAAAGGAATGAAAAGAGTAAACTTATCGCAACCACCTTTGATATTGGAAATACAACCTCTTGCCAATACATACCAAAAGAGAAAGGAATATACTCTTTTATGATATACAAAACCACAAACAGATATATAGCTCTTACAACACACATTATTATAAACACCCAATATGGTTCCAAACCCAACTTAAGAGCAATATAGGCTACCGGAAATATCATTAAGAACACCCCACTGCCCAAGCAAATATATCTGCGCAATTTACCAACAGCCAAAGCAACAGACCAAACAGGATTATTCAAAACATTTATTAAAGAATAAACCAAAATCAATATTGTAAAGACCGATGTATATTGCGGCAACTCGCCCTGCCACAAATAAAGGATATAATCGACATTTATCATTAATGGAAAACATATTAACCATAACAAGAAGAATGAATACTTTGAGCTACTCCAGAAGAGTGTCATTAAATAATTGAAATCGCCTGTTGCATATGATTTAACTATCTGCGGCCTCACAGATACAAAGAAATTGGTGCTAAAATTATTTACTGCTGCATTTACCTGATAAGATATCGCACGTGCCGCATTGACTATCGGGCCGAAGAATAAATTTAGAAGTATATTTACACCGGAATCATTTATTGCATATACAGCGGTTCCGACAAAGTTCCATCCAACTAAAGAGAATGTCTCTTTAATAACCACCTTATTATACACCCATCGTAAAGAACACTCCTTATACGATTTCAAAGAGTAGCACATATAAAACGTTTGGGTTAGTATAGTAACTACCAACACCAAGAATGCATAAACCACAAGCCGGTCTATAGAAGTAACGCTTATCAAATACACAATCAGCAGCTTTGAGAATCCTTCAAATAAACCAATGTATGAATATACATTCATATCCTCATGTGCTATAATCTCTGCATCAAAAGCAATACCTACCAAAGACAACGCCAACGAATACATTGTAAACCTGAAAACATATACAGCGGCATCTATACGCTCTACCGGCAGAATCAGTTCATTGCGAACAAACCACACACCCAAGGTTTCAGATAAGATTACAACTATAACTGCTATAATAATATACAGGAGGAGATGTTGATTAAATATGACATTGGCTTTATTTAAGTCATTTTTCCCTAACTCAACATTCAAGAAACGCTGTGTAGCATTAACCAATGATGAACTAAAAAAAACAAACATCGCCGCAACGCCACCAACCAGATTGTAAATTCCGTAATCGACAAAGCCTAATTTATCCAGCAAGACTCTTGATGTAAACAACGTTACAAACAAGAGGAAAATCATTCTAATATACAAAAAAAGTGTATTTTTAAGTATACGCTTACTCTTTAATTGATTTTCGGACATCACTCTACTAATTACATTCAACGAACATCACAAATTTCACTCGTTAAATTTTCATCTATATTAAAAACCGTTTCATTGGGATTGGCAATAAAATAGTCGGCAATTTCCCTCTCAAATGCATCATTTTCCACACGATACATACCCGAGGTTATCAATTTAGCCGGCGCACCACCTACAATAGAGCCTTCAGGAATAGACGACAAATCCTTATTTACCAAAGAATTAGAACCCACTATTATTCTATTTGGTATAACCGAACCGCCTGTAACAGTGGTACTATTACATATCCAGCAATAATCACCTATTGATATTGGTGCTGCCAAGCGTTTCACTCTCCGTTTTGTAAAATCTGCAATAAAATGATAATTACTATCTATAATTTGGCATCTGTGAGCAATACGCGATACTGTGCCTATCGATAATTTGCTATATACCGTTATATTGCAAGAGTTTGCTATTTTTGAATTACCACCGATCACCATTTCCGCGTCAGGTAACACATTAATTCTACACCCGCTACCAATCTCACATCTTTCATTATTCTTGAACTGCTTGAGAATAACTTTGCCATAAATAAGCAATTCAGTATTTCCTACAGAATATTGAGGTCCCTCGCTGTATGATACATTCAAACGCAACATTCCGACATGGCATTCACCCTCACATTCAAAAGAGCCAAACTGTGAAAATAGTTTAGGCCAACCATACACAAAAGCAGGCATCTTTACCGCTTGCTTGAATGGAAAAAATATAAAGTTAAAATAGAGTGTATAGAAAGGATTAAAACAATGACAAAATATCGGCCTTACTATATAATGTGAGAATCGATATCTCACAGCTCTAAAAATTTTACTTATTATCTTGAACGACATTATCTAAAATATTTGTTCTAAACATTTTATATGATTTTTCAATATCATATTCCCTTACAGACTGCAACGCATTGCCAACCAACATTTCGCGCAAAGCCTCATCCTCGATAAGCTTTATTACAGCATCAGCCGTTGCAACGGCATCTTTTATGGGTGTAATCAACGCATTTTTACCATCTTCGGCCATTTCAAGGAAACCCTTGGCATTTGTGCAAACAACGGCACAGCCACATATCATGGCC
This sequence comes from uncultured Bacteroidales bacterium, assembly GCA_937914945.1. Lineage (GTDB taxonomy): Bacteria > Bacteroidota > Bacteroidia > Bacteroidales > Bacteroidaceae > HGM04593. The sequence continues at coordinate 81,781 of CALGJF010000056.1, read as the reverse complement.
TCACCCACAGTGAGCCCCCACCCCTCATTTATGCTTGTTGCCACATAAACAGCCGAGTTATTATAAATCCAATTGAGCCGTTCTTTATCGGGGGATTGGTAATAATTATACCAGCCTGGCATACCGGCAGGGCGAGGATGCACCCCAAACACATTAACCTGTAATTGCGGAAATCTCTTTTTTACAATATCCAAAGCCTCAAACGAATATTCCATACCCTTGGCCGGATTGGTATTGTAGAGCATTGCAACCATGCAAGGCTCTCGCTTGCTACTCGATTTCACACATTTGAATTCTTTGAAGTCAAAGCCATTAGGCACTTTAACACAAGCGAGCCCCTCATGCTCTACAATCTTTTGCAACCAAGATGATATTACAATTTTATTGAGATTATAATGATATGTTTCTATAACCTTTTTTGCATCGAACCCGGGAACCCAATCTTCAAAGCCCTGAATAAAATAGAATTTTCTATCGGCACTGATGTTGTATGCATCCAGGAAGGAGGCGGTTTCCACGCTGGTTGCTATATAACAATCGGCACACGGAGCATATGATTGCTCCAACGACCACACCCATTTTTCATCAACGGCATCCTCTTTACGAAACCAACTTCCACAAGTATAACGTCCTGTTATAAGATTGTACCAATAACGCAATATCATACGTATTTTTAGTGCCATAGATGCCTCCTTGAAAAATAATGAAGAGGAATACATCATTGTAACCTTTACACCATCGCGCGACAGTCTATTAGCATATTCCAATATAACTTTTGCACCGCCACCCGGTTTCTTAAAAGCTACGGAAACTAAAAAAACAACATGTTTCATATGCACTATGCTACTTAACACAACACGGAGGATGTTTTATTTCTTGCTATTTTGTATTTGTTCTTTCAGGTACACATATGCAGCACCACCGATGGCTCCCATCATAACAAATGCTACCACTATAAACATTCTGCGCGGAGCAGATGGTTTCAAAGGAACCGATGCACATGAAAGCACTGCAAAGGCGGGTGTATTCTCCTGCAACTTGGCGCGTGTAAACTGCATTTGTTGAGAGGCCTGCGAATAGGCCATTTGAGCCAGCTGCACCTCATTTTCAAGACGCTCGGCTTGAATAGCAACCGATTGTAATTTTGCTCCATTATGTTTGTCGGCAAACGAAGCATATCGTTCTTGCGCTTCGATAAACATTTTACGGGTATCGTTGCACAACGCTTCGAAATAGACGAGGTCGTTACGCACCTTGCAAGTGCGATATTCCACAATGTGCTCCTGCAACTTATCCTTGACAACCTCTACCATGGTTGCGGCAATCAAAGGATCCTGCGCAGTGTAGCTCAACGATATCACACCTGTTTTCTTATCTACCATACACTTTATGGCTTTATTAACCTGGGCGCATATACCAAATTGCTCTTTAGTAAGATGAAAAGGATCTATTGTACTACCACCGCCTTGGGTTTTCTTTTTGTTTTTGAAGAGGTTTACAAATTTCCTCACCCAACCAATGGGATATATCCACCATGCTTTTTTTTGTTTCTTTAGATAGTATTGATATAAATCGGTATCAATCTCTTTGTCAAGAGAACATACCTTAACATCCAATAAACTTACCAAGAATTTATTAGAGGATATAAATTGGGGATATATTTCGGGATATATGGCATCGCCAGATGTATTCTCCAAGCCCAAACCGGCCATTTCGGCTATGGCTCCGATGCTGCTTCCCAATGAAGAATTGGTAAGCTCGGGAGCCAAGGTAACATGTGATGTATATGTACGAGGGACACTCAAAACATACACCAAGGCTACAGCAAAGAACACTGCCGACACCTTGAATATAAACATACGCTTACCCCATATCAAATCTATAATCGCCTGCACATCTATTGCTTCCTGTTTCTGCTCCATAATCCAATGATAGTTTATATTTCTTTAACGTAATATTTCTCTTTTATTGTATTTAATTATTATATTTATCCTTTCTAGAAGAGCCCAAACGCCTTATTTTCTTTTCAAACGATTTAATAACCCCTTTAATACTTTCACGCTCGGCTACAGTCATGCTGATATGATAGCCAAGTAACGAAATGGATATTGCATTTACAAAGAATGTTGTTATAAAACGAACAACCCTGCCCTGTTCAACCAGCAGTTGCGATTCGGCTATAAATATTGTTATAAACAAGGATGCCGATACCGACAATATGCAAGGGATTAACAAGGTTTTTACAAATTGGGATATAGACATATCGGCATCAATGCGGGCAATAATCATTCTTGCAAAAAAGCAAAATATCTCCTCTACGAGCAAGCACCACATTATTGCTACGGGCGAATATCCTGCCCGGTAAAAGAAATATCCTGCAATCAATGGAAGGAGATGCATTAAACCAACTATTATCTGCAATTTATTTATGCGTGCGCAACTCTCCAGCCCCAATTGATAGCCTATTGAAAGCTGCCCCACCAATGTTAAAACCAAGAATCCACGACAAAACACCATAGTATCCTGAGGTATATTTACCAACCAGAGTTCCAGCACAAAAGGAAGATTAATATATATTGGAATTACCAACATGCACAAAAGAAGGAATGTAAACTTTGTGGTTGTATATGCAAATGCAACCATCTGCTTATGCATGCCGGCAGCTTCGCTCTTCACTATCTGCGGACGCATGGGCCTCACTGCCGAGTTGGCAAAAAAGAGCAAAAAACCATTCATCTGCTGCGACAAGCCATAGGCAGCATTAGTAACAAGACCAAAGAAACGATTGAGCAAGAAGGCCACGCCTTGATATTTTGCAAGAGAGGATGATGCACCTACAATATTCCAACTTGCAAACTTTATAATATCCTTTATGAGTTTATAATCCTTCACTCTATGCCACACAAAAACAGTCTCTTCATATTTCTTTGAGGAATATGTGCGTTTAAGGTAAAACGCGAGCATCGATGAAAGCATTATCAGAAACGAATAAACAATCATCTTATTATCGCTTATGAATAGCAAGCATATAGAAGAAAACAGTTTTACAAAAGACTCTACTATATTTATTCCGGCAATTACAACAATATCCTCGTGAGCGTTCATAGCGCCTTCATATGGCACAGAGAGAACCATAAACACCATGCCCGCTATCATGCAGAGAAGAACTACTTTCACATCCAGCATAAGATTTGCAGGGATATCCAGCAGATTGTTTATAATATACAACCCAAGAGTGAACATAAGAATTACCAGCACCACGGCAATTACAATATGTATGATTACATTATTATAGAAAACCTCCTTAATCTTTTCGATATTATTCTCACCTATTGCATACGAGATAAACCGTTGTGTGGAAACAGACATCGCAACATTAAGGAAAGAGAACATTGCAACGAGATTTGCGACCAAGATGTATGCGCCGTACTCCACGTTACCCATTGCTTGCAACACAAAACGTGTACCCAACAAAGTAACAAACAGAGTTGCTGTCATATTTATATACAGCGACACACTATTCAGGACCACTCTATTTACCGTTCTCATAGTTCTTTATACCCATTAAATCTTTACATTCACATAATTTTGTGTAATCCTCGGGCGAGATATCGCTTACCCCTATAGTGCCTAATCCTTTATATGTGGTTTCGAATAACGTATCCAAATCTTCGGGTTTCATGCGCTCCTCCGGTGGATACAGAATTGCCTCATGGGCCATTATCTGCTCTTTGGTGAAGCGAACTTTTATTATTCTTGCCGGCGAGCCTGCAACAACAGCATAAGGCGGTATGGGCTTGGTAACCACACTGCCGGCAGCAACAACGGCACCGCGCCCTATGCGGCTATGAGAGAGCAAAATGCTTTCGGCACCCACCCAAGCATCCTCTTCAACAACAACTGTGGATGCAACATCATTTATATGCAGTGTACTTAAGAATTGAGGAATCCCCACTGTGGGAACATGCTCACTTGCTATAATGGTAACGCCGGCACCTATGGCTGAGAATTTCTTGACAACAAGCCTCCCACCCGAATTTATCACACGCACGCCGGGTTGTAATCTTGTATAATCATCGAGTTCTATACATTCGGGCTCCAATGTCAAAGGACCGAAAAGCTGTGTATTGGCCCCCGATTTCGCATAATACTTCCTCTTGGTATTCTTATAGTTTACAAGATATGGTGCCATATATCGTGCACGAACGACATTAGGGAAAATTTTTCGCAAGATTTTCTTAATCATGACTACATCTATTTATTTTACCACCGCCTAAAACTATAAACTCGGCCATCGTGTGTATGCATCACAAGTGCATCTTCACTCAACACATCCACCACAAAAACTTCAACGTCGTTAAATATATAATATTTTTCCAAATCCTCCTTGTTGCACACCCCTTCAACACCCGGATAAGCATAGAACCTTTTCATTGTTATTATGCCATCATTATGTTCAAATTCCGCCATATACAATTCGGGTGCTCCTTGCTCCTGATATTTGCCCAACAGCACAAGATGACGCTGGAATGAAAAACAGATATTCCCGGGATTGGCAGAGATACCATGCATTTCAATCTCCTTGAGCCGCCACATGCCATCGAGTTCACCATTTTCAAATGCTTTATCGCAAGAAAACAAGCATGCTATAAATGCTACAAATATATATATAAACTTTCTCATTTGCAACCTCATAATTTAAAAATCCCAACCTTTGTGAATGAGAGCATCACACCCATATTCTCACCAAGCCAATTACTCTTATCATATGCAAAAGAAACAGCAGCAGCCCACCCCCCCTTTTCGCACAGCAAGGAAATATCGGCAAGCAAGGAAGTTGTATATCTTTTATTCGCAAAGGGATTTATATAAGTTCCCCAATTTTCGCTATAAGTATATTGCAATTTATACACCAACATTGTTTTACTGCCAAAACCCCCATTAACACCCACATTGTGAGCTTTAAGACGATTACCGGCAAAGAACATACTGCCGTTTTTGTTATATACGGGAGAAAAGACAAGAGGATTGCCCATGCCCATGCCATAATTATGCCAGCCCGAATATATTCCATGGTTGTAGTAATTGTCGAGCCCATCCATCTGTTCTTTGAAAAAAGGCCCCGGGTCGTTGTACCCCGCACCACTCTGATTGTATGTGGAGAGATACTCATAACATACGTTTGAAACAAAAGGCAATATCGCGCTTTTGTTCCTTATGTTTATGCCAAGCAATATATCTTTCCAAGGGTAGTAAATCAGATTTCTATCGCCTGTTCTATCGGTTTGATACTCAAAGAAGAATAATTGCGAAAAATCCTCAAAGTAGTGTTGCCCATAAAGTGTTACATCTGCCGGCTTTGAATGCAAGGTTATTGCCAAATGCCAATTACCTAATTGATTGCCAGATATATTAGTTTGCTCCGTATCGGGGGTGTCATCGCCGCCACTCAACGGAACAAAAGCTTTAAGATACTCCATGGGGCCTTTTGGCATTGAAACAATCTTTCCCTTGCCGTGCATATATATATCACCTCCAAACTGAGAAAACATCTCCAAACCACCCTCAAACGACAAAGGGAACTTTTGCGGTTTACCAACTCTTATGAATAATGCCTTGCTATGATAAAGCACATTTTTGGCATATCGTGTATATTGATTTCCTTGAGTAAAATCCTCCTGGAAGCCACCATCCGTGAAAAAGCCGTAAGCAAGATGCCCTTTTACCTTTAACCAATCGTTTGTGCGCGGTACACTCACATAATACGGAATTTCCAAACGCGCCTGCGGAACAGGAGAACTATTTCCACTATACGCAAGCCCGCCGGTACCAAGTTCCTGCAAGCTGCTTATTTGCGTTTGCGGCAGCAACGAGGCTACCTCGTTTGCGGCAAGCGAGGCTATGGTACTGCGCGTTTGCAGTTCCCCTGCTCTCTCCTTCTTACCAAGAGAGAGATTAAGCCAACGCCATGACAAATCAACATAGGCCTGCTGCATTCTCACCGTTCGCTCTTGATTATAACCGGCAACCATATCAACAGCAACTACCCAGCTATAATCGCTGTTCTTGAAAGGTTTGGAAACAGATGCACCTAATCTTGCATAGCCACAATTCTCATCAACCGACGATATTCCTTGCCTATTGGCAGTGAGCCAAAATGGAGCATAATCTCCGGCAGAGAAAATCGAGTTCAGCCCGACAAAATATTTTATATTATCATCATCCTGCGGATATGCGCGCAAACAGATTGCCGAAAACACAGCACATATAACTATTACTATATTATACCTCATACGGCAAAAATTATCTTATTAACAATTTTCTCTTTTTAAATTTTCAATAAAACTATACACCATTAACAGCACAAGCATGCCTGTTGAGGATAACAACAATGGATTTGTCCCTGCAATTATCAAATAGACAGCATACGCCAGCAGCACCACAATACCCTTTTCATTCGCCGGCATGCACAATAGGTCCTTTAACGGTTTAATGAATACATAAAGAATCAGCAATGAGAACATTCCGTATCTACGAAGCAGTTCAAGATAGCTCCACTCCGTATTCATAGACATTGCGTAGAACCCTTTGGTATAAAAAGCAGTACCCGGCCCCTGGCCTGTAAGCAGATACAACGGATTCTTTCCAAAATGTTCTGCATACGACATCAGATGCGCATACTTAACCATATTGGAGTGTTCGCCTTTTTCCGATATGAGCATTATAAATACAACAACCAACAAAATGGCAGCCATAATTACCAAAGTATATATCACATATCTCAAATATCGATTATTCCTTTTGAAAAGAAATATTAATATAAACAGCAGCAATAAAGGAAAGAGCATTGAGCTACGTGTTCCGCTAATCATAAAATAGTGCAAAAACAGGGCCACAAGCAGGGTGTTTACTACTATATTCTTCTCCATGCTCAATAGTTCGTATATAACAATAGCATAAATGGGCAGAAAAGCAACCGTGGCCTTGCAATACATTGCAGATACGGGGATACCCATAAACACCCTTCGGGACAACATTATCGTATGATCATTGGAGCTTGTGAATGCATATAAATCATGTTCGAACGAGGGAACAAAATAAATTATCCAAAAAAGCAGCACTACTAACGCAACCATAAAAATCACCGGAGCGCGAGACAACCTCAACACATCATAATTGCCTATCCACGGCAACAACATCAAAGGAGCAAAGGCTGTACACTCTCCCACTATAACCGATGTATCATACACCTCACCCCTTATGACAGCAAACAAAAACGAAAGCATCATAGCCACTAAAGGCAAGATGAAATATTTGAATTTATGGACATCGGCTTTATAAAGCAATGCATTATAAGCAAATAAGATAACGAATACGATACTCTTCAAACCGAGTATCGTATTTGTAGGGTCTGCCACAAATATAAATGCCAACAGCACAAACAGCCAATTACCTACGCACTGCTTCAAGGTCATAAAATCATCGCTTATATAACACCTCGGTGTATAGAATTTTAACCGTTGCAACAGCTATGGCTATTGCAACAAACAGCATAAATATTATAAACTTGGGAGGCGCACAAGGAGACTGCGGCATGACCGGAGACTCTATTACATTGTAAATGGGGGCCGATTCCAATAATTTAACCTTGGCACTCTGCGCTTGGGACATCATTTGCATATATGCCGAATAAGCAAGTTCCACCTCGCCCTTCAAGAAGGCACATTGCTGCTTAAACACAGCATCGGGTGTTTTTGAGGCCGATTCCACATAATCCTTATAATTACTCTGCACATCAAAATAGTTTGCTCGCAAGCTATCTGCGAGTGCAGCCATTGCATTATAATCTGTTGCAGCCTTCTTAGTTCTGTATTCCTGCACAAACAGATTCAGGTTGTGAATAACAGAATCGGCTATTTGTTTACATACAAGAGGCTCGTAATCATACACAGAAAGCAATATTACCCCTCTCATTTTATCGACATCTATACGCACATTGTTACGTATTATGTCATTTGCCGAATTATCTTGTATCACCAAGGGCTCGCTTGACAACATTTTTTTTACCCAGCGCGCCGGATAAGACCACCAAGCAATTTTCCCATTCTTTATTAAGTGGGCCGCATATGTGGTATCAACACCTGCCGAGGGCACTTTTACATTTACGCCACCCATCTTTGTGAGAAAATTCGAGGAGGAAACAATCATCGGATACATATCGGTAGAATATGCATCTTTTGTCAAATGGCTCATATTTACGCCCAGCATACCCGATAAACTGATAATCCCGGCATTGACACCGGTGGGATAGTTCTCGGGGACAAGAATGGCCGACGAAGAATATTTTGCAGGCACGCTCAACACAACAACAAGAGCCAACACCGCAGCCACCAAAGAGTATTTCACATAAACAGCCTTTTTGCTCCATAAAAGGAGCAAAAAGCGTTTCACTGCGCTTATATCATTGCGCAGTTCATCAATTCTTGACATAGCCATAAGCACTATTTAAGCAAGTTTATAATTGCTACAATCATGGTTGCAATAGAAGCCGTGGATGTACCTATTGTTGCCATCTCTGTGGGCGACAATTTACCGCTGCTACTGCTGCGGGGCACTACAATTTCGCAACCGGGCTCAACAACTTTTTTGGAGCTCTTGGATACGTTTACAACATCGCCGTTCATATAAACAATATATACGCCACTCTTTTTTGCCTTGTTGCTGTATCCGCCGGCATGCTTTATATAGTATTTCACACTCTTTTTCTTCTCGTAGCTCAGAGTTATGGGGTGGCGCACCTCGCCACTTACCCTAATGGTATATGCTTGCTGGGGAATATTAAGCACATCGCCGTCGCGCAACACCAAATCGCTGAGAGAGCCGGGATTTTCCACTGCCTCTTCAAGGTCTATTGCTACGGTGTAAACCTCGCCAATATTAAGTTTAAGGTTCATCAAAGAATCGAGCAGAGCAATGTCAAGCTTTTTATCTTCGTCGCGCAAGCTCTCTTCGAGCATCTGTATTTGCGCAGTTTTCATTGTTGTCTCCCTCTGTTTGCGTTCATCGGCAGTCATGCGACGTTGAAGGCTTGCGCCTTTTATATATGCAAGATTTGTAAAACCGCCGGCATCGCTCACAAGGTTACTTAAACGATAGTTCTTGTTGGGCATAACATAACTGCCCTCGTAGTTCACACAGCCATTGATGCGCACCTCCTGCATCTCGGAGTATGAAGGTGTGCGGCGCACCACCACATAGTCAAAGGGCTCCAACACAAAATTCTCGCCACCCTCTGCCACAAGACCATCCTTCAATGATATCGTATAAGCCTTGGACATCTGCTCTGTGAATTCGGTATTTTGGGGATTCAATACATTTCTGTAAATATCCACCTTCATTACCGATGCGGCACGCGTGAGGCCACCGGCCTGCAAAATAAGGTCCTCGACCGTGGTATTCTTGGCAAATTTGTATTTACCGGGGAGGTTTACCTCACCGCTTATGGTCATAAATTGGTCGCCAAGCATCTCGGCCGAATTGGGAATGAAAAGCAGGTCGTTGTTTTTCAGCGCCACATCGGCGGCTGTTCCATCAAGGATACCCTTCAAATCCAGAGAGACCGTTTCAAAGGTTTTGTCAAAATTGCGATGCTGCAACACTGCACGGTCGAGGAAAGCCTCCTCTATCACACCGCCTGCGGCAGCTATAAGCTCGCTCACGGTTGAAATTTTGTTACCCAATTCATACTGACCGGGATAGAACACGGCACCGCTGATTTCAATCATATTGGAGAAACGAGGCAACATACCCTCTACAATAACGGCATCGCCATCCTTGATGGCAAATGCAGCAGCCTCGGGCTTTGATACCGTGTGCATGGAGTACTCGCGCCCGCTCTTGCGGGTAACATTGATATTCTCGGTATAAGCGTCGCCCGCAAAACCACCTGCGTATGAAATTACATCAAGCAATGTTTCGCCCTCCTTCATTTCGTACTTCATGGCACGTTTCACCTTACCCGAAATCTTCACAATGTTATTGTATGCACCTACACTTATGATATCATTGTCGCGCAAACGCACATCAGCTGCGGTTTTTCCGTTGAGGATATATTCATAAACATCTATTTCCGATATCTCTTTACCTGCACGATAAACTTTAATGCTGCGCAAGGTACCCATATCGTTTATTCCACCGGCTGCATACAAAGCATTGAATGCCGTGGAGAAGGCACTTATGGTGTATGTTCCGGGAACGGCCACCTCGCCAAGCACCTGTACCTGTATGGAGCGTACAGAACCTAACGACAAACTCACCTGGGAATCGCTATATACATCGCCAAAGCCTTCTTTTATGCGTCTTTCGGCTTGTGACACGGTGAGCCCCGACAAAGACACCGGGCCTACCCCATCCAAAAAGACCTTGCCTTCGGGCGATATTGTCTCTTTGATATTGAACTGCGAAGCACCCCACACATCTATTATCACGGCATCACCGGCACCAAGGACATAGTCGGCCGGGGTAGGCACGTTCATAGGGGGGGCAAATGTGAGATTCTCCTTATTGAAGATGTTACGTCCAAAAACCATATCCTCGGTATTCTCTGCCGCATTGGTTGCTGCCGGCTCGGCTTTAGCAGGTTCATCGGCAATCTCGGCTGCATTCTCGCGCTCACGCAACGGTTTTTCGGTACCCGAAGTATTTTCATTTGCAGCCCTGCTGCTCGAAACCTTGGACTTCACACGTTGCAACTGCTCAGGAGTTACTCCCTGTTTCAACAGCGTTTTGGCTATTTCCTGTTCAGAAGAACCTTTGTCCTTCTCTGTTATGATGATTTCCAAAACTTTGTCGTCCGATATTACCTGCGCGAACGATGCAAGTGAGAAGATGGAAACCATAACCAAAAACAAAAATCTTTTCATCATATTCGTATTTTATATTTTTTTTCCTTTAAGTATGCTGTAAACAGTGATAAAGACAATTTTTATATCGAGCCAGAGCCCCCTTTTCTGCAAATACTCCAAATCCATATCCAGGCGGATGAGCATCTTCTCCATGGTATCGGTGTACCCGTTATACACCGATGCAGGCGATGTGAGGCCGGGGCGCATGAGATAGATATATTCATAATCGGGATTGTGCTGCATTATTTTGTCTATAAAGAACTTGCGTTCGGGGCGAGGGCCCACGAAAGACATATCGCCCACCAACACATTCCACAGCTGCGGCAATTCATCGAGATGATGTTCGCGCAAGAAACGGCCGAACGGTGTCAGGCGATTATCCTCCTTGCATGCAAGGTTGGGTTCTTCGCTATCGTCGGCATCCACTCGCATTGTACGGTATTTAAGTATGAAAAAAGGCTTGCCCTTATAGCCCATACGCTCTTGTTTGAAGATAACAGGCCCGTCGCCCTGCTTGCGCAGTTTGATATAGATGTATAGAAACAGCGGGGAGAGAAACAGCATACCCACCAACGAACAAACGATATCGAATATGCGTTTTATTGTTCGCTGGCATATGTTCATGCCATCACTATATTTTTTACCTCCTTGCATGTTGTAAATCAAAAGCAGATACAATCATTTAATTAACTGCAAATACCGCTTTTTATTGTGCAAAGCACCAAATAATTATGCGCAACGCACGCTGTTATTATAAAATAAATACAAAATTAGTAATTTTAACAATAACAAACAAAGCAAAACAGGAAAATATAGCAACAGACAAAAAGGATGTTAAAAATCGAGCCCTTAATGAACAGATTCAAGGAGGGCCCCCGGGTAATAATGCTGCAATATTTGCGTATATGAATAACCCTTTTCACCCATTACGGCAGCACCTATCTGGCAAAGCCCCACTCCATGCCCCCAACCGGCACCTTTAAGCAGAAAAACAGTTGTACCATGTTCGCATACTTTATCTACCACAAAAGCCGAACTGTAAAGATGTGTGGGCGACAGCCAACGACGAATTTCAAGCTCCTTGCCCACCGTTTTCACAGCCTTCGTACCCACGATGCGCAATTTCACCAAACGACCCGAGGCACCGCGCTCCACAGGTTGCAAATCCTCTATCACACCAAAATCAACACCCGAACGGGATGCGACAAGACGCGACAGTTCCTCCTGCGTATATCTCACCTGCCAACGATAAAAATCGGGGGTTTCACGGTCGTAATTATTAAGCACTTGGGAGAGGATTTCGGGAGCCACAGCCGAGCAAAAGGCATCGGGCTCACTCTCTATCCATGCACGGGCACCCTCTTCGGTAGACAACGGTGGCAAGGGCTCTTTTTGCTCCGTATCGCGAAAAGCCTGCAAATAGGCATAATCAACATCCTCCCAACATGCCGAAAAATGTTCTGTGGCACCACCGCAACACTTGCTGAAACGTGCATCGCACACCTCGCCATCATATTTAAGTACAACATTCTCCGTAGCCTTTACAGCAGCCTCCACATTGGGATTAAGCGAGCGGGTGAGCCCCTGATATCGCTGGCAGTGGTCATCGGCACATAGGTCGAAAAGCGTGTGGTCTTCGCGGGCATACCAACGAACCACCTCGTCGGGCGATTCATAGCCAAGCACCCCTGCTTGCAAGCGCTCCTTGCGCAACAGTTGAGCATAGAGCCAACTGCGCGATATAACAGTGTGAGCCTTCAAGAATTCGAGCGAACTTGTAGCCGACATTTCCGACGATATAACGCTTACCAAATAATCTTCGATAAAAAGGCGGTTTACAGCCCTCACCTGCCCATCCTCTACAATAAAACGCAGTTCGCCCTTGAAGGTTTGGTTTTCCCTTCGCTGCCAATGAAAATTGACACCGATAACCACATCGTGGAGCACAAAGCGACAGCTGTCGTCGGCAGGGATAAAAAGAAGTTCGTTGTACTCACAACCATTGAAAACAAGGCTGTTTTCTCCGATGAAAACAGAGTTTTTTGAGCCACACACCACCCCATTACAGCTATATTCGCCCACAAATTCAAACACAACGCGGGGAGCAAGCAAAATACCTACATCAACCGTCTTCATAAGGCATCGACAATATTTTCGCAAATCTCGTCGGCAGTTATTTCATCTATTGCCACTTCACGCAACAACGCAACAGCCTCATCGGCTGTTATATCATCAAAATCACACTTGCGGGGCGTTATGAGCAGGCCTGCCATATCCAAAGTACCCGGGCTTACAATGCGCTGCGCATTGCCATCGGCACCATAACACGCAGGACGATGCTTGGCACGTGGAATAACCGTTACAACATAACCTTGCGAGGGAGAATAACTGCATATCACATTCATACGGGGTTCCCCCTCACCATCGACCATGGGAAGAGCCGCTACAAGACCGTTCATCAACTCCACCGCCTCGCTAACACAATTGGCAACTATCACAAAAAGAGGCACAACATAATCACCAACCCTATAAAGCGCACTCCCCTCTGCTATATATACAGGCTGCATACACTCCTCTATCGCTGCATTCCACCGCTCGTTTAACAAGGGCACATCGGCTGCACGCACCGCCTGCAAATGAGCATGGTCGGGGGCCGAAGCACCGCATTTAGCTCCATTATAGAAAAGAGCCATACCCTGCCATGAGCGCGACAGGTGCAACATATCGGCAAAAAGCGCGTTTATCCTTTGGGGAGTATGAGTGTTTTTTGCTATTGTAAAATGGCATGGCAATATAGGAAAGGGATTCACAAGCACAGTGAGAGAGCCCATGGCACGCAGGCTCATCTGCTGCACAGGGCGATTGGCCGGACACAGGAAACAAGGGCGCGAAGCCAACGATGCAGCATCCACCTTGGCTGCCGTGGAGACGGCGCGCGCAGGATTGTACTGCAACGCAAGACCATTGTCGAACGTGCGAACGCTCACCGAAGAGAGGGCGTCGTAACGCGCCTCGGCATCGGGCCATTGCGCCAACTGACGGGCAAAGAAATCCTCCAATTCATCGAGCGATGGAGTACTCATATCCTTCACAAGTTCCAAGCGCGCCTGCAATTCGGCCGTGCGTATCGAATCTTTGTAAAAATTATGAGCATTTACCTTGGCATGCGAAAGGGCGGCATCGGAGTTACCGCCCCAGCGACGGCACAGATAGAGCACATCGTATATGCGACCTATCCTGTAACGACGTGATATCTGCAAGCCCACGGCATAATCCTCGCCATAGCTCACATTTGGGAAACTCACCGAGCGAATAACGGGTGTATAAAAAGCGCGGGGAGCACCCAATCCGTTTATGCGCAAGGCATTGTTGCGACCATTCTCCTCGCTCCATTCGCGGTGGTCTATAACCCCGGGAGGGAGTGTATTCAATTCAAAATCACAAATACGATATGAACCTATGAGCATGGCACAACGCTGCTTGTAGAACTCATCCACTATCTGTTGAAGGGTGTTTGGTGAGCTATACAGGTCGTCGCTGTCGAGCTGCACTGCAAAGCGCCCGCAATGAGGGCTGTTCACTGCCTCGTTCCAACAGCCGCCTATACCCAAATCGGTACGAACCGGTATTATATGCACCACCCTTTCATCGCCGAAAGCATCTATTATATCGGATGTCCCGTCGGTGGAGTGGTTATCCACCACTATTATATTAAACGGGAAGGAGGCCTGCTGTTCAAGGACAGATTTTATTGCATCGCCAATGGTTGATGCGCGGTTAAGCACAGGAATAATAACAGATGCCTCAACAGGAAAATCGCCCGCAGATAGTTCTATATCGTCATATTTACACGCAGGCAGGCAACCACCTATTGCCTTCAGATGGGCGGTACATGCCTCCTCCATTTCTATCTGAACCTCGCGCTGCGCCGGGTTCACATAATCAAATTGTTTCTCACCGCTCTTGCGGGTATCCGTTTCTTGCTCCGTATAAAGGAACTCCTTATAATGAAAAATTTTACCAACACGGCTAAGCGCAAGACGCAGGCGATAGAGCCCGGCATATTCGTACTCATCCGATGCCGACAAAGCATACTCCTTTAATGCCGATGTACGGAAAAGAAGCACCGAGCCAAAGTCAAAATCGTTTCGCAGACTACCCGGCTGATAATCAATCGTAGGTGCTTCACATTTTTCACCGTTTATGATTTTATGGTAATCGGCATAAGCCATAGAGGCATCTTGTGGCACAGATGCGCAAAACCTCTCCAATGCCGAGGGTGTTATCTGTGGCAATCCTTTTGAAAAATATATTACAAATTCCGATGTTGCAACGGCCGCCATCTTCAAGAAAGCATCATCGGCTGCAAGTGATTTCACACCAAACCCCTTCACTTTAGGCGGCAGCGACAAGGGGCATTCCTCGTGGCACATCAAGAAAATATTCGCCACGGCAGGCGATTCCATGAACGGTTGCATTTCCTGCAACAAACAATCCCCGATGAAATGAGGGATAAAGAGGTCTATCGACATATTTTTCATATATTTTATTTACAAAAAACCGAAACGCCCACCCAGGCGCAACTACCACTGCGAAAGTAATAAAAAGCACGATATTACACAAAAACCAAGCAACAAAATATCAACTGCACCGATATCGGCATATTATTTATAATAAATTAAAACAATTTCATTAAGTAAATTGGAAATAATCACTTATTTTTGCATAAGAAACAGACCATGAGCCATGAGCGACAAAAAGAGATATTTGCTGGGAATGACACTTGCAGAGCTAAAAGAGGCTGTGCAAGAGGCCGGCATGCCAGCCTTTACAGCCAAGCAGATAGCAGATTGGGTGTATAAGAAACGTGTCCGCCATATCGAGGAGATGACAAACATATCCATTAAGAACCGCGAGAAGCTGCAACAACTTTTTGAAGTGGGGCACTGCCCGCCTGCCGATGCCGCACGTTCTTGCGACGGTACCGTAAAATATCTTTACGCTGTGGACAACAACCATTTCGTGGAGGCTGTCTATATCCCCGATGGCGAGCGTGCCACCCTGTGCGTTTCGTGCCAGGTGGGGTGCAAGATGAATTGCCTTTTCTGCATGACAGGCAAGCAAAAATACACAGCCGGGCTCACAGCCAACGAGATTCTTAACCAGATATTTGCTCTGCCCGAACATGAAAAACTCACAAACATAGTGTTCATGGGCATGGGAGAGCCCTGCGACAACCTCGAAAACATATTAAAGACCATTGAGGTGCTGACAGCCGATTATGCTCTGGGATGGAGCCCACACCGCCTAACCGTATCGTCGGTGGGAGTGCGCAAAGGGCTTAAACGCCTGCTCGATGCCGGTGATTACCATATAGCAATAAGCCTGCACCACCCTATACCGGAAAAACGCAGCGAGATAATGCCTGCCGAGCGCGGATACTCCATAACAGAGATTGTGGAACTGCTTAAAGAATACGATTTCAGCCACCAGCGTCGCCTGACCTTTGAGTATATAGTATTCAAAGGGATAAACGACTCGCATTTTCATGCACGCAAACTGCTGCAACTGCTATCGGGGCTCGACTGCCGCATAAACCTCATACGTTACCACGCAATCCCAGGCGTGCCTTTGGAGGGGGTGAGCAACGAGGAGATGACCAACCTGCGCGACTACCTCACAAAGAACGGCCTGTTCACCACCATACGGGCATCGCGCGGAGAGGACATTTTTGCAGCATGCGGCATGCTTTCAACCCTTAAAAACGAACAAAAACAATAAATCGGGAATTAACAAAAAAAGATATATCATGAAAAAATTATTCATCCTACTGTTTACAGCCACAATACTAGCATCGTGCAGTGGCAACGGCAGCACATCGCTGCTCACACCCCCATCAAGCGGTCTCCCTTATGAGGTACTCGTTGTATGCGACAAAGACACCTGGGAGGGCCCCGCTGGCCGTGCGCTGTTTGGAGTACTCGACAGCGATGTACCCGCCATACCTCAATCAGAGCGTTCGTTCCGCATCTCATTCACTGAGCCCTCGGGATTCTCGCGCCTGTTGAAATCGTTCCGCAATATCATTGAAGTAAAGATAGACAAGAGCCAATTTACACAAACAAAATTCAAATACACACAGGATAAATACGCAGCTCCGCAGATGATAATGACCATACAATCGCCCTCAAAGGAGGAGTTCCTCGATTACATAACAAAGAACTCACAGGTGATTATAGATTTCTTCACATCGGCCGAAATGAATCGCGAGTTGCAGGATTTGAAAAAGGAGAAGAACCACAACACCAATTTCCTCGATTCGGTAAAAAAGAAATTCGGGTGCGAAATGTTCATCACAAAAAACATACGCAGCATAAAAAGCGGCGAGAATTTTCTGTGGGCATCGGACATTTCAAACAACAACAGCAGCATACAGAACTATGTTGTATATAGCTACCCATATACAAGCACCGACAATTTCTCGCGTGAGAACTTCATGCAGAAACGCGACTCGGTAATGAAGATAAACATACCCGGCAACCGCCCCGACCGCTACATGGCAACAGATACCATGTTTGTAGATGTATATGACACCGAGTTCCGCCAAAGATACATGCAGGTGGCAAAAGGATTGTGGCAAATGGAGAACGACATGATGGGCGGCCCGTTTGTATCGCACCAGATGGTTGATGAGAAGAATGGCCGTGTGATTGTGGCAGAGACATTCCTCTATGCACCCAACAAAAAGAAGGGCGACCTCATTCGCAAGCTCGAAGCAGCCCTCTTCTCATTGAGACTACCCGCAGACAAGGATATCGAGAACAGTATTCATATACCCGAAGTGGTTATCGACGATAGTGATATTAACGAATAAAAACAAAATACTTATATGAGCGACAAACGCAAAATTCGTGTCGGCATTACACAAGGCGACATTAACGGCATAGGTTACGAGGTTATATTAAAGACATTTGCCACTCCCGAAATGTTCGATATTTGTACGCCTGTAATTTACGGCTCGCCCAAGGCTGCGGCATATCACCGCAAGGCACTTGAATTAGAGATTACATATAATGCAATAGAAAACATCGGCGAAGCGCAGGATGGCAAGCTGAACATCATCAATTGCAACGGCGACGAGGTGCGCATAGAACTTGGGAATGCCACAAAAGAGGCTGGACAAGCCGCTTTTGAAGCACTTGAAAAAGCGGTAAAAGATTACAGCGAAGGATTAGTGGATGTACTTGTTACCGCCCCCATAAACAAAAGCACCATTCACAGCGAGGAGTTTCACTTCCCCGGCCACACCGAATACTTGCAGGAGTGCAGTGGCGACGGGTGCAAATCGCTCATGCTGCTGTGCAGCGAAGATATCCGCGTAGCAGTTGCCACATCGCATCTGCCCTTGCGCGATGTTCCCGCAGCCATCACCCGTGAGCTGTTGGAAGAGAAACTGACCATTCTAAACCGCAGCCTCATTGAGGACTTTAACATCGATGCACCCAAAATTGCGGTACTCTCCCTGAACCCACATGCCGGCGACAACGGACTGCTGGGCAACGAGGAGAACGACATTATCATTCCCGCAATAAGGAAGATGAACGATGAAAAGGAGATTTTCTGCTATGGCCCCTTTGCCGCCGACGGATTCATGGGCAGCGGAAATTATTGCCGTTTCGATGCCATATTGGCAATGTACCACGACCAAGGGCTTGCCCCATTAAAGGCTCTTGGAATGAGTGCCGGTATAAACTTCACCGCAGGGCTCCCAATAATACGCACATCACCTGCCCATGGCGTTGCATAT
Organism: uncultured Bacteroidales bacterium; assembly: GCA_937914945.1. Classification (GTDB taxonomy): domain Bacteria; phylum Bacteroidota; class Bacteroidia; order Bacteroidales; family Bacteroidaceae; genus HGM04593. The sequence goes on along the minus strand of CALGJF010000056.1, from coordinate 63,070 downwards.
GACATTGCCGGCAAGGGCGTTGCCGATGAAAACTCGTTCCGTCAAGCAATATATGCAGCTATAGATATCTACCGCAACCGCACTGCCTACAACGAGGCTCGTCGCAACCCGCTGCGCAAACTCTATTTTGAGAAGCGCGACGACAGCAACCGCCTGAATCTGCAACAGAGCGACAACGATTAGCACACGCAATGAAATATGCCATTATAGCCGCCGGCGAAGGTTCGCGGCTTGCACAAGAGGGTGTAAAAAGCCCCAAGCCACTCATTGAAATACAAGGCGTTCCCATTATAGAACGCCTTGTAAAACTATTTATGCGCCATGGAGCAAACTCGGTGAGCATAATAATAAACGAGCAGCAACCTCAAACACTTGCACTGCTGCAAGAATTACAAAAGAGCTATCCTATTAATCTTGTAATAAAGGACACACCAAGCTCCATGCACAGCATGCATGCCCTCATGCCCCATCTGCAAGGCGATGAAAAATTCTGCCTCACCACAGTAGATACACTCTTCCGCGAAGAGGAATTTGCACGCTACATTGCCGAGTTTGAGAATAGCCACTGCGACGGGCTCATGGCTGTAACAGACTACATAGACGACGAAAAACCGCTATATGTGGAAACCGATGAACAACTGCGCATAACAGCCTTTTGCGACAATGCCGGGAGAAATAGCAAATACATTTCGGGGGGCATATACGGGCTCACACCCAAAGCCCTTACCACCCTGCAAAAATGCATGGAGCAGGGAGTTTCGCGCATGCGCAATTTCCAGCGCATGCTCATAACCGATGGGCTGGCACTGCAAGCTCATTGCTTTGATAAAATCATCGACATAGACCATGCCGAGGATATACAAAAAGCCGAAAAATTTTTAAGCGAAGCCGTATGAAAATAGCCACCATAGCACGCAATGCCACACACTCACCGCACATGGTGGAACAGGACACCGCTATTCTTGAGTGTGTAGAAGAGGAGCTGCGCGCACAAGGGTACAGCGTAACACGCCTCGATGAAAAGGACGATTTCTGCGGTTACAATGTAATATGCCACATGGCGCGCAGCCGGGACACATTGCAAAAGATAAGCATGGCCGAGGATAAAGGATGCAGGGCCATAAACAGCAGTGCAAGCGTTAAAAACTGCTCACGCATTGAAATGATGGCTATACTGCAAAGGGAGAACATACCCCAACCACAATACATGGCAGTAACCGATGAGACACTGCCCCAAGCAAACGAGTTCCCCGGCTGGATAAAAAAAGGCGAGGGATGGTCGCAGCAAAAGAATGATGTAGCCTATGTAACCAACGCAGAAGAGGCAAAAAAGGCCATTGGAGCAATTGATGGCAAGGCGATATATTGCAAGCACATAGTGGGCGACCTGGTAAAGTTCTACGGCGTAAAGGACTATTATTTTGCCCACAGCTACCCCAATCCTGAAAAAACCAAATTCGGGTGGGAGAGGATTAACGGCCCAGCCAAGCACCACCCTTTCGATAGCGAAAGAATGAGAGCCACAGCCTCTGCCGCAGCAAAGGCCATTGGGCTTGATGTTTTTGGGGGAGACTGCATAGTAACAGCCAATGGCGATATTTACATTATAGATATAAACGATTTCCCAAGTTTCTCGGCTGTGCGCAAGGAGGCAGCTGCAGCCATTGCAAAAACAATCATTGAAAGCAGATAAAATATGAAGGAGGAAGATAAAAAAATATACGAAGCATCGATAAAATCGAGAGACACAGAGGAGTTCCTCGACCTGTGGTTCTACCGCCCGCTCGGTTTCCACTGCGCGCTCTTTTTTCGCAACCGCGGAGTGCACCCCAACGTAATAACCATTTTATCGATATTTTTGGGTATAGCAGCGGGAGTGTGCTTTTACCAAGACAGCCTCCGATGGAATGCCCTGGGAGTGCTGTTGCTTATGTGGGCCAATCTATATGACAGCACCGACGGACAGCTTGCACGCATAACCGGGCAAAAGACACGCTGGGGGCGCATTCTCGATGGCTTTGCCGGCGATTGCTGGTTCTTCTGCATATATTTTGCATTGGCCGCCCGCCTCACTTTCGAGCCCATTCCCTTCGCACCGCAATATGAGTGGGGAGTGATAGTGTGGATTCTGTGCTCGTTCTGCGGTTTTTGGGTGCACGGCTCACAATGCCAGCTTGCCGACTACTACCGCAACATCCACCTCTATTTCATCAACGAGAAGAACGGCAATGAATTCCACGATTCCGCAGCACAACGCCGAGAGTATGCCGACACGCCATGGCGGGGCAACCTCTTTTGGAAAATATTCCTTAACGCATACATAGCATACGTAGACAACCAGGAACGAATGACACCGGCATTCCAGCACTTCATCGCCGCTGTACGCAAAAAATATGGCACCGACCTGCCACGAGGATTGCGCGAGGAGTTTCGCAAAGGGAGCCTCCCGCTTATGAAGTACACAAACATACTCACATTCAATTCTCGCGCCATAATGCTCTGTTTCTCCATGCTCACAGGCGAGTTGTGGCTATATTTCTTCTTTGAACTGATTGTGTTGATGATTCTATTTGCCTATATGAGATATAAACACGAGGCGCTTTGCCGCAGATTGACAAAAAAGATTGAGGAGGGCTATGAATTCGATTAAAGGGATAATATTTGACTACGGCGGCACGATAGACACCAACGGCATCCATTGGGGCGAGGTAATTGAGGAACAGTACAAAAAAGCTGCCGTATCCATTGACAAGGTACTCTTTCGCCAAGCATACGTGCATGGAGAACGCACGCTTGCAAAGAACCCAATAATAGAAGCTACCGACACGTTCCGCAACCTGCTTGAAAAAAAGATTGCATTGCAAGTTCAATGGCTCAAAGAGAATGGCTGCGCAATAAGCTGTGAACAGGAGAAGAAGATTGCAAACGGTTGCTACCGAAAGGTTACGGACACACTGCAAACAACCCTTGGTATAATAGAGAACATTGCCACACATTTTCCCTTGGTATTGGTTACAAACTTTTATGGCAACATGCCTGTGGTACTTGAAGAGTTCGGATTAAGCAGCTACTTTCACACTATTGTAGAATCGTCGGTGGTGGGCCTGCGCAAGCCCGACCCTGCGCTGTTTGCACTTGGAGTAAAGGCTCTTGGACTGCCTGCTGAAAACATTTTGGTGGTGGGCGATTCGTACAAGAAGGACATATACCCGGCGCGCACCCTCGGTTGCAAGGCCGTGTGGTTAAAAAACGTTTGCTGGGAGGAGGAACCCGTTATACCCGAAGCCACACCAACAGCCGTTATAAGCACACTCGAGGAACTGCCCGACATATTAGCTCTTTAAGCCGTCGCGCGAACCTTAACACCTGTTTTTTCGTTTTATAGAGGTATAATCAAAAAAAACATAAGCCCTATGAAACGAATATCAGCAATCGTATCTGCGTTGCTTGCCATAACGGGTGCATCGGCGCAAATATCCCCCGAAAACTGCTCCGTTGAGCATAAAGACAGTAATTGGTATGTTACACTCGACTACGAGATAGACAAGTTACCGGCAAAAGACGGCATGTTGCTCATAACACATTTATGCAACCCCGACACCTGCATATCCACCACAGCCCGACATTTCCAAGGGCGCAAATACGCCAAGCAGTATATGAAACGCCACGGTTACCAGCCCAATCTGCACAACCATGGCAATAATCAATGCATAATTGCCATACCCGAGCAGTATGCCAGCGACACAATCCTCGGGGTTACCTACTGCGAATACAACAGGGACAACAAAAACATCTCCTTCACACTCGACACCATGGAGATTGTTTTACCGCCCGCACCACCCCTCAGTTGCCACAAGGTGGATGCCGCAATGACCATTGCCGACCACATTGCAAAGGAGCACCCCTATGTAAAGAATATACACCAATATACCCCCATCGACGAGAGCGACAAGAACCCGAGCGAAGCCAAACGTATTGTGCGCTATCGCACCGGCAGCCCCTTGCTCGATGTAAACTACATGAACAACGCGCAATCCATCCAGGAACTGATGTCTATAATAAACCGTATTATTGCCGACAGCACCACCACGGTGGAGGCTGTTCAGCTTGTTGGCTACACATCACCCGAAGGGAACGAGCAGAGAAACGCCGACCTTGGATATAGGCGTGCCATGGCTCTGCGAGATCACATTCGCACCCATCACCACCTGCACGATTCTGTTTTTGAGATAGCCGACGGCGGCAGGGATTGGCAACTTATATATAGAGATATAGCAATGCTTGATATACCTGACGGCGACAGCCTCATCGCACGCTTGCAGAAGGAGCCGTCTGCTACCAAACGAGAAATCATTCTGCACGACTACAACAATGGAGAACTATACCGCGAGCTGTCGCGCACAGCCTTTGCCAAGCAACGTGGAGCCTCGGTCAGTGCCATCTACTATCACAGCCAGACAGATAGTGCAGCTATGGCTATAAACGAAATTGTTAATGAGCTGATAAACAACCCGCAACCCGATTATCACAAAATGGCGCAACTGCTACGACAATACAAAGACGATGCCCGCGCTATTAATCTGCAAGGGGTGATAGACTATCGTCGCCATCGCTTGCACGCGGCAGAGCGCGCCTTTGAAAAAGCTGCCGATATGGGAGATGAACAAGCTGCCACCAATCTGCTTATTGTTCAGCGCGAGCGGGAAGGCGCAGCACAATAAGAGATAAATAAAAACCACGTTTTAGACAAAAACTGCACACAAGGCTTAATTTTGTGCAAAACGCCCAAATTAACTGCACATTTGCTTGGCAAGTGTGCAGTTTTTGCCATAATTTTGCGCGAAAATCAAAAAAAAGAAGAAAAAATGAAGAAAATTATCTTTTCACTTATCTGCGCAATGATGCTTTCAGTAACCTCATTTGCACAGAGCATCAACAAGAATGGCGACGAGATTATTGGCGAGTATTTGACCGACCGCGGTGGCAGCAAGAGCAAGGTACGCGTAACCAAGGCAGCCGATGGCACATATACCGCACAGATGTTTTGGGTTGAGAAACCCCTTGATGCAAATGGTAATAAACGTAAGGATGTAAAGAACCCCGATAAAAACCTACGCAATGTAGATATTGACAAAGTGGTTATTGTCAAGGGATTGAAGTTCGACAAAGAAGAGGGCGAGTGGAACGGTGCCAAGATTTATGACCCCTCAAAAGGTATCCGCGTGAATGTGGAGGCCGAATTTGTGGATGCAAAGAAACTTAAATTGTTTGGTAATATTTGGGGTATCGGAACCACCATCTATTGGACAAAACTGAAATAAAGGTTGGTATTTATATAGCAGTTTACACAAGGTTGTCATTTTGACGACCAAAGGGAGGAAAAATCTCAATAAATAACTATTTAGATCTCTCACATACGTTATTCGCATAGCTCATCGAAAACCTCTTTTGATTTTTTTTCATTAGTGTATGGTCGAGATGACAATCTTACATTTAGTGTAATATTGTATATAACCACCTTTTATTTTATTAAAGGTGTAGATATAGGTTTGCAGCAAGAGCAAACCTCTTGCACGCCGCACAGCGCTAATTTCATCGGCGCCATGCGGGCGACCGCATGCAGCTCGCTTTATCTATTAAAAAATTTGCTTTACCGAAATTGACAAAGCGGGCACTACGCATAGCGGCAAAATATTATCTAAGCAACCCTTGTTTCTCAAGCTCTTTTGCCACTATGAGCAGAAATTGACAAAGCGTGCTAATCGCAACCCGCACGGCGCCAGTTACACCGGCGACGCGTGCGACCGTTTGCTGCCCGCTTCATCGATTACTCATAGTGGCAAGACTTATCGAAGCAGTCCCTGCTTCTCTAATTCTTTTGCCACTATGAGCAGAAATTGACAAAGCGTGCTAATCGCAACCCGCACGGCGCCAGTTACACCGGCGACGCGTGCGACCGTTTGCTGCCCGCTTCATCGATTACTCATAGTGGCAAGACTTATCGAAGCAGTCCCTGCTTCTCTAATTCTTTTGCCACTATGAGTAATTCACTATACCACTCCTCGCCAAAACGTTCTATCAATGGCCCTTTGAGGAATTCGTATGCCTTTATGCCCTTACGACGGCCTGCTACCACAGCGCTGCGACACACATCCCACTTGTGGAAATTAACGGCAGTGAGGTCGCCAACCTTGCGCAAGCGCACAGGGTACAGATAACAGGAGATAGGTTTGCGCCACCCTATGCGCCCCTCGTTATATGCCTTCTCTATAAGGCAGATACAGCACCCTTTTTCGTCGCGCGATGCAAAGATACAATCCTTGCCATCGACAATGGAGGTTACAAGGTCGCCGTCGCGGTCGGTATAAACCACACCCTGCTCATCGGCAATGGCGCGGGCTGCGGGCGACATCTCATCTGCCACAACCTCCAAAGCCTCCTCAAGCTTCTCAACCTCGTCAAAGAGGACCGGGGCACCGGCATCGCCCTCCACGCAACATATTCCCTTGCATTGCGAGGGGTTGCAACAAAAATATTCTTGAAACAGGTCGAACGAAACTATTGCATCACCTATCTGTACCATAATTTTTCTTTGTTTTATATTTTATCTTGGGCGTATGATAACTCCCTCCGCGCTCGTAACCTCGCGCTCGTCCCTCTTTGCAAAGAGGGACAGTTTAATTTCAAAATACTCTCCCTCTGTTTATAGAGGGAGTACGGCTTTAGCCGGGAGGGAGTTGGAAATACATTTTTATAGTCTCCAAGACGGCATCTATATTTTCCCAAATATCTTTATTTTCGAATCTTAAAACACAAATACCCTTTGATTTCAAAAATTCCGTTCTATCAAAATCGTAGGTATCGCCCTCCATTGTAAAATGCGAAGCGCCATCGAGTTCTATGCAAAGCTTATATTGAGGGCAATAAAAGTCCAATATATAATTTCCCACAGAGAATTGGCGCCTCCACCTTGTTCCTTGCAAATTGCCCGCCTTAAGACGCACCCACAACACAGCCTCAGTAGGAGTAAGATTCCTACGCAAATTGCGCCTTAACTCCTTAACTTCTTTCCTATTTACTGCCCTACCACAATGCTTCATAGCTCGTAACCTCGCGCTCGTTCCTCTTTGGAAATAGGCTGTTAGAACAAATAAAACAGCATAGCGGCTACGCTGAACGCAGCCGCTATGCTACACCTATTATAATTAAATCAATGCCTCACCGGTCATTTCGGCAGGTGCCTCCAAGCCCATAATTTTGAGGATTGTGGGGGCAACATCGGCCAAAATACCATCCTTTATGGTTGCATTCTCCTTGTTTGTTACATACACGCAAGGAACGGGGTTGAGCGAGTGGGCGGTATTGGGAGAACCATCGGTGTTCACAGCGTTATCGGCATTACCATGGTCGGCAATGATGATAGACTCATAACCATGCTCGCGGGCAGCCTCAATAACATCCTTAAGGCAGGCATCAACGGCAAGAACAGCCTTCTCTATTGCGCTATAAATACCTGTGTGGCCCACCATATCACCATTGGCAAAGTTCACAACGATGAAATCGAACTTCTCTGAATTTATCTCGGCAACCAATTTGTCCTTAACCTCGTATGCGCTCATCTCGGGCTGAAGGTCGTATGTGGCAACCTTGGGAGAGGGAACAAGGATACGCTCCTCGCCCTCGTAGGGAGCCTCGCGACCACCATTGAAGAAGAATGTTACGTGGGCATATTTCTCGGTCTCGGCAATGTGGAGCTGTTTCATGCCCTGCTTTGACACAAACTCGCCAAGTGTGTTATCTACGTTCTCTTTGTCGAACAGAATATGCACACCTGTGAATTTTGCATCATAAGGTGTCATGCAATAGTATTGCAAGCCGGGGATTGTGTGCATGCCCTCGGCAGGCATATCCTCTTGTGTGAGCACCACGGTGAGCTCCTTGGCACGGTCGTTGCGGTAGTTGAAGAAGATTACTGCATCACCCTCACCTATACGACCATCGAAAGCGGTATTGACAATGGGCTTGATGAACTCATCGGTAACACCCTCGGCATAAGACTCCTCAACAGCAGCAACCATATCTGCTGCGGGCTTGCCCTCGCCATTTACAATGAGGTCGTATGCTATTTTAACACGCTCCCAACGCTTGTCGCGGTCCATTGCATAATAACGGCCCACGATGGTAGCGAGTTTGAGGTTCTTTGCTGTGAGGTCGGCAATGAAGCCTGCACCGCTCTTGGGGTCGGTGTCGCGACCATCCATAAAGCAGTGAACAAAGGCATTCTCCACACCCTGCTCCACTGCAAACTTATACATAGCCTCCAAGTGCTCCAATGAGCTGTGAACTCCTCCGTTTGAGGTGAGGCCCATAAAATGGAGTTTCTTGCCATTATTCTTGGCATACTCCACTGCTGCCACCAATTCGGGGTTCTGCGCTATCGAGCCATCGGCTATGGCACGGTTAATCTTCAACAAATCCTGATATACCACGCGACCACCACCAATATTAAGGTGGCCAACCTCGCTGTTACCCATCTGGCCTGCGGGGAGACCTACATTCTCGCCGCTTGCCTGCAATTTTGAGTTAGGATATACCGATACCAAATGATCCCAATAAGGTGTGGGGGTATTGAAAATAACATCACCTTTACCATGATTACCAATTCCCCAACCATCGAGGATTACCAATAATGCTTTGTTTGCCATAATATTATTTATTTGATTATTTATATACAAAACCGTTTAACTGCCGCACGCACGGCATACCATGGTACAAAGGTAGCACAATTATTCCTTATTTCGGGCATACTTACCCCAAAATTAGTTAAATAAATAGATTATAAAAAATAAGATGGAGTACGACACATGCCATACCCCATCTTGTTTAACAGCCTATATAGGCTTTATTTATTCCAGAGATTACCCCAGGAGCCATCTTTTTTGTTGCCAAGATGTTCGGCACCGCCCGGGCCGTCGGTCTCTATTTCGACTTTTTCACTTGCAGCAATCATAGCATTGCATTCAATCATCACATACACCGCAAAGGGTGAAATATACTCTTTCTTCATAGTTTTTTCCATTAAAATACAACCTTTTTATCATCTACAATATACACACCTTTCACGGGATTCTCCACGGGGCGACCAAAGAGGTCGTAAACACGCCCGTTGTTCTTGCCCGGAGCCACCACCTCTATAATATCGGTTGTGCCGGGGAAACGGAAGCTGAAGGTCGCGCCGCTCTGTGCCTCGGGAAGATCCATATACATCTTGAAGCCCGACAGCTCGGCACCCGTGTACTTACGCATCACAACACCTACCACATTGCCGCCCTCGTCTCGTTTTGTCTGCAATGTATAGGGGGCAGTTACTGTACTCGCCTCTATAGTCTCTATTGTACCAAGAAGAGCATTATCCTCTATAGCTGCAGCACCGGATGTTATCGCAAAATTGCACATACCGGCATTGCCTTTTACAACAACAGCAGTATTGGCCGGTATCACCTCGTTCACAGCCACCAAGTCAATGAAATTGCCATTGCGCACAGCTGTGTATGCCGAAACAGCCTCGGGAATTTCAAGAGCCACAGGAGCGTTAAGCGTAGAATAGCCAACCGAGCTGATAGTAAGAGGAAGAGCATCAACCTCCTCTATAATCCAATAGTAGCTTGACGATGTTGTTGTAACCCCTGCACCATTGCTCTGCAGATAGCAACCATCGGCAACCGCAATTTTCACACAACCATCGGCAGAACCTTTTGTAAGCACCACTTTGTTACCCTCGTGGCCAACCTCCTCAAAGCCGCCCTTTCCACCTTCAAAGGTATTAAGATAACGACCATTCGCATACGAAAGGAGTTCGTTATCTTCGTTCAACCAGAAGATAGAGGTGGCATCGGCTGTTGCGCTTACAGCCAAAGTTTCTCCCGAAACGGTAGATGTAATATACTTTCCTGCAGTATCCTTGAAACGATAGAACTTGCCATTTGCAATACCGGTATCGTTGTTATCGGCACCATTGAATACAAATACCGATGAACCGGGCAATGTTATAGTGAGCTCGGCATCGATGTCAATGGGGGTACCCATATCAACGCCACTGAAACCGCTCATTGCAGCCTGGTCGGCAAAAGCATGGCTCAAAGTAATTGTGCTACCGGCTTTTACATAAGCAGGGATATCGAGTGCCTCGCGCAAGGTGAGCTTGATGCTCTGTGCATCGTTGGCACCATTACGCAGGGTGAGCACAGCCTTCTGTGCGTTCCATGCAGCCCAACCGTAAATCTCGGCCTTTGCACCTGTCCATGGGTTACCGCCCACCCAATGTATATCGGGCAACACATCGGAGTTCTCGCGTTGCCATTTCATGCAGGCTGCAATTTCGCCCCAGAGCTCACCGGCATTACCTGTGGCGGGATTAACAAGCGAGTTAGTAAGAGCGTAATCGTTATAAAGTTCTACCATACCCGAACCGCAAGCAAATGCACAACGCAACTCATTAACCACCGCTTGCCATGAGCGGTCGAAAGAAGCAGGGCCGCCATACTCGGTAAATATGAATCCGTGAGTCATCAATGTATTGATGGGACACAATGGAGAGTTCTGAACATAGTTCTGATATACCAAACGGTCGCGGTATGTTATCCAATTTTCGCGATTGTTGCTGTTATTACCTATTGTACCGTCGTCCTTTTCCTGACGCCATACAGCATCGGTAAATTGGAACCAGAAAGGTGATGCCCAGGTACCTACTGTGGTGTTAAGGAACACATCCTCCTTGATGCTACGCAGCACCTTCTCGGCCATAATGATAGCCTCGGCATTTTCCTCGCCCGTGGCACCGGCATCGGGACCGACAGAAGAGAACTGCGCGCTGATACCGTCGAACTTAAAGAAACGGAAATCGTAACCATATCCATGCAGCAAATTGGTTACAGCCTCTACAAAGACATCGTAATAAAGAGGATTGCTCAACTGCATACCGCCCTTGTCGCTCCAATATGCGCGACGATAGCCGCCACTTGTACCATAACCACCGACAGGGCCTAACCATGCACCCTGGCCTGCACCCATTTGGCGACCTACATTATCCATATTTGTAAAGCCATAGGGGAAACCGCTGTGGAACTGCCACTCGCCATATTCATCCCAACCATCGTCCCAAACAAATGCGTATGGAGCCTCGCCGTATTTATCAAACAATTGCGTCTTCCACTCCTCTACAATGGGCAAGCACTTGCTTTCATCGGTATTAGTATGTTCTTGACCGGGAGCCGCATTGTTGCGATTGATGTTAATCTCGTACCAAGAGATATATACAGGAACAGCACGCCAAGGCACTGCACGCTCACGCTCGCTATAAGCAAGGAATGAACGACGAGCCTGACCCGGCGCAATCATTCCCACAACTGCACTGACATCCCACTTGGCATCTGCGGCAAGTGTTGTCTGGCGACGCCACACACCTGTGATAGGTGTTGTTTCGGCAGCGGCAAGATGCAATGTATAATCGACCTTCAACGAAATGGCAACATTACCCGAGGAAGTGAGTGACTCCGAATTATTTACAAAATAGCGCAAGATATAAGTACCCGGGGCAAATACATTGAGTTTATATGTATTGTTGGAATCGCTATTACCGGTTTCACCTGCATGATAATCGTCAACAGCAATTTGGCCTGCATCGTCTATCAAATCCACACCGGCAATAATCAGTTTATTGGCACCGCTGGCATAGTCAAAATTCACGCTCAACACACCTGCCGACTTTATTTTTATCATCTGCTCCATTATACGAGCATTTGCAGCGGTACAACCGGCCTCTATAACACGGTTGGGCACTTCATTATCTGCAATATCACACCAGCTTGACGACGACCAAGCATGTGTAACCTCCTCATCCTCATCAAGTGAGCCCAAGGATGCTATTTCACTGAGTGTAAGTGTTATAGTACCATTGGTATCTGTACCACCTTCTTTTTTATCGGCAACAAATCTCACTGTGTAGAAACCGGACTCGGGCACCCTCACAGCATAAGTATTATTCACATCGCGGCCACCTGTGAAACCGGCGTGGTAATCAGCAGATACTATATTGTCATTAATATCCATAAGCACCAAACCCATAGGGTGCATACCATGCCCGCCACCTGTATAGTCGTACAATACAGATAGTCTACCAGCCTTTATACAATAGAATTCATCTATGTATTGAATGTTTGCAGGTGTAGTTTCTGTACTTGTTGCGTTATCATATGATTTTAATCCGTCGGGAGCATCGGTCCAAGCAGCAAAATCTTCCCAAGCACTTGTCCATGCCTTCGTTTGCTGCTGACCGGCTGTAATGGCATCGATAGCAGTGAAACTTACAGTTATGTCGCCATTGGTGTTGGTACCGTTGTTGGGGTAGTAATCGAAAATATAACGTATCTTATATACACCGGCCTCGGGAACATATACATTATATGTTACGGTACTGTTTGAACCTGTAAAGCCATTCTTAAACTCCTGTGCTATAACATTACCCTCTGTATCTACCACCTGCACGCCAAGCACATAAAGACCATGGCTGCCACTTGTATAATCAAAAAGGAAAGAGAGACAGCCAAGGCCGACATTGTAGTAACCTGTATCCTTGTATCTTGCTGTTCCGTGTTTTGTTACATCGCTCGGCACTGTTCCGCCCCAATCTTCAAAACCACTCCACGAGCTCACCCAGGTATCGTTCAAAGAGCTGTTTTCGGCATTCAACGAGCCGGCAACATCCACGCAAGCAGTAAATAAATAATCGGAGCACCAAGAGCCATTGTTGGTTGGCCCAGTTACTTGGTCAAAACTTGAGCCATCGACCTTTGTTACCATATATTTACCACCCGATGATGTGGGATTGTAAAGCGAGAATACGCCATAAGCCTCTGCCGCAGCATCATCCTTAAAATTGAACGAATAGGCTGCGTCGCCTGCCTGGAGCGGCTTGCCATAAGAGAGGTATTTACCGCTGCCGTTCTGCACATGCCATGCCTCGCCATTGGCCGTAAGAGTCCACTTGTAATTGGTATCTTCCTCGGGCACCTCTGTTGCTGTTGCAAGAGAGCCTTCGGCAGTGATATACAAATAGCGTTTAACAAAAGCACCATTGCTCTGTTTTGTATTTGCAGCAATATAATAAGTCATTCCGGTTTGCAGTGTATACACCTTCTCGCCTATAACATTGTCATCATCAACTACCTCATTCACCTCGGGCTCCACATAGGGCGCGGTTGTCGATGCAAGATCATATACAAGGGCCGGGAGTGCAACCTTTTTGCTATATGTTATTGTACCTACACTGCCAAAACCCTCGCCACTGCCATTGTTGCTGACAAAAATACGAACCATATATACACCTGCCTCACTAATATTGACAATATAGTCGCGGTTGCTGTCGTTGCCACCGGTGTAGCCAAAGTGATAGTCGCTGTCAAGCACATTACCGTTTACATCAAGAATATCCACACCAAGAATCTGCAAACGATTGTTACCGCTTGTGTAGTCGAGCGTGATAGTACAATCGCCCGACTGACGGAATACAAGATATCCGCGTGAGCCAAAGACGGTCCCTTGTGCATATTGACTCAGGGCCTTAATGCCATCGGGGATATCACTATCCTCGGGAGTCCATGCCCAAGAAGTGGCCCCATCCCATGCATTAAAGACAAAGGATTCGAGGTCGGTAGCCTCGCCGGCATAGCTCAATCCCATAGGTGTTTCAAGACCGGCAAAAATTTTGTCGCTTGCAATAACCGCACCGCGAGTGTTGCCAACCACGGTGGGAGCCTTCTCGCCATCGACATTTTCAACTGTATACATCATGGGGGTGATACTATACATGTCGATACCCTCTGTGCCGGTGTTTACAATATCCACCTCGGTGCGCAGATAGTGCGACCCATCGCGCAACACCGCACGCCACGCAATTTCAAGGCCGTTGGTATAAGTGAATTTTGCTGCAATTTGCTGCCCGGCAAAGCGTTTGGAGCCTTTCACCGCATCGGGGTCGGCAGCAAGGGATTCCACACGAACATTGTCATCGACAATTGTAAAAGCCGATGCCGGAACCTCTGTTCCATCGGCAAACTGCACTTTGAAAATTTCACTGCCCGCCATAAGGCCGAGTTCTTCACATCCGCCGAAGGTTATTGTACCATCGGCATGGATAAATTTCGCCGAAAAGAGGTCGTTTGATATTGTATAAACGCCACTCTCCTCAACCGCTCTTGCCGTTCCCGGCTGTTTTTCTTGTGGGAACATCACCGCTTGCGCATACGCACCCGCACACACAAAAAGCAGAGCTGTTACCGCTGCGAAAAATCTTTTGCTGATTAAATTCATAGCTTTAATTATTAAATAGTTAATAAATTCTACCCAAAGATGCGACAACATAAAACAAAAAAGCGGATAATAGAACATTATCCACCGACGAGGGCTTGGCGACCCATAAGACATATACGCATGAAAACTACACAGCCTATGCTGCGCAGAGCAAATGAGTATGCCGCTTTTCTTTCAAATAAAACCGCCAAGTTTAGCAGGGATTACCTGCCGGAGCAACGCTCCCATCTGTGAGACAAAGCAAGCTGATTATTCACTATTTATTTTATATCAAAGCAAAAGTAATAAAAAATAATTATTTCGTTAAAGATTAATTAAAAAAAACAGGAAAATTTAATGTAAAGTCATTTACTCTTTCTTGCATTGAGAGCAAACACCGGTAACCACATAATTCACATTCTCCACCTCAAAACCATCGGGGAGCGATACCATGGGTATTTCCTGCGTGGTGATGCACATGGTGCGCCCACACACACGACAGGTGGCATGGATATGACGACACGATGCATGAGAGGGCTCGCCCGCTACCGGGTGCGAATGGTGGAAGCAATATTTCTTCTTGCCGCTGCCGTCTTCGAAACTATGCAACAGATGCTGCTCCTCAAAAAGGACAAGCGTGCGAAAAACCGTACTGCGGTCGATGGTATCGAGAAAAACATATAGTTCCTCCAACGAGAAGGGGGCGGCAAATTCATCGATTCCTTTAAGAATGAGCATGCGCACCGCAGTGGGCCTTATTTTATATTGTTGCAAAAGTTCTTCGTAATTCATATTGCAAATGTTTACAATGCAAAAATAGCGGTTTTTTCATATTTTTAAGCCTGTGAGGAGAAAAATACAATCTATTTGCAAGATTTTTGCGTTATCTTCGCAATGAATTTAATGCATAGCGCATTTAAGATATAAATTTGAGGTAAAACAGATACAAAAACAAATATATGAAAGAGATACTTGAACTGATAAACCAAATGTCGCCCTACGTGCTGCTGGGATTCTTTTTTGCAGGGATAATGCACGCGTTTGTACCGAATACACTATACAAAAAGTACCTTGGCGGCAAATCGTTCCGTTCTGTATTCAACGCCACATTATTGGGAATACCATTACCCCTCTGCTCGTGCGGGGTAATTCCCACTGCCATGTCGTTGAGAAAAGACGGAGCATCAAAAGGAGCCACGATAGCGTTCCTCATAGCCACCCCGCAAACCGGTGTGGATTCAATTTTTGCAACCTATTCCATTATGGGATTGCCGTTTGCCATACTGCGCCCTATTGCCGCAGCATTTACCGCCTTGTCGGGTGGTTTCTTAGGGATAAAACTCGCCGATGAAAAGGAGGAAAACAAGATAATGGAGCTGCAACAGAGCCATACCGCCGAAACAGAGAAAAAGAGCTTTGGCGAGAAGATTAAAAATGCCCTGAAATATGCATTCGTGGATATGATGCAGGACATAGGCCGCTGGCTCGTGGTGGGGCTGGTGGTTGCGGGCATTATCACGGTTTTTGTACCCGACTCGTTTTTTGAATTATTTGCACACAGCTCGCTGCTGAGCATGTTGTTTGTATTGCTGCTATCCATACCCATGTACCTTTGCGCCACAGGCTCCATACCCATTGCCGTGGCATTAATGCTCAAAGGGCTATCACCCGGCACAGCCCTTGTACTGCTTATGGCCGGCCCCGCAGTGAATGCGGCATCTATACTCATTGTGAGCAAGGTTATGGGACGCCGCACGTTGCTCGTATATTTGGGTTCCATAATTGCCGGTGCCATGACCATGGGATTGGCTATAGACCACTTGCTGCCACGCGAATGGTTCACACACCCCATAGCCGCCATACATGAACACAGCCACCACGGGCTGCCTGTTTTCAACATCATCTGTTCGGCCTTGCTTGTGATACTGCTTGTAAATGCCTTTATACAACGCCACAGGCACAGCCACCACGATTGCAACTGCGGCCACTGCGATGGTAAGAATTGCAGTTGCGAAGAAGGAAAAGGCAAGGTTCTTGATATTGAAGGTATGTCGTGCAACCACTGCAAAGCAAGTGTGGAGAAGGCTTTGAAAGGGATTGCAGGCGTGGAGAGCGTGGATATAGACCTTGCAACAGGCAAAGCGATGGTAAAAGGCACATTTGACACCGAGGAGGCCATAAAGGCGGTGGAGGCAATAGGGTTCGCTGCAAGATTGGGTGGCGAATAAAACAGCCATAAAGCGCATGGTTGCCCTGCAACAACTGTGCGAGTAATGTAAATATACAAGGATTTCTTAAATAAATACCTTGGTAAAACACATTTTTTGTATATCTTCGCGTCAAGACCGCAAAAAATGGATTTTATAAACACACTCTTTGTCGAGCACTCGGCACTGCAAGCAATAATTGTGTTGTCGCTTATATCGGCAGCAGGCATTATTTTGGGGAAGATGCGCATTATGGGCATATCCCTTGGTGTTACGTTTGTCTTTTTCATAGGCATCATGGCCGGCCATTTTGGGCTCACAATCGATGCACAGATGCTTTTCTATGCCGAATCGTTCGGGCTTGTGCTTTTTGTCTATGCTCTTGGTTTGCAGGTGGGCCCCGGATTTTTCAGTTCCATGCGCACCGAGGGCGCACGACTCCTCTTCCCGTCGCTGGCAGTGGTGCTTGGAGGCACCTTGCTTGCCATAGGCGCAAGTTTTCTGTTTGGCATTTCAATAGCCGATGTGTCGGGTATTCTGTGCGGTGCCACAACCAACACGCCCGCCCTTGCAGCTGCGCAACAAACCCTTGAGCAGATGAATGTAGAGAGCAGCGGAGCCGCATTGAGTTGTGCCATCACTTACCCCTTGGGCGTTGTGGGTGTAATCCTTGCCATACTATTCATGAGAAAGGTATTTGTGCGCAAATGCGACCTTGCCGGCCCCGACGACGAACATAAAAAAAACGTTTTTGTGGCAAGCTATCATGTAACTAATCCTGCCATTTTTGAAAAGACAGTGAGCGAGATTGCAACCAACAGCATGCACAAATTTGTAATATCAAGATTGTGGCGAGGAGGGCATGTAATCATACCCACAGGCGACAAAAAGATTCTTAAAGACGATGTTCTGCTTGTGATAACAAAACCCGAAGACACAGAGGCTCTACGCATGATTTTCGGTGAGCAGGAGGAACGCGATTGGAACGCCGAAAACATAGATTGGAACAAGATTGACAGCGAACTTATATCCCAGGGAATATTGGTTACACGCCCCGAAATTAACGGCAAAAAATTGTCGTCGCTGCGGCTTAGGAACAACTACGGTATAAACATAAGCCGTGTATATCGTTCGGGAGTGGAATTGCTTGCCACGCCCGAATTGAGATTGCAAATGGGCGACCGCCTGACCGTGGTGGGCGAGGCGGCCGACATCCATCATGTAGAAAAGATTCTTGGAAATGCTGTAAAAAACCTCGACGAGCCCAACCTCGTATCGGTGTTCATTGGTATAATTCTGGGCCTTGCAGTGGGCAGTATACCGTTTGCCGTGCCCGGAATATCGTTGCCTGTGAAGCTTGGACTTGCCGGCGGCCCCATTCTCATGGGTATTCTTGTGGGCACATTCGGGCCACGCCTGCACATGGTTACATATACCACGCAAAGTGCCAACATGATGTTGCGCGCCTTGGGACTGAACCTGTACCTTGCCTGCTTGGGACTCGATGCCGGCGCGCACTTCTTTGAAACCATCATACGCCCCGAGGGATTCCTGTGGCTTGGAATTGGATTCCTTATAACATTCCTCCCGGTGGTAATTGCCGGTTTTTTTGCCATGCGCATGCAAGGGATTGACTTCGGGTCCACTTGCGGCCTGTTATGCGGCTCCATGGCCAACCCCATGGCTTTGAACTATGCCAACGACACCATAGAGGGCGACAATCCATCCGTTGCATACGCCACGGTATATCCTGTATGCATATTTTTGAGAGTAATAATCATTCAGGTGGTCATAACACTTTTTGTATAAACAAAACATCTAAACTACATAAAAAAATGAAAAGACTTTCCACAATCATCGTGAGCCTCGTTGCGGCACTTTTGTTACAAGCACAAACCAATTACATAAACGGATTGAGCGTTTGGTTCGACCAACCCACCACTCTCAAAGGCCGTGCCGTGTGGCATGGCGGCCGCCCCGACCTGTGGAAAGGCAAAGGGAAGCCCGAATGGGCGGGTGAGGGTGCATACAACCCCGACCAAGAATGGGAATCACAATCGCTACCCATCGGTAACGGCAGCATAGGTGCCAACATCATGGGCTCTTTGGAGGCCGAGCGAATCACCTTCAACGAAAAGACCTTGTGGCGCGGTGGCCCCAACACCGAGGGCGGTGCCGAGTATTATTGGAACGTAAACAAGCAGTCGGCACATTTGCTCGACGACATCAGACAGGCCTTTATCGATGGCGACGACGAGAAGGCTGCACGCCTCACGCGCGAAAATTTCAACAGCACCGCCTCTTACGAATATTATGGAGAAAAGCCCTTCCGCTTTGGTAATTTCACCACAATGGGAGAGTTCTACATTGAAACCGGACACAGCATGGTGGGATTGGGCGATTACAAGCGCGTGCTATCCTTGGATTCGGCACTTGCCGTGGTACAATACACCAAAGACGATATTAATTTTGAGCGCAAATATTTTGTATCGTACCCTGCCAACACGTTGGTTATGAAGTTCAGTGCCGATAAACCCGGCATGCAGAATCTCGTATTCAGCTACGCTCCCAACCCCGTATCAGAGGGCAAACTCGAGGCCGAGGGCAATGATGCTCTTGCTTGGAAAGCAAGGCTTGACAACAACAGCATGCAATATACCCTGCGCATAAAAGCCGTTGCAGAGGGTGGCAAACAAATAATCCGCGATGGGAAAATTTACATTGACGGAGCCGACGAGGTTGTATTCTATGTAACGGCCGACACCGACTACAAAATAAACTTCGACCCCGACTTCAAGGACCCCAAGACCTATGTGGGTGTGAACCCCGACAGCACAACCTACGAATGGATGAAGAGCGCCGTGGCCAAAGGCTATGACACCCTTTTCAAGGAGCACTATGCCGATTACTCATCCCTTTTCAACCGCGTTAAATTGGATATAAACCCCAATGCACCCGCCACATTGGAATATCCAGGCGTAGCCTCTCTGCCCACCCCGCAACGCTTGAAAAGCTACCGCACCGGCAAGCCCGACTATGGTTTGGAGGAGCTATACTTCCAATTCGGCCGCTACCTGCTAATAGCAAGCTCGCGACCGGGCAACCTGCCGGCCAACCTGCAAGGTATGTGGCACAACAATGTGGATGGCCCTTGGCGCGTGGACTATCACAACAACATAAATCTGCAAATGAACTATTGGCCCGCGTGCGCCACTAACCTTGACGAGTGCGTGCTGCCGCTTGTGGATTTCATAAAGACACTTGTAAAACCCGGTGAGGTATCGGCAAAGGCATATTTTGGTGCGCGTGGCTGGACAGCAGCCATTTCGGGCAACATCTTCGGTTTCACAGCCCCGCTAATAAGCCAGGATATGTCGTGGAACTTCAACCCCATGGCAGGCCCATGGCTTGCCACACATGTATGGGACTACTACGACTACACGCGCGACAAGGATTTCCTTAAAAACAGCGGATACGAAATCATAAAGAGCAGTGCGCTCTTCACCATGGATTATTTGTGGAAACGCGAAGATGGCAGCTACACCGCCGCGCCATCGACATCGCCCGAGCATGGCCCCATAGACCAGGGAGCCACCTTTGTGCATGCCGTGGTACGCGAGATTCTGCTCGATGCTATAAAGGCTGCCGAGGTGCTGAAAACAGACAAGCAACTGCGCAGAGAGTGGCAGAGCGTACTTGACAACCTTGTTCCCTACCAAACCGGCCGTTACGGCCAACTTATGGAGTGGAGCAAGGATATCGACGACCCCAAAGACCAGCACCGCCACGTGAACCACCTTTTTGGCCTGCACCCGGGACACACCATTTCGCCCGTAACAACCCCCGAGCTTGCCGAGGCATCGAAGGTGGTACTTGTGCATCGCGGCGATGGCGCAACAGGCTGGAGCATGGGTTGGAAGCTGAACCAATGGGCCCGCCTGCACGACGGCAACCATGCATACACCCTTTTCGGCAATCTGTTGAAAAACGGCACACTGGACAATCTGTGGGACACACACGCGCCCTTCCAGATTGACGGCAATTTCGGTGGTACAGCCGGTATTACCGAGATGCTTATGCAGAGCCACATGGGCTTTATACACATACTCCCCGCCCTGCCCGATGCATGGAGCGAGGGCGAGGTAAAGGGTATCTGTGCCAAGGGTGGTTTCGATGTGAATATTACCTGGAAGGATTGTACTCCCACCGAGATTATAATAAAATCGAAGAACGGCGAGCGTTGCAATCTGCGTTACGGCGACAGCACGCTCTCATTCGGCACAAAGAAAGGCAAAACATACAAGGTGGTGCTGACTGCAAAGGGTAAACTTAAAATAGGCTGACACTGCACGAATAATGGCAAGAAGAAAAAAGAACAAACAACCCGCGACAAACAGAATATTATGGGTTGCAGCTGTTGTAGTGGCGGGCATATTGATAAGCCACTTCATAGAGCCCCGGCAAGCACAAGGCAACGCCGATTACAGCAGCGACCTTGCTGTACCCATTTTCACGACACCGCCTGCAAAAAGCCAGATTATAGAGCATACAGGCTATACCGTTTCATATAACAGCAGCACCAAGAACCCCAACTGGGTGGGATATGAACTTACCGCCGAAGAGGCTGTGGGAGTTGTGGAGCGCGAAGATGGTTTCTGTTGCGACCCCTTGGTGCGGGGAACACAGGCCTGCGACGATGACTATAAGAATTCGGGGTGGGATCGTGGGCACATGGCACCTGCTGCCGACATGAAATGGAGCAAGCAGGCCATGGAGGAGAGTTTTTACCTATCCAATGTATCGCCCCAGAACAAGAATCTCAACCGTGGGGTATGGAAAAAGCTGGAAGAACTCACCCGCGACAAGGCCGAACTATACGGCCGTGTGATAGTGGTTACAGGCCCCATTTTTAATAGCGACAGAGAGGAGAGCATCGGATACAGCCGTGTAAAAATCCCCAATGCCTTCTTCAAAGTGCTGCTCACCGACTACAACGGCAAACACCGCGCCATCGGCTTTGTATGCAAGAACAAGGCCGAGAAAAAGAAGCTCAAGGAGTATGCCATGAGCATTGACAAGGTAGAAGAACTGACAGGGCTGGATTTCTTCGCAGCCCTGCCCGATGATACCGAGAATGAGATAGAAAAAAATTACAGCGCTCCATTCTGGGGGCTGCACTGATTACAGCAGTTTATCTATCTCGTTTTTCAGTTGTTCACGCAGCAAGGCACCGGTGTGGCGCCTCATCGCACCACCGGCTGTTATAAACAGAATGGTGGGTATGGAACGTATGCCGAAATAGGCCGACAATTCATTCTCTTCATCTACGTTTACCTTGTAAAAATCGACCTTTTCATCGTACTCTTTCGACAAATCCTCCATGAAAGGGGCAACCATATTGCAGGGGCCGCACCAATCGGCATAGAAATCAATAACCGCGGGCCTTGCACCTACAAATTTGAAATCGGAAATACTCGAGCCCAATTTTGAAACCCTCTTTACAAACTGCTCTTTTGTCAAACGTATTGTTGCCATATTAAAAACTTTTGTTTCTATAAAACAAACAAAAAGAGAAAAATGCGCACAAAGGCATAAAAGAATAATGAGTTTTTTTGATTCTTTGGATTCTTTCAAGTAATTTAGCAAGCGTTATCACAGAACAAGCTACAAACAGTTAAAACATGGAAGACAAACAGCGACAGAATGGTGTTTTGAGGTTCTTCAAAAGATACAACAGATATATAAAAGTGGGGTTGGTATCGTTGCTCGGCCTTCTCCTGGCCATACTGCCAACAGAGAGCTTTGGGATAGAGGGATTGACCGTGGTGCAACAGAGAGTGATTGCCATATTCGTGTGGGCGGCTCTCATGTGGATTGAGGAGGCGGTGCCCGCATGGACCACTTCGCTGCTTATCATAGTGATTTCGCTACTCACAATATCCAACAGCGCAATAACGCCCCTGATAAGCGGGCTCGACGAGGTGAGCCGCAGCCAGCTTGTGAGCTACAAGGCAATAATGGGCACATTTGCCGATCAAACCATCATGCTATTCATGGGTGGTTTTGTTCTTGCATTGGTGGCATCGAAAAGCGGGGTGGATATTACGCTTGCCCGCGCTATGCTGAAACCATTCGGCAGCAAGCCCTACACCGTGCTCTTCGGTTTCATTCTTGTTACAGCCATATTCTCTATGTTTGTGAGCAACACTGCCACGGCTGCCATGATGCTCACATTCCTTGCTCCTGTGCTTAAATCGCTGCCAAAGGAGGAAAAGGGGTGCGCCGCGCTTGCCCTTGCCATTCCCATTGGAGCGAATATAGGCGGCATTGCCACACCTATAGGTACACCGCCCAACGGCATAGCCCTTGGCTATTTGAACGACACTGCCGGCCTTAATCTTGGCATAGGATTCGGCGATTGGATGATGGTGATGACACCGCTCATGCTTGTAATCCTTGTAATAGCATGGGGATTGCTCAGAATATTCCACCCATTCTCCGCAAAGGAGATTCATCTGCGCATCGACGGCGGTGCAAAAAAGGGCTGGAGAACAAATGTGATATATGCCACCCTTGCCGTAACCATTCTTTTGTGGATGTTTGAGAAACTTGTGGGAATAAATTCCTATGTGGTGGCACTCATCCCCGTGGGTGTGTTCGCAATCACACGCATCATCAAATCAAAAGACTTGAAGGATATCGATTGGGCCTGCCTTTGGATGGTGGCCGGTGGCTTTGCGCTTGGCACTGCCATGAACAAGACCGGGCTCGCAAGCACATTGGTGAACGCAATACCGTTTGACAAATGGCCTGTATTGGTGGTGATGATTGGCAGCGGTATAATCTGCTGGACCCTATCTACCTTTATTTCAAACTCTGCCGCAACAGCACTGATGGTTCCTATTTTGGCAGCCGTGGGCCGCGGAATGGGCCCTGCACTTGGCGAATATGGTGGCATAGGAACACTGCTCATTGGCGTGGCATTGTCGGCATCGTTTGCCATGGCGCTACCCATAAGCACACCGCCCAACGCCATTGCTCACTCCACCGGGCTTATAAAATCGTCGCACATGCTACGTGTGGGGGTAATCATCGGAGTAATTTCACTCATAATAGGATATTCACTCATAATATTTGTGGGAAAAACAGGATTCTTCGAATAAACCAGGATAGTGCCCCGCACACCCTTAAAACATAGACACAATGAAAAAGTTTTTTATGATTGCTGCAATTGCCGTTTCCGCTCTATGCAGCCACGCACAAGAGAAAGCCATCACCTTCAAGCCCTATGGCTTTATAAGGAACTACGCTTGTTTCGACACGCGTGAAAGCTACACGTCGAACAGTGAGCAGTTCTATTACATGCCCAAAGACGAGGTTAAGGACATCTATGGCGACGATATCAACAGAAAGCCCAATATGATGCTGCTGAGCATTACCACACGCCTGGGACTGAACATCACAGGCCCCGAGTTTTTGGGAGCAAAGACATCGGCAAAGATTGAGGCCGACTTCGCAGGATTCGGTACCAGCAACACCGTATTACGCATACGCCAGGCATATGCCAAAATGGCCTGGGAAAAACAGGATATTCTTGTGGGACAGGCATGGCACCCCATGATGGGCGATATGATGCCCGATGTGTTCACGCTTGAAACAGGAGCGCCCTTTACCCCGTTCAGCCGCACCCCGCAAGTGCGTTACAACTATTATCGTGGTAAATATACCCTCACCGGTACCATACTATACCAATACCAATATACATCGCCGGGCCCCGACGGTAGCAAATTCGATTATGCTCGCGACGCCGTGGTGCCCGAGATTTACTTGCAGGCCATGTATAAAGGCAGCAAGTGGCAGGCCGGTGTGGGCGTGGACCTTCTCACACTCAAACCACGCAGCATTGCACAGGGTAGCACAACCGACGCACAGGGAAACACCATCAGCGGCAATGTTAAGATAGACGAGCGCATTGCAACAATCTCCTCAACCGCCTTTGCATCGTATAAAAGCGGTAATTGGGGCTTTAAAGGACGTATTACATATGCCGAGAACGCCGGACACTTATCTATGATAAGCGGCTATGGTGTTACAAAAATAAAAGACAACGGCGAGTGGGAGTACAGCCCCCTGCGCAGCGTAGCAGGATGGATTGACGTAACATACAAACAGAAACTGAAAAAGGGACACCTTACCTACTGCCTCTTTGCCGGATACACAAAGAACCTTGGTTGCGAGGACGACTTTGTGGGTGGTATATATATGCGTGGAGAAAAGAATGCTGCATACATATGGCGTGTGGCACCCAGCATACTCTACACACATAATGCAATGCAGATAGGATTGGAGTACAACCCCACCACCGTGGGCTACGGCACTGCCGACAGCAAATACAAGATAGACGGCACACACGCCGTTACCAACCATCGCCTTTGCGCCATGCTGAAATATAATTTCTAAATAAAATACATTTACGACTATGAACAAGAAAATTTTTGCATTAGGCATTTTGCTTATAGCCGCATTATGCACAGTACAGGCCTCCTATTGGACGGAAAACCCACGATGGAAGAAAATTTTGTGGGCACCCGCCGAAGTTTGGTACGAAGTACCCGCAAAATGGAGCATTGTTGCAGCCGACAAATACATGAACGGCTACATAGGCGAGGCCATTAAACAAGCCAAGCCCGAGATTGCCCCCAACGAGAAGTACACCGTTACTCTGGGAGTAAGGGGCGACAAGGAGGTGAAAAAATACAAGAAATTTATCCCCAAACAGGCCGAGGGCTACTATCTTAAAGTGTCGCAGGAGGGAATTGTTATTGCCGGCAACGATGAGCGTGGCCTTTTCTATGGAATCCAATCGCTGCTGCAACACATCGCAAACGACATCTACGAAGAGGTAGCCGTTGCCGACTGGCCCGACATGCCCTTCCGTGGAACCGTGGAGGGCTTCTATGGCACCCCGTGGAGCCACGAAGCACGTTTGAGCCAGCTCGACTTCTATGGCAAGAACAAGATGAACGTATATATCTACGGCCCCAAAGACGATCCCTGGCACCGCGACAAATGGCGTGTTCCCTACCCCGAGGCTGAGGCCAAACGCATAGCCGAACTTGTGGAGGTTGCCAAGAAGAACTATGTAAACTTCTATTGGGCTATTCACCCGGGTGTGGATATAAAGTGGAACAATGAGGACCGCGACGCCCTTGTAGCCAAGCTCGAGAAGATGTACGATTTGGGAGTACGCGCCTTTGCGGTATTCTTTGATGACATTTGGGGCGAGGGTACAAAGGCCGACAAACAGGCCGAGCTGCTCAACTATGTCGATGACAATTTCATCCAAAAGAAAAAGGATGTGGCACCCCTCATCATGTGCCCCACAGAGTATAACCGCGGCTGGGCCAATGAGGAGAAAGGCTATCTGCGCACGCTAGGCAGCACCCTGAACAAGGGTATCGAGATTATGTGGACAGGAAACTCGGTTGTAGCCTGCATCGACAAGCCCACTATGGAGTGGATTAACGAACGCATACAGCGCAAAGCATACATATGGCTCAATTTCCCCGTGAACGACTTTGTACGCGACCACATGCTTATGGGCCCCCTCTACGGCAACGGCAAAGATATTGCACCCCTTGTATCGGGCTTTGTAAGCAACCCCATGGAGTATGCCGAGACATCTAAAATCTCGCTCTACGGCATTGCCGACTACTGCTGGAACACCGAGAACTACGACGAACACTCCAACTGGCAAAAGAGCCTCCAGAACATACTGCCAAGCAACTCTATGGCGTTGGGAGTGTTTGCACTCTATAACAAGGACCTCGGCCCCAACGGACACGGATTCCGCCGCGAAGAGGGCGATGAGATAAAGGATATTGCACAGAAAGCCATTGAGGGCGACGATGCCGCACTCGACATTCTTGCATTCAAATGCTGGGAACTCGACGAAGCCTGCGACAAATTGCTTGCCGACAACAACAACCCCCAGCTCATTCACGAACTGCGCCCGTGGCTGTTACAGGGCAAACTGCTTGCCGACTATGGTACAACAATCTGTAACATGAAGAAGGTTGCCGACGGCAAAATAAGCCCATCAAATACGCCTCTTGGCATAATCGACTATTTCAACCGCCTATGGAACCAAGCGCGCGACATAAGAAAGCAGATGTACGACAACGAGAACAACAAGGCAATGTTGCACCCCTACCAAACAGGTACAAAGCTTGGCACAAAGGTGTTGCTGCCCACCCTTAACACTCTGTTCACACTTGCAACAGAGAAATACAACAAGGAGCACAACAGCAAGTACGACACAGCAGCCGACTACAACCCCTTCAAGGTGAAATCGACTGTGAAACAGCTTGCCCTGTTGCCTGTGAGCGTGCGTGGCAGCGATGTTACCGTGGCATCGGCTTTGGAGGTTATCAATTGGCAGGCAGGTGGCGAATTCGTCGTTGAGAGCGACCGCCCCATCACATTCCAAGGCATGGACTTTAACTTTGGCGTGAACGGCGTTGCCAAGAACTTCAAGCTTGAACTGCTCGTTGATGGCAACTGGCGCGAGGTATCGCTCCTGCACTATGCCGACAACGACCCCGTTATACACACCGGCAACGAGCTTGGCGGCATGACAGCAAGCGCACTGCGCATCACCAACATAAGCGGTGCCGAGCAGCAAGTTTACTTCAAGAACTTCAAGTTTGTAAAGAGATAAATATACTCACATAGCATATATACATCAACGGCTCAATTGAAATTGAGCCGTTGATGTATATATGCTATTTTCTCAGTCTATAAATTCCTAACGCATATGGAGCATATCTTTTAAATAGCCAGATTACAGGAATAAAAATCAGCATTATCGCAACTGAGGTTAATATCTTGTTATTAAATATCGAATTAACATATCCTATTGTGTAAAAATGTAATCCTAATATAATAATGTTTCCTTGCGAAATATATCGTACTATTTTGCTGTCTATCGCCATCAGGCTCTTGGAAATCAAATATATCAACACTGTGCCGGCAATTCCGCCCATAAAAAACAATAATATATTTCTACCATAACCATTATAATACATCCAAACGTGACCATTCAATTTACCGCAAACAAACAAAATCAAAAGACAAATGACAAACAGCAATATTTGTCCCATTTTATTATGAGGAGCATTTAGATACGATTTATATCGGCGCATAAACAGACCAAACAAAAAGAATTGATAAGAAACAAATACATTGGCTACTGAATTCAATAAGAAATAGTTATGCGCAGATAAATACATTGCTACTAGCGAAAAAACGACAAACAGCAGCACGCTTAACATTTTTTCACATATCGGGGGGGGTAAATTGATATATGATTTTTAATACCGCTAATGTATAAACAAACCAACATTCATGCAAAGAACTGTGTTGCCCTATTATAAAGCCAAAAATAAATTTGCAAATTTCATCTATTCCCAGATTAAATACTACTATCTGTGAACGTGATTTATAAATAAACACGATTACGGATAGTATCAGTATGGGCATAATATAATTATAGAATATCTTTAACCAAAATTGTTTTATAGTATTTTCTCTTTTGGTTAAAAAGCCCGATAGAATAAAGAATAGTGGAACGCTGAATGCATAAATGTATTGATTCCTTGGTGGGAACGTGTGTCCATACACGATTAAAAACATACCTAACGTTTTTAACCAATCTACCCATACAATTCTATTTTTTTCAGTCATTGTTTTAGTCGTTGTTTTTATGATTATGCCTGTATAACTGCCGCGTGTTTACAATATTGTGCCACAGCGAGTAGAAACCGCCCGCAATGGCGGTAACGGGGGTTAAAAAGGTATATGCAAACCAAATAGCAAACACAGTATTCTTCTGCCCCAACGCCTGACCGCCGGTAATACGTTCGCCCCAATGCTCTGCCACCGCACGCCCTATGGCGAACTGCGCAAGACAGCAAACAAGCGAAACAAAAGCAATCCCCATCATCACAAGCCACGAAAGATTTGTGTGAGCAATGGCACGCGCCGTCATTGCAATTGCAAGTGAAAGAGCGACCAACCAAAGATAAAATGGGAGATTGCGACCGCTTGTAACAAACATATTATGCAGGCGTGGTGCAAACTTACGCAATAATTCAGCACACAGTAAGGGAAATAACAGCAGGGGGAACACCTTGCCCATTATTAGCAAAAAAGAGGAGAGGAACGACACACCGGCAACCGGGTGCGACAGTGTTATAAAAAGGGGAGCAACAACTGCCACCGACACATTTATGAGCATGGTATATGTGATGAGCGATGCGGCGCTGCCACCAAGCTTGGCGGTGATAACCGCAGCGGCTGTTGCCGTGGGGCAGAGCAGGCATAGCATAGCCGCCTCCATAAGTACCTTCACAGCCGGGGAAATAGCACGAAAATGCGCGATGAAAAGGGCGATTCCTGCAAACGCAAGCAGCTGAAACGCAAGCAACACAAAGTGCCATCGGCACGGCTTGAGTTCGTTGTACCGCACCTTGCAAAATGTTACGAAAAGCATCAGGAATATGAGCAACGGTTGCACCACCCCTATAAACTCGGCTGCCAAACGGTGGGTACCGTCGAATAAAGGGATATTCACATAAAGCAGATAGATGACCACCCCTGCTATCATCGCTATGGGAAGCGACCAATCGCGTAAAAATTGTCTTGTATTCATTCTTGATATTCTTTTAACGGCGCAGGGCAAGCCCCCACAAAATAGCAGTGCAAAGTTAATATTTTATTCACAAAAACCATTTATGGCAGATTCCAAACAGCCCGCAATATTCACAATTGAACATTCTGCCCTTAATTAAGTGCAATGAAATGTACCTAAACACTTTGCCCTATCGGGTAATTTAACTATTTTTGTGGCTGATTTATATACGCGCAAGCGACGCGCCCGCTATGCATTTGTAAAAACAGAAAAGAATCGTTACCCGGAATGCAAAAAGAGCAATACACAGAACACCCGCTACGGCTTTTCGGCTACTGCCCACGATGTGGCAGCAACCATTTTGCCATGAACGATTTCAAATCGAAAAAATGTGGCAGCTGCGGCTTCGTGCTCTATTTCAACCCCATTGCAGCTACCGTGGCTGTAATAATGAACGAAAAGAACGAGCTGCTGGTGGCAAAGCGTGCAAAAGAGCCGGCAAAAGGCACCCTCGACCTGCCCGGTGGCTTTACCGATAGTTTTGAGACAGCCGAAGAGGGGGTTGCACGCGAGGTTGCCGAGGAGACAGGGCTCACCGTTACCGGCACACGCTACCTATTTTCCCTGCCCAACAAATATATCTATTCAGGGTTTGAGGAGCACACGCTCGACCTCTTTTTCCTATGCAGAGTGAACAGCATGGACATTAAGCCCAACGATGATGTAGAAGAATTGCATTGGATAGCGCTGGATAACGTTGCACCCGAGGATTTCGGATTACAATCGATAAGAAAGGGAATAGAGAAACTTAAAACAATTTACAAGACGATATAAAATGAGAAAAAGCATCCTTTTTATTCTGCTGGCAACAGCAACAACAATACTGCATGCACAGAGCAACGCTGGCGACAACATCACCCGACTTATAAACGAAGGACGTCGCCTCCACGCCGAGGGAGAATATACAACAGCATTGAATATCCTGAACAAAATAGACACCAGGGCGTTGGGCTCGGCCGAGCAGCAAGAGATAGATTTCTTGCGGGCAACAGCCACATACGGTACCGGCCACATGGAAGGGCGTGCCCTGCTACATCAGCACCTTGCCGACTACCCCGAAACAAGCCGCAGGGATATCATATCGGCACTCATAGCGGAATCATACTATTACAGCCATAATTTTGAGCTTGCCAACAAATGGTTCAAAGAGGCCGATTTCGCACGCCTCGACACATATGAGCGCGAACGCGCCGAACTGCACTATGCACTAACCTTGCAGGAGTGTGGCGAGGAAGAGGCTGCACGCAACCGCCTCACCACCCTATGCCTTACAGGTAAAAAATATACCGAGGATGCACAATTCCACCTTGCGGTGGCACACTACCACAGCAACGAACTGCAACAGGCATACGAGGGATTCAAAAAGGTTGAAATGAGCGATAAGTATTATCTCGAAGTACCCTACTACATAGCCGGCATATATACCAAGCAAGGCAATTATTTGCAGGCGGAACAGGTAGCCAAAGCATTCATTGCCGACCATGGCAAGAAAGCGCAAGGGGTGGCCATGAACCAGATGCTTGGCGCAGCCCTCTTTGGGCAGGAAAGGTATGCCGAAGCCATTGCACCGCTGGAAACATACCTGAACAATACCCCTGCCGACAAACAGCAACGAATTGCAAGCTACCAAATGGCCCTGAGCTATTTTGAAACGGAGCAGCCAAGCAAAGCAAAACCCCTGTTTGAACAGTGTGGCGAGGGAAAAGATATTGTAGCACAAAACTCACTGCTGCACCTTGGAATAATCTGCCTGCAAGAGAACAACATGGCATCGGCACGCATGGCATTTGAGCAGGCAGCCAATATGGATTGCGACAACAAGCTACGCGAAGAGGCGCTATACAACTACGCGCTCTGCATCCACCAGACACGCTATTCGCCGTTTGCCGAGAGTGTGAAAATCTTCGAGCGATTCCTCAACGAATACCCGCAGTCGCCACACGCCGACCAAGTAAACAAATACCTTGTAGAGGTATATATGAACACACACAACTACGATGTGGCACTACAATCCATTGAAAAGATAGCAGCACCATCGCCCATGATATACGAGGCCAAGCAGAAGGTCCTCTACCGACTGGGAGTACAGGAATATATCAACGGCGACATGGATAAAGCCATTGACTACTTCAATCGCTCCATCGCCCTCGCGCAATACGACAAGACAACACACAGCGACGCCCTCTATTGGAGAGGCGAGGCCTTCTACAACAAGGGAGATTATGCCGCTGCCGCAAAAAACTACAAGAACATTCTCACTCTTGGCTATGCAAACAGAGAGAAAGCCACATACGGGCTTGCATATACATATTTCCAAACAGGAGATATGAACAGCGCCGAGACCGAATTCATGCGATTCATCAAGATGAGCAGCGAGGATGATACCGAACTACGCAGCGATGCATATAACCGCATAGGCGACTGCCATTTCTACAAACGCAACTACACAAAAGCCGACGAATACTATCGCAAAGCCGGAGAGACAGACAGCGACAATGCCGACTATGCCCTATACCGCAGTGCCATTACCCAAGGCCTTAAAAAGGATTACCATGGCAAAGTAAATACATTAAAGGAGCTTGTAACAAAATACCCTGGCAGCAGCCATGCACGACAGGGCCTCTACGAGATGGCACGTGCATACATAGAGATAGAGGACAACGACAATGCCATAAAAGCGTTTGAACAGATTATCGACCGCTACCCGCAGAGCGACCTTGCACGCCGTGCCGCTGTGGAAAAGGCTATGCTGCACAACAGCAACGGCAACAACCGCGAAGCAATAGAAGCGTACAAAAACATCATAACACTATACCCCAACAGCGAAGAGGCACACATTGCTGCACAGGACCTCAAAAACATATACGTTGAGATGGGCAATATCGAGGAGTATGCACGCTTTGTAGCAGGCACAAAAGGCATGAGAGCCGTGGAAAGCAACGAAATGGACACACTCACCTTTATAGCTGCCGAGAAGATATATGGCCGTGGGGAGATATCGACCGCAAAAGAGAAGTTCAAAAACTATATAGAGAAATTCCCCAAAGGAGCATTCACCCTCGACAGCCACTACTATCTTGGTGTCATTGGTTACAATCAAGGCGAGGGAGAAGAGGCCATAACCCACTTGGAGAAAGTGATATCGCAACCCGACAACAAGTACAGCGAAGAGGCCATGGCCTACTGCTCCGATATCTATTACAGCAATGGAGAATGGAGCAAGGCAAAAGAGATATACCAGAAACTGATAGAAAAAAGCAACGACGAGGAGCGTCGCACAGCATGCCGCATTAATCTATTGCACTGCGCCCACAACTTGAACGACAACAACACCATAATAACGCATGCCGAAGAGGCCCTCAAAAGCGACCTCACCCCCGAACGCCGACGAGAGGCACTCTATTACCACGCAAAGGCTATGCTTGCCACCGGAAACGGCAAGGCCGCCGAAAAGGATTTAAGCGAACTTGCAAAGGACACCCGCACCATCCAAGGAGCCGAAGCCAAATATCTGCTTGCACAGCTAATGTTCGACCAAGAGAGAAAAAGCGAGTGCGAAAAACAGATTATGGAGTACATAGATGCAAGTACCCCCCATGCCTATTGGCTTGCACGTAGTTTCATACTCCTATCGGACCTTTACTCCTCGCAGGGACGCAACCTCGAGGCCAAGCAATATCTGATTTCATTGCAAAACAATTATACCGAGGAGGACAAAACAAAATCGGCATCAATAAAATCACTTATCGAAGAGAGGCTTGAAATACTTTCAGAGAATTAATAAAACAACATTAACATATGAAAAAGAACATTCTATTGGCATTGGCTATTGCCACATCTGCCACGCTTTTTGCACAAGAGGATTCACTACGAGCCGTTGTAAATGTAGAAAATGATTACGCACCCGTAGTTACAAAAGCTACAAAAAAAGGGTTTACACCACAAACAGAACAAGCAACAAGCAACACCCCGCTTGCTCTTGAGTTCTCAAAAAAAACTACACCCTTCAAAGGCTTCACAAGCGAAAGAGATATTGTGGAACTGCTACCCGGGCAGAAGGAGAGCTACCCCGGATATGTACGCTTGGGATATGGAACAGGGAACAATGTAGATGGCAAGATTTCGTATCAGTACGATATTACCGAAAGAGACAATGTGAAAGCCATGGCATCTATCGAGGGATTCAGCAGCAACATAGACAGCCCCATACGCAAATGGGACTCCCGCATGTTCAATTCGTGGGTAAGTGCCGACTATTCACACCGTTTCGACAATCTTATCATGGGAATGGGCGGTAATTTCGAAAACAGCGTTTTCAACTACCAAGGATACGAGATCGCCGACAAACAGAATTATAAGAAATTTGATATAGGAGCAAACGTGGCATCGCAGATTACCGGCCCCTTCTCATACAAACTTGGCATAGGATTTGCCCGCAACCACAGCAAGCATACCCAATATTCGCCCGACAGTCGCGCCGAGAACAGGCTATACATAAACGGATTGCTGAGCCACGAACTTGACGACGAGGACCTCAAAAACATTAACCTGGGTTTTGATATCAAAAACTACACATACAGCGGCCCCGCCACACCCAAAAATTTCTTGCTGGCAGATTTCAATCCCTATACAGATATCTACCTGGGAGACAGCAAGTTGCACATAGGTGCATATGTAAATTACATAAGCCGCAATGGCAGCAAGTTTGCAATAGCACCCGATTTGGGTATCGAGTGTGCATTAACAAAGAGACTGTCGCTCTACACCACAATCAAGGGTGGCAGAACAGCCGCAACCTTTGATGCTATGGAGCAGATTACCCCATATTGGATAAACATAGCCGAGAAGCCCGCATACACAATTGCCGATATTACAGCAGGTACACGCATCGCGCACGAGAACCTCTCCGTAGATATGTATGTCGGCTACGCATACACAAAAGACGATTTCCTCAATTACGCCTTTGACGTTACCGACCTATTCAGCAACAGTTTCATGATGGTAAGCGCCATTGCACAGGAGAACACGACACAGATATACATTGGTGCCAATGCATCATACGACCATGAGGGGTGGTTGAAGGTTGGAGCCAACAGCCGCTACACTTATTGGAAGTGCAACGAAAAACATCTGCTCGGCACAAAACCCGAATTTGAGCTTGGGCTGAATGCCGAAAGCCGTTTCTTGGAAGATTTTTACATTACCCTTGCGTATAACTTTGCAACATACAACTACGATGCTCCTTCAAAGAACAAGCACGAACTGAACTTGCGTACAAGCTACAAGCTCTTGGATCGCTATGGAGCATTCATAGAGGGCAACAACCTGCTCAATCGCGAGTATGTAAAATATGCTGGTTATTACGAACAGGGAATAAACATACTCTTTGGGCTTAGCGCGGCGTTCTGATAAAAGAGCGCCCGCCATCACCGGCACAAGAAAAAAATACACCTATATAAAATAATATATTATTTTAAGGTGAAACAGGCTTTTTTCTTTTTATTTTTTTTAGATTTTTTGAAGCGATAATACAGGAAACTTTAATACTTTTGCCGCAAATTTGAGAAAGGCAACCATTATGCAGAAGAATTTAGTTATAGTTGAGTCCCCCGCAAAAGCCAAAACAATAGAGAAGTTTCTCGGCAAGGATTATAAAGTAATGTCGAGCTATGGGCACATTTGCGATTTGAAGAAGAGAGAGTTCAGCATAAACACCGACACTTTTGAGCCGGTGTATGAAATTCCTACTGAAAAAGAAAAACTGGTAAACTCGCTTAAAAACGAGGCAAAGAAGGCCGACACCGTGTGGCTTGCATCCGATGAAGACCGCGAAGGAGAGGCCATAAGCTGGCACCTATATACCGTACTCGGCTTGCAACCCGAGAAAACAAAACGCATTGTTTTCCACGAGATTACCAAGAATGCCATACTAAACGCTATTGAGAACCCGCGCGAGATTGACACCAATCTTGTATATGCACAGCAAGCGCGCCGTGTACTCGACCGCATTGTGGGATTCAAACTCTCGCCTGTGCTGTGGCGCAAGGTAAAACCCGCATTGTCGGCAGGCCGCGTGCAATCGGTAACCGTGCGTCTTGTTGTGGAGCGTGAGCGCGAAATAAACAAATTCGTGAGCGAAGCCGCTTACCGCGTTACTGCGTTGTTTGAATTACCCTCCAATGGCAGCGAAAAACGTATCCTCAACACCGAGCTCTCAAAGCGATTCAAAACCAAGGAGGAGGCCGAAAACTTCTTAAATTCCTGCAAGAGTGCCACATTTGTAATAGACGATGTGAGCACAAAGCCGCTTAAAAAGTATCCCGCAGCACCATTTACCACATCAACCCTGCAACAGGAGGCTGCCCGCAAATTGGGATTCACCGTATCGCAGACAATGATGGTGGCACAGAGGCTGTACGAGGCCGGATTCATCACCTACATGCGTACCGACTCTGTAAACCTCTCATCGCTGTGCATAGGCTCGTGCAAAAGCGTTATTACCGAGACATATGGTGCCGAATATCTTAAAAGCCGAAACTATTCCACAAACTCGAAAGGCGCACAGGAGGCACACGAGGCTATTCGCCCCACCTATATGAGCAATACCACAATAGAGGGAACAATGCCCGAGAAACGCCTCTACGAACTCATCTGGAAACGTACAATAGCCTCGCAAATGGCCGACTCGCTTGTGGAAAAGACCACGGTGAATATTGCCATAAGCGGACATGAAGAGAATTTTATCGCAACAGGCGAGGTAACCGTTTTCGATGGTTTCATGCACGTTTATCGCGAATCGACCGACGAAGAGACAGGCAACGACACCACCTCGATACCCGCAGTAAACAAAGGCGAGCAGCTCGTTCCCTGCGAGATAACCGCCACAGAGCGTTTTACACAGCACCCTCCACGATACACCGAGGCGAGCCTTGTGCATAAGCTCGAGGAACTCGGCATAGGCCGCCCATCAACATACGCCCCCACCATAAGCACCATACAGCAACGTGGCTATGTGGAGAAGGGCAACAAGGCAGGTGAGAGTCGCAAATACAATATCCTCACACTGAAAAACAACAAGATAACCACCAAGGAGAGCAAAGAGACCTTTGGCAGCGAGAAGGGCAAATTGCTACCGACAGATATCGGAATTGTAGTAAACGACTTCCTTTTGGAGTTCTTCCCCGACATCATGGACTACAATTTCACGGCCACCGTTGAGAAGGATTTCGACGAAATTGCCGATGGCAAAAAGCCTTGGGTGAACATTATAAAGGATTTTTATGCCGATTTTGAGCCGCAGATAGAGAACATTGTCCAGACAAAGAGCGAGCACAAGGTGGGCGAGCGCGTTCTGGGCACCGACCCCCAGAGCGGCAAACCGGTATCGGTAAAGATAGGCCGATTCGGCCCCATTGTGCAGATTGGTTCTGCCAGCGACGAGGAGAAACCACGATTCGCACAGATGAAACCCGGACAAACATTGGAAACCATTACACTCGAAGAGGCTTTGAACCTATTCAGCCTGCCTCGCATGTTGGGCGATTTCGAGGGCGAACAGGTCTCTATCGGTGCAGGCCGTTTCGGTCCATATATCAAACATGGAACGGCATACG
Source organism: uncultured Bacteroidales bacterium (assembly GCA_937914945.1). Taxonomy (GTDB): domain Bacteria; phylum Bacteroidota; class Bacteroidia; order Bacteroidales; family Bacteroidaceae; genus HGM04593. The sequence goes on along the minus strand of CALGJF010000056.1, from coordinate 26,153 downwards.
TTACCCTGCCCAAGACATTCGACCCGCTTACCATATCATACGAGGAAGCGACAAGCCTTATAATAGAAAAACGCAAGGCCGAGGCTGAACGCATAATAATAACCTTCCCCGATGTGGAACCTGCAGTACAGGTACTCAACGGCCGTTTCGGCCCATACATCGCATACAACGGCAGCAACTATAAACTGCCCAAGAGCGTAACCCCTGCGGAACTTTCGTTGGAGGAGTGTATGGATATTGTGAAAAAACAGCAAGAGGGTGGAAAATCCACTGCCAAAGGGCGCAGATACACAAAGAAAAAGTAAAATGACACGAATACTGCTCACCGGGTACATGGGAGCCGGCAAAACCACATTGGGCCGTGCTCTTGCCACCAGGCTCGGTCTCACATTCATAGACCTCGACTGCTATATCGAGGAACGCTTTCGCAAAACTATCTCGCAGATTTTTGCCGAGAAGGGCGAGGAGGGATTCCGCGACATAGAGCGTCGCATGCTGCACGAAGTTGCCGAGTTTGAGGATGTGATAATATCCACCGGAGGGGGAACACCCTGTTTCTTCGACAATATCGACTACATGAACAGCAAGGGCATCACCGTATATCTGCAAGTGCCGGTGGAAAGGCTGTTCATACGTCTGAGCATAGCCCGCAAGCAGCGACCTCTCATAAAGGACAAGAATGACGACGAACTGCGCACATTCATTGCCCAGCAACTTGCAAAACGAGAGCCACACTACACAAAGGCACAATACAGCTTTGCTGCCGACAAATTAGAGGACAGCAAACAGATAGAATCATCGGTTGAGGCCTTCTGCGAGCAGTTCAACCTACCGTAACAGACAAATATTAATAACCGATAATACCACAAGAAATGAGAAGATGGCGCATTGAAGACTCTGAAGAACTCTACAACATAAACGGTTGGGGAGCATCGTATTTCAGTATCAATGAAGAGGGGAACGTAGCCGTTACTCCCAAGAAGGATGGCATTAAAGTCGATTTGAAGCAGTTGATGGACGAACTGCAACTGCGTGATGTAGCCGCACCTGTTCTTATTCGTTTCCCCGACATTCTGGACAATCGTATCGAAAAGATTTCGGGTTGTTTCAAAATAGCTTCGGAGGAGTACAACTACAAAGGAGAACACTTTATAGTCTATCCCATCAAGGTAAACCAGATGCGCCCTGTGGTTGAGGAGATTATGAGCCATGGCAAAAAGTACAACATGGGCTTGGAAGCCGGCTCAAAACCCGAGTTGCATGAGGTTATTGCCATGAATACCGACAGCGATTCGCTCATCATATGCAATGGTTACAAGGACGACAGCTATATTGAAATGGCATTGCTGGCACAGAAGATGGGCCGCAGCATTTTCCTTGTGGCAGAGAAACTGAACGAGCTTAAACGCATTGCCAAGATAGGCAAAAGACTTGGTGTGCGCCCCAACATAGGCATACGCATAAAGCTGGCATCTGAAGGCAGTGGCAAATGGGAAGAGAGCGGTGGCGATGCAAGCAAATTCGGCCTTACATCGAGTGAGCTTTTGGAGGCACTTGAACTGCTCGACAAATACGATATACGCGACTGTCTGCGCCTTATACATTTTCACATAGGCAGCCAGGTAACCAAAATCCGCCACATAAAGACAGCCCTTCGCGAAGCATCGCAGTTCTATGTGCAACTGCACAAAATGGGCTTTAAGGTTGAATTTACCGACATTGGCGGCGGCCTTGGCGTCGATTACGACGGTACACGCTCATCGAGCAGCGAGAGCAGTGTAAACTACTCTATACAGGAGTATGTGAACGATGCCGTATATACCATGGTAGATGCTGCCGATAAAAACGGAATACCCCACCCCAACATCATCACAGAGAGCGGTCGCTCGGTATCGGCACACCACGCTGTACTCATTTTCGAGATTTTGGAAACTGCCGCTCTGCCGCAGATGGACGAAAATTGGGAGGTAGGTCCCGATGATCACGACCTTGTAAAGGAGCTATACAAAATATGGGACGACCTTGACCAGCGTACCATGCTCGAAGCCTTCCACGATGCGCAACAGATACGCGAGGAGGCATTGGAGCTATTCAGCCATGGTATTGTGGATTTGAAAACCCGCGCACAGATTGAAAGTATGTTCTGGTCGGTAACCCGCGAGATTCTCTCCATTGCAAAGACCATGAAGCATGTGCCCGAGGATTTCCGCAAACTGCACAAACTCATAGCCGACAAATATTTCGGGAACTTCTCGCTATTCCAGAGCCTCCCCGACACATGGGCGATAGACCAATTCTTCCCCATAATGCCCATTCACAGGCTCGACGAACGCCCCGACCGCACCTGCACTATTCAGGATATGACCTGCGACAGCGACGGAAAGATAACAGAGTTCATAAACTACAACGGCAAGGCCAATTCATTGTGCGTACACCGTGTAAAGAGTAACGAGCCATACTACATCGGCGTGTTCCTTGTGGGCGCATATCAGGAGATTCTGGGCGACATGCACAACCTCTTTGGAGACACAAATGCGGTACACATAAGCGTGGATAAAGATGGCTACCACATAGACAAAATCATCGACGGAGAGACCATTGCCGATGTACTCGATTATGTTCAGTTCGATGCAAAACGCCTTGTGCGCACTTTGGAGACATGGGTAACCAAATCGGTGAAGCAGGGCAAGATTTCACTTGAAGAGGGCAAAGAGTTCCTTGCCAACTATCGCTCGGGGCTCTATGGTTACACCTATCTTGAACCATGATTTTTAAGAAACCCCTAAAATGAACAAGAGAAAAAAGATAACAGTTATAAAGGTTGGTGGCAAGATTGTTGAGGAGCCCGCATCGCTTGCCGACCTGCTCGACCGCTTCGCAGCCATTGAAGGAGCAAAGGTACTCATTCACGGCGGTGGCCGCTCGGCTACAAAGATGGCCGAAAGATTAGGCATCGAAAGCAAAATGGTCGGTGGCAGAAGAGTAACCGATGAAGCAACCCTGCAAGTGGTTACAATGGTATATGGAGGCTTGGTGAACAAAAACATCGTGGCAGGGCTGCAAGCACGCGGCGTAAATGCCTTGGGGCTCACCGGCGCCGACTGCAATATCATAAAAGCACACAAACGCCCTGTGGGCGAGGTTGATTACGGTTTTGTGGGCGACGTAGATTATGCCGATGGCGACATGCTCGGCAAGCTCATTGAGCAAGGCATCGTGCCCATTGTGGCACCACTCACACACGACGGCAAGGGCAATCTGCTGAACACCAACGCCGACACCATGGCGGCAGAGACCGCAAAAGGACTTGCAAGATTATACGATGTTACACTCACATACTGCTTTGAGTTCCCCGGTGTAATGCGCAACCCCGATGACGCAGACAGCCTCATCGCCACAATAGACAAGGAAATTTATAAGAGACTGCTTGCCGATGGTACAGTGAGCGGTGGCATGATACCCAAGATAGACAACGCATTCAACGCAATAGACCACGGTGTGTCGCAGGTGGTTATCACCCGCGCCGATGCCATTGATGGCGAAAGCGGTACTCACATTATTGCTTAAGCAAGTGCCGATATGCTAAAAAAGCGCATTATTTCACACCCTAAATATGGTAATATTGAAGTTACCCGCAACCCACGGGCGCGTCGCATAATCATGCGGGCGCGCCCTAATCTTTTATGCATTACACTCCCCACGATTGCAACCCAAAAGGATTTGGAAAGAGCATTGGAAACCTTTGGCGATAGATTGCTTACACAACAGGAGGCCATACAATCAATTACAATAGATGCCGACTATCGTATAGATACACCGCATTTCCTCTTTGAACTTCAACCGCACAAAGGAGATAAATTCTTAATAAAACGCAATGCAAGGCACACAATACTGCTCTACCCCTTTGAAACTGATTTTTATGACACCGAGCGACAGACCTGGCTGCGGGATGTTATAAAAAAGTGCTTGCGACACAGGGCGGCAGAGGTTCTGCCACAGCGATTGCAAGAGCATGCCACACGGCACAAGTTCAGATACAGCAGAATGAGCCTGCGCGACAGCCACACCCGCTGGGGCAGTTGCAGCAGCAAAGGCACCATAAGCCTCAGCATATACCTCGTATTGCTACCCGACGAACTCATAGACTACGTTCTGCTGCACGAATTGTGCCATACGCGGGAACTTAATCACAGTGACAGATTCTGGGCTTTGCTCGACAAGGTGTGCAACTGCGACTCGCACACCCTGCGAAAAGCGCTGCAAAAGCACAAATGCGACATCTTGTAATTACAATGTAGTTGCAGTACATAAATATTATACTTATAGTCCCCTATTAACATATATATAGATAAAAATCCACAATTTTTTCGTATCTTCGCGCTAATCGCAAATTGAATTATGACATTTATTACTGCATTTATATCGCTATTCATTACCCTGTTTACCGAGACCGCCGATACCATCATGCTCGCAGGCATAGATATTGTATCGTCGGTAAAGTTGTCCGATGATAGAGAGAAGCAACCATACTCGGCAACAACCATAGGCCGTGCCGACATAGAAAACAGGCACATAAACAGCATAAAAGAGCTCACGGGTATTGTACCCAATTTCTATCAGCCCGACTATGGCTCGCGCATGACCTCATCTATTTATGTGCGCGGTTTCGGCTCGCGCATAGACCAGCCTGTGGTGGGTATGAATATTGACCAGCTACCCGTGATGAACAAGAATAACTACGATTTTGAGTTGTTCGATATCGACAATATACAGATAATACGCGGAGCGCAAAGCACCCTTTTCGGGCGCAACACATCGGGAGGAACCATAAACATAACCACCCTGTCGCCACTAAATTTTCAAGGCAAAAGACTCTCGGTGGAGTATGGCAACGAGAACAACATACGCATAAAGGCTGCACACTACGAGGCGGCAAGCAAGCGTTTCGGTTGGTCGGTTGGTACATACTACAACCACAGCGACGGTTTCTTTACAAACAGCTATACAGGAGACAATTGCGACGGTGGCGACAATGCAGCTGTGCGCGCACGCTTTCAGTGGTTGCCCGCCGACAGGTGGAGCATTGACAACACATTCACCATCGGCTATACCGACGAGGGTGGCTGGGGCTATCGCCTCTACGACAGCGCAAGCGGCACGCTCGCACCCATAGCCTATAACGAGGAGTGTTTCTACCGCCGTTTTAACCTATCCGACGGCCTGGTTGTAAAGCGTTTCTTCGACAATTTCACCATTTCGTCGGCCACAGGCTACCAATATACCGACGACAAGATGCACCTTGACAACGACTTCCTTGCCCATGACTATTTTGTATTGGAGCAGGCACAACACGAGCACTCCATAACCCAGGAGCTTGTAATAAAGTCGCGCGATGACAAGGAGCTTAAATGGGTGGCGGGGCTCTTTGGTTTCTACCGCCACATGCAGATGGAGGCCCCCGTAAATTTCCGTGAATACGGTATCAGCGAACTTATAGAGAAATATTCGGGCATACGCCTGAGAGAGCGCGATTTTACCATATACGACGACTTTACAATCCCCGCTTGGGGCACAGCGGGATATGCACAAATATCATATTCCATAGGAGCCTTTGATATAAGCGCAGGGGCACGTATCAATTACGAATACTCGTCAATGGATTACAACAGCCGTTCCTTGATACACTACACAACAAAAAGCAACAGCATATTCCATGCACCGCTGCTTACCGTTTTTGATGGGAAAAAAGAGATAGACGATTGGGAATTGCTGCCAAGTTTATCGCTTGTTTACAAGCACCGTTTCGGAAATGTATATGGTTCGGTACGCAAAGGCTTTAAGGCGGGCGGATTCAACACCCAGCTATTCTCCGATATCCTGCGCAATAAAATGATTGCCGGGCTCATGCAACAACCGGCCACATCCGATGCGAGCAGCACAATCTATGAACCCGAAACCAATTGGAATTATGAACTTGGCACGCACCTATCCCTTTTCGACGGCAAGCTCAATGTTTCCATGGCGCTCTTCTACATTAAATGCTACGACCAGCAGTTAACAGTATTTCCCAAAGGTGGAACAGGGCGCATGATGTCAAATGCAAGCGAGTCGCACAGCAAGGGAGTGGAATTTGCTGCCACATGGCATGTAGGGCGTTTCACAATAGACGGCTCGTTTGGCTACACAAAGGCCGAATTTGACAAGTACGAGAGCGACGGGGTGGATTATTCGGGCAACTATCTGCCTCTGGCCCCGCAACAGACCATGGCGGTTAATGTGGCCTACGAGATACCTGTACCACGCACCTTTGCCCATCGTTTTGTGCTAAACGCAGGCTGGAATGGAACAGGCCGCATATATTGGAACGAGACAAATACCATGTCGCAACCATTCTACGGACTTTTCTCGGCCTCACTCTCATGGGAAAAGGGGCACTTTGGTGCATCGATATGGAGCAAGAACCTACTCGACAAGGAGTATAAAACATTCTACTTCAACTCCATTAACAACGACTTTTTTGCCGAAGGCAAGCCATTGCAATTCGGGGCCTCACTACATATAAACCTATAATCAACAAAATATGAAAAAATTTTTATTTATACTCCCCCTATTGGCGACAATGACAATATTCCATTCATGTGCCGACGACGATACAACAATGCCCTACACACCGCCACAGGAGCATTCGTTCTCCTTCACAGGCGATTTACAGGTGGGCGATTTTACCTTATCCGATGCCGCAGTAACGGTAAAAGCAAACATAGGTGCGGCCGGGCGCATGGATATCGTTATGCAAGGTGTAAAATTCTCCGACAAGATGCCTGTAACATTGGATATAACCTTAAAAAGCGTACCTTGCACAGAGACCGATGGAGCACTTATGTTCTCGGCCGAGAATATTGTGCCACTTATTGCAGGAAACCCCAGCAGCGATTATACATTTGCCTTCCTCACCGGCTGGATTAATGCCGATGCCTCGGAGATAACATTTGTTGCACAAATGGCCGATGACCTTGCACCACATGTAGCAGGCATGACATTTACCTACAAAGCCAATGATAGCGATAGCGACGACGAAGGCGGAGTTGTTGTACCCCCTGCCACAGGTGGCATGGAACACAGCTTTACAGGTGCTCTGCAAGTGGGCGATTTCACCCTTGCACCTGCATCGTTTACCGTTGTGGTAAATATGGCAACAAGCACCGTGGATATAAAGATGCTTGGAGTAAAATTCGCCGACAAAATGCCTGTAACATTGGATATAACCCTCTGCAACCTCGTTTGCACAAACGAAGGAGGCAAAATGGTATTCTCGGGTGAAAATATCGTACCCCTGATAGGGACAACCCCTTCGGCCGACTATACATTTGCAACAGCCCGCGGCGAATTCGACATGAGAACATCCGCCCTGACATTCGATGCAAAAATGGCCGACAATCTGGCAGCACATGTAGCCGGCAAAGAGTTTATATATAACGGTACATTAAACAAATAATCAATAATATGTGTAAAAAACTCATCATCACATCATTTGCAATATTTTTCACAATTCTTGCGACAGCACAGATAAAGGTTGCTTGGGGAAACACCGACACACGTTACCCACGCAGTAACGCAAAGGATTTCCCCACAACGGCAGTAAACAGCACCACAGCTTGGCGCGGTGAGCGTGTGAATTTTCAGTTGGTTGTAACATGCAACAGCGCAAATCACACCGCTGAATATAGTTTTGGCGACCTTAAATGTGGCAAGCACACCATAAGCAGCAGCAATGTGGTGGGCGGTTTTGTGCAGGACATTATCACAGACTATTTCACCGGCTGCGGGAAGCATGCCGTAGATGCTTATGGCGAGGAGCTGTCGGCCGACAGGATAACCGACACCAACCCCACCGAACTTGGCGCCGACACATACAACGGACTATGGTTCACAGTAAACATCCCGGCCGATGCACAGCCGGGTAACTACAAAGGCACGGTAACCATAAGCAGCAACGGCGAGAGCAACACCATGCGATACACCGTAAAAGTGATTAACCGCACACTGCCTGCACCAAAGGATTGGAAATTTCACCTCGACCTATGGCAGAACCCCTATGCCGTGGCACGCGTACATGACGTGGAGTTGTGGTCGGCCGAACATTTCCATAAACTGCGCCCATACATGATGAAGCTGGCAAGCGCAGGACAGAAGGCCATAACCGCCACGCTCATAGATCGCCCGTGGAACGGACAGACACACGACCCCTTTGGCAGCATGATTACATGGATGCGTAAGGCCGATGGCAGCTGGTACTACGACTTCACCATCTTTGACAAATGGGTACAGTTTATGATGGATTGCGGAATAGACAAAGAGATTACCTGTTTCTCCATGATTCCTTGGAAACTATCGTTCCGCTACTACGACCAAGCAACAGACAGCCACAAATATATGCAGTGCGCCCCCGGCGAAAAGGCTTACGAGCTATTCTGGGGAGGTATGTTGCAGGCGTTTGCACAGCACCTTAAAGAGAAGGGATGGTTTGAAAAGACATTTATATCCATGGACGAGCGCAGCCTGCCGCAGATGCAAGCAGCAATAGCCGTAATAAAGAAATATGCCCCGGGGATGAAAATATCCATGGCGGGTAACTACCACCCCGAGATTGAGGCCGACATCACAGACTATTGCCTCGATATTTTTGCATACACGGCATATACACCCGAACTCTTGGCACGCCGCCGCAGCGAGGGCAAGGTATCGACCTACTACACATGTTGCTCGGCCGAATACCCCAACCTCTTCACCTTCACAGCCCCTGCCGATGCCGAGTTTATAGCATTGGAAGCCCTTGCAAAGGACCTCGACGGCTACTTGCGTTGGGCATACAACAGCTGGACCGTGGAGCCCGAAAAAGACTCGCGCTACACAGCATGGCCCGCGGGAGACACTTATGTAATCTATCCGCACAGCATAAGCTCCGTTCGCTGGGAAAGATTCGTGCAAGGAATACAGCAGTTCGAGAAATACAAGATTCTGCTTGCCGAAGCCACAGAGAAGGGCGACAAGCAGAGAGTAAAAAGCCTTGAAAAGCTACTGCAAAGCATTGATGTTAAAAAGATTGAGGAACAAAGTGCCAAAATGGTAAACAACTTCCGCAATAAACTCAATAAATATTAAGAATATCATGAAAAACATAACAGACAGCATTAAATACATAGGTGTCGATGACCACGACATAGACCTCTTTGAAAGCCAATACGTTGTACCTAACGGCATGGCGTATAACTCATATATAATAGAAGACGAGCAGATAACCATTCTTGATACCGTAGATGCACGCAAGGCCGATGAGTGGTGGAAGAATCTTACCACTGCGCTTGACGGACGCGAACCGTCGTACCTTATCGTGCACCATGCCGAGCCCGACCACGCAGCCCTCATTGCCGAGGCAATGACCAAGTACCCATCGTTGCGCATTGTGGCAACACCTAAAGCCATACAGATGATGCCGCAGTTTTTTGAGGGGATAGATTTTGCCTCACGTTCCATTGCTGTGAAGGAGGGCGACACCCTTACAACAGGAAAACACACGTTGCAGTTCCTGCATGCACCCATGGTGCATTGGCCCGAGGTTATGGTAACATTCGACACCACCGACAAAGTTCTTTTCTCGGCCGATGCATTTGGCAAGTTCGGTGCCCTGTCGGCCGATGAGCCTTGGGCTTGCGAGGCACGCCGTTACTACTTTAACATCTGTGGCAAATATGGGGTGCAGGTACAGACACTGCTCAAGAAGGTGGCTGCCCTCCCTGTGGAGATTATATGCCCCTTGCACGGTCCCGTACTCACTGAAAATCTGGGATACTATGTGGGGCTGTACGACACTTGGAGCAAATATGAGCCAGAGACCGAGGGCGTATTTGTGGCATACGCATCCATTCATGGAGGTACAGGTATTGCCGCCCGCAAGCTTGCCGAGATTCTCACTGCCGCAGGCGCTCCCAAAGTGGCTGTAACCGACCTATCGCGCTGCGACCTTGCCGAAGCTGTTGAGGATGCATTCAGATACAGCCACATGGTACTATGCGCCTCGTCATACGATGCGGGCGTGTTCACTCCTATGGCCGATTTCCTACACCACCTGAAGGGCAAGAATTTCCAACGACGCAAGGTAGCTCTGCTTGAGAATGGTTCATGGGCTCCCACAGCCGGGCGCACTATGCGTTCGGTGCTTGAGGAGATGAAAGCCATTGAAATTGTTGAGCCCATGGTTACCATACGCTCACGCATGAAGGATAGCGACCTGCCTGCAATGCAGCAGCTTGCCGATGCTTTGTTGAAATAGAATAAATAGATGAATAAACTAAATGAGCCCTTCCCGCGCGGGAAGGGCTCATTTAGTTTATTCATTGCAGATATTACTCTGCAATGATTTTTTTGCTATTCTGGATGTATATGCGACCTTTTACAGGAGCAAGCACCTTGCGTCCCATGAGGTCATATACGGGGCTGTCGCTATCCATAGTGTCGGCAACAGTATCCTCAATACCGGTGGGAACCTCGCCAAAGAATATATTGATGTTATCTTTGGCCTGGCTGGGTATGAAATAGGTATTCTCGTTTACCTTCTCGGGAGCAACCACGGCTTCGTTCACATAGATTGTAGCCTGATCAAGACCCGGATAGTTCACATACAAGGGCTGACCTTGGTTGTTGCTGATGCTTATCTGTGTAGCCTTACCATCGGCCCATTTTGCGCCTACGGTGAAATCACCAACAGCCTTAAGACCGGCATACTCGCCATCGGGCCAAGCGGTAGGCAAAGCAGGAAGAATCTGCAATGTATCGCTGTGGCTCTGCAACATCATCTCGGCGATACCCGAGCAAGCACCGAAGTTACCATCAATCTGGAAGGGTGCATGCGAGTCGTAAAGGTTATAGTAAATACCACCTGCATACTGGTTGGTACCATACGATGTAGAGTGCTTCAATGCCTTGCGAAGGATTGCGTGTGAGCGGTCGCCCATGAGCGCGCGTGCCCATAAGTTAATCTTCCAACCCATTGACCAACCGGTAGACTCGTCGCCACGCAGTTTCATTGAGTTGATTGCAGGCTCAAAGAAGTCGCTTGAGGGAGTTATCTGACCGAAGGGATAGAGAGCCATCAGATGCGACATGTGGCGGTGGCCCCTGTCGCTCGATGCAGTGAACTTGCTGTATTTCCACTCACGAATAATTTTTGCACCGGTGGGTACATCGTTGTATGTCGCACCCCATTCACCGGTATAGACTTCTGTGGCAATACCCTTGTCCATTCTTGCAAAGCGGTCGGTAATGAGGTTGTAGTCGGCTTCGGTAATGACACCGGCCTCAACGCCACCCAATATATCGGCTGCCTTGATGGTGTTATCAAGACACTCCCAAGCAATCTGCTGTGCGTGTGCCACAGCATTCTCGCTACCGGGACCATGTTCGGGAGAATACTCGTTGGGGCACTCGTATGTGCCGTCCGAGGCCAAAACCATGCGGTCTGCCCAGAACTGTGATGCACCAAGCATTGCAGGGAACGCTTTTGCAAGATACTCCTTGTCGAGGGTATAGCGATAGTGCTGCCACAGGTGTGTTACATACCATGCGTTGGCAATAACATAGTTGGGGGCAAAGCCGCTGATGCCACCGAAGATGTTGTTCTCGGTGAGGCAGGTCCAACCGCGTGCCTGACCGGAGATATTTGCTCTATTCTGCCACTCGGGCTGTGCAGCCTCATTAATTATATAGTTGAGGAAAGGAACGTGCATCTCGCTGAGGTTGGTGGGCTCTGCGGGCCAATAGTTCATCTGTACGTTGATGTTGGCGTGGATATCGGAGTGCCAAGGAGCATCGGAACGGTTGTTCCAAATACCCTGCAAGTTGTTGGGAAGGTCTACACCGCGAGAAGAAGATATCTCAAGGTAACGACCATAGTGGAAATACAACTGCTCAAGCATGAGATTGCCTGCCATTGTTCCTGCATTATATGCATCAACCATTTCATTGGTGGGCATTACATTATCGGTACCGGCAATCTCAAATGCCACGCGGTTGTAATACTGCTCATAATCGGCAACGTGCTTGCTGTAAAGAGCCTCCCAGCCCTGTGTGGCTGCGGCGTCGGCCTGAGCTGCGGCATCAGAGAGGAGCTCGGCCTTGCGACCCGAAACGTGTGATACCTGGTCGGCAACAAAGTCGGTGATACCGACAAGAACAACCAATACCGAATTTGCACCCTCTACAAGAATACCGCTGTCGGTTGTCTTCATTGTACCGCCATCGGGCACCACCTTGAGGTGTGCTGCATAGCTGATTGTCTGCAATGAGCCACTGAAGGTTGCTGTACCCTCGCTGTATGAGGTTGTTGCAACAATACCGGGAGCACCGCTTGCCATTGTGAAGCGCAGGCTTATCTTGCCCTCCTCGCTTGCGGTGTAACGCCATACAACAGCCTTATCGGGGTTGCTGGCAATATATTCACGTTTATATGTAACGCTCTTATCCGAGTTCTTGTAACAAACTGTTCCGGTAGCATTCTCAAGGTCGAGCTGACGATAATAATCGGTTACTCCGTTATCGGCACCATAACCAAACTCATAGCTCATATCATCGACAAACACGCTACCGAAGTTCTCGTATATACCATACTGCGAAGGACCGCCGCTCCACAATGTTTTCTCATTAAACTGTATTTCGTCGGTTTGAATGCCGCCAAAAAGTGAAGCACCAAGCTGACCATTACCAATGGGCAACGAATACTCCATCCAGGTGTTTGAAACACCGGTGAGGGTTGCGGGTTGGGTGTACCACAATGTGTGCTTATGCTCGGGTGTGTAGCCCTCTATTGCAGCAACATAGTAGTCGTCGTTGTTTTCTCTTACCTCGTCGGGCGACATAAACACAACAGGATAGTACGAACTCCTTGATGTGCTTGCAAGAGCAAGGTCTTTTATCTTACCCGATGCTTTTCCCAACTGCAATTTATATTTTGACAGAGCAGCATCGGCAGAGTGAATCTCCCACTTATATGGATTTGTATTATAGTTGGTCTCTACCAACTTGAAGCCTGCGGCATAAGCCTCATCTGCAAGCACGGGTACATCATTGACAACGCTCAGATACTTGCCGCTGTTGCTTATTATCTGCATGTTGTCTTTTGTTCCTGTAAATTTCCAAAGATTCTCTTTCTTTACAATGGGATTCACATGCCCGGGAACTGAGCCTACTTCGGCATCGCAAAGGTATTGATCAACACCCACATAGTGGATTGCGTACCAATATTCATTCTCGGCATCGCTCATAGCAGGCACGGGAGGAGTACAAGGATTGATTGTCAAGGGGTTGTTTGCATCGCCTGCATTCCATTCGCACAAGGTTACTCCAACCGCAGTACCACCATTCTGGTTCATACTCTTATTGCTTGCGGTGCGCTGTATCTCGTAGCAACCTTCATAATCGGCATTACCGGTTTTTACCAACTTCATTGGGGTGCGTGAGGTTGATGATGAGGTGAAGAGACCTTTGTCTGCATCGTAGTACAACCAATAGCCCGCCTGGCTCTTCATATAGAACATCGAGGGGCTACCCATCATCATCCATTGGTTTTTTGTCTCGTTTTTAACAACGGCTGTTGTTACATTTGTGCCATCGCCATTGTCAACGAGCAGATTACCGCCGTTGGCAAATTTTATGTAATAATACTCGGGGGCATCCTCGTAGCTGAAGAAATCGGGCACGGGAGCAGGCATCTCTGTAACAAAAGCAAGGGGATTGTTTACGTCGCCCGCATTCCACTCGCCAAGTTCCTTGCCGGTTCCCGAACCACCCCACTGGTTCATGCTCTGTGAGGCAGTTGCGCGCTGAATTTCGTAATAGCCACTATTACCGGGGCTTGAAATAAGTTTAAGCGCAGTTTTGTTTGTGGAACTTGATGCAAACTTGCCGTTGGTGAAATAAACATAATTGCCCCAACGGCTTTTCAAATAGAAACTGTTCTCTGTTCCGATAAGTGCCCATTGGTTAGGGCTTTCTGCACCCTGCATTGTGAGTAGATTGTTACCATCACCCTGGTCGCCAAGAATTGCCTCGCCTGTTTTGAACTGGATATAATACCAAACAGGAGCCTCCTCGGTGGAGAAGGTGGGCGCTTGTGCCTTAACCACAGCAAACGCACAAAGTGCAATTAAAAGGGTAGTAATTCTTTTAATCATAATGTTGATATTTAGTTAATTAATAAATTTCAAGTTCCAAAATAACCGTATATAGCAATGCATCTCACGCTATATTATTGAAAATCTTTGTAAAAATGATAAAAATTTGCGACTTATACAAATAAGTTACGTTAATTTTAAGATACAGAGCGTATAAAGGCTGAAATTTGAGGTTGCAAACTTTTTGCCAAGCCATTTCAAATTGTTCACAAGCGGAATTATGTAAATTTGCCACAAACACAAACCACACGCGCGATGAGAATAACCTACTTCACTCTATTACTGCTTGCAGCCACCCTGCTTTGCCATTGCAACGGTAGCAACGACAAGCATACGGAAGAGTTTACTATGACAGGGGTGTGGACCTTGCAAAAGGTTACATTCCCCACAGGATACACATACACCTACCCCGACAAGCAGGGCTACACACGCTGCAAGATTTATGAGCCCGACAGTACATTCTACCACGTGGAACTGCTATCGACAGGAAACGAAATGATTGTTATCCCACAGGAAATGGCAAAATACACTTTCATAAATGACAAGTGCGACACTCTATTGGTGGAAAACGGACGTTTCATGATGAATATGAACTTTGTAAACGACACCACTTACACCGTGCGCAATAATCTGGAATTGGAGACATGGGTAAAGATTAAGACAATGAGCAACAGCCGCCGAAACGAAATTAAAAACATTGTAAAACGCAATATAGATAAACGCGACAGCGCCACCAACAATTTTGTGCTATCCACATCGGAAAGAGAACTGCGACGCACCAACAACGAACTCCTATACTTACTCACAATTTCTCTCCTTTTCATCGGTATTCTTGCCCTCTACGGATGGCAGACATTCAAAAAGAACAGAGTAATAAAAGAGGAGCTGAAACAGATACGCGAACAGAACAATGCGCTCCCGCAACCTGTGGCCATGGCAATGCAACAGGTGGAGCAAGAATTCTTCGGGTCGGAATATTATAGAATACTTTTGGGGCGCATAGAGCATGGCGAAACACTCAAAGAGAGCGATTTCGACGAACTTGAACAACAGCTAAAGCCCATTTACCCAAATTTCACAAGCCGTCTGCGCCACGTATGCCACATGTCAACACACGAATACCGTGTATGCCTGCTGCTGAAAATCGGCATTCCACCTACACAGATAGCAACCATTCTGTGCAAAGAGACAAGCAGCATAAGCAGCACCCGCAGCCGCCTCTACTACAAGGTATTCGGTAAAAAGGGGAGTTCAAAGGAGTGGGACAACTTTATTGCAACATTATAACAAGAACAAGGAATCTTTATTAATCATTAAACAAAACAATTATGAAAAGAGGTATCATTAAACATTGTTTGTTATTAAGCATTTTTACGCATATTTTTATGTACGCACATGCGCAGACAATATCGGCCGACGCGCTCAAAGGAGTGTGGATATACAAGTCGTACAGCGTTGGCGACCGCTACTTTGACAACGATTTTGCATCTATAAAAATTTTTGGCGACGATGGCAAATACTATAGCGCTCAGGTGGGCAAATTACAGTGCGGTGCATACAAGATTATACCCTATCTGTACTGCACATACATATACCGCAACGGGGAATATACCGAATGCGGGCGAAAAGGAGAGTTGACACTAACCAGCGACACCACCTTCCACGGCTCCTGGATGGGGCGCATAGAGTATTGGGAAAAGGCTAAAGATTTCCCCGACGAGCTGCGCAACTATATAATGGAGGAGTGCAAAAAAGCGAAACTCGGCGACCCCGACGAGCTGCAACCGCTTATAGAGAAGCATTGGGTCAATAGGTGGAAGTGATTCCCTGTGCCCTGTAAAGCAACCAGGCGGCTTGCAATATCTTGCTTTTGAGCAAGGGTGGGTAGGCCGGGTTGTCGCTTAAAAAGCCATTGAGGACGGCAACCGCCTCGGCACTCCTGCATGGGCGAAGCAGGGCACGCACCCAACGTGAAGGGAAGAATATATCGTTGGTGCGCTGTATCTCTTGCAGAGCATCGAGCGCAGGACGAATATATTTCACTGCCTGCTCCTCACGCAACGGGTGGCACAGGAGCGAGAGGGCTTTAATGGCCCACGGCTCGGTGCGACGGCCTTCGGGCGTGAGCAACATAGCAAACAGCCTCTCCTGCTCGGCCACCGATGGATTCACGGCTTGCGATATAAAGGCAAACTGCCTTGCTCTGTCGGGGTTCTTTATTCTGGCAGCCTGTTTTTCCACAATGTACTCATACTTCTCGGGGAAGCGCAATGCAAGCTCGTATGCCATGTTCATGTAGTCGCTCTCGCTAGCAAGCGGGTGCGCACCACCCTCCCACACATCATATATATAACTGCACACGGCGGGGGAAGAGGCTGTCGGCACCAAGGTGCGCAACAACTGAAGGCGGCACGATGCCAAACTGTGATTCTGCGACATGGCAAGCAGGCGTTGCTCCACTGCAGCATCGCGCAACTCGCTCAATGGCAGCGACAGATAACTGCACAGGGTGGATGCTACAAGCGCATCGCGCTCTACCGCAAGCCCCTCTATAACGGAATTTATCCACTCCGATGCACCCACGACGCCATGTTGGTAACACTCGTGAAGGTTTATCAACTGCGCCTGACGGCACACCTCATCATCGGTTCTCCACCAATTGGCAAGCGACCATGCTATACTGCTGTCGCAAGGACGGAAATAGCCATATCCGCGTCCGTCGCTGTTTGGCAACAGATATTGCGCCTTGCAAGGCAGAGGCACAATATGCAAGGTATCTGTTATATTTATCTCCACATCGCAAATGGTATCGCCCAACAGGCGCACGTCAAATCGTTGCGGCCACACAAGGCCACGCCCCAGAGGATCGCTCTGGCGCACTATGAGACTCTGCCCCTCGATGGCAAAGGATATATGCGGCATGCCCTTTTCGTGTACCCACGCATGGCTGAATGCCCGCAGGTTGGCACTGCTCTTGGAGTCGAAAATATCAATCAGTTCCTCCCATGTGGCATTGCCGTATGAAAAACGGTGCAGATAATCGCGTACACCCTCGCGGAACGCCTCCTCGCCCATTATCTCCACAAGTTTTTCCAGCATTACCGGTGCCTTGTCGTATATTATATTGCTATACACAAGCCCCGCATCGCTCAAATTGTCAAGCGGCTGTTTTATAGGAGTGGTACCCATGGTGCGGTCCTCACTCATTGCCGACACCACCACGCGGCGCAATCGTTCCAAGCGATGATTCACTTGCGGAAAGAGCGGCTCTGTCATACGCGCCTCGAAATAGTTGGCAAAAACCTCCTTCGTCCAAACATCGTCGAACCACTTCATAGTAACAAGGTCGCCAAACCACATATGCGCTGTCTCGTGCGCAATTATTTGAGCGCGAGACAACTCCTCGTCGGGTGTCGGGTGCTTGCCAAGAAAGAGCGCGGCATCGTTGTAAAGGGTTGCTCCCGTATGCTCCATACCTCCATATTGAAAGCCGGGCAGAATAACAAAATCGTACTTTGCAAAGGGGTAGGCAATACCGGTGTAATCCTCTAACCATCGGAGCGAGGCTGCCACCTGCTCAAATATCACAGGTAACTGCGCTATGCGGGCGGCATCTGTCTCGCGATGATAGGCTGTGATGGCACGCCCATTATCATTATATATACTGCTGCTGAATTTGCCTGCAACAAACGAAAAGAGATAGGTGCTCAACGGCTCGGTGCGGTTAAAAGATATAATCCTTCTGTCGCCCGCAATGCTGTCGCTCGACACTACAGTATTGGAGACCGCGACCCAAGAGGCAGGCATATCAAGCGTAAGTTCAAATTGCGCCTTCAACGAGGGCTGCTCAAAGCAAGGAAAAGCCGTGCGGGCCCTGTCGGGTACGAAAAGCGTGTAAAGAAACTCGTCGTTCCTGTTGAGCGACTGATTACCCGCCATAAAGGAGAGCCGCACCTCGTTCCCACCCGCAACGAATGCCGTGGCAGGTATAATTATATGCTCGTTACGCATAGCAGGCTGCACAGCCACCCCGTTCACTGCCACGCTGCGCACATTTTGCAAATCCCTGAAATCGAGAACAACCTCCTGCGCCTCATCCATTTCAAAACTTATGACAGAACGGCCCACCACTGCACTATCCTTTTCGCCGGGTATCGAAAATACCAAATTATAACGCAAATCGGATATCGCATGCACGCGATGCTCGGCAAGCCTCTGCGATACACCCGCATCGTACATGGTCGCATCGCTCCCCTGCCCCATGCATGCGCCAAACAGCACGCAAAGCAGCGCAAAAGCTATTAACTTTATTCTGTTCTTCATAACATTTTCTACCATTGAATTCCGCCGATAAAAATAGTAAAAAAAGAGTTATAAAATATAATATGCACGAAGATAAAAAACATTTGGTGGCAATTGATAGAAACGGGATATGAACGGGCTCATTAATACAGAGCGCACAAAAGCAAAATCAAATCAACAACAAATTATATGAAAAAAACTATTTCCATGGTATTACTTGCCACCATGTTGGCATTTAACACATCGTGCAGCGACGATTCTGAGGAATTCAGCGCCCCCGCTTCCGTAATGCAAACCCGCGCCAGAGAGCAAAGAGTACAGAGCCTCATCCAACAAGCCCGCACAGGCGACAGCGAGGCATACAAAGCCCTTGCGCTCTGCTACCACCATGGCGACGGCGTTGAAAAAAGCTGGTTAAACACAGTCTTCTGCTACTATATATATTGCGAAAAAACAGGCAAGGATATAAAGTGCATTACAGAATGGCTCGATGAAAAACACCCCTACCGGCTCATTAACGAGATAATGCCCAAACCCGCACTCGACAAAGCCTCAAGAGAGAAACTCGCACTGCTCGAAGAGGTAGCACCGGCCGAGGCCAAAGCCATCAAGGCCATTAAAATAAGAAAGAAAATCAGCGAAATAACCACATCGTCAAACATTGCCACCGCGCTACGCGAGGCCGAACAGGAAGGCAGTGAAATGGCCGCGGTATTGCTGGCAATATGCTACACAGACAGGAAAGGCAGCTGCGTCGAAGAGGCAGAAATCCTCCGCATGGCCCAAAAGTACCCATGCCTGTACCTGGTTATCGGCGACAAGCGTGCCGACAACCACACAGATGGCAGCACCGAAGATGCGCTGCGGGTAATGGAATATTACAGCAAAGCCGATGCACACGGCATGCTCACCCCGCAACACGCCGGAAAGATGCGCGTCATACGCCACCGACTCGAAAAGCAAGGAGTGATAGCACCAGACGAACTTGAAATGAGACGCTTGGGCGACATCATGGAAATAGAGACAAACTAAAAACATACAGACATGAAACGACTTACTCAAATCTTTCAGGCACTCATAGGTGCCACTATCCTAATCTGCACGGCACTTATAGCTGCCGGCCGCAGCACTTTGCGTGCAATAAAGAACAGATGGAACAACCGCCCTCGCTGGATGCGCCGCGCAATAAAAGTTGCGCTCATCATCATAATCGCATGGTATGTGATAAAAATACCTGTATGCATATACGACCATTTCCACGGCCGCTTCACCTGGTGCGACCGCCATTTGGCAGGCGACATCTTCATACACACAATCAAAGACCACTCCATACGCCTCTACGACGAAAGAGCCGACGAATACACAACGCCCAAGCTCGATTGGATATCCGACGCAGCCAAAGGCGATTCGCTCATCGTATATTCGCGTCGTTGTAAAAGAGGATTCATAAACATAAAAACCGGTAAAATTATAATAAACGCCAAAGAAAACAACTACCAAAAAGCATGGATATTTTCCGAGGGAGTAGCCGCAGTCATGAAAGATAACAAGGTGGGATTCATAAACGAAAAGAACGAGATAGTAATACCGTTCACCTTCGACTACTCATACACGCTCGAACAACACGACAACGGATACATCTTCCACAACGGATATTGTGCAATGACAACAGCCAATGGCAAAATAGGCCTCATCAACAAAAAAGGAGAGTGGGTAATAGAACCAATATACGACCAAATATGGGCACCTCAAGACCAAGGCTACCGCATAGTGATAAAAGATGGCAAATACGGCATTCTGAACCAGCAACTGCAACTTGCATACGAACCCATTTACGAATATGCAGGCAACCACTCCAAGGATGGCGGCTTCATACTTATGAAGGATGGCCGTATGTGGCAGGAAGACTACGAAGGCAACGTGGTACAACCATTCATGTACGAGTGGAGCGAGATACTGCGCTACCCCGCAGAAGCAGAAGGCGCTTACGACACAAGATACGAACTATCGGAATATTCCAAGTACCAGATATCACAAAAATACGGCATCCTGAACCGCCACACCGGCAAACCCCTCACCCCCGCCATATACGACAATATAGAGATGATTTCACCGACATTGTTCGAGGTGCGCCCCGCCAACAACTACGGCCTGTACCTGATAGATACAAACGGAAATGCGGTAGAGAGAGATAATTGAAACTATCATCAACATATACTCTCAAAACACAAGGAATAGCAGAACCACCTTCTCGACATCGAATTCCGGAGACTATTCTCTTTTATATTCTATGCGGTTAGTCTCTGATATTTTAATGTTTTATTTGTTTATTACGCAATAACAAAGATATTGCTTTTTTTGAAAAGACTTTTTCTAATTTACAAGATTAAAGTGGATGATTCCGAATTCTTATAACTAGTTCTAAGACCGTATGCCAAGTCAAAACCGTTACCAATTAATATTATTTTATTTATCTTATTAACACAAAGATATAACTATATCGAAAGCGTATCAATTAAAACATAAAAAGATATCAACAAATGAGTTATTGTTATAAACAAGAAATCTCAACGTAAAAGAGTGTCGGGGTGTAATAAACTTCCGGCGCAACTATAATGAATGGTACCACCCGGGAAATAGAACAAACATCTTCTGCGCTGATATGGATTTAATTACAGGTAGAGGAATAGAAGGATTTGCAGTTCCTTGTATGTGGCCGATAGCTCCTTTTGGTTATCCGTTCAGCACGGGTATTTATGAGTTTATTACCTGTTATAAGAAATCTGCAAAGGAGTTAGGTGCATCGAGGATGAAGGATATAGTGATTGAGCATGATGATGACAATCTTAATGTAAGGCTGCTATATTGACATCACAAGTCTTTGCTTACCCTATTATTCGGGACAAAATCAGGCCATATTCGGGACAAATTTTACCAGCTTTGTCCCGTAAATTAAATAAATAATGCTATATTTGTCCCGAATGTAAATTAAAGATTATGACAATACAGGTGGAAATATTGCAATTTTTGCATTACAACCCTTCATCGAGCAGGGTGGAAATTGCCGAGGCTTTGACAAATGCCCCAAACGAAAGAACGTTGAAACGAATTATCGCCGATTGTGTGCAAAAGGGTGACATTGTTGTAGAGGGTAAGGGCAAAGCTACGCGCTATTCTCTGTCGCCGCAGGCACATCTGATGATGCCGCTGAACATCGATACATATTTTGCAAATGATGTGGATGAGCGCGTGGTGCAACAATCGTTTAATTTTCAGTTGATTTGCGATATATTGCCCAATGTTACTTTGTTTACAGCGGAAGAGAAGGAAAGGCTGGATGTGGCGCATAAGGCTTTTCGGGATAATATGAGCACTTTGTCCGATGTTGAGTATCGCAAAGAGATGGAACGTTTGGGAGTGGATTTGTCTTGGAAATCGTCACAAATAGAGGGTAACACATATTCTCTCCTTGAAACAGAGCGGTTGCTGAAAGAGAAAGAAACAGCTCGGGGAAAAACAAAAGAAGAGGCGGTGATGCTACTAAACCATAAAGATGCCTTGGATTTCATACTCGACAACCCCGACTATCTCAAAGAACTTTCTGTTAGAAGAATTGAGGATATCCATTCTATCTTGACAAAGGAATTGGGGGTAGGCAGTGGCATTAGAAAAAGGCGTGTAGGTATAACAGGAACCAATTATCGCCCTCTCGACAATGAGTTTCAGATACGCGAAGCATTGGAGGATACTTGCCGGTTGATTAACGGTAAAGAAGATATTTTCGAGAAGGCGTTGCTTGCACTGGTTCTTTTGTCGTACATACAACCGTTTACCGATGGTAACAAACGAACCGCAAGAATCGGCAGTAATGCCATTCTGATGGCTTGGGGATATTGCCCTTTGTCCTTCCGCACCGTTGATTCTATCGATTACAAAAAGGCGATGTTGATGTTCTATGAGCAGAACAATATTGCAGCCTTCAAGCAGATTTTTATTGAGCAGTACGAATTTGCGGTAAAGAACTATTTTTAAGCCCAATCTTTGAAGTGATATTATAATAGCCCCCAGATTGGTGAAAATAACAAGAGAGAACTTTTAACGGTTCTCTCTCGTTTGCTTTTGGGGTTATATGCATACGTTTGCAATAGTAAAATTTGTCTTACACAAATCCCAATGTCGCAGATTTACAGAAATCCCTAGTCCAACATACTTCTTTTTCCCATCCTTGCAGATTCTAATCATCAAGGGCGATTCTCCGTTTGAGAGTTTTTTGACTTGTAGCAGATTACGTTAATTGTTTCCATAAGGGTTGTTTTTGTACCCCTTGGTTTAACTCGGCATTCAGAAAAGTATCAAAAAAACGGCTCTGTAGGATATTGTATGACATTATTTGCGGTTTAACTTTGTTCAATTTCTGAAAACTGAGAAAAAACAGAAAAACCGCCCTACAGCACCTCCAAACAGCGATTTTTGGTTTAGCTCACGGTTTAACTTTGCACCAAAAAACGCTTAAAAACACAACAAAAAAAGCAGCTGCGTCTTACCGTAACTGCTTGATTTTCAAGTAGTGCCACCAGGAAATGAGTTCCATTTCTAAATAGCTCTATATCTTCACATTAAAGAATCGCAACAAACGTAATCTCCCGCTATTGCTCCACCTAATTTCTGCACCATTTTACAGTGTCTCGCAGAGTCGAGTTCCTACTTTGATGCAAAGGTAGTGCTTTTTTTGAAATAGTATCTTGACTACTATTAATTTTATCACAAACATCTGCTTTTTTCTTGGTAGGCATTAGGGATTTGCTTTCATTGGGAGTTATCATTTGTGGTAAATCGTATACTTTGAGTTTTATTTTTCTTGTATTATTCAGTGTATCATCAATATTGCTTTTTTTATTGTTATGTGTGTTATAAGCTACTGAATCAGGAGCAATAGAATGCTCATTATTCTTATTGTCTAATATAGTATTTTGAGATTTGCTTGTATTTTCAGATCTTGTATGAGGTACAAATGAAAGTGTCATAATTATGGCAATTAAAATACAGATAATAAAAGTGTAGCGGTTGGAAATTTTCTTCATCACCTGTTCTTCTGACATTAACCACCCGCGTGTTGCAATTAGTGCTGCAATAATTGCGTAACTGCAATTGTTAAATGTTTCTATCATCTTATCCTGAATAGAACCACACAAGATATTGCCAACTAATACAAGACCCCATAAAACGCCTAAATATGCTAAATAGAGCATTACATTATACCACACATTTAATGCATTGGGCACATTAATTGAGATTTTAAAATCTATCGACAATTTTTCCCCTTTTGGTGTAAGTACCAATGATGTTATTTCATCATCATTGCTAGGAGATGCCTCGTATTGCCCATCTGTGGCATTGTTACTTACTGATAATACAAAATTTGCAGGGGATTTGAAATATACCCATGCATTGGCAGTCCCAGATATGGTGCTATAGTTATAGCTTATCTGTTTCTCTTGTAATGGAGACCACCATCTTTCTCTACGATGTAATATTTTATTCCTTATTGAATCGAAGAAGGTAATACTGAGAAGTAGACTTTGTTGCCCTTTGTACTCTTTATTATTAAACTCAATGAAACATGGCTTTCCGTCAGACGCTTCATATAAACGCATAGCGGCATCTATTGGTGATATGTGAAGAACTGCAGCAAAATTGCCCAATTCAGTATCTAATTTTTTCATCAATAATGATACAACCTTTGCTCGAGAAGCAATAGACACTCTTTTTTCTTCAAGAAATATTTTCAACCAACTCAAGCGTTCTCTCGTATTGAACAAGAAATAAAAACCTTGTGATATATTGCCTGCACCTTCAATTGTATATTCATGAGTCATAGATACACGACTCGGGGTTTCGAATACAACAAGTCGCTTTTCTCGTTTAATATATTTCTGTAAATCAGAGAAATTTTCAGTGTAAAATTTGGTAGTTTCTGTGAGTAGAGAATATATATTAGGGAAACTGTTTTTCTTTTCTGAAAGAATAGCAACTATCTCGGCATCATTGCATGAAGAAATATCACGCTTCCTTATTTCATTAAATTCTGAAAGATTACCTGTTTCAATCATATGCTTGTAAGTTTAAGTGGACAAACTGTGCTACATCTTGTACAATTGTTGCTATCGGCAAAACAACAATGCTCTTTCACGCGATTATTGGTTATAGAGGTGTCATGAAGATTTGCTTCATTAATATTACGAGATAAATCTGCTATATGTGCGGCCACTTTTGCCGCTCTAATTGCTTCGATTGTGACATCTTGTGTAATTGCTGATTTAGAGTGCTCATATCGTGTCACGCAATTAATTATATGTGCACACCCTACATGGGCTGCAAAAGATGCTCCAATTGCGTTAGCAATATGATCTTCATTGATTGCAGCATCAGTCGGCAAAGGACCTAAGGGCATTATTGGAGCATTAAATTTACTTAATAATTTCGAATGGGTTGATATTTTGTCCAAAGTTATGTGACCGATATTCTCCACCATGATTTTAACCCCTTTGCTTTGTAGCAATTTACAAATATTAAGTTGTCGTAATGTTTCCTCTATATGAATGGAATCACACGCATCCAAAATAGTACCAGGACGAAAGGTCGTACCAAGACTAATAACTACATCGTATTTCAAGGCTATTTCTGCAATCTCATCTATGTGCTCCCTAAAAATATTTTGTGTTCGATTATTAATTCTACTGTCGTATAAAACCATTCCACCGCCACGGCTAGTGACAGGAATTTTGCGTATTTGGATTGCTCTAGAAAATAGATCAAGATCTGCAGTAAAGTGTATAGTTACAAAAGAAACACCATCATAACAAAGCTGAAGAAAGGCATTTCGGACTTCCTCCCATTGATATCCTTTTGATTTTGTAAATCTATGGTACGATAACACAACTCCAAAAGGTAGTCTAAGTTTATCCTTGATAAAATTATAAAGAGGCTCTTCCAATTCTATCAGGCTTAAATCCATCATCATGTCTGGCAGTTCATTACATGATTGTATGAATTTGAGTTTTGAAATCTCAGATTCAATGTCTGATATATTATTACAACCAACATTGCAATTTATCCTAATAGGAGAATTACCTCCAATAGTCAGTCCATCCTTAAATTTTATCATGCTCATGTCTCTTGTTTTCCATATAGAAGGTTATTTAATATAAATAACTCTATTATCAAATACTCCCTCAAACAAACTCATTTCTCGCTTAGCGATTCCTAATCTGTTTGCCAACACTCGCCAATCCTTGACAGCAGCTACAATCTCGCTGATGATACTCTTTGCAACCTCTGGGGTGAGCATATACTCCTCGCAAGAGTTGAGCAAAATCGACAAGTCTGCTTTATTGGTCTTGCTATTGATAAGCAGACTTTGGTGGTCGTTCTGCGTTGGGTTCATATCATATGCAGGCGAAAGAGTCCAACCTTTTGCAGTGAGCAGAAAACCGTGGTTACGGAAATGGTCATCGCTATTACCTACGCATATATTGAAGGCAATTCGGCGGAACAACTCTCGCAAGTTCGCGTCAACATCGGTACAACCGCTAATGATAAAATCAACAATGTCAATATATCCGTGTC
>CALGJF010000055.1 GCA_937914945.1 uncultured Bacteroidales bacterium | reverse complement strand
TGTTACAAGCATTGCCTATTAAATAGAATTTAATTCCGCAGCGCCCACAGACGAAGGCTGTAACACAGCGTGGCAAAGTTGGCGCACCAAGCGGCTGTACTCGTTGATAAACTACAAATAAATTTGCGTTTAACTCGCCGGCACAAACTTAACTCCTTTTATCGGTATAAAAGGAGAGAAAGAAATGGGTTACGTGGACAACAAGTAGGATGATTTTAGTCTAAAAACTTTTTGCTTAGCCCCCTAGAATTTGCAGGTGAGCCAGAATTGCCCACGGCAAATTGAATGTGATGCCTATAGATAAAACATGGTGGGCGATGCATGCATCGCCCACCACTCTATCTATTCTAAAAGGGAGTATTTACTTATTCTCTTTCTTTGCTTTTGCAGCTTTGGGTTTAGCCTCCTTTGCAGGCTTCTCCTCGGTGGGCTCGGCAGCCTTTGCAGCCTTCTTTGCCTTGGTGGCAAGCTTTGCTTTAAGGCTCTCGACCTCAGCCTCGAGCTGAACGATTTCCACCTCCTGATTCTCAATCATCTGCTGCAATGCACCAAGCTCCTCATTATCCATCTCCTCGGGATATTGTGCGCGCACGCGTGCCATAAAGTCGCCCAAGATGTTCATGTAGTTGGTGAATGCGTCATAGGGAGATTCGTAGATGCTACGCTCTGTAATGATACCATTCTGCTTTGTTGTCATAAAGCGAAGGTTCTCGGCAGCCTGCAAGTAATCGAAATCCTGTTTCAACTTCTTGTCGTCCGACAACGAGATACGCTCTGCCAAGCTATACAACTTGTCGAAAGCCTCGCGCTGCAACGAGTTACCCAACCAAGAACTTGCATCGCGCTCTTCGTCCATCCAAGAGAGGGGATAAGAAACCTCCAAGGCACCAACTGACTTATGCTTGTCAATAATCTCAGAGGGGGTAGAGAATGATATACCACGATCCTTGGCACAAGCAGGAATAGCCTTCAAGAAATCCAAGATATGTGATGACAAGGGCTGCGAAACACCAAGCGCGTGGAGATTCATGAAGATATTTATAACCTCATCCTCCTCGGGGAGTTGTGCAATCCAATCGACATAAGTCTCGGCAAACAAGGGATACTCGCTCCATTTGGGATTAGAGAAACGCAAAGAGATATCATCCGATAGTTTATAGTCGCGCAACAGCAACTTCAAGTTGGGAGCAGTAGCGCAGTTATACACGAAGTGGGGGCTTCTCCAAGCGAGAATGTGCTTTGCGCCCTCGGAAAGCATACCCTTGAATCCCATAGATGCAGCCATCTCGCCAATCTCGTCAGAGTAGATAAGACCAGAGTTACGCAACACTTTGGGTTTCTTGCCAAAGAGTTCTTTAATCTTGCGATTCTGGCGCTGAACCTCCTCCATGAATACCTCGCGCGATGCAAGTGAAGAGAGGCCGTGCGAATAGGGCTCGCAAAGGAACTCGCAGCATCCGGTTTTGTTAATCTCGTGCAACAGCTCGATTACCTGAGGTGCATACAACTCCAACATCTCCAAGCCGACGCCCGAAACTGAGAATGCCACCTTGAAAGCACCACCGTTCTCCTTTACCATATCCAGCAAGGTGGTCAATGCAGGGATGTATGATTTTTCTGCTATCTCTGTAATTGCGCTCTCGTTAGCGTAATCGTCATAGTAGTAGTGGTCACTACCGATATCGAAGAAACGATAGCGTTTCAACTGTCTGATTTGATGAATCTCGAAATAGAAACAAATTGTTTTCATATTATTCGTCTTTTAAAATTTTACCAACCCATTACTTTTTCATATACCTTACGCAGTTTAAGAGCTACGTTCTCCCAAGTGATTTGGTTCACCTCGTTGCGGCCCTCTACCTTTAGATACTCATACAACGATTCGTTGTTGCAGATTGAGTAGATGGCATCGGCCATGGCGTGAATATCCCAATAGTCGGTCTTTATACACTTGTCGAGAATCTCGGCACAGCCCGACTGCTTTGAGATAATCGTGGGCACATCGCACTGCATCGCTTCGAGGGGCGATATACCGAACGGTTCACTTACCGAAGGCATTATATATACATCACTTGCTTTCAGGCATTCATATACCTGGCGGCCTCGCATGAAACCGGGGAAATGGAAACGATCAGAAATTCCGCGGGCAGCTGCCAGGCGTATCATATCGTTCATCATATCACCACTACCGGCCATACAGAAACGTATATTCTTTGTGCGTTTAAGCACCATAGAGGCAGCCTCGACGAAATATTCGGGGCCCTTCTGCATTGTTATACGGCCAAGGAATGTAACCACCTTCTCACCGGGTATCTTTTTGGGGACAATATCCAAAATCTCCTGCGACAAAGGTGTTACCGCGTTGTGCAAGGTAGAAACTTTATCGGGGTGCTGGTGGTACTTTGTAATAACCGTCTGACGAGTGAGCTCGCTCACACAGAGAATGTGGTCGGCATTGTCCATACCGTTTTTCTCTATGGCATATACGGTGGGGTTTACATTTCCACGGCTACGGTCGAAGTCGGTAGCGTGAACATGTATCACCAATTTCTTGCCCGACACCTGTTTTGCATGAATACCGGCAGGATAGGTGAGCCAATCGTGAGAGTGGATGATATCGAACTCCTCGGTGCGGGCAACAACGCCTGCAATTATTGAGTAGTTGTTAATCTCGTCGTGAAGATTTTCGGGGTAGCCGCCTGCAAATTCCATGCAACCGAGGTCGTTGGTGTGCATATAGCTGAAATCGCCGTATATGTGTTCGCGGTAGCGATAATACTCATCGGGTGTCATTACCGCACCGATGCGTGAATTGACATAGTCTCTATCTACGTTTTTCCACACAATGGGAACGGAGTTCATTCCGACGATTCTCAAAAAGCTGTTATCTTCGTCGCCATAGGGCTTGGGGATACAGAACTTAATCTCCACATCGCCTTGCTGCACAAAGCCCTTGGTAAGTCCGTAACTTGCTGTACCGAGTCCGCCCGAGATGTGAGGCGGAAACTCCCAACCAAACATTAATACTTTCATATCGCTTATCCCTCCAATTTAGATTCATACTGTTTGAGCAACTGACTTGTTCTAAGGATTTGTGCCACGTTCATTGCAAACGCCACCGCACCACGGCCCTTGAAAGGCGGGTTGCCATCGAACACCTCGGGGATAGAACCCACGCAGTGCTGCACAATCTCATCCTCGAAGCCCACCATCTGGCGCTCCACAAACGAGATGCCGCTCAATTTATATATCTTCAAATAAGCCTCGTAATAGAAACCGCCGAGCCAAGGCCAAGCTGTACCCTGGTGGTAGGCATAGTCGCGCTGTATCTGCGGGCCCACATAGTTGGGGTTGTAACCAACGCTCTTGGGCGATAGCGAACGCAAACCGCGCGGTGTAAGGAGCTCGCGGGTAACGATATCGAGAACTTTTTTCTTCTGTTTTGAATTAAGAGGAGAATTGTCGAGGGCTACGGCAAAAATCATATTGGGGCGCACGCTCCAATCCACATAGTCGCCATCGACATAGTCGTACAAGTAGCCATGTTCATTGAGGAATACCTCTACAAATGCAGCACCTGCAAGAGGAATCAGACGTACAAGCGAATCAAGCACAGGCTGGTTGTGCATAAGCTCGGCCATCTGCTGTATGAATACAAGAGCATTGTACCATAGCGCGTTTATCTCCACAACGTGGCCTGTACGGGGTACCACGGGACGACCGTTCACTGTGGAGTTCATCCATGTAACAGCCTTGTCCTTGCCATTGGTCCATAGCAAGCCGTTCTGTGCAACACGCAGGTTGTTGTGCTTGTTATTGCGAATGAAATCGAAGATGCGCATCAGCAGGTCGCCATACTTGTCGCGGCAAGCCTCCATGCTACACTCCTTGGCATACTGCTGCAATGCCCAAACAGCCCACAACAGCACATCGGGGTGCTCCATTTCGTAAATTTTCACATTGCTCACTCTGTCGTTTATAAAGTCATCAATGGCAATGCTTGCAGTCTTCATAACCCTTTCGAACTCATCGTAATGGCCCTGCGACAGAGCCAAACCTGGCAACGACACAAAGAGGTCGCGAGCGCGACACTTGAACCATGGGTAACCGGCAAGGATGTAGATGTGTTCACCCTGCACATTGAAGAATTGGTTACCGGCACACTGCATACAGTGCATGAAGTTATCGCGCGGGTCGCGGATAGCCTCCTCATGGTCAAAGGCAGCCTTCATTGTACGTGTGGTCATGGGAGCCACACCGCCCGAGAATACGATACTCTCACCGGCCTTCATCTTAACCTCGAAGTAACCGGGAACAAAAAGGTCTTCGTTAAAGTCGTAACCGCGTTCAAGCTCCTTTACATACTCGATTCCGCGATACCAGTCGGGCTGATAAACAAAATCGTTCTTCTTATTCAACTGCATGTAGAGGTCGGGGTAGTCGGCATACATGCGCATGCTGATACCGTTCTCAACTTCCTTGTAGCTGCGGTCGGCAATGCTGTTCTCGTGTGTATATTCACGCACGCTGCGGAACGCCAGGAAGGGGCGCAAACGCAATGTAACAGCGGTATTTGCCTTCAACAAGGTGTAACGAATAAGAATTCTGTTCTCGTGATGCACAAAGGCTTTCTCTTTTTTAAGCCACACGCCACCAACGTTGTAAATTGTGGTGGGGACACGCTCCCAAGCGAACTCGCGGATGTACTTGTTGCCACGGGGACTGAAGTTGTCGGCGTTGTACTTATGCAATCCCAAGTTGAACTCTGCACCATGCAGAACAACTGTTTCATCAAGCGACGATAGCAACACGTGGTTCTCGTCATCGAGTTGTGGGATAGGAACAACCAACAAACCATGATATTTACGGGTATTGCAATCGACAATTGTCGAACAATGATAAGCACCCGAACGGTTTGTCCTCAAAATCTCCTTTTGCAACGACTCTTCCAAGTTCGTCATCAGCGTTTTTTCGAATCGCAAATAACTCATCTCGTTTAATTTATATAATTAGACTAATTTACTTATCACCTCTCAAATGTAAGTATTATAAAATTGAATAACAAAAAACTATGCAACTTTTTTTAAAAAATCATAAAAAGTTGCAATTTGCCTAATCTTCAAATAAAGAAATAGTTATTTTACAGCCAATTTTGTGAAATGACAGATTCTCAAAACCGGCGAATATTCCCAAGTTTACATAGGGAGTTTCCACGCCATAGCCATACTCGGTATATGGGTGAAGTTTAGATATAAAAAGGAGATTATGGAAGAGCATCTCGTTTTTTATAAACTTTACCTGTGGCAACACTTTTTGCAAAATCAAAAAAGGAGACACATAGGTTAAATTTGCTCTAAAATATTTATTGGCAGAGTTATACCACTCCGAATCGAGCAATTGAAAGACACCGCTCAACTCGTCGTCTTTATCCAACGGCAATATATTATCCTTCAAAAACGCATAGTTTATAAAATAGGTATCCTTGTCGTAAAGATATCCGCCGGTGCCCAAGCGTGTGTATAGCAAGGCACTGCTCGACAAGCGCAGTTTATACTGCACATCAAACTCGGCACGCGTATATACACTGCTTGAGTTAAAAGGGCCATGAATCCCCTGCTCTATATCTAATGAGAAACGCGGCATACGGGAACCCAGATTCACTTTTTTATCCCCGTCATAGTAATAATACATACCCGGGTGCCACACCAGCCGTGCGTGCAGCGCATAGTTTCTATATTTGTTTCGCAGTTCCTTGCCATCAATAATCTGTCCCACAGCGTTTCCATGCAACGAGCGATAATAATAGGTTGTACCTAATTGTATATCAAAGCCATTGAAAAGTTCCCGCTGCACATTAACAGAAAAGCGCGAGTCGCGGTAATATGTAAACGCCATCTCCGAAAAACGTATATCGGCAGCATCAAGGTCCTTTATCTTATCAACCTCATACTCGCGATAAATACTGTTTTCACGCCCTGCGTCAAATAGCAACATGCCTCTGTGGCGCAAATCGAAGAGATAACTACCATTCACTCCCCAATAAAATTCCTTGCGTTTGAAGCTGTAACCCACCATTGGTTTCAGCGAGTAGCTGTGTTTCTTCTGCGCACGGCTCCGCAAATTCACTGCAAACTTATATGTAACACCTTTACCCGTGCTGTATCGCAGATATGAAGGATTAATGAGTGGATACACTTTGAGGTCGCTATCACCCCAATTAAGATAATGGCTGCTTATCATCTCATCACCCACATCCCATAGCCAACGCAAAACTTTGTCGCTCTTCCTCTTGGGCTTGGAAGCGGGCCTTGGTGCCGTTTCAGACAGGGTACTACTCTTTATCACCCCTTTTCTGATATAGATGAGCGAATCTTCGGCGGTAAGTGGGTGCGGACGACGCCGTGCCATGTATTCATCAAAAGCCGAAACAGGAAGGCCGTTCCATTTTGTGTTAAGCAAACCGGTGAGATCGAAACGGCTTTTGCTGTCATAATCATTGAGCGTAGTGGAGAGCTGGGAATAGTTATAATTGGCATCGACCTGAATATCTATCTCATTTAGTGCAAAATCGTAAAAAATCTTCAGCTGTAAATCCTTCACTACGTAACGCGCAAGCCCCTCGCAACCCATGTTACATTCAATGGAAAAGAGACTCTGCTCATCCCACCCCTCGGCATAAAAGGCGCGCACCGCGTAACTTTCGTCAAGCACCACCCACCCCTTTGTAAGCAGTTTTATATTATCGAACTTATGTTCAAAAAGAATTTTACAACTGCCGTCGGCTGCTTTATAACCATTATCTATGGTGTATTTATAATACTTGAAGTTTGTAGGATATATGGGCGAGAGATATTGCGCTTTGAAAAGTTTCTCTTGCAGAAAATCGGGGTTCATATAATACAACACCCTATCCATCTCGCCGTTACCTCTTTTATACGAGGACAAATGAGCCTTACGTCTTATATCGGGCACAGCATTATCGACATAGTGAATCTCATAGAAAAATTCCGAGAGATATTTCTGCTTCTTGGAGTCGAAGCGGGTCAGATCGGGAATAAGATTCAGAACAAGACTCTGCTTGCGAACATCGACGCTCTCCTTAATATATAGCTCGCCAAAAAGCTCGCCCACCTCGAAATCCCCTGCAAGCAGACGCGCAGCATACTTATCCATAACGCGCTTGGCAGCACCATCGACGGCACTGCCAAACAGAGGCATCATCACAAATGCCCATATAGATATAATAAGGTATATCCTCCTTATCATCCCCGCATATCTGCTGTAAAGAGCCGCATCAACGTACCGCTGCGCGCACTCTCAAAAGCACATCGAGCAAATCCTCTAAAAGGTCGAGGCGAAGCATATTGGCGCCATCGCTCTTGGCCTCGGCGGGATTCTCGTGTGTTTCAATAAATATTCCATCGGCACCTACGGCTATGGCAGCCTTTGCAATCGTGGAAATCATCTCGGGCATACCACCGGTAACACCTGCTGACTGGTTGGGTTGCTGCAAGGAGTGGGTAATATCCATCACCACAGGATAGCCGAAGGAGCGCATCTGGGGTATTCCGCGGAAATCCACCACAAGATCCTGATAACCGAAGGTGGTACCACGCTCAGTGAGCATCACGCGCCCTGCGCCTCCCTCTGACACAACCTTCTCGGCAGCAAACTTCATGGCTGCGGGAGAGAGGAACTGACCTTTTTTGATGTTTACCACTCTGCCCGTTTTGGCTGCTGCCACAAGCAAATCGGTCTGACGGCACAGGAAAGCCGGAATCTGCAAAATATCAACATACTCGGCAGCCATCTCAGCCTCCTCGGCCGAATGCACATCGGTTACCACCGGCACATTAAACGTTTCGCGCACTTTGCGCAACACACGCAACGCAGCCTCGTCGCCAATACCGGTAAAGGAGTCTATGCGGGAGCGATTGGCCTTGCGGTACGAACCTTTGAATACATAAGGAATGTTTCTCTCGCTTGTCATTGCAACAACACGCTCCGCAATACGCATTGCCATATCCTCGCCCTCAATCACACAAGGGCCTGCCAAAAGAAAGAAATTTTCAGTAGATGTTAAATCTCTTATTGTCATAGTCTCTATCTGTTTTTTATTTTAGTTGGAATAATCAAATTTATAGTTTCGGGTATTATACTGACGGTCATCGGGAACGTGGGATGAAACATACGCCCATCGATACCCACATGAGCCCCGCCCACATCCTCTATAAGCACCTCGGTGGTGCGGAAAGGCTCCATCAGCTCGTAATTCATTATCTTGCGGCGATACACCATGAGCAATCCCTCTATCATACCGAAAAATTTCGGCATTTTAATGGCCGACACATCGAGCCAACCATTATAGGGTACCGCGCTGGGGGTCATTCCGTAACCGCGAGAATTTCCTATGCACAACATCATGAAATTCTTTTCCACGTTCTGGTTGTTGAGCCTGAACCTCATTTTATAACTCTGGCGAAAAAAGAGCAATTGAAAAAGCCCCCTTACTATGGAACCTAACTTGGCAAAAATAAATCTTTTTTGGTTGGCAATCTCCACCACTCTTGCCGTAAGCCCGATGTTAAGTACATTGAGGAAGTACCTCGTCTGCTCTCCGGCATCGTTTGTATAATTACAACAACCGACATCGACCTTGCGTGCACGATGAGTTATTATACAATCGACAGCCGCCTTATAATCGGCCATTGGCAAGCCCCAATACGAGGCGTAGTCATTGGCTATACCATTGGGAATTATGCCTAACGACACCTTGCCATGATTCTCCGATGCCATAATACCGTTTATGACATCCTGCAATGCGCCGTCGCCACCCACAACAACTATTGTTTCGTAGCCGTTATCGGCAAGCATCTTTGCCTGACGTTCAAGGGAGCTGTAATCTTCGGACTGTATGTAATCATACACCACATGCTTTTCTCTAAGATATTCCCTTATCTCCCTCCAACGATGGCGGGGCGATATCGAGCCCAATCTGGGGCAATATATTATTCCCCAACGATGCCTGTCTATCTTATTCTTTGTCATACATCAAGCTCTTTATAAGTTCCACCTGCTCGGCACGAGGCATCGAAGCATCAATCCAATGAATCTTCGTTCCACGCTTCTCCATGCCACGAAACCAAGTCATCTGCCTCTTGGCAAATTGGTGAATGGCAATTTCAAGCCCATGCACCATTTCGTCGTAACCGATAGCCCCTGTAACGTACATTGTAACGAACTTGTATTCAAGGCCATAATATATCAGCTGGTCGGCTGTGATGCCCGATGCGAGCAGGCGCTCTACCTCCTCCACAAGCCCATCGCCCAACCTTAGCAACAGACGAGCCGTAATCCTCCGGCGGCGCACCTCCCTATCTACATCCACACCCACGGTCAAGGTTCTTATAACAGGAAACGAACGCTCCTCCACGGGACAGGAGGCGTAATACTCCTCTATCTCAATAGCGCGTATTGCACGTTTCTTTGTGTCGGTATCGGTGTTGTTATGCAATGTTTTATATCCTGCCAAAATAGTTGTGAGCTCTTCGAGGCTCTTGCCTTCGAGCCGTTCGCGCAGTTCTCCATTCTCGGGCACAGGAATAAGCCTGTATCCACGCAATACCGATTCCACATACATGCCGCTGCCGCCACACATCACAGGCAGGCAACCGCGCGATTTAACATCGTTGTAAGCATTGAGAAAGTCGCGCTGAAATTCAAAAAGATTATATTTCTCACCGGCATCGACAATGTCAACCAGATGAACAGGAACGGCAACATCGCCTCGCGTATATTCCGCAAGATCCTTCCCGGTACCGATATCCATTCCACGATACACCTGACGACTATCGGCACTTATCACCTCGCCACCAAAAGCCAGAGCAAGCTCCACGGCAAGCGCCGTTTTGCCGCAGGCCGTAGGGCCCACCACCGCAAGCATATCATATTTACAATTCACTCCGTTCATCGGGATAGTGCATACTACACCTATTATAATATGTTGCGAAGTTAAGCAAGTTCGGCGCAATAGCAAAATAAATCATACATAATTTTACCCCACTACATTGTTCATGCCCACGCTTCGCTAAAAGCTATAACACAATTAAGTTAAAAAACTTAAAAAGCACACGCGCCGTTATACTTTTTTCAAAAGAAAATAGTTATAAGATAAAAAGCTATAATAATGTACGAAAACCTATTGTGCCTCCCCTACTTTCAGGGTATGAGCAAAGACGATATCACCGCTATACTCGATAAGATTAAATTGGAATATCGCAATTACAGCGACAAAGAGACATTGTGCAATAAAGGCGACGAATGCAACACATTCACACTCCTCACAAAAGGAGAGATAACATCATACGCAGAATCGCCCGATGGCACATACTCCATTATAGAAGAGCATCAGGCACCATACGCCATTGAGCCATACTCCATGTTTGGCTACCAAACCACATACAACCGCAGCCATAGTGCCAAAGTGGGATGCACAACCCTCACAATAGATAAAAATTACTTCTTCAGCGAGTTCGTGAAGCATGAAATATTCACCTTGAACCTGATGAACCTCATCAGCCGCAGAGCGCAGTTGCTGAACAACGCCATTTGGGAGCATACGCCTACCACTATAGAAGGGCGCATTGTCAGTTTCATTGCCATGCGAAGCGAAACCACACACGGCTGTAAAAGAGTAAATATAAAAATGGAGCGCCTCGCAACAATACTATGCGAGACGCGCCTTAATGTATCGAAAGCACTAAACCACATGCAAGGCCAAGGACTCATTGTGCTCAACCGCAAGGAGATATACATTCCCGAATTCAGCAAACTGCTACCACTTATAAAATGAGAAGAAAGAGAGATATATAACTTTTAGAAGCCCTCTCTACGTCTCTTCTCGGCAAGCTGCATATAAAGTTTTATATTATTCAAAATCTGCTGTTTGTTTTGCGGCTCAACAGACCTGACACCGTTTGTTCCCCTGCCATTGCAGGTGATACAGTGCCCGACACCCTGGCACACCCAACACACGCCCACAGCATCCAAGTCAAACACCTGCACGCCACCGCACTGCCTGCACTTGCCCGTACCATTGCACACAGAACAGGTAACAGCCTCGGTATGAGGTTTAAGAGCCTCAAACATCTCCATCACCGTTACTGTCTCTTCGGGAGTGAGATAAGACATCCACTCGCTACCCGCAGCATTTCCCGATGAACCGCTACCCGCCGAAGAGCGCGAGGAATATCCTGTACCGCCACACGATTTGCAGGGATCGTAATGGTCAGTACCTTCGAGCACCCATTTACCACAATTCTTGCATTGCACTTTTCGGTTGCTTATGCCATAAGTAGATATTGCGAAACGAGTTTTCACCCTACCGGCACCATGACATACACGACATTTAGACTGAGCCGCAGCCTCGTTACAGCCCGCAAGCACGACAAACATGAAAGCTGCAAAAAGCATAAAAATCCTTTTCATAACACGCTATTTTAATATATATAAATTACACAAAGCAACACTAACTGACATATCTACTACACATTACATATCACGACAAACCAAGCCGACACCCCTTATTACTTACGCAAAAGTATCTTTAATAAAACACAAAACAAAAAAAATCTTTATAAATTTGGCATAAACAAAGAAACGCGCTATCTTTGCACTCGCTTTTGGAAACAAGAGCACAAGGCAACAGCCTTGTAACATAGGTAGGTTCCGTAGCTCAGCTGGATAGAGCAACGCCCTTCTAAGGCGTGGGTCGAGCGTTCGAATCGCTCCGGAATCACAAAGGGGAAAGTAAGTTATTTATCTTACTTTCCTTTTTTTATATGCTTAAAACGAGGTAATTAAAGGAATATCAATAGTTTATTTGTTAGATAGTCGTAACTTAAATTTATTTTTTGTTTAACTATTGAGCAGACAGAGAAAGACAAAAAAAGACTGAAAAAGACAAAAAATGCAAACCAAGTGCAAACCAACCTGCCTAAAATGCAAACCAAGTTTGCCAACTTTCACGAAAATTCAGCCTCATTGACTACGATGTGTGTAGCCAATGACTGCACCGCCTCGAACATTACACCGCCTGTAAAGTATTGCTTCAACCACTGCTCGGCACTCTCGATGTAGGGTGTCAATTTCTGCAACAGCGGTGTCTCGCCTTTCACTGTGGTAAAGGCATTAGGAATGTACCGCCTTAATTCCGTTTCATTAGTTATCAGCTTCATTGTTGTTCTGTTTTATGTTTACCTCTTTTGCGTCTTTGTTCTCGTCAAGCGTGGTTAGCATAATGAATGGGCATTCAGGAACTGCGCCTTGCCACTTGTTGAACTTTATTATTATGCGGTGTGGCAGGAAGAGTAAATCGTGGTAAGGCTTTTGCAGGGCCTCCAACAACTCCTTTAAGGTGTAAATGGTAATTAGTGTGTGGCATAAGCGTAATTGTTTATGCCACGAAAGTATATATATAATAAAGGGATATAAAAGACGAAAACAGCCGTTTGCTGTGTTGTAAACGGCTGTTATTTGAATAGCTCAGAA
The DNA here is from genome assembly GCA_937914945.1 of uncultured Bacteroidales bacterium. Lineage (GTDB taxonomy): Bacteria > Bacteroidota > Bacteroidia > Bacteroidales > Bacteroidaceae > HGM04593. Next base: position 19,057 of record CALGJF010000055.1, on the reverse strand, counting down.
TGGCTTCCCAAACGAACCAATTTAATGATGTTCTCTTCAGGGTCGAGCCATATCAGTAATAAATCATTTTCAATATGGCATTGGCTCGTTTTTTATTTCTCGCATCCCGCACGGCACGACTACACCGTGCTACGTGCGACTAATGCTATAAAAACTCGCCGATAAGTAGAACTCATTCCATAAACCCCGCATAATCGCCAATCAGTCTATGTGGCTTGTATTTTTCCGGCAATGAGCCGTCCTTCTCCAACAGTTGAAGAACCTCTTTAAGGTGTTTGATTTTGTCGGGTCGGTTTTGTATTCGTTTCAAGTCTTTTTTGAATTGACTTGTAATTTTGAGTATAAACATTCTACAAAGAACTAATCAAAGTTTCGAGGTTTTCAGAGTTGAGAGTTTCCAGTTCACGGTTTTCCCTTGCCTCTCTCATTGCTTTAATGGTGAGTTTATTGGGATTGTTGTAAACGACATCCATAAGTACACTTTCTACATAATTGTTCAAACTGCGATTTTCCCTTGTAGCTGCTTCTTTCAACTTGTCAAGTAAATCACAACTTAAACGAAATGCTGTCTGTTTTCTATCAATTACTGCGTCCATAATCCTTATTGTTATATTTGTGTATGCAAATGTATAACACTTGTATCACATAAACAAGAAAAACAAGCAAAAGTTTATGATTTTCTTATTATACGAAACACGGAACGAGTGCTTTAGGAGCAGAAAAGGTAACTGTAACCTTGTCTGTTGCAGTATCGCCGTCCGGTGCGCCAGTGGTACTCTCAATCTTCACTACGGGAAATGGTACACTTGAAAGATATGCCGGGTCTTTCTTCAGCTCCATTATATCTGCATAGTTCTTTACTATTGTTACACTCACGTTCATAAGTTGTGCGACTTCGGTGTTGCTCATTACAGGAAAAACCTTTGAAAAATATTCACACTTTTGCTATCTTTGTCTAACAAACTTGCAAACCAACTAACAAAGGTGCAAACCAAGTAAAAATGATGATAATTGATATTTGAAATAGCAGGACTATCAGCAAAAAAAATCATTGATAGACAATAAGATATAGCGAACTTGCGCCTTATGATACGGATAAACGCTCCGGAATCACAAACGATGGATAGCCGCAGGCTATCCATCGTTTGTGTATAACAAGCATTCATTTGCCTGCGAAGCATTTAACACATCCACACCGCACAAATTATCAAATTCGCAACCTCGCTCGCACCATCGTAATCTATTTTTGCGACAAACACAAAACATATTACTATGAAATTTGACGAAATAAAGCAGAAAATAGAGAACTACATGCGCGAGTATGGCAAGACAACGGCCAAGAAACTTTACATAGGGATAACCAATGATGTGGATAGGCGACTTTTCGGTTTTCACAGAGTGCCGCGAAGGGATTATTGGTGGATATATCTGCCTGCCGATGATGCCGAAACAGCCCGCAAGGTGGAAAAACATTTTATAGAGGCCGGCATGCAGGGCGGTGTAGGTGGCGGCAACAACAATTCTGAAATTGTCTATTGCTACGAAACCTCAAAAGAGACCAGAGAAAATTGACTGCAACAGCACAAGCTATGGGGTGCTGCACACTCATGCAGCACCCCATAGAAACATCTGCCGACAGGCGGGCTGTTTAATCCCATTATATTTTTTTTGGCAGGAACTTATTCAGCAATATAACACCCAACAGCGCCGACACGAAAGAGCCGCACAAGATACCCAGCTTGGCCTGCCCAAGAACAGACGCACCACCTTCGAGCGAAGCATACGAGAGATCGGCAATAAAAATAGACACAGTGAGCCCGATGCCGCAAAGCATGCACACCGATGCAAACGAACGCCAGTCGCTACCCTGCGGCAGTGTAACCAGCCTGCATTTTATAGCCACCCACGAGAAGGAGAACACCCCCACAAACTTACCAACCACAAGGCCAATCATCACCGGCAGCCCAACGCCTGTGAACAGAGCAGCGGCTGTCATTCCGGCAAGGTCAATACCCACATTGGCAAAAGCAAAGAGAGGAATCACCACATAGCCGATAAAACTATTCATTCCGTCCTCCAAATCCTGCAAGGGACTGATTAATTTATCGGCAGCCGACTCTATGCTTTTCAACAGATGTATCTCGTCATGCGTGAGCACCACCGTATTATGCTTGCCCGTAACCTCGTGTATAGGGAGGAGGCTAATATTGTTACGTATGCGCTCTATGTAGTGAGCCGACCCCTTGCGCAGCGATGCAGGCACGCAAAACGCCACAATAACCCCCGCAATGGTTGCATGAATACCCGAATTAAGCATTGCATACCACAGCAACATTCCCGCAGCAAGATAAAAGGACTTCTTTCCCACTCTGCGCATATTACCCAATATAAGCAACGCCACACAGAAGAGAGCCATCAGCAGATAAGTATAATCTATTTGCGATGAATAGAAAAGCGCTATCACTATTATACCGCCAAGGTCGTCGGCCACGGCAAGGGCAGCAAGAAACACCTTCAAGCCCACAGGCACTCTGGCGCTGAAAAGCGATAGCACGCCAAGCGAGAAGGCAATATCGGTGGCCATGGGAATAGCCATGCCGCGCAACATATCGGCATCGTCGGGGCACACAAGCCAAAACAGCAACACGGGCACAAGCATGCCGCCACAAGCGCCTATAATAGGCAGCATAGCCTTTTGGCGCGACGAGAGCTCACCCACAAGAATCTCCCTCTTTATTTCCAAGCCTACGGTAAGAAAGAAGAGTGCCATTAGAAAATCATTTATCACGGCAATGAGCGGCATGGCATGCCCATTATGGCTGAACAGATTAAAATCACCAAGCGACACAGATACAGGCGTGTTCCAAATATCGAAATACCACCCCTTCAACGGCGAGTTGGCACAAACAAGAGCAAGCAAAGAAAAAACCACAAGCACCGCACTCGACGATACATATTTCTTGAGCATACTCTTAAAGCTATAATTTCCCATACTTATTTAATACTTGTTAATCGAGCAACAAAATTAACAAGTTCCCACGAAGAAAAATCCTTTTATTCATTGGCTTTTTCTATGGCTACGATAGTTTTTAACAATAAAAGCAGGCAAATGCAAAAAATAAACAGCCACAACATTAGGAATAAAAGAAAATGATTGTAAATTTGCGCAAAACAAACTAAAAAAATAAACATATGTTGACACTCGACAAAATATACCACGCACGGTATGTATTGAAAGACGTTATACGCCGCACAGACCTCATTCAGGCCCCCAACATCAACCCCGATGCAATGGTATTTCTAAAACCCGAGAACTTGCAGCTGACAGGTTCGTTCAAGGTTCGTGGTTCATACTACAAGATTTCACAGCTATCCGAGGAGGAGAAGAAAAAAGGTGTTATCGCCTGCTCGGCAGGCAACCATGCACAAGGCGTGGCCCTTGCCGCAACCAAAAACGGCATAAAATCCACTATCTGCCTCCCCGACGGTGCGCCCATCTCCAAGATTGAGGCTACTAAAAATTTCGGTGCAGAAATATGCCTTGTCGAGGGCGTTTACGACGATGCCTATCAAAAAGCATTGCAACTGCGCGATGAGCATGGCTACACATTCATTCATCCCTTTGACGATGAGGATGTTATTGCAGGCCAGGGCACTATCGGCTTGGAGTTGCTCGACCAATTGAAGGACATGGATGCAGTAATCGTGCCCATCGGTGGCGGCGGTCTCATATCGGGTGTTGCCTTTGCCATAAAATCGCTCAATCCCAAGATAAAAGTATATGGCGTGCAGTCAAGCGGTGCGCCCAGCATGTTCAACTCGGTTAAACACAAGAAAATAGAACGCCTTCCCGGCGTAGCCACCATTGCCGACGGTATCGCTGTTAAAGAGCCCGGACAAAACACTTTCGCCATCTGCAGCAAATACGTTGACGAGATTGTAACCGTTACCGACGACGAGGTTTCATCGGCAATCCTTTCGCTCATCGAGAAACAGAAACTCATTGCCGAGGGTGCAGGTGCCGTTGCAGTTGCAGCTGCCATGTTTAACAAAGTACCCATCAAAGGCAAGAAGGTTGTGTGCGTGGTATCGGGTGGTAACATAGACGTAACAATCCTCGACCGCGTAATCAAGCGAGGCCTCCTCACTGCCGGTCGTTCATACGCACTCACAATAGAACTCCTCGACAAGCCCGGACAGTTGCTCAAAATCTCGCAAATCATAGCCGAGCATGGAGGCAATGTAATATCGGTACACCACGAGCGCGCCAATGCAAGCATGGACATCAACGGTTGTTTCTTGCGCGTAAACATGGAAACACGTAACTTTGCACAAGTTGAGGAGATAAACAAAGCCCTCCTTAAAGCAGGATTCACAATTTTAGAAAACAATAAATTTTAACCACTATGATTAAAAAGATTCATACAGACAACGCCCCTGCGGCAATCGGCCCCTATTCACAGGCCATCGTATGCGGTAACATTCTCTTCACATCGGGCCAGGTACCCATCAACCCCGCAACAGGCGAGGTAGAGGCCGAGGGCATCGAGGCACAGGCAACACAGGTTATGAAGAACCTCGACGCTGTGCTCACCGAGGCAGGCAGCTCATTCCAGAAAGCAATCAAGACAACCTGTTTCTTGAAAAACATGGAGGATTTTGCCGCTTTCAATGCTGTATATGCACAGTACTTTACCGAGAAACCCGCACGCTCATGCGTAGCTGTCAAGCAGCTTCCCAAGGATGTACTTGTGGAGGTTGAGGTTATCGCCGAAATCTAACAGACAATAAACAAGTGCTACATAACAGTCGCTTGCCTTGGCAAGCGACTGTTCTATTTATATGCAATCACCCAATTTGCCGAAATTATTATGCATAAAAGAAAAATTGCATGTTAAAATCTTTGCCAAATAAAAAAAAAGCACTAATTTTGCAAGCTGAATGGCGAAAGCATATTTTGAGTAAAACATATAAAATAATATAAGACGATGAAAAGAACATTCCAACCCTCTAACAGAAAGAGAAAGAACAAGCACGGTTTTCGTGAGAGAATGGCCACAAAGAACGGCCGTCGCGTATTGGCATCTCGCCGCGCAAAAGGACGTAAAAAACTTACTGTATCCGACGAGTACAACGGTAAGAAAAGATAATACGGTGCAACACTGATTGCAACGTTAGGTTAATAATGATAAAACAACAAGAACAGGAGTTTACAACGTAAACTCCTGTTCTATTTATATAAATCCTACCAAATAGGCTTAACCACATCGAATAAATTATTGCCACACTCACTCAAAACAATAATTAACATACATTCGCCACAACAAGGTGCGCATATTCCTCATAAGCGCAATATAACATATTCACACTATTTAAGCAGAAAACGCATGACAGAGCCCATGAGGCTGAAACGCAAATCCTCGTCGGCAACAGCCTCAAAGGGGAATCCCGTAGCAAGAACTCTGTATTTGCCGGCATAGGCCACACCGGCACTCTTCTTGCTCTTCTCATATACAAAAGCCACAAAGGCATCCTTGGCAGGCACAAGCACATCGGGGCGTTGCACCGCATAGCACTCCTCGTTCACCGTGCGATAAACAGGCAAAGAAAGGTTGGAACCAAAGATTTTATCCTCCGACACATCGGCCATGGAGCCGCCATATTCAAATTTAAGCAGCGTGCTTATGAATTTACGGTCATCATCGTTCTTGCTCATATCGCTTGCTATGTGTGCGCCACTCACAAAGAGCCTGCCACCACCCGAAAGATATTTAACCAACTTATTCTGCAACACAGCAGGGAATGTTTTGTATGGGCGATTATATCCCAGAAGCGAGCCCTGCTCACCCTGCTTTTCTACACCGGCAATAAAATCCACCACATCGTAGCCATCAAGCGAAACATAGCCATCAATCACAGCCTCGCTACTGCACGAAACAAACGAAATTCCGTTTGCCGCCAAAGCCGCCCCATGCAGGCAGGGATAGTCAAAGGTATTACCGGCTATCAACAGCCCCTCAAAATCGTTGCCACTGAGCCCCAAGCCATCCTCAAAGCCTATGTTGGCACGCTCATAATCGAGCTGGCGACCACCATATTCGGCCGTATGCATATATGCCACACCTGCATCGTTGTCCATGTCAAACCCGGCTTTTGATGCAGTGAACACCTCGGAGGGGCCGCTCAACCTATGAAAACCATTCACAATGAGTGCCAGCGCACCACCCTGCCCCGATGCGAATGCAGAAAGCACCTCGGAGGGGAAACTCTCGCCACCATCGTTAAGCGCAGCCACCTTAAAGCTATACTGCACATCTTTGAGAATATCCATCTCAAATTTATTACCTTTCACCAACCTGCCATTGTCAAAATCGCCATCGTTGATTTTTGTATATACGATATAGGCTGTTGGCGTTGCCGTAGGCTCAAGTTCATCTTCAACAGGCTGCCAATGAAGCTGCACCTTGGTACGCTCCTTGTCGAGCGACAGAGAAAAATCCTTTACGGGCAGCGGCTGTACCACATATTTATCGTTACCATGAATAAAATTTATCTGCTTCAGCAACGATTTATATACCGCGCGGGCAAGCGTAAACTTGAAATCGGGGTTATGCCCATAGACCATATCCATAAAATTCTGGTGCGAGAGCGATTCAAAAATCATAGCCGGCACAACAGGCAGGCGCGACTCGCTGTAACTGCGATCGAGAATTCCGCGCACCTGCCACTTGCCATAGCGCGCAGTGAGATCGCGCTGCACATCCATCAGCAGATTGCTCACCACATCGCGCGACATATAACGCGAAAGCCCCGCCTCTATGCTGTCCCCGTTAAAATCGGTGGTAACAATACCAAGCGAACCTATTATATTATCCTCGGCCGAAATTCCCGCATCGGAGTGAAAACCGAAGGATAGCTCAATAGGCACATTAAGCCCCAAGGTATCGGGGTTGTAAACCGAGCCGCCTGCCAGATGATTCACCGCATGCGAACGGCAGTTAATATCGTCGTTATAATCCAATTCACCCTCGCTGGGAGTGTAAACCTTATACGGAAAACCGCTATACTGCAATGCATAGCGCGCCCCTTCCAAATATCGAGGCATGCCGCTTGTCTGTGGCAGACTGTCGCCACGAGCCACAAGCCCCATGCCACCACCAAAACGCACTGCATCGGCAGTAACCACCCCCTTGAAATTACTGTTGTTGGTGAGCAGAACACCCTGATTCTCGTTTGCTCCACCCTTGAAACGGAACGTACCAAGATACACCCAAGTGCCGCCACCCATGCGCTGATTGACTTTGAATTCGGTAACACCGCCGCTGTGAAGCACGCTGTAACGCGCATCGGGCACAGAATTTTGCAGTGTTTTGTACGACACATACACGGCATACATGCCATCGCGCGGTATATCGGGCACCCAACGTGCCACTGCCGTAGTACGCTTGCCGCCATCGGACACCTCCACGCACGACGCAGTGCCATGAGTAAAGGGATTCTCCCCGTCAACGTAATAACCGGCACGCGGCTTGAACCCCTTGCCTGCCGGCTGCCATTCGCGTCGTTTTTCGGCCTCCTGCACATAACGCGATGCACCGCATGCCGAATCGTTATCCACCACCACGCACTCCCTCTGCGGGTCGCGCTCGCGCGGGGTGTAAACCACTGCACCCGCATTCTGCAACATAGGCATGAGGAAAGGCACAACAATAGATTGTGTAAACAAATCCTCCGTGGTACAGAAGAGCGAAGGACGCTGCCACTGCCACCGCCCCTTGTCGGCCGAATATATGCGACCATGGCTCTGCCACAGAGCAACATGGCGGCCTTCGAGCCCCCTGCTCGCCACATAGGGCCTGGATATATTCTTGACCCACGGTGCACCATCGTAATCCACACCACCCCATAGTCGACTCTTATCGAGTGTCTTTTCGCGCATATTATTGGGAATAAGTTCCTCTATGGGCTTACGGGCCGCTATAACCGTAACCTTGTACTTTGCATAGGCCGACGGCAGAGCCTTCTTTATACCCGCATATATCTCCTCCACCACATCAGGGGTAAATACCTGTGCAGCAAAATTCTGGTTCGCATAGACGGTTATCTTGCGCGCACCCTTGTTCACTATTACATTGTTGCGCCTGCGTTCCAACCCGCAATTCTTCACATGTACGCCCTTGGGGGTATATTTTGTAAAGAATTTCTCTATGGAACGCGTAACGGTTTTATCGACAGTCTGCGCCGACAAAACCGCTACACATAACAGGCAGGTCAAAAAGACCGATACCCTTTTAAGCATAATTCATTTCATTATTTGGAAAGCTCTGCTATCTCTGCAAGAATAGCTTTTGCATCCTTGTTGAAAGAGTCGCACAACGCATTGAAATACTTCTTTGCAGGCATGCCCGGCTCTACATGATTAACGCGAGCTATATATTCTGTATTAAGGCTGAATATTTTGTTAAACACATTTACCCAAGCCTCGGTATCTCCTTTTGCATCGTATGAGAGCAGGAAAGCCTCGGTAGCCAAATCATCAACAACAAAAGTAATAACCTTTTTCAAATTCTTTCTACTTGCCATAATCTTTATAATTTTCAAATTTTCAATATGCAGGATTCACCACGAATCTCCAATTGCCAAAGATACACTTTTCTGCGAAAAGAAACAATATTTACAAGAAATAGAATCAATTTTATAAATAATTTAATGAATGACCGATAAAAAACGGCAAACCTCTTTTACATCTCGCAAAAAAAAGCGAAATTTGCGAATAGTTTGAATAAAAGAACAATATTAACTTATTAATTTAAGATATGAAGATAAGCGCATTACAACAAGCAAGAGCTGAGTATCAGCCCAAGTTACCTCAAGCATTGAAAGAGGTTGTAAAAATCAGTGAAGGCGCGGCAACCCAATCGGTAGCCGACCAAGAGGCCATCAAGTCTATGTTCCCCAACACATACGGCTTGCCCATCGTTACATTTGAGAAGGGTGGCGAGGCTGTTAACTATCCCGCAATCAACGTGGGTGTTATCCTATCGGGTGGCCAGGCTCCCGGCGGACACAACGTAATTGCCGGCCTTTTCGATGGTATCAAGAAGTTGAACGCCGACAGCCGTCTCTTTGGTTTCCTCATGGGCCCCGGTGGTTTGGTAGATCACAAATACATGGAGATTACCTCTGAGATTATGGACGCATACCGCAACACCGGTGGTTTTGACATCATTGGTTCGGGCCGTACAAAATTGGAGAAAACAGAGCAGTTCGACAAAGGCTTGGAGATTATCAAAGAGCTCGACATCAAGGCACTTGTAATCATTGGTGGCGACGACTCCAACACCAACGCTTGCGTGCTTGCCGAGTACTATGCAGCAAAGAACACTGGTGTTCAGGTAATCGGTTGCCCCAAGACCATCGACGGCGACTTGAAGAACGCCTACATTGAGACATCGTTCGGTTTCGACACCGCATGTAAGGTATATTCAGAGGTTATCGGTAACATACAGCGCGACTGTAACTCTGCACGAAAATATTGGCACTTCATCAAGTTGATGGGCCGTTCGGCTTCTCACATTGCTCTTGAGTGCGCATTGCAGACACAGCCCAACATCTGTATCATTTCGGAGGAGGTTGAGAAGAAAGCCCTCTCGCTCGACAACATCGTAACATCTATTGCCGAGGCTGTGGCATCGCGCGCAGCAGCAGGCAACAACTTCGGTACCGTACTTATCCCCGAGGGCCTCATCGAGTTCATCCCCGCAATGAAATCACTCATTGCCGAACTCAACGACCTGTTGGCAGTTAAGGGCGAGGAGTATGCCGCTGTTGAGGCAGCTGAGAAACGCCAATACATCATCGACCACCTCTCAAAAGAGAATGGCGAGGTATATGCAAGCCTCCCTGCAGGTGTTGCACGCCAGCTCACAATGGACCGCGACCCCCACGGCAACGTACAGGTATCGCTCATCGAGACAGAGAAACTGCTGTCGGAGATGGTAGGCAACAAGTTGGCAGCATGGAAGAAAGAGGGCAAATACACAGGCTCTTTCAACCCCCAGCACCACTTCTTCGGCTACGAGGGCCGTTGCGCAGCTCCCTCTAACTATGATGCCGACTACTGCTATGCACTCGGTTACAACGCATCGCAGCTCATCGCTGCCGGCAAGACAGGTTACATGTCATCTATCCGCAACACCACAGCTCCCGCTGCCGAGTGGATTGCAGGTGGTATCCCCATCACCATGATGATGAACATGGAGCGTCGCCACGGCGAGATGAAGCCCGTTATCCAGAAGGCATTGGTTGACCTCGAGGGCGCGCCCTTCAAAACCTTTGCAGCAAACCGCGAGACATGGGCAAAAGAGACCTGCTACGTATATCCCGGCCCCATCCAATACTTCGGTCCCACAGAGGTATGCGACCAGACAACCAAAACACTTGCCCTGGAGCAGCAGAAGTAATAAATCTTTAATCGCCTGAATGGCAGAGACAAAGAATATAAAACAGAGAACCGGCGGACGGAAGAAAACTTCCGCCCGCCGTTCATCGTCTCGCGCACCAAAGCGTAGCGATATGCCCGGCTGGCTATCCTTGTGCATTGTTGTGCTTGTATCGTTTACAGCTCTCTATTGTACTTTTATTCTCTTTTTCCGCCCATATTTTTATCGTTTCCTTCCATGCTACGGGCATAAGCAATACGAGATTTGCCTGCCATCGGGTTTTTCGGTCTATGGCATAGACATTTCGCGCCATCAGGGCAATATAGATTGGGGAAAATTCAAAAACGAAAACCCTGCCGATGCCCCTATCTCCTTTGTATATATAAAAGCAACAGAGGGCAGCGACTTTACCGATGTAAATTTCACCGATAACTTCAACAATGCCCGCGAGCATGGATTCATACGCGGCGCATATCACTTTTTCAGCCTCCACTCGACAGGGCTTGCACAAGCAGAGATGTTTATAAAAACCGTGAAACTGCAAAAGGGCGACCTGCCCCCCATGGTAGATATAGAGGTGAACCCCAAAGACAAAACAAAATTCTTGCAGGAACTTAAAACATTCATTACCAAGATAGAGGAACACTATGGCGTGAAACCCATACTATATACCTATCGCAAGTACAAGACACGCTATCTCACCGATAAATTCTTTGCCCGCTACCCATCGTGGGTAGCCCACTACTATGTGGATTCGCTTGGCAAGGATGTAGAGTGGCTCATTTGGCAATGCTCGGACATGGGTGAGGTTCCCGGCATACCCGAAGATGTGGATATAAACATCTTCAACGGCAACCGCCAACAGCTCGAAAGCCTGCTTATCAAATAAAATTTGGTAATTATATAGAATTCTACACAAATAATAAAGAGTTGTCATTCTGAACGGAGTGAAGAATCTCAAATGGCGTTAATAAGAGATTTTTTCGGGCAAGCCCTCAACAACACGTCTCCTCCCATATGGTCGTCGAAATGACAACCATGTGTAAATCTCTATAGAACCACCTGAAATTTACTGATTATACGAGGCACTCGCCTGCGAGTAACGCCTCCACGCCTCCAATAACTCGTTGAAATCGGCAGGCAAGGGAGAATCAAAGAACATCATCTCGCCTGTGGTGGGATGCACGAACCCTAATGTTCTGGCATGCAACGCCTGACGCGGACAAATCTTGAAACAGTTGCGCACGAATTGGCTGTATTTGCTAAAATTGGTACCTTTCAATATCTCATCGCCGCCATACACATCGTCGTTAAACAGAATGTGCCCTATGTGCTTCATGTGTACTCTTATTTGATGTGTACGCCCCGTCTCCAGATTACACTCCACAAGCGATACATAGGACAAGCGTTCAAGCACCCTGTAATGGGTAACGGCATGCTTACCCACGGCATCGTCGGGCGACACACACATCTGCAAGCGGTTGCGCGGGTTGCGGGTAATATTACCTACCACCGTTCCCTCATCATCCTTCATTGAGCCCCACACCACGGCATTATATGTGCGCTTGGTAGTCTTTTTGAAAAACTGCATGCCCAAGTGAGCCTTTGCAGCAGCAGTTTTTGCCACCACCAACAGGCCCGATGTGTTTTTATCTATTCTATGAACAAGCCCCACCTGCGGGTCGTTGGCATCGAAATCCTTATTGTTGCGCAAGTGCCATGCCACAGCATTTATGAGCGTTCCATGCGTGTTGCCACAGCCCGGATGCACCACCAAACCGGCAGGTTTATTAACCACCATCAGGTCGTCATCCTCATATATCACATCAATGGGAATATCCTCGGGCACGATGCTATTGTCATAGGCAGGTGTGTTCATGGTGATGATGATATCATCGCACGGCTTCACCTTGTAGTTGCTCTTAACCACCTTGCCATTTACGGCTATTGCCCCGGCGTCGGCCGCCTGTTGTATTTTGTTACGCGATGTATTTGCCAAGTGGTCTATGAGGAACTTGTCGATGCGAATGGGCGACTGCCCCTTATCGGCAACCAGATGCACCTCCTTAAACAACGTCTCCTCGGACGACAGCTCGTCGCCATCGACAAAAACATCGTCTATATCCTCAAAAAAATCCTTTTCGCTCATAGGGATATCATTCGAACCAAGAATCCTCCATTACAGGCTCGTCAATAACCTTGGGTTCCTCGCCACTGCCCACAACAAGAGTGAGTGTGGCACCCATAGGCACTTTGGCGCCGTTTTTAAGAGTATCGGCACCCATGAGAACGGAATAGACCCAATCGGTTTCGCCCGGCACCCTCACACCCTCGGTGAGTTTAAAGCCTGCAGCACGCAGACGCGCCTCAGCCTCGCGCAACGAGCAGTTATCCACAATTTCGGGCAAGTTCTGCATAGGCTCGTTTGCCGAGTTCAAAGTAAGCTGGATGCGACGGCCTTTTTTAACCTGCGCATCACGCAGAGGATGTTGTTCCACCACCTCGTTCTCGGCCGCTCCTTTTTTATATTTGTAATCTACCACCTCATAATCAAGGCCGGCATTGCGCAATGCCTCGGAAGCATCGTCTATATGCATACCGCACACTGCAGGCACATCAATAACCTGCCCATGGAGTGTATAACTATCGAGCCATGCAAACACGGCATAGCATATGAGGAATACCACGGCACACATTGCCGCAAGGTTTATGAGAATTATCTTTATTACGCTTTTAGTTTTCTTGTCCATAACGAGAATAACATTTATAACAGCACGTTGCGAAGATACTAAAAAATACAGAGATAACAACTACGCTTCATCCATTTTATAATCAACCGCTGATATTAGAAGCTGTTTTAATTTATGTCCTTGAAATTTTTATAGGTCTTTTTTAGAATGTTTTTTCATTTTTCAAAGACGCATAGCGGGCTATGTAACTGCGAAAAAGGGGAAAACAGACAAAAAAGAGCATAAAAAGGCAAGCTCAATTCGCGGACAACGTAATCATTTTTCTCGAAAGAAATTTAAACAGCTTCTTAAATTTAAGCAACATTTACCATTTGCCGTTTATCATATCTTGTTTTCCTTGCAGTTTTATATTATCTTCGCACCATACTATTAATATAAATATACAATTATATGAGAAAGATATTATCATTCATATTGCTTATACTTGTTTCTACATCGGTAACACAGGCGCAGTTGTTCAAGAAGAGAGAGAAAGTTGTCAAGAAAGAGTACAGTGTGGGCACCGTACCCATTGTAAACAACAAGGTAACATTTGAAAAAACAATACCTGCCGAGGGGCTCACCGCCACGCAGATAGAGAACGCGGTGAAGGAGTGGCTTGCAAGCCGTTTCGTAAAACCCACGGTAATAGGATTCAAGCAGTATGAGCAGGATACCCCCGGTACCGTAGTGGCAAAGGCCGAGGAGTACATCGTATTCCGCAAAACATTCTTCATACTCAACCGCACAAGAATAAACTACTTCCTCACCATCACCTGCACCGACGGCAGTTGCAAGTTCAACATGTCGCGCATAAACTACTGGTGGGACGACGAGGCAGACGATGGCGGGCTCAAAGTAACAGCCGAAAAGTGCATAACAGACGATGTTGCCATAAACAAAAAAGGCAAGCTGCACCGTTTCTACGGCAAGTTCCGCACACGCACCATCGACCTCTACGAAAGCCTTGCCCAAGCACTTGCAAGCCACATAAACTCAAAAAAATAAAAAACTACCACCGTGAATACAATATATAAAATAAGATACATACTCAATATATTGTTCCTCATAGGAGCAGCAGCCACCATAATACTCTATTTTGCCGCAAGCGGCTCCTCGCTCTTTCTGTATGTGGGGACAATAGCCATGACCTGCAAAATGATAGAGTTCATTCTACGATTTATGTTCTAAAGAAAAACGATGAAGAACAAGACCATTTCATATATTCTCGTTACAGCCCTGCTTGCCCTGTGCGTGCAGAGTGCCATTGCCCAATCGCAAGGCGGATTTGGCAGCGGAGAGATATTCAACCCCTTTCACAAGGCCCCCAAAGACAGCAACAGTGTAAACCTCACCGTGCCCAAGGAGATACACCAATGGCACATAGCCGAGGCGCTGGGCACCGTCATACCGGTAAATGCCGACACACTGCAATACATGTACCAGAACTGGGCACAAACCGAGGGCATGAACGGAGAATACAACATACTTGGCAACATGGGATCGCCCCGCCAATCGCGCATATTCTTCAACCGCCCCACCACAACCACGTTTGATTTTCTTGCCCCCTACGACTACTTCATAACCCGCCCCGGAGAACTATTCTTCACTGACACCAAATCGCCCTATACCAACCTCACCTATCACACATCGGGCGACAAGGTAGATGGCGACGACCGTTTCCGCGCATACTTTTCAAGGAACGCAGGCAAGCACTTCGGCATAGGCGGAATGTTCGACTACCTCTACGGGCGTGGACGCTACGACAATCAATCGTCGGCACTCATGAACTTTTCCGTCTTCTCATACTACCGCAGCGACCGCTACAACTACCACCTGCTTGCAAGCCGTTACCACATGAAGCTTGCCGAGAACGGTGGTATCACTAACGACGACTACATAAAGCGCCCCGAGGAGACAGACGGTTCAAACAGCAATTTTACCCCGGCCGACATACCGGTGCGCATGGAGAAAACATGGAACAGGAACGAGGTATATACAGCCTACTTCACCCACAACTACAATTTCGGGTTCTACCGCCAAAAGAGCATAAAAGCAGAGGCTGACAGCGCGACAACCGCCAAAGCCACACCCACCACAGACGATAGCGATGACAAGGAATTTGTGAACGTGGCACGCATTACGCACACCATAGATTTCTCTACCGGCAAGCGCGAGTTCCGCAACTACGAGCAACCCGCAAACTTCTATGCCGATCAATATTTGCGTTTCGACTCCATAGACAGCTACCGCAACATATCGATTGAAAACCGCGTGGGGCTATCGCTGTGTGAGGGATTCAGCAAATGGGCATTTGCCGATGTTACCGCCTACGCATCGCACCGGTACAACCGCTACACCATGCCCGACACCATAGCCGACAACGGTGTAGAGTATGCACACCGATACAACGAACACACCATATTCGTGGGTGGAATAATTGAGAGTAAACTGAAAAACACACTCAAATACAAACTTCAAGGCGAAACAGCCATCACCGGCGACGACCTCGGCGCCTTCTCACTGGAGGGAGAAGGCAAGCTCGACTTCAACCTATGGGGCAAGCCCGCATCAATAGCAGCCAAGGCATTTGCCAAGAACAACCGCCCATCGTTCTATTACCGCCATTTCCACTCCGAGCACTATTGGTGGGACGACAGCGAGCTGGACAAAGAATTCAAAACCCGTATAGAACTTGATGCCAACATAGAAAAGACACGCACCCGCATAAGAGCAGGCATCGAGAACATAAAAAACTACACATACTTTGCAAGCCTTCCTGCCGCTACAAGCGATGGTACACCGCTCAGCAAGTTGGCAGTGCAGCAGGCCGATGACAACATACAGGTAATATCGGCCACCTTGCACCAAGGGCTTAAATGGGGCATACTGAACATCGACACCGAACTCACTTACCAGCGCAGCAGCAAACAAGAGATACTCCCCCTGCCCGATTTTAACATATACGCCAACCTATACATAAAATTCAAGATAGCCAAGGTGTTGAATACAGAACTTGGAGCCGATGTGCGCTACTTCACCGCCTACTACGCCCCCGACTACTCCCCTGCACTTGGGCAGTTCTGCCTGCAAAACCCCGGCGACAAAGTGGAGATAGGCGACTACCCCATAGCAAGCGTATATGCCAACTTCCTGCTCAAGGAGACACGCTTCTATGTTAAATACCAGCATGTGAACGAAGGAACCGGCAACAGAAACTATTTCCTTGCCCCTCACTACCCTCTCAACCCCGCCACACTATGGCTGGGACTATCGTGGAACTTTTATAACTAAACAGTCATGAACGTAACAGTAAGATGGGGATTCATAGGCTGCGGCGAAGCCACAGAAAAGAAGAGCGGCCCGGCATTCAACCTTGTCAAAGGCTCCGAGGTGGTAGCGGTCATGGGGCGCGACAAAGACAAGACACGCGACTATGCCCGTCGCCACAACATACCCCACTACTACACCGACGCACAGGCACTCATTGACGACCCCGAGGTGAATGCCATATACATAGCCACACCGCCATCGTCGCATGCCACATACGCAATCATGGCAATGAAAGCCGGCAAGCCCGTGTATGTAGAAAAGCCCCTGGCTGCCAGCTACGAGGATTGCGCACGCATAAACCGCATATCGCGCGAAACAGGCATCCCCTGCTTTGTGGCATACTACCGCCGCTACCTCCCCTACTTTTTGAAGGTAAAAGAACTGCTCCCCCTCATAGGGCAGATACTCAACGTGCAGATACGCTTTGCCGTGCCACCACGCGACCTCGACTACAACCGCAACAACCTCCCATGGCGTGTAAACCCCGACATAGCAGGTGGCGGATACTTTTACGACCTTGCCCCGCATCAGATAGACCTGTTGCAAGATATGTTCGGCTGCATACTCCATGCCGAAGGCTATGCAGCCAACCGTGGCGGGCTATACAAGGCCGAGGACACGGTGAGCGCATGCTTCAAGTTCGAGAATGGAGTGCCCGGCTCCGGCTCATGGTGCTTTGTATCAGACGAATCGTCAAAAGAGGACCATATAGAAATCTTTGGCAGCAAAGGCAGCATCCGTTTCTCGGTATTCACTTTCGAGCCTATAGTATATAAGGGCGAGGGCGAAACAAAAGAGTTCAAAATTCCCAACCCGCCCTACGTGCAACTGCCCCTCATAAGGAATATAGTGGAGCACCTGCAACGCAAGAGCAACTGCACGTGCGACAGCATCAGCGCCACACCCACCAATTGGGTGCTCGACAAGATTTTAGGGAAAATTTTTTAACGCACCGCAGCTATGAGCAAGCACACGGCACATAGCACACCCCTTCGAGTGGCAATAACCATTGCCGCACTACTCATTATCGCCACCACCCAAGCACAAAACAAACTAATCGACGAACTATCCCACAATGTAATAGTCGATTACACTCAGGACAAGCTGCACAAAGCAGAGGAACTCATCAATACCAAACTCGATGAGAAAGACAGCCTCTACGTTACCCCCAACCTATACAATATGACCATAATGACGCAATACTCGTACAACTACGAGTATTACCGTTTTACGGCCGATGACGAAAGCCAGAGCATATCGTTCCGCCCCGACAACGGCAACAAGATAGGGCTATACGCAGGCTGGCGATGGATATTCCTCGGGTGGAGCTTCGACCTCACCAAGAACGATGCTAAGAAGGATATAAACCTCAGTTTCTACACATCAAGATTAGGTATCGACCTATTCTACCGCAGACGCGACAAAGGATTCAAGATTTCCAGCATCGATGGGTTCAACGACAACGGTGTTCCGATAGATAATTACAACAACAGCCTCACCGGGTTCAGCACCAAACAAAAAGGGTTTAATATATACTACATATTCAACCACAAGCGTTTTTCGTACCCAGCAGCATACAGCCAAACAACCAACCAGCGCATAAGTGCCGGTTCGTTCATCCTTGGTATATCGTACAACACGCAAGTGTTCGCCTTCAACCACTCAAAGCTCGATGAAAAGCTGCAAGCAGCCATTCTCCCACAACTAAAATTCAACGAGGTGCAATACAAGGATTACAGTATCAACTTCGGATATTCATATAACTGGGTATTTGCAAAAAACTGCCTTGCCAACATATCACTCACCCCGGGAATAGGCTACAAGAACAGTTCGTTGCAATTAAAGAGTGGCAAGGAGTTCCTCTCGAGCATAAATTTCGATTTGCTCACACGCGCCGCCGTGGTTTACAATAACCGCCGATTCTACATTGGTGCATCATTTGTTTCACACACATACAGTTATCGCAAAAGCAGCCTGTCGGTTGTCAATGGTTTCGGCACCATTAACATCTATGCCGGTTTCAATTTCTGGCGCAACAAAAAGGTAAAGGAGGAAACTCGTCGATAACAAAACAATAGTCATTGGCTCGTTTTGCCTTTCGTGCACCGCAGGACATCACTTTAACTGCGCCCCTGCCTGAGGGGGCAGTGCGAAGCCACAGCACTGCTTGCGACGGCTGGTGCTTTAGTACCACAAAGGAGTCCTCAAAGAGGCTCTGTCACGAAGTGACTGAGGGGAGGGAGGGCCGCCCGCGACGTTCACTGCAAAACTCACCGATGACAAAACAAAGTTTTGTCATTTCGATACGAAGTGAGGGATCTAAACAGCATAAGTTGGGGGCTTGCTCGAAAATCCTCGGTGCTGATTGTCGGTTGTTCTTTCATTTTGGCTATCTTTTTTATGTACTTTCTATGCCGATAGAAAGTACCAAAATTCGTGCCAGCGAGTGGGAGCAAGCTTGCTTGCACGCGCAACGAGCGCAGCCGAATTTCGTAAAACAAAGAACTCTGCGCATATGGTCGCTTTTTTTACGGAAAACGTAGCTGATGTTTT
>CALGJF010000054.1 GCA_937914945.1 uncultured Bacteroidales bacterium | reverse complement strand
GAAAACTTTGATTATTTTTGTGTCAAATCCTGTAACACTTTTTTAGGACGACACATGCTTTTTATTATTCCTCCAATGCCTTTTTGCCGGCAATGATATATGTTACAAGGCCTGCAACCATAGCAACATATGCGCTGACATTTAATGCGTTGATATTATTCCAACCACAGAAGTGGCTCAAAATGAGGACTAATGCTCCGATGAGGATTATAGCAAGTGCTACATACTTGATTGTTGTTGCCATATTTATATAGTTTTATTGTTATTTTTGTTTTTGTGGGTATATGTGCTTGTTCCGGCACATTATGTTGCAAAGAAACATATAAATATTTAGAGAACGAAATTTTTTTTGCTTAAAATTGTTGCTATATCATAAATTGTGGCGAAAATCTCACTCTCGTTCTTGTTTATGCAGTTGTATATTGTTTCTTTGTGGCTTTGAATATACCAGAAAGGTTAAAAAGCTATAAAAACGGCTATCTGTGAGGCAATTCTCTTTTTTATGCCTAAATTCGCAAAAAGCGGTAGTTTGTGATGGCAGAATTACTTAATATCGATGGGTTTTGGAGTTATCTTTACATTGTAAACAATGTATTGGCAGTGTTTATAATGGTGTATGTGGTACTCGACAATCGCAACCCCATACGCACCCTTGCATGGATAATGGTGCTACTGTTTATTCCTTTTTTGGGTGTTTTATTGTATTTTTTCTTTGGGCGCGATACAAAAAGAAAAAAATACATAAGCCGTCGCTCTCTTTCGCAGATACAGCAACGCAGCCTCCTGTGTTATCGTTCACAGAATGGGGTGCAGCCTCCTGTCGCCCATTCTTCCCTTGTAACATATCTTGAAAATACCGCATCGGCCTATCTCATGGCGGGGAGCGATGTACGTGTGATAGGTTCCACCTATGCTTTTATAAATGAACTGCTTGGCGCTATTGCAGCGGCAAAAGAGCATATTCATCTGCAATTTTATATATTTGAGAACGACGAAGTGGGTATGCGAGTGCGCGATGCACTTATTGCAAAGGCTCGCGAAGGCGTTGAGGTAAGGGTTATTTACGACAGTGTGGGCTGTTGGTCTGTTCCTCGTGATTTCTTTGAGGAGATACGTTTTGCCGGTGGTCAGGTGGAGGCTTTCATGAAAGTTCGTTTCCCGGTGCTTGGTAACAGGGTGAATTATCGTAATCACCGCAAGGTGGTGGTTATTGATGGCTGCTTGGGATATATCGGTGGTTGCAATATTGCCGACAGGTATGTAAAAGGCACTGCGCAGGGGTGTTGGCGCGATACCATGCTTGCTATACGCGGTAGTGCGGTTCACGGCCTGCAAACATCATTCCTTGTCGATTGGTATTTTGTAAACAACTCCTTGGTGTGTGGCAAACGCTATTTCCCGCTGCTTGAGCGACAGGGTGGGGCAATGGTGCAGGTGGCGCAATCGAATCCTGTTGGTAGCAATCGTGTGATAATGTCGGCTTTTTTGATGCTTATAGGCGGTGCGCGCAATTATCTTTACATGCAGACGCCTTATCTTGCGCTTACCGATTCAATGACTATGGCCATGTGCAATGCGGCGTTGTCGGGTGTGGATGTGAGGCTGATGATTCCGGCACGTTCCGATAACAGGATATCCGACTACGCATCATACTCCTATCTTGGAACGCTTTTGGAGGCGGGTGTAAAAATTCTTCTTTACACCGATGGTATGTTGCATTGCAAAACTATTGTGTGCGACGACAAGGTTTCGTCTGTGGGCTCCACAAATCTCGATTTCCGTAGCTTCTATTACAATTTTGAGGTGAATGCTTTTGTGTATGACGATGATGTGGCTTGCAGCGTGAAGGCACTCTTTCTTGCCGATGAAAAGGGATGTACTCAATTAACGGCACGCGGCTATGCCGAGCGTTCCTTCGGGCGGCGTTGCTTGGAGTCGGCAGCCCGCCTTTGCTCCCCTGTTTTATAGTGTTATTATTTCTTGAAAAAGGTAAAGTTTACACTGCCGTATGCAACGTGGCGGAAAAAGAGCGGGTGGTCGCTGAAATCGTTGTCCTTGCCGTGCTCGAAAATAAAGATACCTCCGTCTTTAAGCATAGAGGATTGCAGTATAAGTTGCGGTATCTCTTTGAGCTCTTTAAGGGCGTATGGGGGGTCGGCAAAAATAAAGTCATAGCTTGCGGTGCAACGGCGGATAAAGCGGAATACATCGTCGCGCACAAGGTGCCAATTGTTATCGTTCAATGCGGTTGCGCTCTTGCGCAGATGAGTAAAATGCAGCGGCTCCAGCTCCACCGATGTTACCGATGCACAGCCGCGCGAGAGCAGTTCCAAACTTATGCTGCCTGTCCCCGAAAAGAGGTCCAGGGCGTTTGTCTCCTCAAAATCCATTATGTTGCATAGGATATTAAACAGATTCTCCTTTGCAAAATCGGTTGTGGGGCGTGCTTTGAAATTGCGCGGTATATCGAAATGACGGCCTTTATATTTTCCACTTATTATTCGCATAGTAGTAGTGCTTGTAGGTCAAATGGTATGTTCCCTATTCTGTTGAGCAGATTGGGCGGGAAGAGTGCGCCCGGGTTGATGCGCTCTCTGTTACGTATGAATTGTGATATTGCCGATGAGAGTTCTTCAACTCTTTTGCTCCCGCAAAGATAGAGTGTATCATCGGTTTGCGACAGCCCCTGAGATTTCCAAATTGCCAGCAGATAATATAGCTGGTTTTGGTTGTCGGTTGTGCTGAAACTGTTTATCAGTTCTATCTTGCCGTTGTTTATGGAGAGAAGTAAGGAGCTTTCCTCGCCGTAGTATGCAAGCATGTATTT
>CALGJF010000053.1 GCA_937914945.1 uncultured Bacteroidales bacterium | reverse complement strand
TTGCCGCTATAGGTCGCGTGAGCCAAAAACACAACGAGGGCAACCGCATGGTTGCCCTCGTTGATATGTAGGTTTTATGTTATTCCCTATTAGAACAATTTGTTGGGATATTCACCGGCCTCAACAAGAGACTGAATCTTCTCAACGGTTGCGGGGCGGTCGGCAGCATAGGTTACACCAAACCATTTTGCTGTAGTGTCGAGAACCTCGCAAGTGGCTTTGCCATTGTTGATGAGGTTGTCTACTACCAAGGGGATAAAGTATTCTGCCTTGGGCTTGTCGGCATTCTCCTTCAAGAAGTCAACAAACTGCTCCTCGCTGTATTTGAAATAGTCGGGTGTGAAACCCCAGAAGTTCATTGAAACGGGAGTCTGCTCGCCAACTGCAGTCCAGCCGCCTTCCTCGTTCTTGAAGCAGATGTCGCCATCAACGCGCATGATCTCGGTGCGCTCAACAACACCGGTAAGCAACTCCTGCTCGTTCTTTGAACAAACGCCGCGTGCAACACTGCCATTCTCGCTCAATGTGTTGCAGATGCGGAAACCTACCATGCTGTATTTGCCTGTGCTGCCCTCGGGGAGTTCGCTCAACCATTTACCCATAACAGCAAATGCATCGCGGCCGTAGAAATCGTCGGCATTGATTACTGCAAAAGGCTCTTTGATAACGTCTTTACCCATGAGCACTGCGTGGTTGGTACCCCAAGGTTTAGTGCGCTCAGCAGGGGCTGTGAAGCCTGCGGGGAGGTTGTCGATAGCCTGGAAAACCAATTCGGTGGGGATGTGTCCCTCGTATTTGCTCAATACTTTCTCGCGGAAATCCTGCTCAAAATCTTTGCGGATAACAAATACCAACTTGCCAAATCCTGCACGGATAGCATCAAAGATAGAGTAGTCCATGATTGTCTCACCATTGGGGCCGAGGCCGTCCAACTGTTTCAAGCCACCATAACGGCTGCCCATGCCGGCTGCCAAAACAAAAAGTGTAGGTTTCATATTAGATTTAATTTATAGATTAGTAAGTTTATTCCGTATTTGTGTATGTAACTTTGCAAATATAGATATTTTGTTTTTCTTTAAGTAATATTTTGTATTCTTTTTTCAAAATTTGAAAAATTATTCTTTAGAATGGGTAGCCAATGGCAAAATGCCATGCAAAACCATTGCCAAACGGCGATAGATTGAAGTATCCGTTTTTGTTGGTTTTGTATGGCGCGTGCAGCCCGAGTCCGAAGTCGAGGCGCAAAACAAGGAAATCGAGGTCGTATCTCACACCGAATCCTGTGTTAAGGGCTATATCCTTGGCAAAATCTTTCATGGTAATCTCGCCTCCGGGGCGGCTTTCATCCTTTTTTGTGAGCCATATATTGCCGGCATCAACAAATATGGCACCATGTAATTCCGATATTATGCGGAAACGGTATTCGATGTTTGCCTCTAATTTCAGTGTTCCTGTTTCGTCGAGATACGAGTATCGTGTCTCTGTTGCCGGGTGGAAACTGCCCGGGCCCACGGTGCGCACTGTAAAAGCTCGCAGGCTGTTGGCGCCGCCTATGTAAAACTGCTCGCTGTATGGTGCATACTCCGAATTTCCGTAGCTGTGCAGTATGCCTGCCATTATGCGGGTGGCAATGAAATTGTTTCGATTTATTCTGTATAGCTGGCGCAGTTCTGCCGTGAGTTTTACAAATTGTGCGTATGGGTTTTCGAACAGATGTTTGTCTTTTTGGTTCCATCCCTTACCGAATGCGCAGAAGGCAAGCGATGTGATGTTGCCCGCAGCTGTTATTGAGCCTTCGAAATAGCTTTTGTTGCGGTGCCGCGTCTTTGTGTTGTCATACACAAAGGTATATTGCATGGCAGGAATGAATTGGTCGCGAAAACTGTTTTGCAACGAACGGTTGTTTGACACAATCTCGTCAAACTTTTCGCTTGTGTCCCTTAACAGGTCGAATGTGAGGCGCAGTGGGGTGATGGTGTGTGTGGTTGTGCTCTTTGTGTATATTTTGTACGATAAATCCCCACCCACATGTATCATTCTGAAAAATCCGGAACGATTCAGGCGGTTTACATATACACGGAGCGAAGTGGATGATGGTATGCGCATCAGCCTCCGTTGAAAGAGAGGGAGGAACAGACGAGGAAAGGTGAGCGATACATCGGCCCCCATTTCCCAGGAGTTAAGCAAATCCTTGTCGGTTATGCCTTCGTCTTTTGTCTGCCACTCGTAGGAGCCTTTGAGGCTCATTGTGAGTGTCTCTCCACCACGGAAAAGGTTTTTCCGCGAGAGACTTATGACACTGCCGGGCCCAATCTGATTATTACTCTTCGACGTTACGTTCATTTCGAATGTAAAATCGTAGGGTTTGTCAAGTTGTGCCATGATGTTAAGGTCGAGCGTATCGCTCTCTCCGCGTGGGGTGAATGTGATATTGCTGTTGCCGAAGATGTTTATCTGGCTCAGTCGGCTCACGGTTTTTTGCTGTGCCTCTTGCGAGTATAGCTCGCCCGGCCTCATGTAAATGTTGCGCAACATTGTCCCGGGGCGCACCGGTGGCTTTTCTCCATTATATATATAGGAGAATCTGGAACGTCTTATGGTGTCGTTCTTGCTGCCGGCATATTGTGCAGTGTTGTTCCTTAATATATGTATATTTATGTTGCCTATTGTGTATGGGCGGTTGTTCCTTGCTGCCAGCCCAGCTTGTGGTTCTATGCGCATCTGTGCATATCCGGGGGTGTTTGTCGTGTCGGCAAGAATGCGTGTGAATGTGGGCTGGTAGTAGTAATATCCGTTATTGCGGAGCAAGGTGTTTATCCTCTCTCGCTCGCTGTTTATGGCAGTGGCACTGAACTGTTCTCCTTTCCTTATGAGCCTTTCGGCCTTCGTGGCTTTTATAAGGCTGTCTGCTTTCCCTGTGAATCCTCGGTATTGAATACTGTCGTACAGATAAGGCTTGTGCAGTGTGATGCTGTATATTACTTTTGCCTTCTTGCTGTTTTTCTTGTCCGTTATAATCTTGTCGGTTACACTGCCGTTGAAATAGCCGTAGTATTTGAGAATATTGTTTGCCACTTGCGCACGCAGTTCGGGGTTTACATCGGACATCAGCACGGGGGCATCTCCGAATGTCTCAAAAAACCAACGCCCTATTCTGCCTTTGCTGTTGTAAAATGCGTTGTACCACCATAGTCCCACGGGCAGACCGCGATATGTGGAACTGCCGGCTATGGCTCCGTTGGGGGCACGGTCAAGTGCTGCAACAACCTCTTCCATTGCCTGTTGCCCTGTGCTGCTTGCTGCATACTCCTTCTCGCCATCTATTTCAATCTTTTTTATTCCGGTGTATAGCTGTTCGCCATCAGGTATATGCCGTGTGGTGGAGCAACTTGCCAGCAAGGTTGCCATTATAAGGTATGTAACTGTTTTTCTCATCTGTTTTGCTCTTTGTTGTTGTCGGCGGGTTGTCGCTTGTTGCGCCTTGTTATATATAAGAGTTCGTTCAGGTTGTTCAGCTTGCGTTTATATACATAACCGATGCCTGTTTCGGTAATCTCGCCTTCGAGTATCGATTCGTAATTCTTGTCGTAGAAAAGGCGCAGATAGCGATTGCCGTTGGGGGTGAGCCTCCATTCGAGCGATACATTGTTTATGAAACTGTTGCCGCTGTCGGGGTTGTCGCCGCTGTTCACCTCGCCACCGATAACGATGGTCAGCCTGTCGTTCCAGAATCGTTTGGCAAAGCTGAAACTGTAATTGGTGTATGAGCCACCGGTCTCTTTGTTCTCTATATCCGTTATACCCACGTTTATGCTTACACTCTTCATGGCATCGCCGGCAATGTCGTTAATCTTGGCATCGAGGAACGATGTGAGTGCGTTGGAAACGGTTAATCCGCCGTTGCTGCCCACGTAGGCTCCCGTTATGAGCATTGTTACAGCATACTTGTTAAGTGTTTCGGCATCGAGGCTGTTAAGCTCGTCTTGTATGGCTGCATTCTCGGGTGCCTGCATTGTAAAACTCAGCCCCATGTTGTCGAGCGAATTGCTAAGTACAAGTCCCACATCAAATGCCACGGGCTGGTTGTTGCCGCCATCTACCGATACCGATGCGGTAACCCTTTCAAGGGCGGTGATGTTCAGCGTTGGATTCATGGGGTCGCCGGTCCAATTTACATAGCTGCCTGGGCTGATGGCAAAGGTCTTTAACGGTATGATTGGCAGTTGATACTTCATTTCGCCGCTGTTGAGGGTGTAGCGTCCGGTGAGGCTTATGCCTGTTTCGCTTGTATAGCTCATATTAAGTTGCCCGCCGCCTTGCAGGTTTATGTAGCTGTCGCGTGAGGCATCGAAATCGGCATTTATCCATGCTCCCTCCTCGATGTTCAATGTCATGGACATGGCTATGTTGCCCAGGTCGGGTGTATCCTCGGGTGTAACGGTTTTTGTGGTATCGCTGAAATTGACAAACTCCACAAGCCCGTCGAGTTCGTTGTTTGTGGCTATGCTGCTTTCGGGCATTACATATGTAACATTGGTGGTGCCCAGCACGGTTGCATTGCCATACATTTTAAGGGATTGCATGGGGCCTGTTATCATGGAGTTTATATCGAGAAACAGTTTACCGTATATCATCGACCCCTTACGGCGTGGTGCATTTATAAGTTCGTAGTTCTTTGCCTGCATCCTTAAATCGAATACGGGGTTTGCTATGCGGGTAATATCGATATCTCCATTTATCTTGAATGGGGTGTTACCCTTTGCGTAGATGCTGAAATCGTTGAACTTTATTTTGCTGTCATCTATCTCCACCCTGTCATCGACAAGGCGCATTTGTGTTCCAAGCAATGGGGCGTCTACGTAAACGGAATCGAACTTCACGAATCCATTGGATTGCGGTGTTTCCAAAGGACCGTTGAGCGATAATTCACCGTCGATATAGCCGTCGATGTTCATGTTGCTGCCTTTTGTGAATGTGTTTATTACCCTTAACGGCAACCTCGTGAGTATGGCGTTGCCTTTTATGTTGCCATTGCTGTAATCTCCTTCTACGTTCAGATACTCATTGTCGTTGTGATAGAGCAGTAGTGATAGTATGTGATTGTTGTTCTTCTTGGGCAGATATACGAATTCAGCCATTTCGTTACCTATGTAGTTGCCTTCGTAGGCAATGCTGTCTCCCATCATGTCGCAACTGATGATAATACCATCTGCTTCATCGCGAAAATGAATATCGCTATTCAAAGTTCCTGCAATATCGGGGGTGAAGGGAAGGGCTCCCGTGAGCTTTTTTAGATTTATATTAAAGAGCCCGAGGCTGATATCGTGCTTTGCCGTGCTATCCTCAATGGTATATAGATGCATGCCCGAGCCGTAAGTGTCGGTTGCGCGTATGTTTGCGCTCACAGCCTCGTCTTTGCCTATGTTTATGTAGTTGTCGCTGTTTATGTCGAACTCCTCGCCTATGATTTTTGCTTGCGGCTCGATGTGAATATTCAGTCCTTCGGGCATAAGCAGTGTGTTTGCGCTAATCTTGGTGTCGCCGCTGTGGTCGTTGCTTGTAAAGGCAAATGTGGTGTTCAGCGTATCGCGTAGCAGATTGCCGTAGACCGCAGCGCGGAAACTTTGTTTCTCCTTTTCGGGTGTCATGGCCGAACTGCGTACACCTGCAAAATACTTTATGTTTTCATCCTCTTGAATGGCCGAAATGCGTATTGTGTCGAGCTTTGTGTCGGTTGTTACAAGGTTGTAAACAGCGCCTTTTGCTCTTAATCCGGCTATGGTATCTATGCTGCATGCAATGTCTATGCTGTTGAATTTGATGTTGTTCATCGCCATGAAATTGTGAAGCATGTTTTGCTTGCCGCACTGCATGTTGAGGCTTGTAGCCGGCAGGAGCCGTTCAAAGTCTTTGGCGTAGTATATACTCTTCTCGCTGTAACGTGTGCGCAAGAACATTGCTTGCAGTTCCTCTATTTGGTTGAGTAGGTTGTTGTATCCGCTTGCAAGGGTACCTTTTATGCTTAAATCGCCATTGGTGGCAGTGATATATGAACTATCGGGCGCTGTGGCAATGTCAATGTTCACATCGGCAGAGGTAAACCTCTTTTGCGGGGTATTGATTACAATGTCGGTTCCTTTCATGCTGAGGCTGTGTGTCTCGTTCATATCGGTTTGTGCCTCTATTTTAAGGTCGATACTTCCGCTCACTGCCTTATCGCTCAATCCTATTTTATCGAATGAGAAATCGTTTAATTTTAGTTCTGTGCTGTTTGAGATTTTTGTGGAATCGATACGGCTGTTTGCAACAAGGCTGAGTTCCGATTTATTCCCTTTCGAGTTTAGCGATATGAGCGAAAATTTGTTTGCTTGGAAGGCATTCATTGTTATATCGCTTATCAAATAGTTGTTGCTTTGCAACGTGTCTACGGTTGCAAAGAATTGATAATAGGTGTGTGGCGAAAATATGTTGGTGCCGGCACCCGACAGCGACGCACGCATGGTGAGTGATTGTATGGGCACACTTGCCACCGACGATTCTATGTCGAACTGCTTGAAATCAATCTTTGCGTCGTAGCTGCCGTTGTCCGTGTCGTATATTGCGAGAATATCGCCTCCACCCTTGCCATGAATGGTTACATCGGCTGTGTATAAGGCACCGCTCATTTTGGTGTTGCCCTTTATGGATAGTGTGGTGGGCACGCCGTCCTTTGCCGCTGTTCCGGTAAACGGTGCGGTGTCATATATATCGCCGTTGAATTGTATTGCCGCCGTGCGTTTTTTGTTGTTTATGTTATTGAACTCACCATGGGCATGCAATGCGGCTATTGTGGGGATTGTAAGGGTAATAGTGTCAATTACAGCCCTTTCGGTTGTGCCGTGCAGCGTTATGCTTGTGTTCAGCAACGAGTCGGGCAGGGTGGTAAACGATGCGGCCTGTTCGCTTGTTATGAATCCGCGGAGGTCTCGTTTGCTTATGTGGGCAGTGGCATTGGCTTTTATGGTACTGCCTATGCTTGTTGTTGCAAGCGGTAAAGTGGCTGTGGCATCTATGAATGAACCGTTGGAGCTTTTTATGGCCATGCGCTTAATGTCGATGCGGCTGCTGTCGCCTGTTGCATACAGTTTGCCGCTTTCAATGTTTATGCCATCGGGTTGGTTAAGCGTGAATTTTTCTATTTTTGCCGATAGGGCGTTGCTTGAATATAGAATGTCGCTTCCCCCAATGTTTATCTTTTCTATGGCAATATGCTCCAATGGCGCAACCTCGCGTGGCTGTGAGCCGTGGTCGTATGTTACTTTGCTGTTTGTGAATAGCAAATCCTTTATGGAATATCTGTTGCTTGCAATGTCGGCATCGATATCCCTTGTCGTGAATTTATCTATTCCTGCAGCGATGCTTGTGCTGTCCTGCAATAGGTTTATGGCGATATTCGTGTTCTCTATATTGCTTTTGCGCAGGCGTATCTTCCAATTTGTCGGGGTGGAGGTGCTATCCTCCGGGGTCTCTTCTCCCTCGCCTAAATCTATTTTTATATTTGCCCCGTTCAGGTGCAGTTGCCTTATATCGGCTACCTCGTTTGCGAGGTCTATGTTGCGCATTACGCCCCTGAAATATTCCACATCGCCTGCTATGCGTGTGCCATTTATGAGGTTGCGCGTGTCCATGGTGATATTTTCCAAGAGCAGGTAATTTACCTCTACTTCGCCACGCAACAGAGGTAACAGGCTGATGTTAAGCGAAATCTTTTCGCCACCGGCAATGAGGTCCGCCTCTTTTGACAGTTCAAAATCGTTAATGGTGAGCTTGCATGGGAAGGTTAGATGCAGGCCACCGAGCGTCAAGCGAAAATCGCTGTTTGCGGCAATCGCATTCTCTATTTTGCGTGTGGCATACCTTTGCAGCGGTGGCAGATAGAGCAAGGTGCAAAGCACCCATATAATAATTATGGGTGCAATTATGGCCATGGCTATAATTCTGAAAATATTTTTTGCTCTTCCGCTTTTCTTCATAACCTTGCAAAGTAATTAAAAAAAATGTTATCAACCTCCATTTTTTCTTTGGAACTTTTGCACGCTGCTCCTCTTTTTCTCAATTTTTTCTTGTTCGTTATAGTATATGAGATATAAACATTTGGAATAGGTTGTTTTTTTGTTGTCATAAATATTTAGCAATGCGGTGAGGGGATAAAAAGTTTATGAAATAGTTTTAATTTAACTGTGCTTGTACTATCTTTGACTTGTTCTAAAACGTAACAGAGATATTTTAATGAATATGAAAAAGATTTTCTTGCTTATCTTTTTTGCAGCCATGATGTTGTGTGCTTGTGGCGGTGCCGATAACGATACTCCCAAAACAGAGTTTGGAATTCGTCAGTTGAACGAAGATAGCCCCGACTGCGACCAATATGTGCTCATGGAGACCTCTATGGGTAATATAAAAATAAAGCTATACAGGGAGACACCGCAACATCGTAAGAATTTTGTGAATCTGGTGAAAAACGGTTTCTATGACGGGCAGTTGTTCTTCCGTGTTTCAAAGGATTTTATGATACAGGCAGGCGACCCCAAATCGCGTGGTGCAGCCAAGGGCGCACACCTTGGTACGACAGAGGTAAGTTACAATATCCCAATGGAGATAGATGTAACCAAATTTTGGCACAAGCGCGGTGCCTTGTCGGCTGCAAGCCTTAAACCGGGCATATCGTCATCGGGTTGCCAATTCTACATAATCACAGGCAAGAAGGTTTATGATAAGAACCTTGATTCGCACGAGGTAAAGTATAATAAAACTTTGCGTCGTCTCATGTACGAAAGCCTGCAAAAACCTTATGCCGACAAGATAAACAAATTGTATGCCGAGAGTAAAAAAAGTGCCAAGAAGAAGAGGGAACTGAACGATATGATTCATATGTTCAGTGCAATGACCGACTCGGCAATGGCAGGTAAGAAATGGGAATACACCAAGGAGCAACGCCGTGGTTATAAAGAGGATGGCGGTGCCTTCCATCTCGATGGCTATTACACCGTTTTTGGTGAGGTAATTGAAGGTATTGAGATTGTTGAGAAGATTTCGGCGGTCGATTACGATGTTCGTGAACGCCCATTGAAGGATGTTGTTATAAAGAAGGTTACCCTGCTCGACGATGAAAATAAATAGAAAAACCCTTTCCAACGGGTTGCGCATAGTGCATCACCGCACCCCCGATTCACAAATGGTATATGTGAATGTACTTTATGCGGTGGGCTCCAAGAACGAGGATTATGAGTTCACCGGCATTGCGCATCTGTTTGAGCACCTTATGTTTGGCGGCACCAAGGCTGTCCCCTCGTTCGACGAGCCGTTGGAGTGTGCCGGCGGCGAGAACAACGCATATACCAATAACGATATAACAAATTACTACATATC
Source organism: uncultured Bacteroidales bacterium (assembly GCA_937914945.1). Classification (GTDB taxonomy): domain Bacteria; phylum Bacteroidota; class Bacteroidia; order Bacteroidales; family Bacteroidaceae; genus HGM04593. The sequence continues at coordinate 2,581 of CALGJF010000053.1, read as the reverse complement.
GCTTCCCAAACAGAATGCCGAGCTTGCCTTTTGGATGGAGAGCGACCGCATGCAGCACCTGTCGTTAAGTGCAAAAAAAGTCGATGTGCAGCGCAATGTGGTTATGGAGGAGTTTAAGCAAGGGAACTTGAACCGCCCCTATGGCGATGTGAGCATGCTTTTGCGTGCCATGGCATATAAGAAGCACCCTTATCGCTGGTCCACCATAGGGCGAAAGCTGTCGCATATATCTTCCGTGCCGTTGTCGCATCTGCGTAAATTCTATAAGCGTTATTATGCGCCCGACAATGCTATTCTTGTGGTGCTTGGCGACCTCTCATTTGAGCAGGTGGTGGAGTGGAGCGAAAAGTGGTTTGGCGCAATCCCTTCCAAGGGATACAAACGCCCGGCACTGCCTGTGGAGCCTCGTCAGTTGCGTGCGCGCCGCAAAACGGTATTTCGTTCTGTGCCCGAAAATGCTTTATATATGGTTTTTCACATGGGAGGCAGGGGTGATGCCGATTATTATCCCTGTGATTTGATATCCGACATTCTGTCAAACGGCTATTCGGGCCGTCTGCTCACCCGCTTGGTGAAGGAGAAAAAACTATTCTCGAAAATAGATGCCTTTATCTCGGGGAGCGAGCATCCCGGGCTTTTTTGGATATATTCGCGTGTGGCGCAAGGCGTTTCAATGGAGGATGCAGAGGCTGCCATTTGGGAGCAGCTCGATGAATTGAAGGAGCAGATTGTGCCTGCCGAGGAGATTGAGAAGGTAAAGAACCGTTTTGAATCGGAATTCTATTTCAGGAATCTTGGCGGTGAGAATCTGGCAAACAATCTTGCTATTGCCGAGTTGCGCGGCGATGCTCATCTTCATTTGGAGGAGGTTGAGCGTTATCGTGCCGTTACCGCTGCCGATGTGCGCAGTGCGGCAAGGGAACTGTTCCGTAAGGGCAACAGCTCGGTATTGTATTATATGAAGAAGGAGTAACCCCCGGAGTTAGTTGTTTGTCTGCTCAAAACTTTGCCACAGCTTGTCGGCGGGGAGTGGGGCTGTTATGCGTATGAATTCCTTTGATACCGGGTGTGTGAATTCCACATAACGGGCATGCAGCGAGATGCTGCCATCGGGATTGGAACGCTTGGCTCCATATTTGAGGTCGCCTTTTATGGGGCAGCCTATTGATGCGAGCTGGCAACGAATTTGGTGATGGCGGCCGGTCTTTAGTTCTACCTCTATCAGATTGTAATTTTGCGACGTGCCAATGAGGGTGTAGTGCAACTGCGCCTTTTTTGCTCCCTTAACCTCTTTTTTGTATGCAAAGCTCTTGTTCATCTTTTCGTTGCGCAGAATCCAACATTCGAGCTCGGCATCGGGTTGTGCGGGGCGCTCCTTGGTTATAGCCCAATAAATCTTTTTTACACTGCCCGCGCGGAACATCTCGTTCAGCCTTTCGAGTGCTTTGCTTGTCTTTGCAAATATTACTATGCCGCTCACGGGGCGGTCGAGGCGATGAGGCAGCCCCACGAATACATTGCCGGGCTTGGCGTATTTCTCTTTAAGAAAGGCTTTCATCTTGTCGCACAAGGATGCGTCGCCTGTTTTGTCGCCTTGCACAATCTCACCGGCTGCCTTGTTTATTACAATTATGTGATTGTCTTCGTGTAGAACCTCCATGGTGTCGCCTGTTTTTATTCGGAGATATTGGTTTGCCCCAATGCGTTGAGGATTATTTTTTCTGTAAAATGCTGCACGAACTTATCGTCGTTGTTCTTGTTCATTATTCCGTTTATGAAGGGTATCTCAATGCCTTTCAAGCAGAAATGCAAGAAGCGTGCAGCGAGGTCGGGGCTCTCGACAGTGAATAGCCCTTGCTGCTTGCCCTCGGATATTATTGTGCGGAAGAGTGCAATTTCGCGTGCATCGAATGTGCGGCGTATATGTTCCACAATCCACACATTATTAAAATATTCGGAACGCAGCCCTGCATTGCGGCGTACTATGCTGCGGGTTGAGTGCAGGCGCACAAATATGAGCTTGACGAGTTTCTTGTCTGGTGCAAGGTCGGACATGGCGACTTTTGTTATAGCCGAGGAGATTTTTTTTACCTCCATCTCGATAGAAGCCTCCAACAACTCCTCTTTGCTCTTAAAATAGGTGTAAACGGTGCGGCGGCTGCGCCCGGCTGCAACGGCAATATCGTTCATGGTGATATTGTCTATACCCTGTTTTGCAAAAAGTTTTCTTGCAACCTTTATAAGCTGTTCTCTTGTGTCAATTGTGCTCATAAGTGATTCATTTTGTGTGGCAAAATTACACATTGTTGCACATATGTGCAAAATAAAAAGTCTTAAAATAGGATAAAAAATAGCCCTTTGCGATAAAAAGTGCTCTAAAAATTTGGTTACTCACACAAAAAGCATTACCTTTGCATCAGTTTTGAAAACCGCATCGCGGGGTGGAGCAGTGGTAGCTCGTTGGGCTCATAACCCAAAGGCCGGAGGTTCGATCCCTTCCCCCGCTACTATCGAGGAGAGATTTTTTCTCTCCTCTTTTTTTTGATAAAAAGCCTGCTTATTCTTGTAAGAATAAGGGCTC
>CALGJF010000052.1 GCA_937914945.1 uncultured Bacteroidales bacterium | reverse complement strand
CGTCAGATTATGGTTGGCGATATGGAACTTGGTACGCTGACTGCTTTTATTACTTATTTGTCGCAAATTCTTACTGCACTTACCTTCCTGGCTAACATTGTTTTACAGGGAACCCGTGCAACTGCTTCCGATAAGCGTATTTCCGAAGTACTTGATAATGTAGTGGAATTAACGGATGAAAATGCCGCACATAAAGATGTTCAAATCACAAAGGGCGATATTGAATTCAGAAACGTATCTTTTAAATATTTTAAAAATAACAAAGACTATGTACTTTCCGACATTAATCTACAAATAAAAGCCGGTGAATTAATCGGTATTGTCGGTTCTACAGGCAGCGGTAAAAGTACTCTCGTTTCGCTGATTCCAAGACTTTACGATGCAAACGAAGGTGAAGTTTTGGTAGACGGATACAATGTAAAGGACTTATCTTTCGGCAATTTAAGAAACAGCATTGCTATGGTATTGCAAAAGAATACCCTTTTTGCGGGCACGATTGCCGAAAACCTGCGTTGGGGCAATGAAAATGCCAGCGACGAAGAAGTAAAACACGCTGCTACAGTAGCACAGGCCGATGCCTTTGTAACAGGCCTCTACACAAAATATTCAAATACCATAAAGGTTGCCAAGGAGGTAATCGGTGTTCAGCCCGGTTTCAACCATTTTGCCACAATGCACATCCTCAACTCCAAGAAGGGAACATACTTTGTGGCCGATACACTTATAAATCGTGCCCCCACAACCGATACCCTAGTCGATATAGCCCGCTTGGCCGAGAAATCAGTGCGTTTCTTCAACCACGAGCCCAAAATAGCAATGGTTTCTTACTCAAACTTTGGTACCGATAAGGGTGGCAGTGCCGAGAACGTACAGAAGGCTGTTGAGTATATACATCGCGAATATCCAGAGTGGAAGCTCGATGGTGAGATGCAGGTGAACGTGGCCATGAACCGCGAATTGCGCGATAACAAGTATCCGTTCAACAAACTCAAAGGCGAGGATGTTAATACACTTATATTCCCCAACTTGAATTCGGCCAACTCTTCGTACAAGATGTTGCAGGCATTAAGCCCCGATACGGAAATCATAGGCCCTATCCAGATGGGATTGAACAAGCCTATCCACTTTATCGACTTTGAAAGTTCTGTTCAGGAGATTCTTAATGTTACGGCTGTGGCTGCTATCGATGCAATGGTAAACAAAAAAAAGTAACACATAACTTAACAATATAACAAAAGAGGCTGCTAAAAAAATAGCAGCCTCTTTTGTTGTTATTCCACCATGGGAAGGCTCTTTTTCCATCGTTCGGCATATGAATCGAGAATGCCCCTTACGCAACGCCCTATGGTGGCGTAGTCCTCCTCTTTCAGGTTGGCAAGCGACACTCTTATGCTCCATTCTGGTCCATCGAAACCGCCACCGTTGAGTACCACAAGCGAAGTCTCTGTTGCAAGGCGGTATACGACATCGAGCGGGCTGTAATTAAGGCGCAGATAGCTTGCGAAATCCTCACCGTAGAATCTCTTTGCCCACACGAGCAAATCTATTTCCGAGTAGTAGCCGGCTCGCAAAGGATCGGGTGGCAAGGTGAATCCCATGCTCTTCCACAATGTTTGCAAGCGCTTTTCAATGATACGATGCATGTTCTCGCGCAATTTATCACCTTCGCGCTTATCTATTATGGAATATAGAGCAAAGAGTGTCATCTGTATCTGTTGCGGCAATGACAAACCGGCAGTGTGATTCAGTGCCACCTGTCGGCTGTCGGCAACCATACGGTCTATAAAGCGCATATCCTCTACATCGCGCCTTATGGAACCATACCGCTCTTGCAACTCGTTTTTTCGTTTGCGTGGGAGTCGTTTGAGTAAGTTATCAAAGATGTTGTCGCGGTGAAGAGCTATTACGGCGGTACGCCATCCTGTCGCCCCAAAATATTTGGAGAAAGAATATACACAAATGGTGTTGTGGGGCAGGGCAGCGTAGAGCGATTGGAACCCTGGAATGTATGTGGCATATACATCGTCGGTTACAATCATCAGGTTGGGATTCCATCTTTCCACGATGTCCACCAATTGTGCCACAGTGTTGTTGCTTATGGCATAGCTTGGCGGATTGCTTGGGTTTACAATGAACAGTGCTTTGTAGTCGGGTGAGCGCAGTTTGTTAATCTCCCTCTCGTCATATTGCCATGTGTGCAACCCATCCTTGCTCATTTTGTTTGCCGGGATATTGGTTACATTGTATCTGTAACGTCGCATTTGGGGAATCTCAATGTAGGGCGTGAATACAGGTGTCATCAATGCCACTTTATCTCCCTTTTGCAACAGATAGTTCTGTTGCAAACTGTCGAATATATAGCACATTGCAGCGGTGCCGCCCTCGGTGGCAAATAGGTCTGTTTCGCCTTGTGGCGGTCTCCCTGCACACAGTTCTTGTGCCAAATAGTCGCGCACTGCAATCTCGCAATATTTCAATATCCTGTCGGGCACGGGGTATTGGTCGCCTATTACACTCTCCACCCACTCGTGGACAAGTTCATCGGCGTTGGAGCCATGCTCCTCAATCATATAGTTGTAGCATTTTTGCAAGAAAAGTGCTCGCTCCTCACTCTGCCTCTCTTTCAGGAATTCGTTAAATCTGCCCGCGATACCCTCTTTTTGTGGCAGTGCGGCAATCCCATCGGCAAAAGTGCCGCTGCGATAACATTCACCAAGCGCATATTCGCCAAGCAGGAAAAACGCGTCGCGTGGTAGTGTAACCACCCAATTGGGGTTGCCGCGCCCGGCATTCAGCAATGTGCGCATCATCTTGCGTATGCTCTCGTCGGCAAGCTCTATAAGGCGGTTTTTTAATTCAAACGGGCTTATCTTCTCCATCTCCTTTTCAAAGTCGGGAGTATAGCTTTTCTGTGTCAGTAATTTATCCATAACAATAATATATTTAATGATTTTATTGACATAATAAAACAATGAATACTCCCCACAGGATAAGTAACGTATTGCCCACTGCATATGTTACGGTGTAGCCAAGCGCGGGTGTATCGCTGCCAATGGTCTCTTGCAAAGCTCCCAATGCCGCGGTTGTGGTGCGTGCTCCGGCACAGCAACCGAGTGCTATGGCGGGGTGAAACTTAAACCAATGCACGGCAATATATAGCCCGAACAACAAAGGAATGCTTGATGCAAAGATGCCTGCGATAAATAGCGACAACCCTACCTCCTTGAATCCTTCTATAAATCCGGGGCCGGCAGTGATGCCCACTACGGCAATGAAAATATTCAGTCCCAGATTATTGAATACCCACAATGCTCCATCGGGTATTGCGCCAATTGTGGGATGCTGCGATCTCCACCAGCCAAAAATCAAGCCTGCAATAAGTGCACCACCGCTACTGCTCAGGCTTATAGGCACCCCGCTTATGTGCAGTGTTAAACTGCCAATGATTGCTCCAAGCAGAATACCAAAACTCATAAATACAACATCGGTGCTGTCTCCGCTTGGTGCAGGGTAGCCAATCTCTTTTGCAGCCGGCTCAACCTCATATTTTTTGCCCACAATCTCCAAAACATCGCCTGTGTTCAGTTTCGTACCATTGAGAATGGGCATGTTCACTCCCATGCGAAAAATCTTTTGAATGCTCACACCATGCATGAACGTGCATGCACGCAGTTCGCCCACGCTCTTGCCGTTGAAACTGCAATCATATTTTCTTCGCTTGCCGGCAACTCTTGTTCTTATTATCATTACAGGGAATTCCAGAATGGCATCGTCATCCACCTCGCTGCCAATCCATTTTTCCTCTCCTATTGCATATTCCCGGCGGCCGGTCAATACCACCTCGTCGCCAATATGTAATGTGTCGTGGGGGCTTATACTGTCGATTATTTTCCCGCCCTTTCTTATGCGCTCTACAAAAAGGCGCTTATTCTGTTGTTCAAAGAATCGTTCCAATTCTTCTACTTTACGCCCCTCAACAAACCATTCGTTCTCTATCCTGTATGCGCGAAATACCACGGGGCGTTTTGCCTCCACAAAGCCGGGCTTGTCGTTATCGTTGCTGCCAAGCTCCTTCTCCAGCTCCCTGCATGCTGCTCTCACCTTGTCGAACCCACCCAAAAGCCGTGGCCCCAATCTGGCAATAATCCACGCAGAACCGGCCGTACCGAATATGTAGGTAACAGCATAGGCAACAGGTATGATATTAATCATTTTCTCCTGTGTGGCACCATCGTAGCCCATTCCCTTTATGGTGTCATCGGCCACACCAATAACAGCGCTTATGGTTTGAGAGCCGGCAAGCAACCCGGCCGCTTCCCCGGGGCCGTATCCCATGATAAGAGATATAATCCATGTGGACAGAAGTATGAATAGACAAATTGTAATGGCAAAATATACCTGTGGCAACCCCTCCTTTTTCAGTCCGCTGAAAAATTGCGGTCCCACCTTATAGCCTATGGCGAATAGAAACATCAAAAAGGCTACCGATTTAAGTGTACTGCCCACCGGTATATGCAGCTGCCCTACAAAAACTCCTACAAGCAGTACGCTTGTTACTATACCAAGGCTGAATCCCTTGATATGTACTCTGGCAATAAGAAACCCCAAGCCGATGGTGAAATATATGGCTATTTCGGGGTGTGAACGCATAAGGTCTATTATCCAATCCATAAATATAGTTTTTTACGAATGGATAACATAAACAGGGTATTAAAAGTTCTCGTATTTTCAATACCCTGCAATAAGCATCGGTATGCGGGGTCAGATAATCAAGTCGCGCAGCATGTTCAATTCGTCGGCAGTGAGGCCGTGAGAGCACAATGCTATGCGGTCGTTGTTGAATGTCTTTAAGAATGTTTCATCGTTGCCACATTTCTCTCGTGCCATTCTATATAGCTCTGTTGCGTGCATGTTGTTGTGTGAAATCCACTCTACATGTGCCGCATTCATGTAGTCTATAAATGTGGCCTTCTTCAGTTCCAGAATTTTTTTGTAATAATTGCGGGCTTGCTCCTCTTTGCGTGCAAGGAATGAGCACCATGCTATTGCGCGCAGAGCGTTGATGTTGCCGGGGCTTAAATATTCCACTTTGAAGAAACGGGCAAAAGCCTCGTCATAGCGTTTCAGTGCGGCAAGGCACTCGCCGGTCTGTCGCAATAGTGGCAGGGAGTCGGGGTTTACCTCCTCGGCCATGAAATAGTAATTCAGAGCTTCGTTCAGGTTGTTGAGCAAGCGGTTGCATTGTGCAATGTGCTGCAATGTCCATGGGTTATCGGCCTTTATTATATCGGCGCGCTTGTACTGTTCTATGGCTTCGTGATATCTCTCCTCTTTTTGCAGGCAGTATCCCATCTCCTGATAGAATAGGGCATTGGCCTCAATCTCGCCCTTGTGCATGCAATCATATATCTCACCGGCATCAATGGCTTCGCTGTAATAGCATTTTTTTGTAAGGTGGTTGAATATGTGCAACAATGCGTCGGGCGAACTGACGAGCGGTGTCAGATATTCGCTTTCCAGCAAATTGAGCGAAGTGGCAAACGGGTCGTCGAACTCTTTGCGAAAATCGGACAGTTTGAAGAAACGATACAAATCCTGTATATACATGTTGCTGTATGCGTATGCCTCTTCGTCGGTCGATAGCTTGGGGCTGATCCCAAGATAGCTGTTCTCGTCTTCGTTCTCGGCCATTTCGGCGGTGAGCATCTCCATCTGCTCCTTCGGTACACTCTGGAACGCCAGGCAGAACGAGAATTTATCGCTATTGCAGAATATCGTAGAGGAAAAAATCTTTTTGAACAGGTTGTTCCTGCTCATCACCTCCTTGGGTACAGCCCTTTTTATTGCAGGAATCTCCACACTAAATGGGCGCAGCCAATTTTTTATTTCTCTGAAGAATGAGAATCTTTTAAGTTGTGAGAATGTGCTTATGTATAGGTCGGCTCCTTCGTTTTGCCATGCACTCATCTCCTCCAACTTCTTTTTGATGTTATTGTCTTCCAACCATTTCTCCCATTCGGGGTTTTTGTCCTCGTCGCTGTCGCTCTCGTCAATGATGTCAATGCCCAGCTTGTCCTTGCCGAGGTTGGGGTTTTGCAACATGGCGGGTATAATCTCCTCGCGCATCTTGCGGTCTATCTTTATGGTTTCGCGGCAGTAGAGTAGCTGTATCTGTACTTTCTCTATGTAGCGTTTTGTTGTTTCGTTGTCCCTCATGCTTTCAATGGCAGCAATAAGCTCGGGATAATATTTTATTTTATCGTAATTCCAATGAAGAACAATTATTGCACCCACAATGGCTCTCACAGCCAGCAGTATCTCCTCGCTCGTGGTGGCCTTTATAAGAGTAATGGCTTTTATGGGCTCAAAGCATTTGAGCAGGCTCAATGTTACCGCACTGATGATTATGGCGCGGTCGTTTACGCTCAAAGCTATGTCGTTTATTATTTTTGTAATCTGTTCGGTATCGCTCTTTCGCCAATTGGTGCTGCACCATATCATGGCAAAGAGGGTGTCGAGTATCCGTTCGTGTTCCTCCTCTATGCCGTTCTCTTTTGTTGCATCGTTGCCATGCATTAGTGAAGCAATATCCTGTTTTTCGGTGTTATTGCATAGCGCAACGTATGTCTTTTCCAAATCGTCGAGATTGGTATATCGGCGGCGTAGGTTGCAGTATAGCGTGTTGCCTCCCTCGGTGTGGCGGGCAACGGCAATAAGGTCGTTGAGCAGCATACATTCGCCCAACAGTTTCATGTATAGATCTTTTCTGGTGGGATCGGGTGTGCCTTTGCCAAGATATTCAAGCAGATAGTTGTACGATGTTTGCATCTGGTTGAAACGTGTGCGCAAAGACCAATCTTGCAATGCTTCTATATCCTCATTGAGCATTGCAATGGCCTCTTTAAGCCTGCCGGCAATTATATAATCGGTAACTTTTTTATTTATTTCTGTTATACGTTCCTTTTCCATCTTGCTTGAATTGGTCTATAAACATAAACAGCGCGGAAAACCACGCTGTTTATGTTTGTTATGTAAAGTGTCTCTTATTATTCGCCTTTGATTGCAGCAACACCGGGGAGCACTTTGCCCTCGATGGCCTCAAGAAGAGCACCACCACCGGTTGAGATATAAGAAACCTTGTCGGCCATGTTGAACTTGTTTACACAAGCAACAGAGTCGCCACCACCAACGAGCGAGAAGGCACCGTTTGCAGTAGCCTTGGCAATAGCCTCGGCAATGGCGAGTGAACCACCGATGAAGTTGTCAAACTCAAATACACCTGCGGGGCCGTTCCACAAAATTGTTTTTGCGTTCTCAATGGCAGCTGCAAAATCCTTGCGAGCATCGGGGCCTGCATCAAGGCCTTCCCAACCATCGGGGATGTTCTTAACATCAACAACCTGTGTGTTGGCGTCGTTAGAGAAATCGTCGGCAGCTACGCAGTCGGTAGCAAGAACAAGGTTTACACCCTTAGCCTTTGCCTGCTCAATGATATCAAGAGCAAGCTGCAACTTGTCGTCCTCAACGATAGAGTTACCAACCTTGCCACCTTGAGCCTTGGCAAATGTATATGTCATACCACCGCAGAGGATAAGGTTATCAACCTTGTCCATAAGGTTCTCAATGATACCAATCTTGGTAGAGACCTTTGAACCACCCATGATGGCAGTGAAGGGGCGTTTGATATCTTTGAGGATATTGTCAACAGCCTGAACCTCTTTCTCCATCAAATAACCGAGCATCTTGTTGTCGGCATCGAAATAGTCGGCAATTACAGCTGTAGATGCGTGGCGACGGTGAGCTGTACCAAAAGCGTCGTTGATGTAGCAATCGGCATAAGAAGCAAGAGTCTTTGAGAACTCTTTCTGAGACTCCTTCATAGCCTTCTTTGCATCGTTGTATGCGGGGTCTTCCTTGTCAATACCAACGGGCTTGCCCTCCTCCTCGGGATAGAAACGGAGGTTTTCGAGCATAAGCACTTCACCGGGCTTCAATGCGGCTGCTGCCTCGGCAGCTTTTGCACAGTCGGGAGCAAATTGCACGGCAACACCAAGTTTCTCTGATACTGCATCAACAATCTGGCTCAAAGAGAATTTTGCATTAACCTTGCCTTTGGGCTTGCCCATGTGCGACATGATGATGAGCGCACCGCCATCAGCCAATACTTTCTTCAATGTGGGAAGAGCTCCGCGGATACGTGTATCATCGGTAATCTTGCCCTCTTCGTTCAAAGGTACGTTAAAGTCAACGCGAACGATTGCCTTTTTTCCGGCGAAATTAAAATTGTCAATTGTCATAGTTACTGAAAATTTAGTATGATTAGTAATATTATCTGTCTTTCACGTGCTTGGCACAAGGCCATTCCTTGCAAAAATAGTGTTTTTTAATAAAAAAACGCACTATTATTTTATAAATATTTTGAAACTCTTCTAATTCGTGCAAAAAACCTTTGTGTAGCATGGTTATTTATTGCCACCACTCTTTTTGTATTCCTTGCATATGGGGCGCAAACCGCACTCGTTGCACTGCGGGGTGCGTGCCTTGCACGTGTAACGTCCATGTAGTATGAGCCAATGGTGTGCCTTGGGCACAATGTCGGCGGGCAGATACTTCATGAGTGTTTTTTCAACGCTGTAAGGGGTGGTGCAACGCGTGGGCACCAGCCCTATTCTGTGGCTCACACGGAACACGTGGGTATCAACCGCCATTGCACTTTTGTTGAACACCACCGCCTGAATAACATTAGCTGTTTTTCTTCCCACGCCGGGCAAGGTGGTGAGCTCCTCTAATGTGGCAGGTACCTCGCCACCAAAGTCGCTGCATAGCTTTTGCGCCATGCCCACAAGATGCTTCGCCTTGTTGTTTGGGTACGATATGCTTTTTATGTAGTTGAAAACCTCGTCGGGGTGGGCTGCGGCAAGCTCCTCGGGCGTGTCGTAGCGTGCAAACAGGTCGGGTGTAACCATATTCACCCGTTTGTCTGTGCACTGTGCCGACAGAATGACGGCTATCAGCAGCTCAAACGGAGTGGTGTAGTTGAGCTCGGTTTCGGCTATTGGCATAGCCTCCTCAAAGTATTCAATTACCTTTTTATATAGTTCGGCGGTTTTCATCAGTCTAATAACAAATCATGGCTGCTTGCACGCAAGCAGCCATAACGTGGTTTATTAAATAGTAAATTCTCTAATCTCACAGTTACCCATGAGTGTAACATCGCGGTGTGTAACACCCTCGAGCCCCGCTTGCATGATGCGGCAGAAGAAGCCGTGGCTGAATGCAAGCACTCTCTTGCCCGGGTACTCCCTACGCACTTTTTCCAAGAAAGCCTCGGCCCTCCGTGCCATGGACTCCTCGGTTTCTACCGTTTCGTTCAGTACAGCACCTTTAATGGGGGTGCCCGCAAGGTTGCCCAGGTCGCGCTCGCGCAACAACGGCTCTTTAATGAATGTGTGCTCAATGCCTTCAAGGGCAATCTCGGCAGTGTCCAAGCAGCGTTTAAGGTCGCTGCACAGCACCACGTCAAATGTCATGTTCGCAAGGCGTGGGCGCAGGCTCATTGCCTCCTCCTTGCCCTTTTCCGAAAGGTGGCCGGGTGTCTGTCCTTGGAACAATCCTTTTGAGTTCTCAATTGTTTCGCCATGGCGTACAAGATACAATGTTGTGCTCATAATGCTATTGCTATAAAAAAAGTCGGCAACCGTTTGCATTGGTGCCGACTCTCTATTTTGTTATTTTAATTTGCGCTCTCAAAAAGTTTCAAGAATCGGACATCGTTCTCACTGAACAGTCGCAAATCCTTAACCTGATATTTAAGGTTGGTAATACGCTCTATACCCATACCGAATGCGTAGCCCGAATACTCCTTGCTGTCTATACCACAGAGCTCAAGCACGTTGGGGTCCACCATACCACAGCCAAGAATCTCCACCCAGCCTGTTCCTTTGCAGAATGGGCAACCCTTGCCACCGCAGATGTTACAACTTATATCCATCTCGGCGCTGGGCTCTGTGAATGGGAAATATGAGGGACGAAGGCGTATCTTGGTATCCTTGCCGAACATCTCCTGCGCAAAGAGCAGGAGCACCTGTTTAAGGTCGGTGAACGATACGTTCTTGTCGATATACAATCCCTCCAATTGGTGGAAGAAACAGTGTGCGCGGTAGCTGATGGCCTCATTGCGATATACACGGCCCGGAGCTATGATGCGGATAGGGGGCTTGCTGGTCTCCATCACACGGCTCTGTACGCTGCTGGTGTGTGTGCGCAGGATGATGTCGGGGTGAGCTTCCACAAAAAATGTATCCTGCATATCGCGTGCGGGGTGATCCTCGGCAAAGTTCATCGACGAGAATACATGCCAATCGTCCTCAACTTCGGGGCCGTTGGCAATAGAGAATCCCAAGCGGGCAAAAATATCCACAATCTCGTTCTTTACAATCGTAAGCGGGTGGCGTGTACCTAATGTGGCAGGGTAGGCGGGGCGTGTGAGGTCTATGTCGCACATCTCCTCGTCGCTTGTCTCAAGCTGCTCTTTAAGGCTGTTTATCTGCTCCTGAATAGCTGTTTTAAGCTCGTTCAGTTTCACACCCACCTCTCTCTTTTGCTCGGCAGGCACCTCGCGGAATTGTGCCATAAGGCCGTTGAGGATTCCTTTTTTGCTCAAATATTTAAGGCGCAGTGCCTCCAATTCATCGGCATTGGTGGCGGTTACTCCTTTAATCTCTTCAAGCAATGAATTAATTTGCTCTATCATAGTTTTATGTTTTTTATTTTTTGTATGCTGCAAAATTGTTTCGTTTAAGCATTGCGCCTCTACGTTACATTAATTTTGCAAATGTAGTCAATTATGCCGAATTTATGAATAAACGCATAGTATTTTATTTTATTAAAGATGTTATTATCCCTGTTTTTTTACGTATCACAAATAAAAAGTAGAAAAGATTTTGCTTATTGAGGTTTTTTTTATCAAATTCGCAGTTTCGGAAACTGTTTTTTCAAAAAGGGAGGATATTATGGAATACAAGGAAATAGATAAAGGTGTTGAAGAGCTGTTGGCAACACTGTCTCGTCGCCTGTCGAGCGAGGATATCGACAGAATAAGAACGGCATATGAACTTGCACGCGAGGCCCACAAGGAGCAACGCCGCAAATCGGGCGAGCCATATATTATACACCCCATAGCAGTTGCGCGTATTGTAGCCGAGGAACTGCGCTTGGGTGCCAACCCCATAATAGCCGCCTTTCTGCACGATGTGGTAGAAGATACACCTTATACCATAGAGGATATTGAGGAGCGTTTCGGTGCCGATGTTGCCTTCCTTGTAAATGTAATTACCAAGAAAAAGAAACAGCACTACGACTCATCGAAGCAGATTGACAACTACAAGCAGATGCTCGACTCCATACACTACGATATCCGAGCCCTGCTCATAAAATTGTCCGACCGCCTGCACAATATGCGCACCCTCGACAGCATGCGCCCCGACAAGCAGATGAAGATTGCCGGTGAAACAGACTATTTCTATGCTCCCCTTGCTCATCGTTTGGGCCTGTACCACATCAAACGCGAGCTGGAAAACCTATCTTTCCGTTACCGTTGTCCTCGCGAATATGACCTTATAGAGGGGCTGCTTGCCGAGGAACAGGCGCATAAGGAAGAGGCCCTTGCCCCCTTTGTGCAAAAGATAGAAGAGATGCTGCAAAACAGCGGCATATACATGGGACGCACCGAACTCGTATGCCGCGGTCCTTATAACACATGGAAAAAAATGCACGCATCGGGTTGCGACTTCAAACATGTGGAGGGCAAATTCTATGTGCGTATAATATATCCCAATACCCACGACTATTCCGAGAAGGATATGAGCCTGAGAATCTACTCCATGCTCACCGATGCCTTCAAAGAGAAGCCCGCATCGGTAGCCAATTTCATAGATTCTCCCAAGGAGAACGGCTACCAGAGTTTCCATGTGAAGCTGCTCACAGCCAACGGCACTTGGGAAGAGGTTCACATATCATCGGAACGCATGGTGCGCAAGTCGCAGTTCGGTTGCGTGGCCGAGAGTTCTGAAAGCAACATCACCAATTGGTTGGAAAAATTCAAACTCGTGTTGCAGGATATAGCCTTCCATGGCAAGGAGGTAGAGTATATGGAGGGTGTAACCTCATCGTTCTATAATGACGATATAATGGTCTTTACCCCCAAAGGTAACTGCATTATTTTGCCCACGGGAGCCACGGCCCTGGATTTTGCCTTCGAGATACACAGCGAGCTTGGCGCACATGCCCAATATGCCCGAGTAAACGGTACCCTCTGCTCCATAAAAACGGTGCTCAAACGTGGCGATTGTGTGGAGATAGGGCAAAGCATGGATGTTGTTCCCAAGCGCGATTGGTTGCAACATGTATCCACCTACAAAGCAAAATCGCGCCTCAACAGCATACTGAGCAAACAGCGTAAACTCCCATACGAGCGTTGCGAGAATTGCCACCCCCTGCCCGGCGACGAGGTGATAGGCTTCAAGAAAGAGGATGGCAGCATCATTGTTCACCGCCGCGACTGCAAATCGGCAATCAGGCTGGCATCGCAGCATGGCGATGATATTATCCCCGTGAATTTTGAGGAGGATAACGATTTTCTCTATCCTGTTAAAATCAACATCAAGGCTGTTGACCGCTACCATCTGCTTATAGATATAGTGGAGTGTATAACCAATAAACTAAAACTATCCCTCTCGCACATAGCAACCGAGTGTACCGATGAGATTGTAACCTGTTCGGCAACCTTCTTTGTTCACTCGTCGGCCGAATTGCAGGAGGTAATCTCCAATATCTCCGAAATAGAAGGCGTCGACGAGGTGAGCCAGCGAATAGAGTAGTGGCTATATACAACATAATAGCTGTGTCTCCGGGTGATAGCCTGCCAATCGCCCCGTTTGTCAAATTTTTATTTTTTTTCTGCGTAAAAATTACGCAGAAAATTTGGTAGTTACATAATATCCATCTATCTTTGCGTTAAAATTACGCAAAGATG
Source organism: uncultured Bacteroidales bacterium (assembly GCA_937914945.1). Taxonomy (GTDB): domain Bacteria; phylum Bacteroidota; class Bacteroidia; order Bacteroidales; family Bacteroidaceae; genus HGM04593. The sequence goes on along the minus strand of CALGJF010000052.1, from coordinate 12,264 downwards.
AAAAATCAAGTAAGTAAAATAGTAATTATGGGAGGTAGTTTCAATCCTCCCACATTGGCACATTACATGCTTATGCGGTGCGCCATTGATGCTTTGCAAGCAGAGGCAGGCTACTTTGTCCCTGTGAGCGATGCCTACTTGAAACGCAAGATGCGCCACTCGCATCCGCCGGTTGTGCTGTCTCCCGAATTGCGCGTTAAAATGTTGCAGGCTATGTGCCAGAGCGATATGAGGGTGTGCGAAAAGGAGATTGGAACAGTGGAGCCAAGAACTTTGAAAACGCTGAAATCATTCAAGGAGGAGTTCCCCGAACATGAGCTCTATTTTGTAATGGGTGGCGATAAGTTGGAACTATTGTCCCACCTTGCAGAAAAAGATGCCTTTTTCGATACCTCAAAGGCTGTCCTGTATTCAAGGGATTCGGGTGGAGTGGAAGAGGCATTGAAAAATCACAAAGTGCTCTCCGAACATGTCGGGAATATATTCGTGTTACCGCAACCCGAGGGTAGTGCCGGAATAAGTTCTTCCCTTGTAAGGGCACGTATGCTTTCGGGAAAGTCTTGCAAGGAACTGCTTGTTCCCTCGGTTTGGGAAATGTTCAAGGAGTTTACCCCCGCAGATTTTCCTGACGTAATCAATCCCTTCAACGGCGAGTATGAATTCTTGAATAATCGATATGTCTGTTCGTTTGTGTGGCAAGGTGTAGAATTTGATAATGCAGAGTCGGCCTTCCATGCCTCAAAATGCACCGACGAACGCGAGAGAAGGGCTTTAAGCCGATTGTCGGCCCATAAAGCCGCAGTCAAGGGGGCGAGAATTACTCCCTATCGCGGTTGGGAAGAGCGGAAATTGGAAATCATGATCTCCATACTTTATGAAAAGTTCGCTCAGAATCCAATATTGATGCAAAGGCTTATTGATACGGGGAACCGTATTCTAATCAACGGGAACAACAGGCATGAAACCTATTGGGGAGTTGATTCGTATAGCTGTAACGGAGAAAATAAATTAGGTAAAATTTTAATGATAATCAGAGATAAGGAGAAATTGAAATGAGATACAATATTGAGAAAATCAGAGATATTGTTCGCAAGAATCGGGCGATTGAAATTATATATTTTTGGGGACAAACACCCAATTATGAGGGAATAACAAAATCGTGCCTCAGCCAATGGTACGATGTCTATTTTCAGGTAGATGGCATCCAATATCACACTACCGAGCAATACATGATGGCAAGCAAAGCCCGCCTGTTTGCCGATGAGGAGACACTCCGTGAAATAATGGATGCAAAATCTCCTCGCGAATACAAAAGCCTGGGGCGAAAGGTTAAAGGATTCGAGGCAAGTGTTTGGAACGAAAAGAGGCTCGACATAGTTGTCGAGGGCAATAAAGCAAAGTTCGGGCAGAATCCTCAACTGAAAGACTTTTTGCTTGCTACCGGTGATGCCATTCTGGTAGAGGCAAGCCCCTATGATAAAATATGGGGAATAGGCATGGATGAAGCAACTGCATCCGCCGCAAGTGTCGAGGATTGGAAAGGCGAAAATCTGCTTGGTTGCGCTCTGATGGAGGTTCGCGATTGGTTTAGAAACAACTAAATTTATAACCATGGAAGATAAGATAGGAGTATATACATACCGCTACCCGCATCCGGCAGTTACAGCCGATTGTGTTATATTCGGTTTTGATGGTGTAAGCATTAAGTTATTGCTCATCCAACGTGGCATTGAACCATATAAAGGCAAGTGGGCGTTTCCCGGTGGTTTTATGAATATGGACGAAACTGCCGAGGAGTGTGCAAAAAGGGAGCTGGAAGAGGAAACCGGTTTGAAGGATGCTGCCGTTGAGCAGTTCTATACCTTTTCCGATGTGAACAGAGACCCGCGCGAGAGGGTAATAACCGTTGCTCACTATGCTCTTGTGAGGTTGTCCGATGTCAAAGGTGGCGATGATGCCGCCTCGGCTCGTTGGTTTGCAATGGACGAAGTCCCGAGCCTTGCTTTCGACCACGACCGCATAATGCGAATGGCAATAGACCGCCTTAAAGAACGCATCTGTTTTGAGCCTATCGGTTTTGAACTATTGCCCGAGGTCTTTACCATGACCGAATTGCAGAACTTGTATGAGGCAATTTTGGAGGTTAAGTTCGACCGTCGCAACTTCTACAATAAGATGCTTAAACTCGGTATTTTATCGGAAGCAGAGCCGCGCCCTGCCAATGCTGCCCGCCGCACACCGAGCAAATATCGCTTCAACAGCGAGAAGTATGCCGAATTGAAACAAAAGGGATTTAGATTGGAATTTTAAGTAGGAAAGAATATGTATTACAATAAAATATTAGGTGGAATAGTCGGTGATATAATCGGTTCCACCCGTGAATGGGAAAATGTAAAAACAGAGGATTTTGAACTGCTGCCCGCAGGTAGTAGCTTTACAGACGATACAGTGATGACCTTGGCTGTTGCCGAATGGTTGATGACCGACCCTACACATAGCGAGCGTGCGCTTGTGGAGTGTATGCAGCGTTTGGGGCGCAAGTACCCCAATGCAGGCTATGGCGGTATGTTCCGCCGTTGGCTGAACGCGGAGAATCCCGCGCCATATAACAGTTTTGGTAATGGTTCGGCTATGAGAGTGAGCCCCGTAGGCTTGTATGCAAATTCGTTGGAGGAGGCTTTGGAGCTTGCCCGTATCACAGCATCTGTGAGTCACAATCACCCCGAAGGCATTAAAGGTGCGCAGGCAATAGCTGCCGCCATCTATCTGAAACGAACAGAGTGGTTCGATGTAGAAGGTAAAATCAAGCGCTTTGTAGAGGATCATTTTGGCTATAATCTCGATGTCGATTTAAGAGAACTTCGCAAAGACTATTCCTTTGATGTAACTTGTCAAGGTAGTGTTCCCATTGCAATTATGGCATTCTTGCAAGAGCCGTATTGTGCAGAAAAGGCTATTCGTTTGGCTGTGTCGATGGGTGGCGATTCCGATACTATCGGCTGTATGACCGCTTCAATTGCGACCGCAGAGAGACCACATACGATTAGAGGTGGAAGTCTCTCACACGAGATCGAAGATAAGTGTCGAGAGTTACTTCCTCCTGACTTGTTAGATATCAATGACCGTTTCTTGGCGTTTATCAATCGTCCGCTTAATCAGTCATACGAAGTCTCTGTTGCAGGCGGTGCTGTATATGCCGGCGAGTACCCGGGCGATAAGGATGAACAAGTAGCACGGCGCAAGATTGCACGGATGTATCACTTTGGCATCCGCCACTTCATCGACCTTACCGAGGAGGGCGAACTGTGTCCGTACAGTCACTTGCTGCCTGCCGACACCACATACACCCGCTTCCCAATCAGGGATTGTGGCGCCCCGTCGAGTGTAGAGTCTGTTCAACGCCTGTTGTTGCGTATCGAGGAGCTAAAAAGAATGGATGGGTATGTATATCTGCATTGTTGGGGTGGTGTGGGCCGCACCGGAACCATAGTAGCGTGTTATCAGTCGCAAGATGCCGAGGAACCCAATTTGTGCCATACTTTGGAGGTTCTCCGCAGTCGCTTTTCCAAGATGCCTAAATCTGCTCATAGGGAAACCCCTGAAACAAAGGAGCAGATAGAGTTTATAGAGCAATTTATAAATGCCGCTAAATTATACAAAGAGGAAAAAGCCAAGCGGGTTGTCGATTCCATTCGTGGCTGTTTGATGGCGGGTGCCGCTGGCGATGCCCTTGGATACGAGGTGGAATTTATGAGTCGCAGAGCAATCCTCTCACGTTTTGGCGAGCAAGGAATTACCAAGTTCGCGCTCCACAATGGAAAAGCCCTGATAAGTGACGATACACAAATGACTCTCTTCACTGCCAATGGTCTGCTCATGGGGCTCACACGCGGATATATGCGTGGTATCGGTGGCAGTCCCGAAGAGTATGTCGATGGGGCATATATTGATTGGTATTACACACAAACAGGCAAAAAGAGAGAATTCCTTATAAATGATTGGCATCCAACCTGGCTGCGCGATTTGCCCGAAATGGCGCAATTGCGTGCTCCCGGTAACACCTGTTTAAGTGCTTGTGAGAGCCTGCTGCGAAGAGAAAAGGTAACTAACAATAGCAAAGGCTGCGGCGGTATTATGCGCGTGGCTCCCATGGCGCTGCTTAATGCAGGATGCGTTGCGAGAAACGCAAATGGTTACTCCATAGAAGAACTTGCCGAGGCCGGTGGTACTATTGCCGAGTGTACCCATAAGCATCCGCTTGGTTTTTTGCCTGCATCGCTGCTCACTGTGTTGCTGAATAAGCTCGTGCCGATGACTGCCAAGCAAGTGCAGGAAGAGATAGACCAAATAGTTGCCGAAACTTTGGGGATTCTCGATGTTATTTACAAGGGTAAGTATAGCGAGGATAAGGAGTATTTGAAAGTATTGACTGAAAATGCCATGCGGTTGGCTCACTCCGATTTATCCGACGCCGATGCTATTTGCCGTCTTGGTGAAGGCTGGACTGGTGAGGAGGCCTGGGCTATTGCGCTATACTCGGCAGTGCGCCATATCGACAGCGTTGAGGATGCTATCATCGCATCGGTCAATCACGATGGCGATAGCGACTCCACAGGTTCTGTATGTGGCAATATCATGGGTGCAATTTATGGTTATGAGCATATAAAGCAGCGGGCTGTTTTCTGCCCCGAGGGTAATCTGTTGGAAGATACACTTGAGCTATCCGAAATTATCCTTGCTCTTGCCGATGACCTATCGACAGGCTGCAACATCAGCGAGTATGATCCTCTCGATACTCCCGAAAAGCAGCAGTGGTATGAGCGCTATTGCGAAATGAAGCCGGCAGGCATTGGCAAAAACGCTACGTTGTAATTGATAGATTGTAGGAATAAGCTCGCTCTATAATTTGTAACAATGAATATATTAAGTGTTTGGCTCGGTAAGCGGGTACACTTTTTAGGGGAAATGTTTTATTGAATTGTAGGATGTATGAGAATCAGAAACTTATTTAGTGCGTTATTCAAATTGTTTGGAATAGATAAACATAATGATAAAGACTCCTTGCATGATAATAAATTTCCCCACTCTGTAAGCACCGGTAAGCATCAGGATTTGGTGAAGAATTTGGAATTGCTTGTAGATGAAGGTAACTATGCTGCGTGTTACGATTTGGGGCAACTATATTATCTTGGTGGCAACGGGGTGGAAAAGGATATACGCAAGGCTATATTATATTTCATTAAAGCTGCCGATAATGGAATACCCGAGGCAGCGTATCAATTAGGGAAAATTTATGAAACGGGTGTTGAGGGCGTTCTTGCAGCCGAGCAAAGACTTTCGTTTGAATGGTACGCACAGGCTGCGGAAGCCTGCATCCCTGAGGCAGAAAATAATCTTGGTTCTTGTTATTTCTTTGGGCGCGGTGTAGATGTGGACTATGATAAAGCTTTTTGCTTGTATAGTTCAGCAGCAAAAAAAGGTAACATCGAGGCCGAAATGAATGTTGGTATCTGTTATGCAGCAGGCAGAGGCGTTGAACAGGATTATACCCTTGCTTATAGATGGTGGAAGAAAGCTGCGGAAAACGGGCATGTCAAAGCTATGGTAAATCTTGCGACATGCTATGAAATGGGTGTTGGTATTGCCCAAAATAAACTTGAAGCATATCGTTGGTATAAGAATGCCGCAGAGCTTGGTGATGTTTTTGCTGCAAATAAACTAATTCATCAGTAGTATATTATCCGATTAGAGACAAAAACAGCTGCAATCAGTTGCAGCTGTTTTTGTTTGTGTAAAAGAAATCAAGATTGTTTTCGGTGGTTTTTCTATTTACCCAAGACAGCCATGGTTCACTTGTTCCAAATCTCCCACGATGCCAACGCTTGCAAGTACCACATTTCGTAGCCGCTCTTTGTGGCGGCACCTTGTGCCGCTCCCTTTTGCAGGAACAGAGTGTTTTCGGGGTTATATACAATGTCGTAGAGCAGATGGCTCTCATTCAGTTGCTCGTATGGGATAGCGGGGCATTGGTCTATGCCGTGTCCCACCATGCCAAGCGGTGTGCAGTTTATTATGAGTGTGTGGGTGCGCATAATCTTGTCGGTCAGTTGCTCGTATGCAATAGCTTTTTCGCTTGCTTTGCGCGAAACGAAAATGTATTCAATTCCCATCTGTGTGAGCGAGTAGGCAACAGCCTTGGATACGCCGCCCGTGCCTAATATAAGCGCCTTTGTGTGTTTGCCCTTGGTTAGCGGTTCCAATGAGCGTGTGAAACCTATAACATCGCTGTTGTGCCCAAACAGGTGCGGGGTGCCGTCGGCATCGTGCTCCACCTTCACCACATTCACAGCCTGTATACCTTCGGCTGCGGGGCTCAACCCTTCGAGAAAACGCATTACCTGCAATTTGTATGGTATGGTTACGTTGAACCCCTGCAACTGCGGATGTTGTTTTAATACCTCGCGTAAATCCTCTATACACTCAATCTCAAAGGGAATATATTGGGCATTTATCCCCTCATCGGCAAATTTTTTGTTGAAAAAGGCGGGTGAGGCCGATTGTCCAAGGGGGTAGCCAATTATTCCGTACTCTTTTTTCTCCATAACTTCATTCCTTAACAACGAGAGCGGCATTCTGCCGCTCTCGTTATATTGCTAAATATTCCATTGCCTGAATTAAAGCTCCAGGTAATCCTTTATATTTTGCTCTATGCGCTCCTCAATGTGGTCGGTATCACCCTTAACAAAAGGCTTGCCTACAATGTGTTCGTATAGTTCTATGTAACGCTCCGATACGCTGTTTACATACTCGTCGCTCATCTCGGGTACCTGCTCGCCCTCGCGGCCCATAAAGCCGTTCTCTATGAGCCATTGGCGCACGAATTCCTTTGACAACTGTTTCTGTGGCTCGCCCTTCTCGAATTTCTCCTCGTAGCCGTCGGCATAGAAGTAGCGCGAAGAGTCGGGGGTGTGAATCTCGTCTATCAAGTAGATTTTGCCGTCGCGTTTGCCAAACTCATACTTTGTATCAACAAGGATGAGGCCCTTCTCGGCTGCCATTTGGCTACCACGTTCAAAGAGTGCGTATGTGTATTTCTCCAACTGCTCATAATCCTCCTTGCTCACAATGCCTTGGGCTATAATCTCATCTTTTGAGATATTCTCGTCGTGGCCCTCATCGGCCTTTGTTGTGGGGGTGATAATGGGTGTGGGGAACTTCTCGTTCTCGCGCATGCCGTCGGGCAGGGTTACACCGCAGAGAGAGCGACTGCCGTTCTTGTACTCTCTCCATGCGCTGCCGGTGAGGTATCCGCGTATAATCATCTCCACACGGAATCCTTCGCACTTTATTCCCACGGTTACCATGGGGTCGGGTGTTGCAAGTTTCCAGTTGGGCACAATGTCGGCGGTTGCGTCAAGGAAAGTGGCTGCAATCTGGTTCAGCACCTGTCCTTTGAAGGGAATACCTTTGGGCAGCACTACGTCGAACGCCGAAATGCGGTCTGTTGCCACCATTACCAATTTTTCGTCATTGATGTCGTAAACATCGCGTACTTTTCCGTGATAAACACTCTTTTGTTTCTTAAAATGAAACTCGGTGTTGGTTAATGCTTTTGCCATAATCGTATGTTATTTTATTCTCTATTCTTTCAAAATAATATTAGCTCTTCGCCAGCATTCGCTTTTCGCAACCCTGAATTGCGCCCCTGCCCGAGGGGAGCTGTCACGAAGTGACTGAGGGGAGGGAGTGCTACGTGCGACCTTCCACTGCTCGTATTGTCTAAGTTGTTCGCTTTCGCTCTCAACTTTCATCTTTCCACTTTGCTCTTTCCACTTTTTCGTAGCTCTCGTATGCATCCACAATGCGTGTTACCAATTTGTGGCGCACTATATCCTTTTTACCCAGCGTTACAAACCCTATGCCTTTCACATCCTTCAATATCCTGGTGGCTTGTATAAGGCCCGAATTTTGGTGCTGTGGAAGGTCAATCTGTGTGAGGTCGCCCGTTATAATCATCTTGGTGTTGCTGCCCATGCGGGTGAGGAACATCTTTATCTGTTGCGGGGTAGTGTTCTGTGCCTCGTCAAGAATTACTATTGCATCGTTCAGTGTGCGGCCACGCATAAAGGCAAGCGGCGCTATCTGAATAACATTCATTTCCATAAACTCCTTTAGCTTGGCCATTGGAATCATATCCTCCAAGGCATCGTATAGCGGTTGCAGATAGGGGTCTATCTTGTCGCGCATATCGCCGGGGAGGAATCCGAGTTTCTCGCCAGCCTCCACCGCGGGGCGGCTGAGTATGATTTTCCTTATCTCCTTGTTCTTCAATGCTCGCACGGCAAGGGCTATGGCGGTGTAGGTTTTTCCTGTTCCGGCAGGGCCCACGGCAAAGAGCATGTCGTTCTTCTTAAACTCCTCCACCAGGCGACATTGGTTTTCGCTGCGGGGGTATATGGGCTTTCCGTTGATGTTATATACTATTACATTGCTGTCGTTGCCCTTATCGCTCTTCTTGCCGTTTACGGCATCTATTATGGCCTCTTCGCTCAAGCTGTTGTACTTGGTACAGTATTCGATGAGCCTTTCAACCACCTTGTAGAAACGCTCGAGTTCCTCTTCATCGCCAATGGCTTTTATAACATTGTCGCGTGCAACGATGCGCAATTTAGGGTGTAGCTTTTTGAGCATCTGCAAATGGGTGTTGCCGGTGCCGTAGAAGCCCACAAGGTCTATCCCTTCGAGTATTATATGACGTTCAATCATTTAGCGGATATCCTCCTTGCTTTATTTGCGTTTAACCTCGGCTTCGAATCTTCTCGATGCTTCGCCTCCCTCGCTGCATGAACATGGGCCTGTGATGCAGCCGCCCGGGCACGACATTACCTCCACCATCTTTGTCGGGCACTTGCCTGTTTTTGCGTATGCACGCAGCATGGCTATGTTCTTCTTGTTTAGGTCGGCAATAACCGTTCCTTCAAGGTCGGCCTGCCCTATGTAGTTCTTTACAGCAGTGAATACGCCTGTTGTCTTTGCAAAATTATGTGCATCCTTTGTGGCACTCTCGGCAGGTGTGTAGGGGATAGAGGTCTCAATATCCACACCCATGCCTTGAATCACAGAGTCGAGCTCGCGGAAGGTCCACACAAAATCGACATTGGCATCCTCAATACCCTCGGCTTTTTTAGAGGCACAGGGGGCGATGAACACCGTTACACAGCCGGGGAACTTCTCCTTGGCATATTCGGCAGTGTAGTGCATAGGCGAGCCTGTGGAAGATACGTATTTTACAAGGTCGGGAATGTGCTTGCGTGCAAGATTTACATATGCGGGGCAGCAACTTGTTGTCATGAATGCCGCACCCTCCTCAATCTTCTCCTTCAGCTCCTCGCTCTCGCGGCGTATGGTCTCTTCAGCACCATAAGCAACCTCAATGACATCGCTGAAACCTACTGCTTTGAGCGCGCCATATACCTGCTCGCTGGGGTGCCCGAATTGTGCAAGCACGGCGGGAGCCACCATGGCAATAACCTTTTCGCCACGGCGTATGCGTTTCAGCACATCGAAAACCTCGCACTTGTCGAATATTGCACCAAAGGGGCAGGCGTTGAGGCATTTGCCGCAGTAGATACACTTTTCGGGGTCGATGTGCTCCACGCCATACTCGTCTTTTGAGATGGCCTTCACGGGGCATGCCTCCTCGCAAGGTACAGGCATATAGATGATTGCATGATAGGGGCACACCTGATGACACTTGCCACAGCTTATACATTTATCGTGGTCTATATGTGCCTTACCGTCGTTATCGTAGAATATGGCATCCTTTGGGCAGTTGGTGTAGCATGGGCGTGCTGCACAGCCGCGGCAAAGGTTCGATACCTCGTAGTTTGTTTTGATACATGATGAACAAGCCTCGTCCATTACATGAAGAATATCCTTTCCTTGGCCTATATTCTCCCTCTCCATCATGCGCTGCGCATAGCTTTGCAGGGAGTCGATTTCGTCGTGCTCGTCTTTCATGGAGAAACCGAGCATTGCCATAGTTTTGTACTTCGTAACCGCACGCTCCTTGTGGATACAGCAACGGCCCTGGGGCTTTTGGTTACGCGGGTGAAGTAGATAGGGCAGGCGGTCTATTTTTTCAACGAGTTCGTCGTTCTTCCACATAGCCACAAGCTCTGCCAATAGACGATATCTTACAAACATAACATTATTATTATATGCCATAGTTCCAAATCTGTTTTTTTAATACTATAATATGCCGTTGTTATTGCCGTAGAGAATTGTGTTGATTGTCCCAAAATTCGTGCGACGACAAAATTTGCTGTAAAAATAGTTAAAAAAACTTTGTTTCTTGTATTTTTGCAATAATGTTTCTTGCGAAAAGTGAAAAAAATGAATAAAACAGAGTTTTTAGCCATAACAGACCGCTTAATATCGGGCAAAACGATGGAAAAGCATCATTGGCTTTCACTGCTTTCGTTGCCCGAAGGCGCGGAGCGCGCTGAAATATTCTCGCTTGCGCGTTTGGTATGTGATAGGGTGTTTGGCAAGGGTATCTTTATTCGCGGTCTTGTGGAGATAAGCTCCTTTTGCAAGAATAATTGCTATTACTGTGGCTTGCGTTGTGCCAATAAGGAGGCGTCGCGCTACCGCTTGTCCCACGAGCAGATAATGGAGTGCTGTGCGCAAGGTGCGGAACTCGGTTTCAATACATTTGTATTGCAGGGTGGTGAGGATCCTGTGCAAACCGATGAATTCGTTACCGATGTGGTGGCTGCCATCCATGAACGCTACCCCGAAAAAGCAATCACTCTCTCGGTGGGTGAACGCAGCCGCGAGGCTTATGCTGCTTTCCGCGCGGCAGGTGCATCGCGTTATCTTCTGCGCCACGAAACAGCTTCCGCTGCTCATTACAAACAGCTGCATCCTGCCAATATGAGCCCCGAAAATCGAAAACAGTGTCTTTTTACACTCAAAGAACTCGGTTACCAGGTGGGCAGTGGCATGATGATAGGCTCGCCGTGGCAGACACTCGAAAATATAGCCGAGGATTTTATCTTTCTCGATGAACTACAACCCCACATGATAGGTATCGGCCCCTTTATCCCCGCAACAGGCACCCCATTTGCCACATTACCTGCGGGTAGTGCCACGCTCACGCTGTTTCTCATTTCGTTGCTTCGCTTGCGCTTCCCCAAGGCGCTTATTCCCGCTACCACCGCCCTTGCCACACTGCTGCCTGACGGCATGGAGCGCGGCATATTGGCAGGTGCCAACGTGGTGATGCCCAATCTGTCGCCAACAGATGTGCGCAAGAAATATTCAATATATGATAATAAAAAAAGCAGTGGCAGCGAGTCGGCCCAAAGCCTGCAACTGCTTGCCACCCGCCTTGGGGAGATAGGGTTTCATATAGATTACGGCAGGGGGGATTATCCTGCGTGATGGGTGAATTTATTGCCAAACAAAATTAATTTTCAGTGTAAAGTGCCTTTTTTTGTTCGTCGTGTATCATAGCTGCTTTTTTGCCGAATAAATTAACGCCAAATCACCGAAAAGGGAGTAGGGTAAAATCTAAATTACCGAATAATCTTAAGCCATATTGCCGAAAAATATTATTCCAAATTGCCGAACATAAGATTTTTTAATTACCTTTGTAGTAGTAAATGCTTTAATTTATGGATGGTTACAGACATAGAATAATGGATAGCCTGCTTGAAAAGAAATTGCAGGCAAAGGGAGCCGTACTGATAGAAGGCCCCAAATGGTGTGGAAAGACCACAACAGCAGAGGAGGTCGCAGCCAGCAAAATATTGTTGGCTCGAACTGATGTAAAGAACAACTTCAAAAGTCTTTTGGAAATAGATACAGATGCTGCTTTATCAGGAGATACACCTATGCTTATTGATGAATGGCAAACCGTACCCAAGTTATGGGATGCAGTAAGATATACCGTTGATCATCGTCGCAAAATGGGGCAGTTCATTTTAACAGGTTCTGCTGTTCCCGACAAGGAGGCTGAAGAGGAAAGAGAACATTCCGGAACAGGACGCTTTGCTTGGTTGACTATGCGACCTATGACCTTGTTTGAATCTGGTGAGTCAAACGGAAAGGTAAGTCTTGGCAATTTATTTACTGCTCCAGAGAAAATACTGGAAAAGAATGAACTTAAATTGCAAGACATTGCTTTTCTAATTTGTCGTGGAGGTTGGCCTATGGCTGTTGGATTGCCCGAAGAAGCTGCACTTGAACAAGCATTCG
>CALGJF010000051.1 GCA_937914945.1 uncultured Bacteroidales bacterium | reverse complement strand
ACAGCTCATGGGCCACCGAGGATTTCAAAGAAAGAATATTCAAGCGACAACAACGAATGTGAGGCATCCTTGTACTCTGTTGGCTTCGCCCAAGTTGCTCTTGCTCGGCATAGTGAAAGTAAACTTTTTCTCTGCACTCGCTTACTCGAAACTTTCTCTGTACTCTGTTCTCTGTTATCTGTACTCTGTACTCTGTTCTCTGTTGGGAAAAATAACTTAAAAATAATTAAATAATGCGGCATGCTGCATTTGCGCCCTGAAAAGCGGTGCATCTCCCTCCGTGCCAAAAATGTAAATAAAAAGGCGAGTTTATTCTGTAAAATACTCATAGTTACCATATTGTTTTTATAGATTTTGTAAAATTTTTATCCTTTTTTGTGTTTGTTATTGTAAAAATAATTAATTTTGCATTTCTATAAGGGTGTATAGCCCTTATTGGCTACATGCGTAACCATAAACAATTGGAAAAAAACGAAATAATATAAAAACCATTAAAAACAAATGAGAACAAAAAAATTCTATTTGTGCTTGCTGTTGCTGGTGTTGGGCACAGCAAATGTGTGGGCTGATAAATATTATCAGCCGTGGGACTACAGATATGAGGACCCGCGTTTCAGGACTCTTACCGAAATGATAGGGCAGAGGTTTATGATTTACAATACCTCGTTCAACGGCGAAGAGGACCGTACCGGTTTCTTGTACGACAACGGAACAACCGTAGCTCTCGACAAAACCAAAGAGCGCGACCGCTTTGTGTATAACGAAAGGTTTGTTTATGTCCTCGAGGAGTATGGCACAGCCGATGATTATGCTTATGCCATTAGGTCGGTTGGCAGTGGTACATATGTTGCTGCCGATGGTAGTACAGGACACGCCGCACCGCAGCCCATTTATATAAAGGACTGGGATACTGCGAAAGCTGGTGGTTGGGCTTGTTCTGGCGGTGTGCGTTGTGAGAATGAGGATTTTCAGGGTATCAATAATGGTTCTATAACCAGCGAGAGTTGCCAGGCGTTCGTTATTTCAAGCAGTGCAACCCACGTGGCAAATGCGGGCAATTATTGGAATGGTAATCAGGCTACTTTTACTCGTTGGTCTGATGGACATCCCTACGCTTTCTATAAGGTGCGCGAGGTGCAGAGTGGTGCTTATCTCCAAGACCTCCACATATTCAGCCGCAGCGATATCTACTCGGCACAGGTAATTTGGGGTTATGTGAAAACTGCCGGTGATATTACCGGTGCTGCAGAAACATCGTTGCTCATCGATGGCGACCTGGCAACAAATGTAACCGCAACAGACTACTTGCAGTTCGACCTTGGCAAGGCGGCAAGCAGCATATATCTGTATTTGCAGCGTAGTTCTGCCAATGGTGCGGTTATCCCTGCGAATGTTAAGGTACAGGCAAGTGCCAACGGCACCGACGGTTGGCAGGATGTTACCACCCTTGCCACAAACCTCGGCTCAAAGATCTCATATACATCAGGTATTATAGCATTGAATGGCTCTTACCAATACATCCGTTTGGTGAATGCTGCTGCCGATACACAGCTGGCACTATCCGAAGCTTACATACTGCCCACCGATAAAAAAATGCAGGATGCTGTTGGCTATTTCAACGAGCTTGCAAAGGCCGACAATCTTGTATATACCCGTGCATCGGCACAGCAATATGCATCGCTTGTAGGGGAGTACAATACTTTGTACCCCGAGGCCAAAACCCTCTCGGGTGTGCCCCTCCCCGGTAATAAGTACCGCATCTATGCCGATGCCTATGATATTGACAATCAAGTATATGTGAACAAGGAAATTTATTGGACAGGTAAGGACGGTGAGGGTAACAATATTCTCACTATGTCTGTGGCCAACCAAGGTTCATATTTTGATACAACGGCAGGCAGCGATGCCCGCAAAGCCTACGAGTGGTATTGCGAGGAGACCAACGACGGCTATCTTGTGTTCCGCAACGTAGCCAACACAGGGCTCTACCTTGCCAACAACGGAACAGTGTCGGCAACAGCCTATAAGTGGAGCTTCAGCACCGTGCAGACACACCGCTTTGGTGTGCCCATGTGGGACGGGCAGGGTAAATACCTTGCCGTTGCCAACGATGGTACCGATGGTAACAGTGGCTGGGTGCCCGATGTGGCCGCAGCACAAGACCAAGTAAATTCGGCCAACTACGCATACCAGACTGCGGGTGCCAATACCCCCGACGTCACTACTGACGATGAATATACAGATGTTGAAAAAGGTGTTTGTACCGACTTCGTGTTTATTCCCGTAGATGTTACCCCAGCCGAGAAGAAGATTACATTCACAACCAACGAAATTGCAAAGCGCAACTCTGTGTTCAAGTTCGACGGCGTTACATACAGCCTTCCTTATTCAAGAATGTTCTCAAGCAAGGAAGAGCTTGACAAAGCTACCTTCACCTTGCTCTGCCCCGAGGTGCATACTTACGTCGGAACTTATGTAAATAACAGCGACAAGGCAGATGACACAGGTAAAGTGGGAAGCACGGACAACATTGTTTATACATTCGATTATGCACAGATTGCTGATGGCGATGTGCTTGATATAAAACTCACATTCGAACCGTTTGAAACTTGCAACGACGGCTCCAAGCTATACCTTATACGCAGCTTGCGCAATCAATCTATTGCGCAGCAGGCACCCGGCATGCGCAGGGCCGACAGCGATATTGGAATAGGCGACGATGGGGAAGAAGGCCCCATCCAGACAGCCGGAGCAAACGTATATTATGCAAGATTCGAGGGGCGCGACAAGAAGATGTCTCTGATTCCCGCAAGCAAAACCGCCGACGTAACAACATTTGACGCCGCATCGCTTTTCTATTTCCAACCTACAGAGGATACCGAAACAGGTGAGTATTACAGCGTGAGCATCAGAAGTGCTATAACACCGTATATGTGTGCCTACACCAATAAGTGGACCGAGACGGGCGATACATGGTATGTTCAGCCCAATGAGGCTTCGGGTATGGTGGGTTACGCAATGGGTCTTAACGTGCTCAATGCCACAAATAACCCCGGAGATGCATGGTGTACCAACCACTCCGACGGAGACTCCATCGTTTCATACAATGTCGAAGACGCCGGTGCTGTTTGGGAGTTTATTCCTGTTACCGATGAGGCTGATGTCAAGACGATGCTCCAAAATTACATATTAACAAAAGGAGCCGAAGTGGAGGCTGCCATCACAGCCAAGAAAGACCAGCCGGGCATAGACAACGACAAAGCCGATAAGTATATAACTTATGTTCGAGGTCTTGTAACCAACTCACAGGATGGTGCCATCACCGTGGCACAGTTGGTTGACATCTCGCAAAAGGTACACATGCTCGAACACGAGATAGTTTTTGCTTTGCAGCAGCTTCCCGATGTTACACACAAAGAGGATATTGGTTCGGCAAGCGAATACGATTTCCCCCACTGGTATTATATATATAATGTACGTAGCAAGTATGCTGCCGACGGCACAACAGAGCAGGCCGAGTACTATGCCAAGTTTGTGGGCAATAACGAGCACATGGCTCTCGAACAAATTACCGATGCCGATGCCGATGGCAAGAAAGATTTTGGCTTGGCCAATATGTTCTACTTCGAGGGTAAAAAGGTTACAGAAGAGATAGGCGAGGATACATACAACAAGGTTGCCGATAACGCTCTCACAATAGACGAATATTTGCAGGTAGATGTTCACAACTTCCTGGTGCCCGACACCACACTTGTGAGCAAGAACAAGGTTGTGCACACATCCTCCGATTACCACCCCGATGGCTTCCACCCCGGTGGCGATGGTTGGAAGGGCGAGGCTACCATTGTAAGCGGTCTTAACTTGCAATATAACGATACTTGGAGAATTGAGTGCGAGTACGACTTCTCAGGCGATAAATTCGAGTCGTTCAACACATACGGTTCTTGCTTGCTTTCGAGTACAGAGCCCGGTCTCACTTGGTACACTAGCGAGTTCCAGGTTTATTTGCAAGACGACCGCGAGATTGTTGTAAAGCTCAACGATGGTTACGATACCCACAAGTGGGACGGAACAGTGGATTACTACACAAACATCAGAATTGTAATTACCCACTCGCCCGCGGCAACCACATTCGATATATATAACTCAAAAGGCGATAAATGGACAGTGTCTTATACCAAAGCATCGCTCAACACTGTAACACAATTGAAGACCATGCTCCCCGGCAATGGCGTGAAGATAAAGATTCTTGCCATCGAGGAGGTTAAGGCTCATAATTGGAAGGTACAAGACCTCTCTGCCGGCGACCCCACAACAGTGGATACTGCCGACGAGGAGGATACTTGGTATGTTCTCCCCTCATCAAATACAAGCTACCCTGGTTTCTCAATAGTAGCAAAGGGTGCCAACGATAGCAACCTCGGCTGGACAAACGTAACAGCATCTAACAACGAGATTTTCAGTGATGCCGGTAATGCCGACAACTCTACTTGGCAGTTTGTGAGAATTGAGGAGTTCGACGACCTTGTAGATGAGTTGCTCGAGAAATACAGCACCGATAATTGCGTGATATACAATGAGAAACTCTCGGCTCTCTTCAAACTAATAAAGAGGAATGCTTCGTTTATAAAGGCTGCCACAGTAGGCAACCCCATTAACGGCAAGACCGACGAGGACTTCTTTAACGAGATTTACGAGGCTATCAAGAACTACGACGGCCCCATGCCCGACGAGTTGAAGGCTCCCAAACCCGACAAATTCTATACCATGCGCCCTGCATGCGATGATAGCGATACCCGCCTCTATGCGAGCCAGCTCAACTGGATTGTGCAGAAGCCCGAATCGATTAACGATGCCGGCGAGTATGATAGTAGCGGTGTATGGCTCTTTGAAGGTGAGGCTGCCGATGGCTTCTATAAACTCGATGGCATAATGCTCAAGAGCTTGCACACACAGAGCTACACCGATGCTTTTGCTGCCGACAAGGTTGTGCTCAACGATGTGTCGGAAACATCCGTAACTATTAACCCCGTGGGTGGTTGCGTGGTACGTTTCCAAGGTACCGATGATAATTATTTGAGTCGCAAGGCCGTTGGTGATACCATTATGGTGGGTAATGCCGATATCATAGGCAACAGCCATGCAAGCCTTGTGTTCACAAGAACCGGTACTGCAGCAAACACTGTTTCGGCTACTGTACACAATGAGTTTAACGAGGTGATGACAGCCGATGGCTCTGATGTTACAGGAACGCTTACATCTGTTTCGGTAACATCGAAATATGTGGAAAATGGTAGTGAAAGCGACCTTACCTTCAAAGCCACAGGTGAAAACGTTACAAAGAATATCCTTTGCCCCGATAAGAATGGTAGTACACTCGCAACAGATGGTACCAAGAATATTGTGCTCACATTCACCTATAACAACCTGCCTTCAGCATTTGCATCGTTCAATAATATCGGTTTAGATATTCATGCATTGAATGGTGCTAGTAAATATCAGTATAACACAGAGTATACTAAATCTCGTAAATTCAATGTGGCAGTAGAGGTGGGTACAGATGTAAATAACCTTGTTTCCTTTGGCTCATTGACAGAGACCGAGATTGCAGCCGGTGTGGGCTCAGCAGGTGATGTACACAAGGTGTGGAACATTGCAAGCGACGATGCTGTTACTATAGAAAACAACAGTGTTGTGGTACGTCTCACCATCACATCTAATAGCTCATTGTGTGAAGGCTGTTTCTTCGGTCTTTCAAATATCATTCTTTCAACCGAGGGTGATACTTGGTACATAGAGGAGATGCCCGATGGATACGAAACAAAAATATACCATAAGACAAAGACAAACAGTGTAGGTCTTAGCTCGTTGATGTTGGGATATCCTGCAAAAATTCCCACAGGAATTAAATTGTTCTATCCTATCACTAATAACGACTTGAGCGACAAATTTATAACTCTGCGTTCATATGATGGAACAATTGCGGCTTGTACACCTGCGGTAATGCATGCCGATGCTGGTAAAGAGACAGAAACTTTCAAGTTCTACTACAGCACAGAAACACCCGACAATGACAGCGACAAGGCTACAGCTGCCGGCGACCAGATTGTTATAGATGGTGGTTTGTATCAAAAGGCTGTTGCAATAGCACCTTATGAAACAGAGATGGGTGTTGCAGATAGTAAGGTCTATATGTATGTTACCACAAAAACGGCAAAGAAATTCTATTGGGTAAAAGAGAATTATAATGCCGATGGAACAAAGAGCGAGAATGATTTTAATGGTTACATTAAAACAAATGCAAACAGAGCATTCCTTGTTATAGGTTCAGATGTTGCAGGCAAAGCAAGTTCTTTCTCATTGCGTTTTGATGATGGCATTGTAACAGGTATTTTGGATATTGAAGAGGATTGCGGTAATGCTGATGAAACTAATGGAATCTTCGACCTCCAAGGCCGCAAGCTTGATGAGATTTCTGCCCCCGGCATTTATATTGTGAATGGCAAGAAAGTGATTGTGAAATAGTATTAGTTAAATAACGCTGATTATGAAAAAGAAACTATATAATAGCCCTGTAGCAGAATTTGTGGAGATACTGCTTCCTCCTTGTATGAACGAGACTGCCACGGTACCATTTGGTGGTGATGATGATACAGATGACGGACCGATTGATGGTGAAAACGCCAACGAGAACATCGGTGGTTCTTGGGAGAATATCTGGAATATGCAGTAATGTCTTGTATGTACTCCTCGCAAGGGGATAAACGATAGCATCATCGGCAGTGGTTATCCACTGCCGATGATGCTATTTCTTGCCTTTGCCATTCCGAACGCAAAGTAGAGGCATCTAAACATAGTACAGCTGCAAACTAAAAACTCTCCCCCTAAGTTAGGGGGAGTCCCGCAGGGGAGGGGGTCTGTGCTTTGTGGATAATAGATAATCGTATATTTGTCATACTGAACGCATGTGAAGTATCTATGTACTCTGTTGGCTTCGCCCAAGTTGCTCTTGCTCGGCATAGTAAAAGTAAACT
>CALGJF010000050.1 GCA_937914945.1 uncultured Bacteroidales bacterium | reverse complement strand
AGAAATATAGTGTGGAAAAATCGGCTTAAATTACCTATATTCGGATAATTGCAGTATCTTTGCATTTTGGTTACAAGCTACTTGTAATTATAGTAACAAACACCAACAGAAACACCATTGAACCTTATAATAGACATAGGCAACAATAGTGCCAAGTTTTTTCTTTTCAACGGAGAACAAATTATTCTGCACACTCGTCGCGAAAGAAACTACCAAACCATTTTGCAGGAGTGGAGCAAGCAATATGGCATAGAACGCGCCATTGTATCTGCCGTTACCAACCTGTCGAGCGAAGAGAAGGCCGAAATTGAGAGCATTGGCTGCCCCGTTATATGGTTCAGCAACCAAACACCCATGCCCATCGGCATAAAATACCACACACCGCACACCCTCGGTTGCGACCGCCTGGCCGCTGCGGTGGGCGCTGCAAGCGAAATGCCGGCACGCAATCTGTTGGTTATCGATGCCGGCAGCGCCATAACCATCGACTTTGTCGATAAAAAGGGTAACTTTTGTGGCGGTAACATTGCTCCCGGAGTGAAAATGCGCCTTAAAGCATTGCACGAATACACAGCACGCCTGCCCTATGTGGAAAAAGATGGCTATACACCCATGTTGGGATATGACACCGAAACAGCCATACGTAGCGGAGTGATAAGAGGCATTTGCCACGAAATAGACGGCTATATTAACGAATTTAGAGAGAATTATGGCGATGTTTTTGTTTTTTTAACGGGTGGAGACGAAAAAACATTGATTAATAACATAAAAAATCGCATCTTTGCCGATAAATTCCTCGTTGCAAAAGGATTGAACAAGATTTTATCTTTATTATGACATTAAATAGAAGATTATTAACATTCATTTTCATAATCACAGCCACTGTGGCCGCCGTAGCCGACAATGGCATAAACTCGCCATACTCACGATATGGTATGGGAGTACTATCGGACCAGAATTTGGGCGTAAACCGCCAAATGGGTGGTTTGGGATATGCTCTGCGCAGCGGCAACTACATAAACCTGCTGAACCCTGCCTCTTTTGCCGCAACCGACACGCTGACCATGCTCTTTGAAGCGGGATTCTCGTTGCAGAATGTAAATTTCAAGGAGGGCAACGTGCAGAAAAATGTAAGGAACGGCAGTTTCGACTATTTGGCAATGCAGTTCCGCGCCGGCAAGAATGTGGGTATAAGCCTCGGATTCCTCCCCTACTCCAACGTGGGATACTCCTTTGCCACAACCACAAGCGAGGGAGGCAAAGAGAGAACAAGCAACTACAATGGCACGGGTGGTATATACCAACCATTCATAGGTATCGGCTGGACGCCGGTGAAGAACCTTTCAATCGGTTTGATGGCATCGTACATATATGGCGATATCACGCATAGCATATACAACAATTTCACCGAGGGTAACAACACCGATATGCAACGCCAATATTTAGTGAATGTAAAAAGCTATAAGATAGACTTTGGTGCGCAATACAGCACACAGTTGGCCGGCAAGCACAACATCACATTCGGTGCCACATACTCAATAGGCCACGATTTGAATGCCGACGCCATGATGATTGAGACCATAACCACAAGCGACACCACAAAGATAGACGGAGCGTTCAAGTTGCCCCACACTATGGGAGTAGGTGCCATATACAACTACAACGACAATTGGAAGGTGGGTATTGACTATACATTCCAGAATTGGAGTGCCGCCGATTTCTTCGGATACGACAAGGGTACAAGCCGCAGCAAAGTATCCGTAGGTGCAGAGTATTCACCCAACGACCTGTTGTCGCGTAACCTTTTGAAGAAGATGAGCTATCGCATGGGAGCATACTATGCACAACCCTATACCGAGGTACAAGGGCAGAAGGGTTGCGAGGAGTATGGCATAAGCGCAGGATTCTCCATGCCCATCATAAACAGGATAAACAACCGTTCGATATTGCACGTTTCGGGGCAAGTTATACGCATGGAGCCCAAAGGACCGGGCCTTATAGCAGAAACATACATGCGCCTGAATCTTGGTATCACATTCAACGAAAGTTGGTTCATGAAGATAAGAGTAAGATAACAAAACAAATTAAGAGATATGAGAAAAAGCATTTTAGTACTTATGACACTTGCCGTTTCTTGCCTATATGCACAGAACGGTATCACAAACGACACACGATTCGGAGTGGGAGAGGACAGCTTGAAATGTACCGAGAACATTTTTCTTGTGAATCAAGCCGTTAAGGGCAGCAAGCCCAAATACGACGATTGCGTGCAAGCCTATCCCCTGTGGAAAGACCTATTCACAAACTACCCCGTAGCACGCGTAGATACCTACACCAATGGTGTAAAGTTGTTGAAAGCCCTTATTGCAAAAGAGACCGATGCTACAAAGAAGGCTACATACATCGAGGAGCTTATGGCTACATACGACCAAGAGATCAAATACCTCGACTACTTGCAGGAAATAACAAAAACACCCCTGTCAAAGGGCGAAATCCTTGGTAAAAAAGCACTCGACTACATACAGATAGTTCCCAATGCCGACCTCGACCAGGCATACGACATGCTTGCACAGTCGGTAGAGATTGAGAAAGGACAATCGGACTTTAAGGTAACCGAGCAGTTCATGAAACAATCGGCCCTTAAATACAAGAGAAGCAAGGAGGCACATGGCGAGCAGATTATCGAGGACTACCTGAACGCATCGGTCTACATTGTCGAGGTACTCGATAAATATTACGAGAGAATCGAGCACTACACCAATAAGTTCAATGAGTATGGCGATCCCAAGGACAGCACACGCGCCGCAGGATACAGCACATATATCGACTATTCACGCATCGCACGCAACAACATCGATGCATACTTCATAAACAGCGGTGCTGCCAAATGCGAGGACCTAAATGAAATCTATTCAGCCAAGGTTGAAGAGAACAAAGACAACATCGAGTACTTGAACAAAGTTATCTCGGTGATGGGCATGCTCAAATGTACCAACGAGGACACCTACCTCACAGCATCGGAGTATGCACTTGCCATCGAGCCCACCTCAAAAGCAGCCATGGGTTGCGGCTACCGCTACTTCAAGAAGGGCGATATAGAGAAAGCCATGGAACTCTTTGACCAGGCAATCGAGCTTGAGACATCGGTTACCAACAAGGCCGACATGTGCTACAAGGTTGGTGCTGTTTATTACAGCTTGAAGAAGTTCGGCAAAGCGCGCGAGTATGCACAGAAGGCCATCGCGCTCAACTCAAAGTTCGGCCAGCCCTACATTCTCATTGCACAATGCTATGCAGCACAGCCCAACTGGAGCGACGACGGCACATTGAACCGTTGCACATACTACGCTGCACTCGACAAACTTTACCGTGCAAAGGCTGTTGACCCCTCTGTAAAAAAGGAGGCCGATAAATTCATCGGAACATACAAATCTTATCTGCCCGAGATAAGCGACCTCTTCATGAAGGGTTACAAGAGCGGTTCTACAATAACCATTGGCGGCTGGATAAATGAAAAAACAACAATTCAGTAAAGTGTATAATAATATAATAGGTACAACAATCGCATTTTTTGCGATTGTTGTGCTATTTTTTCAAATTTCTTGCCAAGGCGACAAGAAAAAGAGTGTTATTGCGTTCGAAGAGCCCGACTCCATCCCCATGATGAGCACATACGGAGTGAGTACCCTCATTAGCGATTCGGGGAGAATAAGCTACAAGATAGATGCCGAGGAGTGGTTGGTTTACGACAAACGCAACCCGCCCCATTGGGCTTTTGAGAAAGGTGCCATGCTTGAGAAATACGACAAGGATATGAATGTGGAGGCTGTAATAAAATGCGACACAGCATATTTCTACACCGATGCCAAACTTTGGAAACTTATCGGTAATGTCGATATAAGAAACATAAAACAGGAGAAATTCTTCACCGACCTGCTCTATTGGAGCCAGGAGGAGAAGCGCATATACTCCGATGCATATATAAAAATTGAACAAGAAGACCAGATAACCGAGGGATACGGATTCTCGGCCGACCAGAATCTCGACACCTGGCTCATAAAAAACACAAAAGGAATATACCCCATCGGGGATTAACGCCATATGACAGTTACATTTATATCATTAATCATAGTCATACTGCTGTCGGCACTTTTTTCGGGAATGGAGATTGCCTTCGTTGCATCGAACAAACTGCTCATGGGTATCGACCTCAACGAAAGGAACGCCACATCGTATGTAATAAATCGTTTCTACTCCAACAGCAATAACTTCATTTCCACGTTGCTCGTCGGTAACAACATAGTGCTGGTTATCTATGGTATTCTCATGGCAGACATCCTGAATACCCTCTTCTTGGGCGAGTTCAATGCACACACATCGGTAAAATTATTGTTAGAGACATTTATCTCCACCATTGTTATTATCTTCACCGGCGAATTTGTGCCAAAAGCCCTTTTCAGAGCAAACCCCAACGGAGCATTGAAAAGGTTTGCACTACCTATGTATTTACTTTACATTGTGCTATATCCCCTATCGCGCTTCACCACATGGCTCTCATTTATTGTACTGCGCTTGTTCAACATAAAGATTGAAAAGGAGACACGCGACACAACCTTCTCCAAATTGGAACTGAACAACCTCATACAAGACTCAATAGAGCATGCAAAAGAGGAAGAGGAGATAGACAACGATGTGAGAATATTCCAGAATGTACTTGACTTTTCAAACATCAAGGTGCGCGACTGCTATGTTCCACGTACCGAGATAGAGGCCGTGGAGATAAATACCCCATTGGAGGAACTGAAAACAATGTTCATAGAATCGGGGCACTCCAAGATAGTAATATTCAAGGAGAACATCGACAACATCATCGGATACATACACTCGTCCGAACTATTTCGCAACGCCAACAAATGGCAACAACGCATATGCCGCATGCCCATAGTACCCGAAACCCTTTCGGCACACAAACTCATGCGCACACTCATGCAGCAGAAGAAATCGCTGGCCGTGGTCGTTGATGAATTCGGTGGCACATCGGGTATCATTTCGCTCGAGGACCTTGTTGAGGAGATTTTTGGCGAGATTGAAGACGAGCACGACAACACCAATCATGTGGCAAAGGCATTGAACACAGGCGAATATCTGCTTTCGTGCCGTTTGGAGATTGAGCGTGTAAACGAAATGTTTGACCTTGACATTCCCGAATCGGAGGATTATCAGACATTGGGCGGCTTTATACTTGCCAATCATCAACGATTCCCCGCAGTAAACGAGGTTATTAAAATTGGAAAATACCAAATACAGATTATTAAGAAACATAGTACAAAAATTGAACTTGTAAAGCTAAAAGTTATGGAATAACGATATTTACCGTTGTTTCGGCACCCAACTTTTTGCACTATTATTATTAATAATTAAAAGCTATTTTGTATCTTTGCATTCTGTGATTGCACAGATAGACTGCGCTCATAGCGTGTAAAAAAACTTTCCGCCCATCAGCGCAGGAGAAAAGTGCAGAATCAGGACAGACTTTATTAAGTATAAATTAAAAATATATAAAGAAAATTATGGCAACACTACAAAAATTGCGCAACATGGGCCCACTCTTGGTTATCTTTGTGGGCTTGGCATTGTTTGCATTCATCGCAGGCGATGCATGGAGATTATTCCAATCACACACCGTAGATCAGAACGTAGGTAGCATTAATGGCGAAAAGCTCTCTGCTGTTGAGTTCCAGAAGATGTACGAGGAGTATGTAAACGCTGTTAAGTTTGCAAGAGGCACCAACGCCCTTACCGAGGATGAGATGAACCAAGTGAAAGACGAGGTTTGGAGTTCATACATCAGCAATCAGGTACTGCAGGCCGAGGCCGAGAAAATCGGTCTCACCGTAACAACAGCCGAGTTGCAGGCCATCATTGACGCCGGCGCATCACCCCTCCTTGCACAGACTCCCTTCCGCAACGAAAAGGGTACATTCGACAAAGATATTCTCTACAACTTCCTTAACCAGTACGACAGCAACAAAGAGAACCCCGAGTTCACCGAGCAGTACAAGCCTGTTTACGACTATTGGAAGTTCATCGAGAAGACCATAATGCTCAACACTCTTACCGATAAATACCAGGCTTTGGTTGAGAATTCATACATCGGCAACCCCATCGTTGCACAGAGCAACTACGAGGCAAACAGCAACACATACGACATTGAAGTGGTTGCATACCCCTACTCTGCTGTTAAAGACGATGCATGCTCGGCAACAGACAGCGAGGTTGAAAAACTCTACAACCAAAAGAAAGAGAACTACAAGCAGGCATACGAGAGCCGCAACATCAAATATGTGAGCTATCGCGTTACCCCCAGCGCTGCCGACCGCAACGAATTGCAAGCAGAGCTCAGCGAGTATGCCGATTCTCTCGAAAACAACAATGCCGATTACGCATCGATTGCACGCCTTGCAGGCAGCGAGGTTGCATATTCCGAATTGCCTTGGCAGAAGAGCGCATACCCCGAGGAGGTACAGACACGCATCGACTCGACAGCCATCAACACCGTTGTAGGCCCCTTCTACAATCAGTACGATGACTCATACACCGTATTCAAGCTTCTCGCAAAGAGCACCATGCCCGACTCTGTTCAATACAGCGCATTGATGGTGAATGCTGAAAATGCCGAAAAGACCGCCGCACTTGCCGACAGCCTTTTGGCAGTACTCAAAGGCGGCGCCGATTTCAAAGAGGTATCAAAGAAATACAACCAGGAGAACAACGACAACATCTGGTTCACATCGGCAATGTACGAAGGCATGCCCATGAACAACTCAAACAGCATGCTCAATGCACTTGTAAATGGCAAAAAATGCGATTTCCAGATTCTCGACACCGAGAACCCTGCAAGCAAAATAATCTACCGCATTACCGACACAAAGAACCCCGTTGAAAAATACAACGCAGTGGTTATCAAGCGCCAGAACGAGTTCAGCAACGACACATACAACGAGGCATACAACAAATTCAGCCAATTTGTTGCAAGCTGCAAGGAGGTTGCCGAGTTGGAGAAAAATGCCGAAGAGTTCGGTTACCGTGTAATGACACAGAACAACGTACACACCGGTACACACAAAATCGCCAACATCTCAAGCACAAAAGAGGCCCTCAGATGGATATTCGAGGCCAATGAAGGCGAAGTTTCGCCCCTCTATGAGTGTGGCGACAACGACTACCTGATGGTTGCCGCGCTTACAGGAATCAACGAAAAAGGCTTTGCACCCATCAACAATCTCCGCCCCATGCTCAACAACGAAATTGTCAACGACAAGAAAGCCGAGAAAATTTTGGCCGAAATCAACGGCAAAAAAATGGAGGAGATAAAATGCATGGAGAACATAAAGACTTGCGAAACAAAGCGTATCTCATTCAGTGCTCCTGCATACATCAGCGCAACAGCATCTAACGAGCCTGCAATCTGCGCAATAGCAAGCAAGCTCAATGTAGGTGAGGAGAGCGCACCCATCAAGGGCAAAGGCGGTGTATATGTAATTAAGCTTGTGGCAAAGAATGCCAAGGGTGGCGAATACAACGCCAAGAGCGAAGAGGAGGCCATTAAGGCTATGGGCGCACGCGAAAGCTACCGCTTGCTTACAGAGCTCATTCAGAATGCCGATGTAGAGGATAACAGATATCGTTTCTTCTAATAAGGTCATTACCAGCAATCTTATAAACAGCCCGAGAGCGATGCTCTCGGGCTGTTTGTTTTAATTCACCTGCAAAAGTAATAGTGGATACTCTTATAGTCTCTCTTACGGTGCCGGTGGTATTTTAGAGTTACTCTTGCTTGTGAGAACGGCTCAGTAAAAGTTTACACAAAAAACAAAAGCGAGTGGGTAACCACTCGCTTTGCTCTTCAGGTAGGACTTGAACCTACGACCCCCTGATTAACAGTCAGGTGCTCTAACCGACTGAGCTACTGAAGAATTTGTCTCTCTTGTTTGACGATGCAAAAGTACTACTTCTTTTTTTACCACGCAAGTATTTTGCAGTTTTTTTTCAAAAAAAGTTGATTTTTTTATTCACCACCTCGCTTTTCAGCCAAAAAAGAATAAAATATGGCAATTAATTGGGTAAAAAAGCTACGAATACACTATCTTCGCATAGGAATAAAACCTTATTAAACCATTTATATTATATCATCCGTATGAGATTCAGAAAAACAATAATATTTGCGCCATTGGCAGCGATTATTGTAATAGCCATACTTGCATTCAGCAACGACAACAGGAAATATCAATTATCGAGGCAGATAACCATCTTCAACGCAATAGTAAAGGAGCTGGACCTATTTTATGTCGATACCATTCAGCCAAAGAAGATGATAGACAAAGGGATTGAATCCATGCTTAAAAACCTCGACCCCTATACCGAATATTACTCCGAAGAGAAAGCCGACGAGCTGAAAATGATGACCACGGGAAAATACGCCGGCATCGGCTCCATCATTCGTTACCACGATAAGAAAAAAAGCACTGTGCTGTCCGAACCCTACGAAGGGCTGCCTGCTGCAAAAGCGGGCCTGAAAGCGGGCGACCTAATTTTAAGTATCAATGGTACAGATATACACGAAATGAGCACCGATAGTGTGAGCAACATGCTGCGCGGCGCACCCGGCACTACACTCACCCTTGTTATAGAACGCCCGGGAGAGAAAGGGACAAAAACGGTTAAATTGGAACGCGAAAGCATTGCATTGCCGGCCATCAGCTACTACGGGATACACAACAACGATATCGGTTTCATTCAACTGGAGAGCTTTACCGAAAACTGCGCAAAAAACATGCGTCGTGCCGTAGTGGAACTAAAACAATCCGGTGCTAAAGCCTTCATAATAGACCTGCGCGGCAATGGCGGTGGCTTGCTCAACGAGGCAGTGGAGATTGTAAACCTCTTCGTTCCCAAAGGGCTCACAATAGTAACCACAAAGGGGAAAATAAGACAGGCCAACACTTCGTACAAAACAAGTAAAGAACCGATAGACACCGAATCGCCATTAATTATACTTGTCGATGGGCAAAGCGCATCGGCAGCAGAGATTGTTGCCGGCTCCTTGCAGGACCTCGACAGAGCTGTTGTGGTGGGGTCGCGCACTTACGGCAAAGGACTTGTGCAGACTACGCGCCAGCTACCCGGCGGGGGTTACCTTAAACTGACCACCAGCAAATATTATATACCCAGCGGACGTTGTATTCAGGCGCTCGACTATTCGCACATGATGGACGATGGCAAAAGCACACGTATTGCCGACAGCCTCACCAACGTATTCCACACTGCGGCCGGGCGAGAGGTACGCGATGGTGGAGGTATTCGCCCCGATATAGAACCCAAAGAGGAAGAGCTATCAACCCTGCTATTCTACCTTATACAAGACATTGCCCTCTTTGACTATGCAACCAACTATCGTATAACACACGACAGTGTTGCTCCCGCAGCAGAATTTGCCATAAGCGACAAGGAGTATGATGAATTCAAGGAGTATCTGAAATCGACAAAATTCAACTACGACATCCAAAGCCTTAAAGTGCTGGAACAGTTGAAAAAAATGCTTGATTTTGAAGGATACACAGAGATTACAAAAGAAGAAATAGCATCGCTCGAAAAGAAACTGCAAGCTAACCTCGATTATTCGCTCACCCATTTCGAAAAACACATAAGGGAGATCGTGGAGAGCGAGATTATTACTCGCTATTACGGGCGACAAGGCGGCATCATATACAGCCTGCGCAACGACAGCGACATCAAGGAGGCCGAAAAAATAATCTCCGATAATAAAAGATATAAAGAGATTCTATCGCCAAAGAGCGAATAAATTAAAGTAATTATATAGAATTTCACACAGATTACCAATATTATCATTTCGAACCTTGTGTTAGGAATCTCTGATTGAGATTTTTCCTCCTTTCAGTCGTCAAAATGACAAAGCAGTGTGGTTTCGTATATAGCCCCCTAAATCAAATAATAAATGCAGCGCGCGGGCTGCATTTATTATTTGATTACCGTTATTACAGTACCATTCACAAGATTCAACCCAATCTTACCCCTATCGGGAATCTGTAAAATAGAAACACCATCGCTCGCCTTATCCACCACAAGGAGCGCATTGTCTGTCGCAAAGCGGTTGATGCGCAACACTGTATCGGTATTTACCGGTGCGCCCGCATAGACAAGGCTGTCGTTCAGATAGACATCGTAAGCCTTGCCCGCAAACGATGGAGAGAACGATATTTCGTAGCTGAAGCGGGCATCGCCGGGCTTGTTCCAATGCTTGTATAACGAATAATAGGCAAAAAGCCCTATGGTTACTATTATCACAAAAAAGAAAAATACGCTACCATAGAGAAATCTCATATTGGCACCATGTCCTCTTGTCCTACCTATCATAATCTATTAATATTTATAGCGCGAAGATACAACTTTTAGAACGAAACAGCAAAAAGCAGGAGTTATTTGGAGAAATAACGCTCGCTCAAAGAGGAAGAATCTGTATCAATCAAAGCAAATGCAGCATAGCGGGTATCGTATGCAACAGGCGAGAGCGGCAGATAACCACGCACCACCCTGCCTCCCTGCACACACAAGGGAGACGATGCACTCATTTCTTCATGTGCTTTCAAAGCCTCACCCGGCTGCTTATAGAATGTAACCGAGAAACGCCCACGCGAGGAGGCCGACACAAATCTGTCGTAAAAAATACGCGACACGGCACCCATATTCATTCTTAAATTAAGCTCCACACAAGGATTGAGCGCAAATCCACAGGGCACGCGATAAATCATCATATCCACACCCAAAATGCCATTATAATCGAGTGGTTGTAACAAGCGGGTGAGTTCTACGGCAAGCCTCTCTTTTACCACCGCTATGACCTCACGCGACACATACTCTTGCAAAAAATCCTCTATCTCCGCATCGCCGGCAAGTATATTGCCCGAATATGCACCGCCATCACAAGTAAAAAGCGAGTAACCGGCAAACGAAACAACACCATGCGACACCGAGAACTCCATTGCAAAATCAATGACCTTGTCAAGATAACGCTCGCAAACAACCCCACCCTGTCGTTTTATCACCCCGCAATAAAAATGTTCCACAGGAATCTCCACACGGCCTATTCCCCATGCTATTCCCTTACCGCTACCCGACCATGGAGCCTTTATCACTGAACGCGGCATGCTGTTTATGAAGGCGGCAACACGGGCCGGGGAAGAGAGATAGAGAGGTATTTCGGGAGTATCTATCCCGCTCAATCGCAAAGCCCGCATAACATCTATTGCCACACGGCGATTGGAAAGGGTACGCAGCAGTTCC
This sequence comes from uncultured Bacteroidales bacterium, assembly GCA_937914945.1. Classification (GTDB taxonomy): domain Bacteria; phylum Bacteroidota; class Bacteroidia; order Bacteroidales; family Bacteroidaceae; genus HGM04593. The sequence continues at coordinate 2,906 of CALGJF010000050.1, read as the reverse complement.
AAATCCTGCTGCCTGGGGAGCAAAGCCTCATCTACCCCCATCACCCTTAAACGGCGCTTCATCTGGGCACTCCACCCCCAAGGAGCCACAGCCGTGAGCTCATTCAAGGGTGGAAGCATGCTGCTATGCGGCATGGTAAAAATTGAGGACATTTTTAGAGCATATTCAACATCCATCACTGAGGGTAACAACACACAATCCTCGCTTGCAGCGAACCATAGCGGCAACGTGGCAAGATCGCTTGCTATGGCGCGTGCCATGGGTGGCGGGCAATAGTTACTGTTACCATCGGCCAGAGCAAGGTCGTTTTCGGGATTGAATATGTGTAGTTTCATTTTTATTTACAAAAGACGGAGTTATCCGAACAAATCGCAGAAACGGCAATTTTATTCGCATGCGAAGATAGTAAAAAATACCATAAAATATTTATTGGAAGAAAGCATAAAAAAGTGCCAAACACTTGCGCAAAACACCATTTTTTACTACTTTTGCAGTGTAATGATGATTGTGAGGGGCCCGCAAGCCCCTCTTTTTTATAAAGCACCTATGCGGGCATCATAATTAAAACAAACTATATGATTGACAGACAACAAGTAATCGAACTGACAAACGAGTGGCTTGCCGACAAAGAGTATTTTCTGGTAGATGTAGCCATAAGTAAAGATGACAAAATCACGGTAGAAATCGACCATGCCGAGGGTGTATGGATTGAAGACTGTGCCGACCTCAGCCGACACATAGAAGAGGGGCTCAGCCGCGAAACAGAAGATTACGAACTTGAGGTGGGCTCGGCCGGGCTGGGACAACCCTTCAAAGTATTGCAGCAGTATATCAACCACACCGGTTTGGAGGTTGAAGTGCTGACAAAAGATGGTAAAAAACTCAAAGGCATCCTTAAAAGCGCTTGCGAAGAGGAGTTTGTACTCACAATCTCAAAGAAAGAGAAAAAAGAGGGTGCCAAACGTCCCCAAATTGTCGAGGAGGATTTGCATTTCGCCTACGACGATGTAAAATACACGAAGTATATTATAAATTTCAAATAAAATGGCAAAGAAAGAAGAAACAATCAGCCTTCTTGATACTTTTCAAGAATTCAAAGAGTCGAAGAACATCGACCGCACAACTATGATCAGCGTGCTCGAAGAGAGCTTTCGCAAAGTATTGGTAAACATGTTCGGCAGCGACGAGAACTATTCGGTAATCGTCAACCCCGACCGTGGAGACTTTGAGATTCAGCGTCGTCGCACCGTTGTTGCCGACAACGAGGTTAAGAACAGCAACATGGAGATATCTTTGAGCGAGGCACAGCAGATTGATGACTCGTTCGAGGTGGGCGAGGATGTGAGTGAAATTGTAAACTTTGCCGAGTTCGGTCGTCGTGCAATCCTCAACCTGCGCCAGACACTTGCATCAAAGATTCTGGAGCTGGAGAAAGACAGCCTATACAACAAATACAGCGAGCGTATAGGACAGATTGTAAGCGGTGAAGTTTACCAGATTTGGAAGAAAGAGCTCCTTCTTGTAGATGATGAGAACAACGAGCTCATCCTTCCCAAGACCGAGCAGATTCCCTCAGATTTCTATCGCAAGGGCGAGAATGTTCGCGCCGTAATCGCACGTGTGGACAACACAAACAACAACCCCAAGATTATATTGAGCCGCACATCGCCCATGTTCTTGCAGCGTCTTTTTGAGCTCGAGGTTCCCGAGATTAACGACGGCCTCATCACCATCAAGAAGATTGCCCGCATACCCGGCAAGCGTGCAAAAATTGCCGTAGAGACATACGATGAGCGCATCGACCCCGTAGGAGCATGCGTAGGTGTAAAGGGTTCACGCATACATGGCATTGTACGCGAGTTGCGCAACGAGAACATCGACGTAATCCCCTACACATCAAACATAGAGTTATTCATTAAACGTGCATTGAGCCCCGCCAAGATACAGAGCATCACACTCGACGAGGAGAAACGTGTAGCCGATGTAAACCTCAAACAAGAGGAGGTATCGCTTGCCATAGGTAAAGATGGTTTGAACATAAAGCTGGCAAGCATGCTCACAGACTACACAATCAACGTATATCGCGAGATTGACGAGCAGCAGGAGGATGACATCTACTTGGAGGAATTTGCCGATGAGATTGACGAGTGGATAATCGCAGCCATCAAAAAGATAGGTCTCGATACCGCAAAAGCAGTCCTCAACGCTCCACGCGAGGTACTCATTGAAAAGGCCGACCTTGAAGAGGATACTGTTGATCATGTGATAGCAGTATTGAAAGCCGAGTTTGAAGAGGACGAGGCATAATTCCCTATTAACCCAAAAAGAAAAAGCGACTAATGAAGATAAGACTAAATAAAGTACAAGGAGAGCTTAATCTGGGACTATCCACCATCGTGGAATTCTTGCAGAAAAAGGGCTTCGAAATAAAAGAAGACCCCAATGCAGTGGTACCCGAGGAGGGTTACAAACTGTTGATGGAAGAGTTCAGCGCAGATAAGAAAGCTCGCATACAATCGGATAACTTCACCAAAGAACGCCAAAACAAGGAAAAGCCCAAGGCCGCACCCGTGGAGGCTCCCAAGGCCGAAGAGCCCAAACCCGTGGTGAAGCCCGCGCCCGAGGCACCCAAGAAGGAAGAGCCCAAAGCCATGGAGCAACCCAAGCAAGAGGAGAAGAAGCCCGAGAGCAAAATTGTTATCACAGGCCGTATAGACCTCGATGCACTCAAAAAACCTGCGAAAAAAGAGGCAAAACAAGAGGTTAAACCCACTCCCAAGAAGGAGGAGGTTAAACCTGTGGAACAACCCCAGACAGAGGAGCCCAAAGCAGCCCAGCCTGCCGAGAACCCCCAGACAGATCGATACGATGGACATCCAGAGAGTGATCTCACCTTTGAATCCGGT
>CALGJF010000049.1 GCA_937914945.1 uncultured Bacteroidales bacterium | reverse complement strand
ATGTGCTATTGGAAGATATTGATTCGGATTTAATGTTGATGTATGAGGCTTATTTACGAGGTCGAGGATTGACCAAGAACAGCACCTCGTTCTATATGCGAATACTACGAGCCGTCTATAATCGTGCAGTTGAAAAGGAATTGATAACTAATAGAAATCCGTTCAAGCATGTTTATACGGGTATTGATAAGACCTTCAAGCGAGCCATTCCATTAAAAGCAATCAAGCAGATTAAAAATCTTAACTTGTCGCTACAACCATCGTTGGACTTCGCAAGGGATATGTTCCTATTCTCATTTTACACCCGTGGAATGTCATTTATAGATATGGCATACCTCAAAAAGAAAGATCTATCAAATGGCACACTATCGTATCGCAGACGCAAGACCGGGCAACAACTGTTTATTCGTTGGGAGAAGTGTATGCAGGCGATTGTGGAGAAGTACGAGAATGCGTTGTCAGAATATTTATTACCCATAATAAAACCAATGAATGGCGATGAACGCACGCAGTATCAGAATGCAATGTACTTGATTAATCGTAAACTCAAAACCATTGGAAATTTAATAGGTATTCAATTGCCATTGACAATGTATGTGGCAAGACATTCGTGGGCAAGTGCAGCAAAGAATAAGAATGTACCAATATCAGTAATAAGTGAGGGTATGGGGCACGATTCGGAATTAACAACACAGATTTATTTGGCTTCACTTGATACAGCAGTAGTGGATAAGGCAAATAGTATGATTCTAAATTCTCTATCGGAAGTTTAGCAAATTAAAAATCTCTTGTTAAGAGACAAATTACACATTGCAAACATAGTAAAAATATTGTTATCAAACGCTAATTTATAAAAAAAATATTGCGTTTGAGAGCATAATCTCATTTTGTTTAGCAAATGCATGGATTACGAATAAGCATCTAACTGATATGCAATACATAAGTTAAGATTATTTGTCTCTTAACAAGAGATGGATGTAAATGATTGCCTTTTTGATTGTTGATTTCCATAAAAGTATTGAAAGAATTTAATTATATATAGAATTAACCTTGAAAATATATATCCTTCATTAGTGAAGGGATGTTGGTAGCTGTGAAAAATCATAATTTCTAAATTAAATATCTATGTTAAAACTATTGAATTTGATTAATCGAATTTCTGTGAGAGTGATGATGGTAATCATCGCGTGTTTCGTCGTTATCAGTTGTTCTGCTCAATCGAATAAACTGAAACAAAATGAAGATGTCGTAAAGAAGGATTCTGTAATGCGTAAAGCGGTCGGTGATAGTATTTATACTATTATGACGAAGGCAAAATCGGTGTCTGCATCTTTAAAACTTAAAACTAAAGATAACAAGAATGACTCTGTTATTACGGTAAAAGTAAACAAAAGGGACAAGTATGTCTTAAACTTTATTTTGACAGCCCCAACAAACTATGAGACCAATGATACAGTTTACGGAAAATATTTGCCAAACTTTAGTTTGAATTTTGTAGCGCCGAAAGGTAGGAATTGTACAGCAAATTTTGATTTTGGACTTAGAAAGTGGGATGTCTGTGATTCCCAAGGTAAGCAAATTGTTATTTACGATTTACCTACCAACGATCTTTTAAGATTAGCTAACCAATTATTCCCAAATTGTGAATATTTCAATGTCTTACTAAATACTCCTAAAAAATGAAAAAGATTATTGTATCCTTATGTATATGCATTTTTGCAATAATTGCAAATGCTCAGACAATTCATTGGCTTACATTTATCGATACCGAGGATCCCAATGTTGGTAAATTGGATATAAATGGTAGAAATATCCTATATAATCATTTCGTCAATGTGGTTAATGCGGCATTGACTGAAAAAGGTTATAATTCTAATATCCATGACATTTATGGAGCAGATCTGTCTCCGGAGAGATGTAAAATGGAAGTTCAAAACATCAAGTGTTCACCCGAGGACATCTTGGTATTCTACTATATCGGACATGGAACACATGCAATAGGCGAAGATAATCCTTATCCACAGATGCTTTTAGGGAGTAATGATGAACAAAAATTCTTGCCATTAAAATGGACTCATGAACAACTTAAATCTAAGGGTGCAAGATTAACTTTATCTATAGGTATGTGTTGTAATGTGTTACAATCTGCAACCCCAAAAAAAGGTCCTAATTTTGCGGTTAATTATGGAAATGTCCAATTGACCGATACAGAGATAGATGCAATCCAGAAAATGTTTTTGGGTTATAAAGGAGATTTTATCTTATCATCAGCATCTGTAGGACAAGCTTCTTTAGGCGGAGAAACTATTTTTGGTCCAATGGATTTGTTTACTGCAGTTTTGATTAAGATTTTTGAAGACATGGCTTATGATGGTTCTCTTGATTGGGAGTCTTTGTTTACTGAAGTTAGGGATTGTGTTAACGATAATACAGGGGGCAAGCAAACACCGTTTTGGGAAAATAATTTAACTTCAGTAAGTGTACCAGCTGCAAGAACAACTCAACTTCCTATTTCAAGACAAGTGAATCCCGGAACTTCATCAGTAGGAAACAGAAATGTGCAAAAGAAAACAAATATGCTTGATATTAATAATGCAAATGCTGTGGGAAACTATTTATCTCAGTATTTTGACTACATAATAGATTCACGTAATATTTACGAGGACCGTAGAGAGAAAGTCGAAGAATTGAAAAAAATATTTATTGATGAAGCCGTTGTGAGAATAATGTCTCAAGATGGAAATACGATTATCGATCGTGAAGATATTGATATTTTCTTGGGACGTATATCAACAAGTCGCATCATGTTAAAAATAGCTCCAAGTTCATATAGACATGATGGAAAGAGAATAACAGAATTAAGAGTAAGAGAAATATTTTCAAAATAAATAATTTTAGTAAAATGAAAAAAATAATACTGGCAATTGTTGCCATAATGACTATAACTACTAGTTATGCTCAATATAATATTCAAGAGGTTCTTGAAAGACGTGCTGCAGAAAAAGTTGGTCAACTTTGTGACTATATTGAATTTATGGCTAATCCTGAAAATGATTATAAAACAAGAAACAGCTATAAAACCAAGGCTTTAAACCTGTTTATAAATAAAGGAAATGAGTATGAAGAAGATGGCATTTATAAAAGAGGTGTATTCATGGAAGTCACTTCAGTTTGGCGCAAAAAACCTTCACGAAGATTGATGAAGGATTATTTTACAGGGCTTATGAATATGCGTTATTCTAAAGTTAAAATAGAATCAACAGAGGTTTCAAATATTAAAGTAAGCAGATTACAACAAATAGATGATGACACATATGTTTGCACTTGTTATTTTGAGCAGGCATTTTGCGGTTATAGGGATGGGATACCGGTATATAAGGATATCACTCGAAAGAAAGTTAAGTGTTATGTTCTAAAAGAAACAATTTTAGATGACCAGGGAGGTGTTCAATATGAATATATGGTTCTGTTAGGCGATGTTACTGCTTTAGAAACAAGGCGCATGAATTAATAACAGATCGGACCGACTCAAAACTTGTTACAGATAATTGAACAATTTAAGGGTCGGTCTCGCTCTTTAAGATTTAAATCATGAGAAGATTTGTAATACTTTTATTTTTGGCTATATATGTTTGCTCTGGTTCTTCTGCTCAAGTATGTGAAATAATTGGCAGAATGCTTAATGATGAACAGTATGGCGCACGTGTGAAATTAGTCGATGAATTCTTTGATCGATTTAATGGGCTTGAAGATAGGCCTGATATTGATAAAAACGACCCTGATTATCATTTCAAGCGCTTATTAGTGTTGTTTAACGGTAAGATGTTTACTTCTTTTACAGACTCTACTTTTATCGCAGCAAAAGAATTTATTGAAACAATAAATAAAGATTCTGTAAAGCTTAATTATGCAGACAAGCAATGGTATGCTAACGCAACTTGTCATGGGAAGTTTAAAGGTAAGGATGTTGTTTTTACCCTATATTTAACTGTGGAACACAGAAAATCCAATATGTATAAATGGGTTATATCTAAGGCTGAAGGTGATATTTTTTCATTGTCCCCATCTAAAAAATCTGAAAAAATTATGATGATGCCGGATGATCATGAAACAAATTTTTTGTCTCTTCACCGTATTACAAATGAGAACGATGATTTGATTTCTAATTATACTCGCAAAAATCATTCTGTTGATGAAACATCTGTATTTCTATCATATGTTTATAATGGATTGCTTAATATTGACTACGTGAGTGATTTGAACTTTACTTTTTTACAGGTCCCAGGTTATGAGTTTTCAATAAAAGAATTTGAGCGTGAAGGGTATAATGTAGGCTGGTTGATATGTAGTTTCAATAAATTGACAGAAAAACAAAAAAAAGATAAAATCAAATTAGTTTATGAATAAGATAGGCAAAATATTGGCAGTAATCATGTTGATTATGCTGTTGTATCCATTTACAACTATTAATGCACAACGGTATTATCGGAATATGAACTGTGTTGAACAATTTACAGTTGGAGTTTCTACTTGGATTAAAACAAATAATATGCAACATCGTCTATCAGCTGAGGACGCTTGTTCGGGAAAGTATGCAATAAGAGTTGCAGATGAATTAGTAGAACTTTTAGCCAAACGTAATAATCGAATCGGTGTTGATGGTTCATATACCTTAGACACATATTTGAATTCTTTACAAATAGAAAAGAGTAAGAATCATGTATCATTAACATATTCAAAACCAGCTTTTGTAAGTCCCAACAAAATTAATAACCCGAATGCTAAAGTTGACCATTATGTCTGTGATGTTGAATTGCTAATAGGCAACGATGTTTATAAAAAAAGTAAGAACTTATTTTATGTGGTTGATGGCAAAGTTTCAAAAATTGACAAATATAAAGTTTCTGCAAATAATAAAGTAACAGTTGATTATGACGATTTTATAAATGATTATGAAACTACTGGATTTTCTTATAATTATGGACAGCATTTTCCTATAGGTGGCTCATTCAATTATTCTTTTGAGGATATTCCTTTTATGTTAAGTTTTGATTTTGGAGTTAATTTGGATGGTGATAAATATATTGTCGAGAAAGTTAGCATGACGAATATAATGAACTATAAACGTGAAAAGAAAATTATGGATCCAAAGTTTTTCTTAACAATTACCCCGCAATTATATTTCAAGTATTTTGCGGTTGGATGTGGCGTTGGTTTTCTATATATGGATGGAACTACAGATACGGATTATAGTACAATTTCAAGTTCCTCTACAGGTGGTGGTTCCATTTCTGTTTCAACAAGCACTTCATATCGTAGTTCATCATCAACAACTGATGAGATGCTTAAGCCAATGATAAGACCTGTAATTAAAGGTTTTATACCTCTAACAGATGAGTTGTATTTATCTTTGAGTGTAGGTTATGATATGATCTTTGGATATAAAGATAAAAACGGTTTCAATGTCGGATTAGGACTTCAATGGGAATTGTAAATATAAATAATATAAAGATAATGGATAAATTAATTAATTATACCATCGGTTTTGCTGTATTATTATCAATTATGATAGTTTCATGTACCGATGAAAACGTAGGCGGATTTATGCTCACTGGAGATATAGAGCATTTAGTGCCTGAAAACTCGTATCGTTTGACTCAAACAACTTCAAGTGATGGAAAATACATTATATTTACTCCGGTCTTAGATTCTAGTTTTGAATACTGGGGTCTTACACTTAGTAAAGTTGAATATTATATTGATGGTACGCTGTATAGTACAGAACAGAGTTTGCCTTGTGAATTAATTCTTATAAAAGATGACTTATCTGCCGGCTCTCACGAATTGTTGGCCATGATGACTATATCGGGAAGCGCATGTAATGATTTTGTTGTAGAACAGAGTGTAGAGTTCTTTGTTGCGGAATCTGCTAGCATTTTAGAACAGCATGGAGATTTTCACTTTGATTACAACTACGTCTCTCAGGGTGATTGGTTGGTTGTTACACCGGAATTATTAATTGAACGCTCGTCTGCCGGGTGTGAAATAGATGAAGTGAAGTATTACTGGGATGGAAAGCTTGTTTCAACAGAATCAATTGCTCCGTTCACTCTGCACTATCAAGTAAATGACGAAATAGAATCTAAACATACAATAGGTATAACCGTGTATTATCATGATGCTATCAATAGTAGTTTAACATATAATTGGACATTGTCTGGCTATAAGGTACATTCCAACGACGATAGTTTTGTTTCATGGAATCTCAATTCTACACGTAACGATTACGTTAATGGAGAGTCTTTGTTATTATCTGCCAAACTTTTCAAAGGGGATAATGTTAAATATGGATTTGATGTGGAATTTTATTTAGATGAAGAACTAATAGGTAAATCTTCGTCTTTTCCTTACACCTTGGAATATAAGCTTTCAGGGTTGTCTGTAGGTACTCATAAAGTAACAGGCAGGTATTATAAAAGGTCAAGTGGCGGTTATGTTGGATCTGCTAGTAGTAAAACAATAATTATAACTAAATAAGATGAAAAGGGTATATTGTTTTTTGTTTGCAATTTTGTTGTTTTTTGTAAACAATAATGTCTATAGTGGAATTAGCTTTGACCATGAAACTGAAATAGTTGAAGACACGTCTGTTATATCAAGAGAATATCTTGATGTAATAGAATATGCAGATTCTATCAAGTGGTATCTTTTAGATCCAATGGTTGAAGATACAACAGTTTTGCGATTAGGTGATATAGCTGAAATATTATCCTTCAAGATGGATACCGTGTCAGAGCGTGTAGATTTATTAAAACAAACATTGCTGAATCCAAAATCATTTGTTCATAGCAACATGGTAAAAGAGTGTACTTTCTTACCGGATGTTGCTGCTTGCATATATTCTAATAATGGAAATGTCTATTTTTATAATTCTTTTTATTGCGATTTGTGTCGATTTTATATTGAAGAAAAGTATCAAGAGATAGATAGCGAACTGATAAGAAAAACTATTTTAGGTATAGTCTGTGGCGTTTTCCCTAATGATAGATATTTAAGAAATCTAAAAAGAAGAGAAAAATGAAAAAAAAACATGCGATTATATTATTTCTAATTTTAGCAGCTAGTGTTGCTAATTCTCAAACAATGCATTCCATATTATTTACAAATATGGAAGAGCAAGGTCGAAAGGCTGATAGAACAGAAGAAATGCGTCAAATGAAAGAATTCTGTAATGCCATAGCAGAATCTTTGGACTATGAACATAATTTACGTTGTCATAGCGGCAGTGAATTTACTTCCGCGATGATGGAAAACGAAATATCTTCCCTAGATGTAAATGATAATGACATTGTACTAGTTTATTATGCAGGCCATGGCTGCAACTGGGATGATGACGACTGGCCACATATGGCATTATTAGATAAGCAATATTGGCAATCAACCGCATATGCAAAATTAAAAGCGGTAAGTAAAAAAGCCAAATTGGTTTTATGTATAGCTAGTTGTTGCAATATGGATTCAGAGGGGCGTAATAGAGAGAAGCAGAATTACGCGAAGTTCGATAAAAATAGAGCTAAGAAATTGTTTTTGGGCTTTCAAGGACAAAAATCAATCATCGCTTCGTCAAGCATAAGAGGACAATATTCGTATAGTTGGTCTTCGGGTAATATGTTGGGTTCTATCTATACAATTAGTCTGCGTAAGACTATTACAGAAGCATTAAGTAGCACCTCTACATTGGGTTTGGAATGGGATGATATTTTTATAGCAACTAAAAAACAAACTCTTGCTTATACAAACAATAAACAACTTCCTCAATATAAGATAGAGAATAACCTTCATAGAGCAGTGGCTGTAACTCCTATAAAACCCAATAAAATTGAAAAACCATGTGCTAACGTGGAAAAAATGTGGATAGTATACAATCAATCGCATAATAATGTTAAGTGTTTAGAGATTCATGCAAAAATTAACACTCACTACATGGATTATGAAGGCGGTCGTTTAGTTGCATTATTTGATAGCCCACAAGGAGTCATGTTACCCGATAAGAATGATAACTATTGTACTGTTGACGGGCAAGTTTCTGTTGGTTCCGATTTTGGTTCTCATCAAGAACATGCAACGTATTCTGACATAAATCTAATAATACCATATGATGAACTTCATTTGCAGCATGGGGTAAAGGATTATTATGTTAGATTAGGCGTATATGATTACAGATTAGGAGAATATATTCATTTTAGTGATTATATAAAAGTGTCATTTGAGTCTATATAATTATCAATGATGAAAACCAAGTTGGCTGCTATTGCTTTAATAATGGCGTCTGTTAGATTATGCTAAATTTCCAAATGTTTTTTCACGTTGCCGCTGTGTAAAATATTCAAGCAAGCTTGATATTTTCCGCCTTTGGCGAAGTTTAGCTTCGCTCGTTGCGTGTAAAAATGAATTTTTTCCCACTCGCTTGCACAACATTCGCTCGTTTGTTACTATCTTTGAGATAAATCTCGAAGATATTCTGCACTCGCTGTGTAAAATATTCAAGCAAGCTTGATATTTTCCGCTCGTTTGTTACTATCTTTGCGCTATTGCGCGAAAATAGCCTGCACTCGCTGTGTAAAATATTCAAGCAAACTTGATATTTTCCGCTCGTTTGTTGCTATCTTTGCACAGGCGTTGCGCATGGTGGTGCAATGCAGTTGTTGTGTTTTTAATTTTAATTCAATATTTTATGAAAAGATTTTTTCTTTTATCGTTGGTGGCAATGATGTTCGTTGCAACACTCATCACATCGTGCAGCATGCAGAGTATGACATTCAAGAACTTGGAGAAGAAGGGTTATATCATTGGACAGCTCACCCCTGCGCAGCAGGTTGAGATGGCTCCTTTGATGAAGGCTTTCCCTGCTTTTAATCTCAATGCCGAGGGTTATTTGGCATCGGAATATTCAATCTCTTATCTCTATGTAGCAACAAATGAAACTTGGCTGGATTATGGAACTGCGCTCACAAATGCCGGTTTCTCAAAGATTGGTGCCGGTTATGTGAAGATTGACAGAACTGCCGGTATCACATACAATGTTACAGGGAAATCGGCCGGTGAGGGTTATATGATTTTAACTTTCACAAGCACTGTGTTGCAGTAATAATTTAGGCCGATAAAGTAATGCGGGCTCCATTGAATAGAGTGGAGCTCGCTTTTTATATATATTGTTCACTGATGTTTGTGTGAACCAAACTCGCTTTCGACATATTTGCCACCAACGGTAGCGAATATTCTTTGCGCTCGCTGCAAATAAAGCGGGCTTTTATTCGCTCGCTTTCGACATATTTGCCACCAACGGTAGCGAATATTCTTTGCGCTCGCTGCAAATAAAGCGGGCTTTTATTCGCTCGCTTTCGACATATTTTACTAACTTCGCGCTACAAAGGAGGAGTGGGCTTATGCCCCTCCCTTGATAAAATTTATTTGAAAATGACTCCACAAGAACGTATATTGGAACTGCGTGAGCAGTTGCACGAACATAACCACAATTATTATGTGCTTTCGTCGCCTACGATAAGCGACTTTGAATTTGATGCTTTGTTGCGCGAGTTACAGAGCTTGGAGGATGCTCACCCCGAGATGTACGATCCCTCGTCGCCCACGCAACGTGTGGGCAGCGATATTTCAAAGGGCTTCAAGCAGGTGGCGCACAAGTATCCCATGCTCTCCCTTGGTAACACCTATTCAAAAAGCGAGGTTGCCGATTTCTATGAGCGTGTGAAGCGTTCGCTGAACGAGGATTTTGAGATTTGTTGCGAACTTAAATTCGATGGTTCTTCAATATCCCTTACCTACAAGGATGGCAAGTTGGTGCAGGCTGTAACGCGTGGCGATGGTGTGCAGGGCGACGATGTTACTGTCAATGTGAAAACCATACGTTCAGTTCCTCTTGTGCTGAAAGGCCACGGGTGGCCGGCCGAGTTTGAGATACGTGGTGAGATTTTAATGCCGTGGAAAGTATTCGAGGACTTGAATATGGCACGTGAGCTGGCGGGTGAGCCTCTTTTTGCCAATCCGCGCAATGCGGCATCGGGTACGCTTAAACTAATGGATCCCTCCGAGGTGGGCAGGCGCAAGCTCGATGCATACCTATATTATATGCTTGGCGAGGAACTCCCGGCCGAGGGGCATTACGAGAATCTTATGGCGGCCCGCGAATGGGGTTTCAAAATATCCGATACCACCCGCAAATGCCACACGCTCGAAGAGGTCTTTGCCTTTATCGACCATTTCGACACCGCACGCAAGGAGCTGCCCGTTGCCACCGATGGTATAGTGTTGAAGGTTAATTCCCTGCGCCAGCAAAAGAATCTGGGTTACACGGCAAAATCGCCCCGCTGGGCAATAGCATACAAGTTCCAAGCCGAGCGTGCCCTGACACGTTTGAACGAGGTTACCTATCAGGTGGGGCGCACGGGTGTGGTTACTCCTGTTGCCAACCTCGATGCCGTTCAGCTTTCGGGTACGGTGGTAAAGCGTGCCTCGCTGCACAACGCCGATATAATAGAGAAGTTCGACCTTCACATAGGCGATATGGTTTATGTGGAGAAGGGTGGTGAGATTATACCCAAGATAACAGGTGTGGATACCGATGCCCGCCTGTTGCTGGGCGATAAGGTGCGGTTTATAACAAAATGCCCGGTGTGTGGTACACCACTTGTGCGCAACGAGGGCGAGGCTGCTCATTACTGCCCCAACGAGCAGGGGTGTGCGCCGCAGATACGTGCACGCATTGAGCATTTTGTTTCGCGCGAAGCCATGAATATTGAAACTATCGGCCCCGAGACGGTGGAGATGCTCTACAACTATGGCGTGATAAAGGATATAACAGATCTTTACAGCCTGCAAGAAGAGGATTTCCTCATGTTGCCGCGTTTGGGTAAAAGAAGTATAGATAATCTTTTGGCGGCAGTCAAGCAGTCGTGCGAGGTGCCTTTTGAACGCGTATTGTTTGCTTTGGGAATACGCTATGTCGGTGCCACTGTGGCAAAGCGCCTTGCCCGTGCCTTTGGAAACATTGATGCCCTGATGAATGCCTCGCTTGCAGCCCTTATGGCGGTGGATGAGATAGGCGAGCGCATAGCCACAAGCGTTGTCGGTTTCTTTGCGAGCGAGCATAATAGGGCTATGGTGGAGAAATTGCGCGCCGCAGGGCTTAAATTTGAGATAGAGGAGGCTGTTATGCAAAATCGCACCGATATACTTGCCGGTATGAGCATAGTTATAAGCGGCGTGTTTGCACACCATTCGCGCGACGAGTATAAGGAGATGATAGAGCAGAACGGAGGTAAAAACGTAGGCAGTGTGAGCAAGTCCACCTCGTTTATCCTGGCCGGTGATAACATGGGCCCCGCAAAGCTTGAAAAGGCTCAAAAACTGAATGTGAGGCTTGTGAGCGAGGATGAGTTCCTGCAAATGCTTGCAGCCCCGGCAAATTAATTGTTATCAGTAAAGCGTGCCCTTAAAAGAAAACAGAGTCTGCAATATTTGTTTATGTCGCAATTTGTTTGACCTTTTAATAAAATTATATCTTTTCTTTGATAATTGTTGTTAAAAGATTCTGTATTTGGCGATATTTGATGTAATTTTGCAAAGAAAAATATTTGTAATAGTTTATGATGCCAAAAAGATTTACCGGAGCGGGTGTAGCAATAATTACACCCTTTACGCAAACGGGCGAGGTTGATTACCCTGCGCTTGAAGCCTTGGTGCAGATGCACCTTGATTGCGGAACCGATTTTCTCTGTGTTCATGGTACAACCGGAGAGACACCTACGCTAACCATTGAGGAGAAACGTGAAACACGAAAGCGCATCATAAAACAGGTTAATGGACGTATTCCCATTATGCTTGGCGTTGGTGGCAACAATACCATGGCCGTTGTCAACGAACTGAAAACAGAGGACCTTGCAGGCATAGATGCAATACTCTCCATTGTACCTTATTATAATAAGCCCACGCAAGAGGGTATGTATCGCCACTTTAAGGCGATAGCCGAGGCTACCGAATTGCCTATATATTTATATAATGTTCCCGGGCGCACAGGGGTAAATATGCTCCCCGAAACAACAGTGCGTTTGGCGCGCGAGTGCAAGAATATTGTAGGGTTGAAGGCGGCATCGGGCAATCTGCAACAGATATCCCGCCTCATTGATATAAAGCCTGCCGATTTCGATGTCCTTTCGGGCGACGATGCCCTCACCGTAGATATAATGAAAATGGGTGGGGTAGGCGTTATTTCGGTATTCTCAAACGCATTCCCCTTGCAGTTGGTGGAGTTGGTGCGTGCAATGGAGAGAGGCAATGTGGAGAAGGCACGCCTTTTGAACGACAAGTATGCCGAAATATTCCGTCTGCTTTTTGTCGATGGCAATCCTGCCGGTGCAAAAATTGCGCTTAATATTATGGGCAAATGCGAAAATGCGCTTCGTTTGCCACTTGTGCCGGTAAGTTCTTCCGTTGCTGCCGAAATGGCACAGGCAATAAAGGCTTTGCAATAACCATCCATAATGGAACGGCTTAAACGCTTGCTTGACGAAAAGGTCGCTCAATATAACCGAAAGGATTTTATTAAAGACGACCCGGTACAGTTTCCCCATCAATTTTGCGATAAACGCGATATTGAGATTGCCGCCTTGCTCGCATCGGTAATAGCATGGGGTAATCGCAAGATGATAATCAACTCGGGGCAGAAAATGCTTTTCAATATAATGGAGGGCAAGCCATACGATTTTATCATGCACGGCAAGCACAGGGAGCTATGCGGGAGCGACAACATACACCGCACTTTTTTTGTGCGAGATTTTGTTTACCTCTGTAACGGCTTGCAAAGCATTTACAAAAAGTATGGTTCTATGGAGCCGCTTTTTGCAGGTAGCGATGTGTGGGAGGGAATCTCCTCATTGCGCAATGAACTTGCAGCAGCAAACGGTGGTGCATCTACCAAACATATATCCAATCCCATAGCCGGGAAAGGAAAACCGGCATCGGCATGCAAGCGATTGCACATGATGTTGCGCTGGCTCTCTCGCTGCGATGGCATTGTCGATTTGGGAATATGGCGCGATGTGCCCCCTGCAAAATTAATGATACCCCTTGATGTGCATGTGGCACGCACCGGGCGTGCCTTGGGGCTTATAAATCGCACACAGAACGATAGAAAAACGGTCGAAGAGCTCACCGCGCAGTTGCGTGCCTTCTCTCCCGAGGATCCTGTGCGTTACGATTTCGCACTCTTTGGAGTGGGCGTTGCAGGCGACGAGTTCTTCAAACTATTATAAAACTAAGAATAAAAACAGTATGCCCCCGGGCATTAAACAATTAAAGAATATTATGGCAAAGATAAATAAAGAAGATGCTTTGAACTACCACGAGGGTAAGCGCCCGGGAAAGATAGAGGTAGTTCCCACAAAACCCTATTTCACACAGGCCGACCTGTGCCTTGCTTATTCTCCCGGTGTGGCAGAGCCCTGCTTGGAGATACAGAAAGACCCCCAGAATGCATACAGATATACCGATAAAGGTAATCTTGTTGCGGTTATCTCCAATGGTACAGCCGTGCTTGGCCTTGGCAATATCGGAGCACTCAGCGGCAAGCCTGTTATGGAGGGTAAAGGCCTTTTGTTCAAGATCTATGCCGGTATCGATGTGTTTGATATCGAGGTAGATGAAACCGACCCCGAAAAGTTTATAGAGGCTGTAAAGGCAATAGCCCCCACATTCGGTGGTATAAACCTGGAGGATATTAAAGCACCCGAATGTTTTGAGATAGAGCGCCGTCTTAAAGAGGAACTCGATATCCCCGTGATGCACGACGACCAGCATGGTACAGCAATTATATCGGCAGCCGGCCTGTTGAACGCTTTGGAGGTAAACGGCAAAAATATATCCGAAGTGAAGGTTGTGGTAAATGGCGCAGGTGCAGCTGCAATTTCATGCACCAAACTCTATATTGCACTTGGAGTGAAGAAAGAGAATGTGGTGATGCTCGACAGCCGTGGCGTTATCAATACCACCCGCACCAACCTCACCCCCGAGAAATTGGAGTTTGTTACATCGCGCACCGATATTACCACGCTCGAAGAGGCTATAAAGGGTGCCGACGTATTCCTCGGCCTTTCAAAGGGCAACGTTCTCACAAAGGATATGGTACGCTCAATGGCAAAAGACCCCATTGTATTTGCACTTGCCAATCCTACACCCGAAATTACATACGAGGATGCCATGGACAGTCGCCCCGATGTGCTCATGAGCACCGGCCGTTCCGACTATCCCAACCAGATAAACAATGTAATAGGTTTTCCCTATATATTCCGCGGCGCGCTCGACACCGCAGCCGTAGCCATTAACGAGGAGATGAAGCTGGCGGCAGTACGTGCCATTGCCGACTTGGCAAAACAGCCTGTTCCAGAGATTGTGAACAAGGTATATCATGTAAACCATCTCACCTTCGGCCGCGACTATTTCATCCCCAAACCCGTTGACCCACGCCTGCTTGTAGAGGTTTCTACCGCTGTGGCAAAGGCTGCCATTGAGAGCGGTGTGGCACGCAAGACCATCACCGATTGGGAAGCCTACAAAGAGCATCTGCTTGAATTTATGGGCCGCGAGTCGAAGCTCACCCAGCAGATATATGAAATGGCACGTACCGATGTCCAGCGCATAGTATTTGCCGAGGGTGCTCATGCCTCTATGATGAAGGCTGCCGTAAAAGCAAAAGAAGAGGGAATATGCCAGCCTATTCTGCTTGGAAACGACGAGATTATTGCCAAAATAGCAAAGGAACTTGGTTTGAGCCTCGAAGGAATAGAGGTTGTAAACCTGCGCCACCCCAATGAGGCGCCACGTCGCGAGCGTTATGCAAAAATACTTGCCGACAAACGCCAGCGCAAGGGTTATACATTTGAGGAGGCCAACGACAAAATGTTCGAGCGTAACTACTTTGGTATGATGATGGTGGAGACAGGCGATGCAGATGCTTGTATTACAGGACTTTATACCAAATATTCCAATACCATTAAGGTGGCCAAGGAGGTGATCGGCATACGTTCGGAATACAAGCATTTCGGCACAATGCACCTCATCAATTCGAAGAAAGGTATCTTCTTCATCGCAGACACGCTCATCAACCGCCATCCCAATCGTGAGGCCTTGCTCGACATCGCCAAGCTCTCGGCTTCCACAGTGCGCTTCTTCAACCGCACACCGGTCATCGCCATGCTGTCGTACTCCAACTTCGGCACCGACCCTCAGGGAAGCCCTGCCGTGGTACACGAGGTGGTAGAAGAAATGCAGAATCAGTATCCCGACCTTGCCATCGACGGAGAGATGCAGGTAAACTTCGCCCTCGACCGCGACTTGCGTGACGACAAATATCCCTTCACACGTCTGAAAGGAATGGACGTGAACACGCTGATCTTCCCAAACCTGACTTCGGCCAACTCAAGTTACAAGATGTTCAAGGCCATGGTAGGCGAAGGCGACGTGCTCGGACCTATACAGATGGGACTCAACAAGCCGATTCACTTCACCGACTTCGAAAGTTCTGTCCGCGACATCGTAAACATCACGGCTGTAGCTGTGATCGACGCCATCGTAGAAGAGAAGAAGCGCGAAGGACAATCGTTCTTCTGATCATCGCAAAAAGAATACTAAAAGCACATTCGCCCGACCAAACACAGCTTTCGGCCGGGCGAATGATTTTTCTCGCCTCGGCACCATATAACTCCGAAGTTTGGCTCTACACTAGCCTTGCACTAACTTTGAATACGGATTATTATTCCACGTTAGGCAGCGGCTCGGTAAAACTCAAATAAATTTGGCTCTACACTCGCCTTGCACACTTTGGCGAAAGCCCAAGTTAGGCGGCGGCTCGGGAGAAAAAGCCGAAAACGCGGTTTTCGCTTTGTTCTCCACTCGCCTTGCACTATCTTTGCACAGGCTCCGAGGGTTTCGGAGGCCCTATAAATCTGTGCAAAAGTAATAAAAACTTTCGGTATGCGCGGAGGCGTGGGTGCAAATACCCTATCAAAAAATATGAAGTTAGGTTCAAAATTCAAAGTTGCCATTTTTGGCCATTTATATCAGTCTGACGAAAATCGTACCGTGTGGGCCGTGGTTCGCAAACTCAACGACCTGGGGGCGGAAGTGCTGATGGAAGAAACTTTCTACCATCACATCAAGGCTTCGATGCCTTCCGATGTAGGGGCCGTGACTCCACAGATTGCTACCGGCATTGAGGCCGATTGGGCAGTGTCGATGGGCGGCGACGGAACGTTTCTGCGAACAGCTGCAGCCATTGGCGCGAAGGAGATACCCATTCTGGGAGTCAACACGGGGCATCTCGGATTTCTGGCCGATGTCTCGGCAGACAATATACATGCGGAGCTGGAGGCCGTAGTGGCCGGCGAATATGTCATTGAACGCCACAGCGTAATTCAGGCACAGAAGGATGGGAAACCTCTCAGTACCTATCCATACGCGCTCAACGAGGTGGCGTTGCTCAAGCATGACAACTCGTCCATCATCGAGGTGGCTGCAAAAATCAATGGTGAGCTTCTCACCGTCTATCGTGCCGACGGACTGATGGTCTGCACCCCCACAGGTTCCACCGGATACTCTCTGAGTGTGGGAGGGCCTATCATCGTTCCGCAGAGCAACACCTTCTGCCTCTCGCCCGTAGCTTCGCACAGCCTGAGCACTCGCCCGGTGGTGCTCTGCGATGATGCAGAAATCAGCCTGACGGTGCGAAGCCGCAGTCATAACTTCTTGATATCCATAGATGGGCGTAGCGATAGTTTTCCCGATGGTACAACTGTTGTACTGCGACGCGCTCCCTACTGCGTGCGAGTGATGAAAGTGAAGCACAAGAGTTTTTTTACCACCTTGCGCGACAAAATGATGTGGGGTGCGGACGGCCGTTTCTGAGGTGCTTTTGCCGTGATGGCCAAGGGGGCTCGCTTCTGCCGAGAGGCTTGAACAAATATATAAAAACCTTACGATGAAAAATCTTCGCTCTATACGTCAACTTGTGTCCTGGTTGTGGAAAACCTGGCGCGGTTATCGAACCCAGGCAGCGCTCAATACCATTGTAGGCTTGCTGCTTGTGTTTTCCGACCTTGCCTTTGTGTGGGCCACCAAGCTATCCATCGATATCGCCACCCATGTCAACCATTCGGTAACGCTCCGTCAGGCCATTTTGTTGCTGTCCGGCA
Source organism: uncultured Bacteroidales bacterium (assembly GCA_937914945.1). Taxonomy (GTDB): domain Bacteria; phylum Bacteroidota; class Bacteroidia; order Bacteroidales; family Bacteroidaceae; genus HGM04593. The sequence continues at coordinate 1,113 of CALGJF010000049.1, read as the reverse complement.
TCATTGTCGTGCAGATTTTGCTGGGCATAGCCTCGCGCTGGATTCGTGCCATCTTGGGGGTGAAGGCCAAGAACAGCGAGCAGGCAGCTCTCTTCGCCCGTTTGCTGGGCAGCAAGTGGCAGCAGCTCAAGCAGCATCACAGCGGTCATTTGCTCAATCGCATCGAAATCGACGTAACCGGCATTATCAATTTTCTTACCGAGACGCTGCCATCCTTTGTTTGTACGGTAGTGCAGTTTGTCGGTGCTTTCCTTTTTCTTTTTTGGATGGATCGCACGCTGGCATGCATCATCGTTTGCATCATCCCCGTGTTCATCATTTGCAGCCGACTCTACGTGCGCAAGATGCGCCGTCTGACACACGATGTACGCGACACAGAGAGTCGCATACAGGCCATTCTGCAGGAGAGCCTGCAGCATACGCTTGTCATCAAGACTCTGGAACAGACGTCCGGAGCATTGCGAAAACTTGGCGAGGCACATCGCTGGCTTCGCGGAGAGATTGTGACAAAGACGCGATACTCCACCGTGTCTTCCACGCTGATGAGCACCGGATTTGCCGTGGGCTATATGGTAACTTTCGTATGGGGCGTAGTGAGCCTCGAGGCCGGAGCCATTACCTATGGTGCACTCATCGCTTTCATTCAGTTGGTGGGACAAATTCAGACTCCCGTGCGGTCACTCACGAAGTATATCCCCGTATTTTTTTACAACACTTCTGTATTTCAATAAATCGTAGAGAGAAATACGTTCTTGTTCAATTAACAAAGAGAAAACATCATTAAAAAAATTATTTAAAAAAAGAAATAAGGTTAATTACCTTAAAAACATAAAGGCCAACCAAACAATTACAAAGATAGCGATAAGTGCATACAATATTTTTCTTTGTTTTACAACCTGTTTCTGTTTTAATTGAAACTGTTCCTGACACTGATCAGAACAAAAAGATTCAGACATAGGAATAGGTTTACCACAAATAGCACAATGCCTATGAGCTTCAACAACCATGAAATACCTCCAAAATAATTAATTATTATAACATTTTTGATAACGCTTGTTTATAATCATCACTAATCGCCATTATTTTCTCCTTTCATTTATCAATTCTTAAAGT
>CALGJF010000048.1 GCA_937914945.1 uncultured Bacteroidales bacterium | reverse complement strand
CCACGGGAACAGGGTTGCTAAACAAGCGTTGCACCTTTACATTCTTAATGTATGAGTGGTACTCGAGCACCTTGTTTGTCGTTGAAGAAACAACAACAAAAGAATCACCGGCTTTCAAGTTCAACTCTTCGGCTTTTGCGCGCTCTATTTCGGCCTCAATCTCCACAACCTTTTTACTCAACACAGGTATTTCGTTTACAGTAACGGATAGTTCCTCCACCACACACTCTGTTTCTCTAAAAGAGGGCATATCTTCTATGGGCTCAACAAATTGCACCAATTTGGGACATACCTTATTATATGAAACAAGTATGTTTACAAGCAGCCTTGCTGCGCCCTTGGGTATTGTAATATCCACATCGTTGAGTATCATATCATCGTTACTGCTTGCGTAACCCGAGTGTGCAAGCATCATTCTATCAGCATCAAGAACTGCCCATCCAACCACATATGCAGTTCTGGCACAGTTGAAAATATACCTTTGCCCCGCTGATACATCTATTTCGGCGTATCGAAAACTACTATTCTCGATGGGGGTTGAAGGTACAGCGCTGCCTATAACAGCTTTTATAAAATATCCGGTGTTATTCACAAACTCGCTGTTGTATGATTTTTTGAATAGAGCATCGGGGGCAAAAGAGATACAAGCCTGCGAAACCACCACCGATGGCTCGGCCTCCAATGAGCCAAAGACAAAGAGCGATTTGGGGAAAGCATCGCTTGTAAAATCAATATCGTATGAGATTCTAAAACCGTAATAAAGGTCATCTTGCTCGATATGGGTGTAGCCGTTTGAATTAAGCTCGGTAAAATCAATAAGAACATTCTCACCAAAGATATAATCACGTTCGCCATTGATTACAGCGCTCCATCGCACCTCGGCTTTGCCTGCGGTGCTACCTTTACGCAACAAGCAAAGAGCTATGGAAGAGAGGTCCACGGGAACAGGGTTGCTAAACAAGCGTTGCACCTTTACATTCTTAATGTATGAATGATAGTGCAATACTTTTTCCCCGGGCGTTGCAAGCACATTAAAAGAGCCTTGTATATTATCAACTGCAACAATGCTTTTCAATGCAGATATATCGGGGGTGTTTACCTCCTCGGCTTTAACCAAATGCTCTACACTTGCCAGCAATTCATCGGTTGTGCATATATTTCTATATAAGCCGGTGCGTGCAAGGTTGCGCCACACGCCCCACTTGCCACCCGAAAAAGTGCGGGTAAACACCATTGTTTCCCTGCTTGTGCGAGAGGTAAACGCAAGCACTTGCCCCATTACGCGGTTCCATTGCTTGGCACCAAGCGTTCCGGTATCTGTTACCCAAAGATGCCCCACAATATAATGCTCCTTGCCACAAAAGTCAATGGGAAGGCCCACATCGCCATCGCTATGTTCAATCTCCACGACATAACTGCCCGGAGATAAAATTGTATTAAGGCTGTGCTCCCTCTTCACACATGCATTGTCGCCATCTGCAAGAGACTTATACCTTACCTTCATTTGATTCATCTGTTTGCTCATAACTTTTTTGGGCACAAATATAAACGCAGCCCCTCTACACAAGGTTGCCGTTTTGCTAATTAGCACTAAATTATGATTAAAATTGCAACATATACATCTTGCGAGATTCGTTTATACTAATTTAACCTGAATTCGATAT
>CALGJF010000047.1 GCA_937914945.1 uncultured Bacteroidales bacterium | reverse complement strand
TCTGGCTTATTTCAACACCGGGGTTCTCCATGAGCACTTCAACTTCAACCTCCTCGCCGGGGCATATTGAGAAGGGCTCGATGGTGAGCGAGGACTCTACGCTGCTGCGGGTGGTTGCGGCGGCCTTCTTGGGGGCTGCGTTGCTTGCGCTGGTGTTGAGGATGATGTTGGCAAGGGCGGCAAAGTCGCTCACGTTTACAACTGCATCGCCGTTCACATCGGCAGAATCGGTCTCAGGGCTTATCTCAAGGATGATGTTGGCAAGGGCGGCAAAGTCGCTCACGTTTACCACGGCATCGCCGTTTACATCGCCGGGGAGGCCGAATGAACCATATATTGTTATATCGGCATCGGGCATGGTGGGGTAGTCTTCTAGATTACGCCATGTTATTGAAATACCATTCTTGTCTTCCACATAGGGCGGAATTATTGTTTTGCCCGGGGTTACAAGCAACATTTTATATACCTCGCCATCTATCTCAAAGGTGAGGATGCGGTCGTCACTGATTAGCTTTTCAATAAAGAAGAAGCTCTCCCATTGGTCGGCTGTGGTGTATGCATATAGGTATTTCTCGGGGACGATAAGGGTGCAGCCGAACTTGTTTATATCGTCGAGTGCCTGGCTGCCGCACACGGGCGGGAGGATGGCTCGGCTGGTTATGTTGGTTACGCGCTCGCAGTCGCTGAATGCCTCTTCGCCTATGGTGGAGACGTTGCTGCCGAAGGCGAATTTCTCAAGGTTTACGCATTTGCTGAATGCCCAACGGCCTATATCCTCCACGCCGTCGCCCACTACAATGCTTCGCAGGTTGCTGCAATCAAAGAATTCGTAGTCGTAGATGTCGCTCTCGGCATCGGTAATTACAACGGTGCGCAATGTCTTGTTGCTGCTGAAGGGCGAAGCTGTCTCCGAGGGCTCGTTGATGTATTCTATCTTGCAACCGATATACAATGAATCGAGTGCGCTGTTATCGAAGATTTTGGCTCCCAAGGGGAGTTTCTTGTTTATGCTGTCGGCTATTACAGCATCGGTGAGCTTGGTGCAATTGCGGAAGGCGTAGTTGCCTATCGAAGTGATGCTGGTGGGGATTGTTATCTCGCTTATCTTGCCGCAACCCTCAAAGGCCGATGTGCCGATGAAGCCGCTGTTTTTGAGGCTGACGGTTGTAACGGTATCATTCTCCCAGAAGCTGTAAGGCATGATGTCGGTTACTGCCAATTTCACATTGCTGTATGTTACGGTATCGCGAGCTACAATGTTCTCAATGCCGTCGCACACGCGGAAATCCACGATACCGCAAGTGCGGTTGGTGGCGGTGAGTGCCAATGGAACATATACAATGCCGTCTATTTCGAACATGGTGCTGAGGAATTTAGATACCTGCACATTGTTCAACATGGTGTATTGTTCGTTGGAGACGTAGTTTATCATTCCGTTGAGCAACTCGTAGTTGGTGGGCGGGATGTTTGTGAGCCAGAATACCTTGGCTACTTTGGAATCCTTGAAAGAGTGCTGGCCGATATAATTCACATTGATACCTACTGTTACGCTGGTGAGGCCGGTGCAGCCTGTGAAGGAGTTGTCCTCGATGGTTTTCACACCTTCGCCAAAGACTATCTCTTTGAGGCTGGTGCAGCCGTTGAAGATACCGCCCACAGTGGTGGTATTTATCTCCAAGCGGTGCAGGTTGGTACCGTTGAAAGCATTATTGCCAATGCTTGTGAGGCTGTTGGGGATAACCAGGCTTGTGAGGTTGCTGCAACCTTCGAAAACAGATTCGGGGATGGCGGTTACACCTTCGGATATGATTACGCCGGTGATTGCGGTGTTATTCTTGAACACATCGGCGGCTATTGTATAGCTCTTGCCTTCGTAGGTGCCGGGGAGGGTTACTGTGCCACCTGTGCCTACATATCCCATCAATGTGCAACTACCATCAGACTCCATTTTGAATAAACAGTCGTTTATTCTTCCATAGATATTGATAACCTTGTCGGCATAAAAAGCAACACGACCATGATTCTCGCTGCCGGCTACGATGTCCAAATTGGATTTGTTGGTTACGGTTTTCAGATTGATACAACCATCGAAAGCATTTGGACCAATGCCGACTACACCACTACCGATGGTTACACTTGTAATTGTGGTATTGTTTTGGAACTCACCACCACGAACCGTATATTTAAATCCGTTAATATCATCGGGAAGGACAAGCTCAGTGCCGTTAAAGAATTCAGAAACAATACAATAGTCGCCGTATGTCGCCACTTGTATCTCGGTAGGTACACAACGCTGCGTGTTACGCCCCACCATCTTTATCTTGAACGCATCCACCGTTTGCGGGAATTTAATATCCAGATAGACGTAATCATCGGGGGCTGTACCGTTCCACCAAGTAGAGTGATAGTAAGTAGAATAATCGCCATCGCAAAGACCGGCAAGAGAGCCTTCGGTACTTTCGAGCGAGTTGGTGGTTACATTGGACGCGCTGTATGCTATCTTGTTGCCATTGCCGTCGTAGAACTCAAGCTCGCCGAGGGCTACAATGGGGTAGCCACGATATGAATCCGAAACATTTGTTGCAAGCACTCTGATGCGCACTCCACTGGTAGGATCTTTTATAACAGGCGACTCCCAAATATGATTGCTACCGGTAACTATGCCGGGGAGGCCGTCGGCAGTGGTAAATTGGCGGGAACCGTTTTCGTTTTTTTCAAACACATGATCGCCAACAATTTCAACGTTATTTGTAACATAGTCGGCATGCTCGGCTATATTACCATTATCAGTACCACCCTTAACTATATTCAAAGAGGAACAGTTATAAACGTTTCTTATGCTGCTGCAACCATAGAACGCACGCCATCCTATGCTTGTTACGCTATTACCTATGGCTACGCTTGTGAGGCCGGTGCAACCGTAGAACGCATTCTGTCCAATACTTGTTACGCTGTTGGGGATTACAATGCTTGTGAGGCCGCTGCAATCACTGAATGCTTCACCAGCAATGCCCAACGTACCATCTTCTATTGCAATACTTGTATTTGCAGGCATTGTACCTTTATAGCTGTAAAGCACTTTTCCTGCATATACAATGCCATCGGGTTGATTATTATACCAAGGAGTGGCATTGAACGCACTTTCGCCTATGCTTGTTACACTATTAGGAATTGTTACGCTTGTGAGGCCGCCGCAACCAGAGAACGCATTATTTCCAATGCTTGTTACGCTATTGGAAATTGTTACGCTTGTGAGGCTGCTGCAACCAGAGAACGCATATTGCTTTATATCTGTAATACCACTTGGAATAACAAGGTCGGTAACTTTTGCTCCATTCAAATATAGGTTATGGGCATAACATAAGGGGTTGGAATTTCCACTACTAAAATTTATCTTGTACCACGCTGCAAGGTCGCTAATATGTACCGCTGTGAGGCCGCTGCAACCAGAGAACGCATTATTTCCAATGCTTGTTACGCTGTTGGGAATTGTTACGCTTGTGAGACCGCTGCAACCAGAGAGCGCATTATTTCCAATGCTTGTTACGTTACCTGGGATAATTGTATTGTTACAACCAACAATAAGAGTATTTGTTGCTGTTTCTATAATGGCATTGCAACCTTCGCGGCTGTCATAAACTCTATTGCCACTATTAATGGTGATGCTTGTGAGGCCGCTGCAACCTTCGAATGCACCCACTCCAATGCTTGTTACGCTACCCGGAATTTCAATGCTTGTGAGGCCACTGCAATTATAGAACGCACTACCGCCTATGCTTGTTACACTATTAGGAATTGTTACGCTTGTGAGGTCGGTGCAATCCTGGAACGCATACATTCTTATGGCTGTTACGCTGTAAGAGGTTCCGTCATAGGTTACTTTATCGGGGATTACCACATCGCCACTATATTTACCAAAATTACCAGAGCCAGTAACCATCACTGTTTTTGCTGTTGCATTGAAGATGCTGTAATAAATACCATCCTCACGAAAGTCTTGGGTACTTGCCACCGTGCTGCAAAGCAATAGCAGGGCTGCAAGCATGCTTTTAATGTAATTGTGTTTCATAATTATTATTTTAGATATTATTTAATGATTCTTAATTATATGCGGGGCAAATGTTTCATGGCACCCATACCATTATATTTACTTTAAGCAAATTTTGTGCAAATTAAAGGATTTACAGTTAAATACATTTGGTCCATTTTGGTCCTTTTAACCCTTGCAAACAGATATAGTGAAATTTTTATAATTTAATTTGCTATCTTCGCATGCAAAACAAAGACACAGCACAAGTAAATGAACGATACCACTACAGAAACATTCACTGAATATCTGAAAGAGTGCATAGAAAACATCATTGGCTACAAGGTGCGCACTCCGCGAGATTTTGATGCTCTTGCAACAAACATATTCGAAAACACCAAGCAGATGATATCGCCCACAACCATCAAACGATTCTGGGGATACTTGGTGGAAAAGGAGGAGCAAAGGCCACGAATAAACACGCTGAACATATTTGCACAATATGTGGGCTACCCCGATTTTGAGACATTCTGCAAACTGCACTGCACGGATGCGGAGTGCGAGAGCGCCTTTCTGCACAACAACAGCCTGCAAACAAGGTCGTTGCTAAAAGGGGACAGATTGAGGCTCATGTGGAACCCCGGCCGTTGTTTAACGATACAATACATAGGGCTATGCATGTTCAAGGTGGTGGAGAGCATTAACAGCAAGCTGTGCAAGGATGATACCTTCATTTGTGAACGAATAATTGAAAATTCTCCGTTGTTGCTATCGAACCTCATTCACAACAATGGGGAGCCGGTAAACTATATCTGTGGTAAAAAAGGTGGTGTAAAATTCCAACTTCTATAATGGCTGTGAACGTGGATAATTCTACAAATTCCGATTTTTTATATATAGACAATGTTAGCGATATTGAGCTGCTCGACGACAGTGGCTCAACATCCATTGCATATAAGATATGCATAGAGGGGCGTTTCTATTTTATGAAACAGCTGCGCCCCGAACTGCAACACGACAAGCGCTACCGCGATGCCTTTATAAAGGAGTTTCACACCGGCCGCAACATACAAAACCCGTATGTGGTAAAATACATGGATTTAAGGGAGGATGCGCATGGGCTCTGTATCCTCATGGAGTATATCACAGGCTACACGCTGAACGAAAAAGTGGCAAGGGAGCCGAGTTATTTCTTGAAGCAAGAGAATCTGCGCAAATTTCTGTTGCAGCTGTGCGAGGCCCTGAAAGCCCTGCACCGTGAGAATGTCGTACACATGGACATAACCCCAAGCAACATAATCATACAGCAAACAAGCAACGAACTTAAACTTATCGATTTGGGGTTCTGCCTGAGCAATTACAACGACAACACCCCGGGATACACTGCAAAATTCAGAGCTCCCGAAACCACACTTGGCGATATTAAGGAGATAGATGCACGCACCGATATATATGCCATAGGCAGCATATTGCAATTTATAGAGGACCAACAGAAGGGGAAACTCCCCTCATTTGCCGATAAAATAAAAAAGCGTTGCCTGCAACAACAAAAGGAGAAACGCTACCAAAGCGTGGAGGAGATTATTGATATTCTGCAATCAGGCAGAAGCAAACGCGCAATTACTATGCTCATTGCAACTGCTGCCACCATAGCCATTGCATTTGGTGCATTTGAGCTTTACCGCGCGATAGACAACTACATAGCGTGGGAAACAGGGGAAATTGCATATAAATTTGAGGTAAACGGCATACACTACCAGATAACAGATTTTGATGCACGCACGGTAGAGGTTACTTACAAAGGCAATTATCACGAGGAGTACGAATGCGAATACAACGACGGAACCATAGTGATTCCACCCAAGGTTACCTACCGCGGGCGTACATTCCGCGTTACTGCTATTGGGATGTATGCATTTGACAACCCCGAAACTACAAGTGTAATACTGCCAGAGGGACTGGAAACCATAAAAGAGAATGCGTTTGGCACCTGCCGCATTACAGGCACAATATACATTCCCAAAACGGTAAAGGAGATAGATGGGTGGAACTACATAGGGCACGCCTCAATTGATGGCTTTACAGTAGATGAAGCGAACCCCACATACGACAGCCGCTATGGCTGCAACGCCATAATAGAGACCGCAACAAACACCATTGTTGCCACCTGCAAGAACACCGTTATACCCCACGATGTAACCGCCATAGGCCCATATGCCTTCGCTTTGTGGCCCGAGGACAGCTTTGTAATACCCGATCACATAACTACACTGGGAGATGGAGCATTCTACACCGGCAGATTCAGCACCATTCACATACCCGATGGCATTACCGGCATAGGGCCTTACTGTTTCTTCTATTGCACCAATATGCAGAGTGTGAAACTGCCGCAAGGGCTCACCCGCATAGAAGAAAAGGCTTTTGGTGTGTGCGGCCTGCAGGAGGTTGTTATCCCCGACAGCGTAACATTCATAGGGGCAGAGGCTTTCACTAACAGCAAAAGCCTGCAAACTGTAACCATAGGCAACGGAGTGAGGGAACTTGCTGCGTATGCTTTCAAGGATTGCAGCAATTTGCAAAAGGTGGTTTCGCGCATACCTGCCGACAGGCTCACTGCCACAGGCAGCGGCTGTTTCGAAAATATTGGCAAGGAGTGTGTGCTGTATGTTCCGCGCGGTGCAAAGAGTACGTATGAAAACACACTTGGCTGGAACAATTTTGCAAAGATTGTGGAGATGGATATGTAAATGGGCTGTAAGCCAAATTCGCCCCTACCCTGCAGATACCCCACGCCATGCTGCGGGCAGAGCATCTATAATATCGCTTGCTATAAGAGCCGTTTCACCTATCTTTTCTGCGGCAATATCGCCGGCAAGGCCGTGGATATACACACCAAGGCGGGCGGCTGAGGATGCGGGAAGCCCCTGTGCAAGGAGAGCGAGCAAAATACCCGTTAGGGTGTCGCCACTACCGCCTGTTGCCATGCCTGCATTGCCCGTGGTATTAAAACTGACATCGCCCTGCGGAGTTACTACCGCACTATAAGCCCCTTTTAGAACTATACATATATTATTCTCGCGTGCCATGGCCATGGCGCGTTGCAAACGTGTGTATGAATTGCCGCAAGAGCCTGCAAGGCGGGTAAACTCGCCTATGTGCGGGGTGAGGATGCTGCCCTGCGGTAAACGGGCAAGGTACTCCTTGTGGCGTGCAAGGATATTGAGCGCATCGGCATCCACTACCATCGGTGCCGTGCATGTGTCGATAAGCGCAAGCAATGCCTGCTCGGTAGCAGGAGCTTGCCCCAGGCCGGGGCCCACTGCCACTGCCGAATATTTATCGGTTGCCGGAAGGGTGGATATGTGGGTTTCTGAGGCGCAAGGAATGGTCATGGCCTCGGGTACACTGCGCTGAACAATCTCGTTATTGCAGCGGGGCACACACACAGTGAGCAGCCCCACACCCGAACGCAGTGCGCCCCTTGCCGCAAGAACGGAGGCGCCCGCCATGCCCTCGCTGCCCGCAATGAGAAGGGCGCGCCCGAAATTGCCTTTATGAGCATGCTTCGCACGCTTGGAAAGGAGCGACGACATGGCAGCAGGCATAATCATACCATACGGGGTGGGCTCGTTATCCATGGCCTCTTTGCTCAACGATATATCAAGCACTTGAAAATCGCCCACATAAGGAGCATTCTCGGCAAAAAGCATCGACAGCTTGGGGAATTGCAGGGTATATGTAACCGTGGCTTTTACTATGGCGGTGCCGTTGGAGGAGTTATCCTCGCCCATAAGCCCCGACGGGATATCTATTGCCACCACCTCGTTGGGCAGGCCGTTTATGTAATCTATGACCGCTGCATAGAGCCCCTCTACCGGGCGGGTGAGCCCGCTGCCGAAGAGGCCGTCTATAATAACTGTGTCGGCAGGCAACGATAGCGGGGTAAAACTATCGGTTACTCTGTGCAGTGCAAGCGGGAAAAGACCACCGGCTGCCATTGCCTGCAAGGATTGCAAATTAGAGGCGCAGTCGGGCGACAATTTATCGGTGGGGAAGATGAGCCACACCGCAGCCTCGCAGCCTGCCACGGCAAGCATGCGTGCCACGGCAAGAGCATCGCCGCCGTTATTCCCCGGCCCTGCGAAAACCGCAAAACGGCTGTTCTTGTACTTGCCGAGGGTGGCGCGGGCAAGGGCTGCCGCCGCACGCTCCATGAGCAGGAGCGATGAAACGGGCTCGTGTTCTATTGTATAGGCATCTATGCGTTTAATGGCTGCTGTGGGGAAGATTTTCATGTTGAATGGGATTTGTGCGAAGATAACTTAAAATAATAAATCACAAAAGAGTACCCGCAAAAAAGGTACTCTTTTGTGATTATATGATTGGTGTGCTTTACAGCGATTTAAGATACTCAAGCCCCTCTTTGTAGCCATCGAACCCCTTGCCGCAAATGGTCTTTTGTGCATAGAGCGAGACGAAGGAGAAACGGCGGAAATCCTCGCGAGTGGATATATCGGTGAGGTGTACCTCAACTGTGGGCAAGGCCACAGCCTTCAAGGCATCCAAAATGGCTACGCTGGTGTGGGTGTATGCCGCGGGGTTTATGAGTATGGCATCAAAGAGGCCATAGGCTGCTTGTATCTTATCGACTATAGCACCCTCGTGATTGGATTGAAACAGTTCCACTTCAACCCCTATCGCTGCTGCCGAGGAGCGAATGAAATCCTGCAATGCCGAAAAGTTACGCGCGCCATAGAGGGCGGGCTCGCGCAAACCGAGCAGATTGAGGTTGGGGCCGTTTATTACAAGTATTTTCATAGGCAGAAATTAAATTATGGTGGTTATATAGAAATTTACGCATGATTGTCATTTCGACGACCATATGGGAGGAGACGTGTTGTTGAGGGCTTGCCCGAAAAAATCTCTTATTAACGCCATTTGAGATTCTTCACTCCGTTCAGAATGACAAATCTTTATTATTTGTGTAGAATTCTATATAATTACCTAAATTATTTCGGCATAGGTTCCAAAGTATTTGAACTGCTCGCCGCAATCGTGTAATTCGCACATGAGCGAGAGGAATTCGGTGCTATACACCGATGCCTCGATGTCGAAATAGAAACGATATTCGAATTCACGCTCGGGAATCATACGACTCTCGAGCTTTACAAGGTTTACACCTGTGGCATTGAAGCGCGACAGTATGCGGAAGAGTGTTCCGGGGCGGTTGGGTATGTTTATCATGACACTTGTGCGGTCAGCACCCGAATAGATTTTGGGCTCCTTGGCTATGCAGATGAAGCGGGTGTAGTTGTTGTCGCGGTTCTGTGCCGAGGATTTAAGCACCTGCATCTGGTATAGTTCGGCACAAAGGCGCGATGAGAGCGAGGCCTTGGTGCGGTCGCCGCTCTGCGCCACCATGCGGGCAGCCTCGGCTGTGTTCTCCATTGCAATCACGCGTACATTTTTGAGAGTGGAGAGGAATTCCGAGCATTGGCTTATAGCCTGCTGGTGTGAATAAATCTCGCGAATATCGGACAATTTTGCACCCGGAAGGCTGAGCAAGGCATGATCGACCTTCAAACGCACACCGCGCACGATACCTACGTTATATGCGGACAGGAGGTCGTAGATGGCATTTACCGAACCTGCAAGCGAGTTTTCAATGGGCAAAACACCATACTCGCACAAGCCGCTTGAGACAGCCTTGAAAACCCCCTCAAAGCCATTCATATACATGATGTCGGGGAGGTCGAACAGGCGTTCCGATGCCAAGTGGGCGTATGAACCCTCGCAACCCGCACAGGCAACCGATGCACGCTTGGGGAATGGCTGGGGAGGAAGCGAGGTTATGGATTTTATCTTGTCGTAAAATTCCGAGCCTTGTGCAAGCATGCGTGTTTCGTAGGACTCGCTCAGGTCGAAGATTGTGCGATAGAGGGTGCGGCCATAGCCCTCGAACTCGGGGCCGAGGCGGCGCGATACGTTGTGCAACACGGTGCGTGCGCGCGAGGGGTGATATACGGGCAGGTTATTCTCTTTTTTGTAACGCCCAACCTCGCTCACCACCTGCATGCGTTTTGCAAAGAGGTCGCACATTTGGGTATCAATCTCGTCAATCTGTTTGCGTAGTTCTTCTAAATCCATATTCGTAAAGTTTTTTATTTATTATTCAATGATGTTACCGCCAAGGGCTGCAAAATCCTCAAAAAAAGAGGGGTACGACTTTGCCACACTCTCGGCACCGATGATGGTTGTTACTCCCTCTGATATTGTGGAGAGGATTGCCGCCGACATTGCTATGCGGTGGTCGCCACAACTATCTATGGGAGATTGTGCCACAGGATGGCCGCCAATAACGGTAAATGTATCGTCGCCCACCACCGAGGATATACCTGCGGCGGCAAGCACATCCTTCATTGCCGCCAAGCGGTCGCACTCCTTGAAGCGCAAACGCCCGACATTGGTAAACTGTGTGGTGCCGTGGGCTGCTGCCGCTGCCACAGAGAGGATGGGCACGAGGTCGGGGGTATCGGTGCAATCGAGTTCCGTGCCAAAGAGTTGCGAGGGCATTGCCACAATGCCTTCGGGGGTTATATCTATGAATGCACCCATAAGGCGCAAATGGTCTATTATGCGCCTGTCGCCTTGCAACGATTGAGGCGATACGCCGCGCACCACAACGGGATGCTTGCCCACCACGCCTGCCACCACCCAAAAGGCTGCCGATGACCAATCGCCCTCGACCACAAGATTGCTTGGCAGGCTGTATGTTTGATTTCCTTTTACATAGTAGTTATCGCCACGCCTATCGACAACGATGCCCGCAACGCGCAGCGCATCGAGGGTCATTTCGATATACGAGGCACTTGTGAGGCCGCCCGTTATTTCAACCTCGCTATCGCAAGAGAGCAGAGGCAGGGCAAACAGCAGGCCTGTGAGATACTGCGACGATATGTTGCCGGGCAGGGAGAATTTACCGCCCTGCAATGCGCCCGTGCAGGTTACAGGGAGTTCCAACTCGGGGGTGTGCTTGCGGAAGGATATTCCATGAGCAGCAAGCACGTGGCATAGGTCGCCCATGGGGCGCGTGGGCAGCTTGCCACCGCCCACGAAGGTTGCATCGGCACCAAGGGCAGCAGCCACCGACATTAAGAAGCGCAGGGTGGAACCACTCTCGCCACAATCCAGCGTACAGCCTTTGTGCACATTCACAGGATTGACGGAAAAAACACCGTTGCTATATTCAATATGGGCACCAAGAGCATTGAGGGAGCGCATGGTGGCAAGGATATCATCGTTAACGCTGCTGCACACAAGGGTACAGGGAGAGGTACCCAACGCAGCACAAATGAGCAGGCGATGGGCTTGCGACTTTGAGGGGGGCAACTGCACCGCACCATCCAATGTGCCGTTAACTCGTCTATCCATAACTTTTTATATTACCTTGTTCAACAGTTCTTTGAGTTCCTCTACCGCAATGGTGTGCAAAATACACTGCCCTGCCGAGCGGGGCAACACAATGGAGATATTACCACCACGACGTTTCTTGTCGGAGAGGATTGATGCATACATATCATCGGCCGAGTAGTTGCACGATATATCGAAACCATACTTGAGCAACAGCTGCGACAACTCCTCGGTTATATCGCATAAACCACACAGAGGGGCTATCTTTGCGGCTATAACCATACCCTTGGCAACAGCCTCGCCGTGCGACACGGCGAAATTGCTCAGTTTCTCTATCGCATGGCCGAATGTGTGCCCAAAATTGAGCAAGCCGCGCAAGCCGTTGTCGAATTCATCCTGCTCCACTACATCGCGCTTAATCTCGACGCAACGGGTTACCACGCTGCCACGCTCAAACGGGACATTGTGCAAGGTGGTATATAGCTCCTTGTCGAGTATCACACCATATTTTATAACCTCGGCGCAACCATCACGATATATATTTGCAGGCAAGGTATCCATGAGCGTGGTGTCGCAACAGACCAACGAGGGCTGATAGAAGCTACCCACAAGATTTTTACCAGCGGGGATATCTATAGCCGTTTTGCCACCAACAGAGCTATCGACCGCAGCCAACAATGTGGTGGGTACCTGTATGTACTTGACTCCGCGCAAATAGAGCGATGCCGAAAGACCGCCAAGGTCGCCCACAACACCGCCACCAAAAGCAATCACCGCGTCGCTGCGGGTTAGCTGCTCTGTTGCCATGAAACTGAGAAACGACAACAGATTGTCGGCACACTTGGATGCCTCGCCGGCGGGAATGACATATTTGCACACATCGTAGCCTGCGGCTTGCAGATAGCCCATGATGCTGTTGCCATATAGAGAATCCACATTGCTATCGGTGAGAAGTGCCACGCGGCATTTCCCCACCAGCGGCGCTATGAACTCCCCTATCTGCGGGAGGATGTTATCGCCTATGTATATATCGTAACTGCGCGATGCCGTTACATGTATTGTTCTGTATGACATTATTTTTCTGTTTCCTCTTTGGCTATACGCCCCTCGCGCAACAGGCGGCAAAGGGTATCGGCATCGCCGGCAGCTATTGCCTCGCGATACCGGCGCAGGGAGCCTATTAATAAATCGAGCTCGGTGAGAAGGTTCTCGCTGTTGGCCAAGAAGAGTTCTGTCCACATATTCTCATTGAGGCGCGATACGCGTGTGAAATCGCGGAAACTACCCGCACTGTATCCCTTGTGGTATTGCGCCGACGGGCTCTTTATGAAGGCGTTGGATACCACATGACACATTTGTGAGGTGTATGCTATCATGCGGTCGTGAAAATCGGCTGTGGCTACAACGAACTTTTTGAATTCAAGCGGCGAGAGGGCCTGTTTTACCCTATCGAGCAGACTAATATCGTCGTGTACGGGAGGCACCATTATAAACGATGCTCCACTGAAAAGTGTGGGGCGCGAATATTTGTATCCCGAATATTGAAGACCGGCCATGGGGTGCCCGCCTACAAAAGTAAAACCATGCTGCGCTGCAAGTGCAAAACCTTGCTCGCACACGGCCCGCTTGGTTCCGCAAAAATCCACTACAAGCGTCTTTGCGGGAATATATCGGGCATGGGCAGTAAGATATTCTATAACAGCAGCCGGGGTTGCCGTGAGCAGCAAAAGGTCGCATTGCTGCAACGTATCCTTTGCCAGCTCCTTATCCATTGTACCATCGAGGCGCGCATAACCCAAGACGGTGCTATTTATATCGTAGCCATAGACGGTGTGGCCCGCAGCCTTGTATGCCTTTGCCGCGGAGCCGCCTATGAGCCCTAAACCAACTACACCAACCTTCATACCTTGCTGTTTAGTGCATTATGCTACGAATCTCGCGAACGCGCGATGCCACCTCGTCGAACTGTGCAGGGGTGAGCGATTGTGCGCCATCGCACAAGGCGTGTGCAGGGTCGTTGTGTACCTCGATGATAAGTCCATCGGCTCCTGCGGCACACGCGGCACATGCCATGGGGCGTACAAGGCGCGAAACGCCTGTTGCATGGCTGGGATCGACAATAACAGGCAGGTGAGTGAGACCATGAAGCACGGGAACGGCTGCAAGGTCGAGCACATTACGGGTGTAATTATCGTAGCTGCGGATACCGCGCTCGCAAAGCATCACCTGCTCGTTACCCTCGGACATTATGTATTCGGCACTCATAAGGAGCTCCTTCAATGTGGCCGAAAGACCACGTTTTAACAAAATGGGCTTGTTTGAACGGCCAAGTTCCTTGAGCAACTCAAAGTTTTGCATATTGCGGGCACCTACCTGGATGATATCGACATCGGCAAAGAGGTCGAGATGGGCTGCGCTCATAATCTCGGTTACAATGGGGAGACCGGTTGCCTCGCGGGCTTTAAGCAGGAGGTGGAGGCCCTCGGCACGCAAGCCTTGGAAGTCATAGGGAGAGGTACGGGGCTTGAACGCACCGCCACGCAGGATATTTGCACCCGACGCCTTAACGGCTGTGGCTATGGCGAGTATCTGCTCCTCGGACTCTACCGAGCAGGGGCCGGCCATTATCGCAAAGTTGCCTGCACCAATCTTTACCTTGTTTTCGCCACTGCCTACCTCAACGATGGTGTCCTCGGGGTGGAAACGGCGATTGGCACTCTTAAAGGGCTCGCTTATGCGGGTAACATTTGCTATTATCTCCAAGCCTGAAAGAAGGTCTATGTCTATTCTACTTGTATCGCCTATGAGGCCGAGCACGGTTTGCATCTCGCCCTCGGATACGTGTACTCTCACATTCTGCGATTCCAACCATTTTATAAGGTTGTCGCGCTGCGCTTTTGTAACGCCATTTTTTAATACAGCTATCATAATGTTACTTTTATTAACGATTTCTTATTGAGGCGCAAATTTATAAATAAATTTTTCTTATCCTAAAATGTTACAAAATTTAATATATATTTTTTTTGAAAAAGTGCCATTTACATGGTTTTACGCTATATTTTTTATATTTTTTTACAATATTGAAAGAAAATTTGTTTCATTTTTGACAAGCCGGCTGTCTTTTACAAATTGTTCACAAAAGAGGAATAGCGGGATTCTTTAAGTTATATACAAAAACAAGGGGCACCGTATGGCACCCCTTGAATATTGTTTGGAAAGATTGAAATTACTTTTTCAAAGCCTTTTTAACTGCCTTGTCGATTTTCTTCTCGGCAGCAGCGCGAGCCTTGTCGAGTGCTTTCTGAGCCTTAGCCTTTGCAGCGGGTGTCTCGGCAGCCTTCACTGCATCGTACAACTTCCAAAGACCAGCCTTCTCTGTAATCTCCTTCTGTGCAGCGGTGTAAGCCTCGGCAGCAGCCTCTGTTGCAGCCTCCATCTCGGGAGTAGCATAAGCATGCTTGTAGCCCTTAACCTCGTTCCAGTGGCCACGAGTAAAGTCGGGGAATGTTACAGGTGCGCAGTTGTTGTCCATTGACAATGTACCGAGTTCTGCCAAGCAGCACCACTCTGCCATGTCATATACGTCCATATCGAGGGGAAGACCGTTCTGCAAGCAGTAAACAAGACGTGAATCCATCACAAAGTCCATACCGCCGTGGCCAAGGTCGCGACCCTTCTCAACATATTTCTTGAGGATGGGGTGATAGTATTTTGCCATCATGGCATCTCTCTGAGCTGCGCTCATAAAGCCGTGAGCATTGAGGTTATCTACCTGGGGAGCACCTGTGCCTTTGAGTGCCTCACCTGAAAGTGCAAGCTCGGGTGTGGGATACTTGGTTGCATAGCCCTTTGTACCTGTGAGCTTGAACAAGCGGTTGTAGGGCTGGGGAGTCATTACGTTGTGCTGAATCTCAACAACCTTACCCTTTGATGTACGCATAAGTGTAGTAGTGTGGTCGCCATTGCGGAACTCCTTGCACTCTTTACCGGTTTTCTCCTTTACAAGTTCCTTGCCGAAGAAAGGATCGGTATCCATGGCTACAAGTGTTGTAAAGCGGTCGCCACGGTGAATGTCGAGACACTGTGCAACGGGGCCAAGGCCGTGAGTAGCGTAGAGGTCGCCACGGTTCTCCTTGTTGTATTTCAAACGCCAGTGGAGGTTATCGACATCGTTGTCGGCGGGGTCTTTCCAATATGCATCCCAGAACCACTCGAGGCTGTGGATATAAGCACCCTCGGCACGGATAATCTCACCGAAAACGCCATCCTGAGCCATTGCAAGAGCGTTCATCTCATAGTCGTCGTAGCAGCAGTTCTCGAGGATGAAGCAGTGAAGACGTGTTTTCTCTGCAAGCTCGATAAGGCTCCAGCACTGCTCCAGGTTCATTGCAGAGGGAACCTCGATAGCTGCATGCTTGCCATTCTCCAAGGCGAACTTTGCAATGGGATAGTGGTGGTTCCAGTCGGCTGCGATGTAAACGAGGTCAATGTCGGGACGTTTGCAAAGTTCCTCATAACCTTTCTCGCCTGAATAAATATCGGCAGGCATAAGGCCCTGATCGCGAAGTTCCTTTTGGCACTTCTCGGCGCGCTCGTACTCGTAGTCGCAAAGAGCAACGATTTCAACACCGGGGATACGGCAGAAACGAGTTACGGCACCGGGACCACGCATACCAAGACCAACAAATGCTACGCGCACGGTCTGGATGGGAGCCACTGCCAGATTAAGAACATGCTGCTGACCCTCGGGGCGAGCGGGAGTCTCAACAACGATAGTACCCTTATCCCAGCTCCACTTTGTGGAGGGAGAAAGTGATTGTGCTTGTGCGGTAACGCCAGAAAGAGCCATTACGGCTGCAAAAGCGTAACCAAAGATTTTCTTAAAATTCATAACTGTTATGTTTTAATGTTTATAAATTTATGTAATTTCAATTAATTGGCATGGTTGTGGTTGCAAATATAACCATATTTAATTACAAAGCAAAAAAGTGGCTTTCTTTTTTGGGCAAAAGAGCAACCGCAGCGCAAACATAGGGACAACTCTGCGCAAGGAACTATTCTCTTTGTTTGCAATTTATTGGCAAAGGCCGATTGCACACAACATTGCCGAACGACAAGGCTATTCCATTTTGCTGTCGCCTATCCACTTGCCCGAAAATACCTGATGGTCGGTTTTATAAAGGGCACCATAGCCCTGGCGGTAACCGCCCACGTAACGGCCATACCAGAAATCGCCGTTTGTCCAATAGTAGATACCATAGCCGTGGCGGCGGTCGTCGCGCATCTCGCCGTAGTATGTATCGCCATTTTCGTACACTATTTTCTTGAATGTATAACGTGGCGTGGGATTTTCGGGGGTTGAAACATAGGGGGCAGCAAGGCGGGGATTGCCCTCCGGGGTACACACGCGCAGTATATGTCCTGTTGCAAGGTCGTACTCCACAAAATGCTTTTCGCTACCTACACGGGCGGTCTCGCCGGTTATTGTTATTCCGAAAAAGTGGCGGCCGTTGCGATACTGCCCAACTGTTTGCGCGCCGCTGTTGGAGAGGAAATAGCCCCAACCATATATTTTGTTATCGATGAGATTACCCACATATTGGCCATCGCGGCTCGATATGTATTTAACCTCACCCTCGGCGGTAGCGTAGTCGCAGAACACGGCCTGCAAAGGGTCGCTCATTTCGGGATAAAACTCTATTGTTTCCTGCGCTGTGAGCAGCGACGAAAAGGAGATGAAGATTGCAAAAAATATTTTTTTCATTATTCCTTTATATATAATTTATGTTCCTTTATATATTGTGCTACCTGCGGCGCCACCATTGCCGACACATCGGCGCCGACAGCCAAGGCCTCCCTTATTTGGGTGGAACTGACATTATGCAGGGCCGCCGAGAGCCATATTACTCCTTGTGGTAATTGCGGCCGGGCCTCACTGCCTCGCGGATAGACTATTATTTTGTGGCGGGCAAGGATATCTTCCCACTTGTACCATTTGTGGAATTTTTCCCAATTATCGGCACCTATGAGCAGAATAAACTCGCGCGACGGATATGCATCGCACAGGGCGGCGAGAGTATTCACAGTGTACGATGGACGGGGCAGAGAAAACTCAAAGTCGCTGGCTTGCAGGCGCGAATCGCCATCGGTGGCAAGCTGCACCATGCGCAGGCGGTGTTCCTCGGGGGCCAGCGACTGCCCCTCTTTATGAGGATTTAGGGGCGACACCATGAACCACACCTCGCGGGCAAGCCCCGCCGCACACACCTCGCGGGCAAGCGCCACATGCCCATTGTGAATGGGATTGAAACTGCCGCCGAATATTACTGTGGGTATTTTATTCATTCAAAAATTTATTGACAACTGCAAGCACTTCAGCTTTAGCTTTTTCAAGGTCGTCGTTTACAATCACCCTGTCGGCATACTTTGAGAAGGTCATCTCGTACTCGGCCTTACCTAAACGATTCTCTATCTCGTCGGGGGCGGTATCGCCTCGCTGCACAAGGCGGTTGCGCAGTTCCTCGATAGAGGGGGCTTGCACGAAGATGAACAGAGCACGCGAGCCATAATATTTTTTGAGGCTGCAACCACCCTTCACATCTACATCAAAAAGTATGTTTTGGCGGGTCAGTTGCTCCTCTACCTGGGATTTAAGCGTGCCATAGAAACGGCCGGGATAGACCTCTTCGTACTCCACAAACTCGTTTGCAAATATCTTTGCGCGGAATTCATCGGGAGTGAAAAAGAAATAATCCACGCCATGCTGCTCCTCGCCACGGGGCGGGCGGCTTGTTGCCGACACCGAAAAACCGAACGTAGGGTTCTGCTCCATGAGATAGTGTACCAAAGTGGATTTCCCGGAGCCCGACGGTGCTGAAAATATAACTACTTTTCCGTTGCTCATATTTTTACATTACGTTTAGGACTTGTTCTTTTATCTGTTCAAGCTCGTCTTTCATCTTCACCACAATGTTCTGCATCTCGGCATGATTGCTCTTGCTGCCAAGGGTATTTATCTCGCGCCCCATCTCCTGTGCTATAAAGCCGAGTTTTTTACCCTGGCCATGAGGCCCGTTAATAGTCTCTACAAAATAGTTCAGGTGGTTGGAGAGGCGTTGTTTCTCCTCGTTTATATCGAGTTTTTCAATGTAGAATATCAACTCCTGTTCAAAGCGATTCTTGTCATATTCCACACCCACCTGTTTTTCAAGGGTCTCTTTTATGCGGGCGCGAATCTTCTCGACACGCTCCTTTTCGTAGGGCTCAACACTCTTCAAAAGAGAGGAAATATTGCCGATTTTATCGAGGAATTTTGCTTGCAAGGCCTCGCCCTCCTGTTTGCGGAAGGAGAGGATATCGGCAATGGCTTCGTTAATTGCGCCAAGAGTGAGCGCCCACTCCTCATCGCCCACTTCGTAAACCTCTTTGCGGGCTATCACATCGGGCATGCGCAGCAGTGTTTCGAACAGATTCTGCGGCATGGGTATCGAGGTGGCTTTTGAAGCCTCGGTCATCTGCTCCACATAGGCCTTCATTACCTCTATGTTTATTGATGGGGCATCGGCCTTCTCGCCCTGCTCCACCCATAGCGAGAAATCGACCTTTCCACGTTCAAGAGCCGATGTTATGAGAGAACGTATCTCCATCTCGTGTCCCTTGAACTGCGGTGCAATGCGCGTGGATAAATCCATAGCCTTGCCATTAAGGGAGCGTATCTCAACACAAATTTTTCTGTCCAAATAGAGTACGGTTGCCTTGCCGTAGCCTGTCATCGAGTATATCATGTCATTTAATTTTACGACGATGCGCCTTGTTGCGCTAACGCCACGTTGTTAAGATTGCAATATTATGCAAAAATAACCAATTATTCCAAAAAGCAGCACTTGCAATGCCCATTTTTTGTTACATCGCCACAAAATTGACAAAACGCGGGCGGGTAGCAGATGGCAATGCTGTTTGCAAAAACAGGTAACTTGACACGAATACAATATTAAAAAATATTATTTATTAGTAACTATAACATTTAATTTGTATTTTTGCGGTAAACTGCGAAAACAGGCAATTTGTAAAGCAAAAAAGAGAAAGAATATGGCAGTAATTTTACATATAGAGGCATCGACCGAGATTTGCTCGGTTGCATTGAGCGAGGATGGTCAGGTGTTTTTCGAAAGAGTGAACAGAGAGGAACGCTCCCACGCCAAAGTGCTTGCACCCTACGTGGAGGAGGCGATAAACATGGCAGACAGCCGCAGCATGCCACTGACGGCTGTGGCATTGAGTTGCGGCCCGGGGTCGTACACCAGCCTGCGCATAGCATCATCTACCGCAAAGGGTGTGTGCTATGGACGCAACATACCGCTTGTGGCAATACCCACAACGGCCATCATGTGCGTGCCCATGTTGCTTGGCGAGGAACTGCCCGAGGACGCCCTGCTATGCCCCATGATTGATGCCCGCCGCAACGAGGTATATGCCACGGTATATGACAGAGCACTGAATGTGGTACAGGAGACAAGTGCTGTGATTGTTACCGAAGAGAGTTTTGCCGACCTGCTCGCCACCCGCCCCGTCTATTTCTTTGGCAACGGAGCGCCCAAGTGCAGCAGCATAATAAAGCACCCGAACGCCCATTTCACCGAAAAATTCGGCAATCCGCTGGCAAAAAACATGATGCCGCTTGCCGAGCGTGCCGTGTGGGAACAGCGTTACGAGGATATTGCATACTTTGAGCCGTTTTACTTAAAGAATTTTATAGCAACAAAGCCAAAGGAGCTGCTTAAGAATTTTCAATAAGCCGTTTTTTATTTTACAAAACATTACCATTATGATGGAATACAATACCAAACAGAAGAGACTGCCGTTGCCCGAATATGGCCGTTCGGTACAGAAGATGGTGGACCACGCACTCACAATAGAGGATAGAGAGGAGAGGCAAAAGTGCGCACAGACGATAATAAACATCATGGGCAGCATGTTCCCCAACCTGCGCGCACTACCCGATTGGGAGCGCAAGCTATGGGACCACCTTGCCATAATGTCCGATTTCAAATTGGACATAGACTACCCCGTGGAGGTTATCAAGAAAGAAAAATTCAACGAACCGCCACAAAGAATCCCCTACCAGACCGGCGAGATAGCAAACCGCCACTATGGCCGCATTGTGGAAGATATGATTGCACACGCCTGCACAATGGAGGAGGGCGAGGAGCGCGACCGCTTTGTGGAGCTCATAATGGTGCAGATGAAAAAGAACTACATTGCATGGAACAAAGACGGGGTTGAGGATAAAAAGATTTTTGAGGATCTGCGATTCTACTCGCAAGGGAAAATCGACATCAAAGAGGGTGAAATAAGAATAAACCCCGGAAACAAAGAGAACGGACAGCGCGCAAACAAGGCACGCCAGATGGGGAAGAAAACATTCAAAAGAAAGTATTAGAAAACCGACTATAAAACCACACATTGTATATGGCATCTTTTATTATTGAAGGCGGACACAAACTGAAAGGCGACATCACACCGCAGGGTGCAAAGAACGAGGTGTTGCAGGAGATTTGCGCCACACTGCTGACTGCAGAAAAGGTTACCATTGAGAACATTCCCGATATTGCCGACGTGAACAACCTCATTAACCAACTAATAAACATGGGAGTGAGTGTTACGCGCAATGGGGTGGGCTGTTTCACATTCCAGGCCGACAACGTAAACCTCGACTACATAGATAGCGAAGAGTACATAAGCGGTTGCGCACGCCTGCGCGGCTCGGTAATGTTCATAGGCCCGCTGGTGGCACGCTTTGGAAAGGCTACCATGTCGGAGCCCGGCGGCGACAAAATTGGACGACGCAGGCTCGACACGCATATAATAGGTTTGCAGAAGTTAGGTGCATCGTTCAGTTTCGACCACGAGCATCGCATATACCGCATGCAGGCCAATGGCTTGAAGGGTTGCACCATGCTGCTCGACGAAGCATCGGTAACAGGTACCGCCAACATCATAATGGCGGCCGTGCTTGCCGAGGGGAGAACCACAATATACAATGCTGCTTGCGAGCCATACATACAACAGCTGTGCAGAATGCTCAACAAGATGGGTGCCAAAATATCGGGCATAGCCAGCAACCTGCTCACCATTGAGGGTGTGAAGGAACTTGGCGGCTGCACGCATCGAGCGCTGCCCGATATGATTGAGGTGGGCAGTTTCATAGGCATGGCGGCAATGACGCAGAGCGAGATTACAATCAAAAATGTATCGTTCGAAAATCTGGGAATCATACCCGACAGTTTCCGCCGCTTGGGAATACATTTTGAGCAGAAGGGCGACGACATATTCATCCCCGAGCAGGAGCACTACGAGATAGAATCCTTCATAGACGGCTCCATAATGAGCATAAGCGATGCTCCGTGGCCCGGCCTCACTCCCGACCTGTTGAGCGTGCTGCTGGTAACAGCCATTCAGGCAAAAGGGAGCGTGCTCATACACCAGAAGATGTTTGAGAGCCGCCTGTTCTTTGTGGACAAACTTATAGATATGGGCGCGCAGATAATTCTTTGCGACCCCCACCGCGCCGTTGTCATTGGGCACAACCGTAACTTCACGCTCAAACCACGCTCCATGAGCTCACCCGACATCCGTGCCGGTATTGCACTGCTCATTGCAGCCATGAGTGCCGACGGAGTGAGCCGCATCGACAATATCGAGCAGATTGACAGAGGATATCAGGACCTTGAAGGCCGCCTGAACCAGATTGGTGCAAAAATAACACGTTCATAAAGATGCTGAAAAAAGAGGATTTTGTGCATTACGGAAAGTTTCTCAAGCCCCATGGCACACGAGGAGAGATAGGGTTGCAGGGCGACAGCTTCACCTTGGGCGACGACTGCGACTTTGTGGCTTGCGACATCGACGGCATTCTTGTTCCCTTCTTTTTTGAGTATTGCCGCACAAAGAACAGCGATACAATGATACTGAAAATAGAGAGGATGAACAGTGCCGAGGAGGTACGCTACCTTACCAACCGCGATGTCTATATTCCCCGCGAGTGGATTGAGGATAGCGATAACCTCACATGGAGCTATTTCAAAGGGTTCAGTGCTATCGATAAACAGAGTGGTGTCATAGGGGAGATAACCGATATTGACGAGAGTACCATAAACACCCTTTTTGTGGTGGAAAAGAATGACCAAGAGATACTTATACCCGTGCAAGAAGAGTTTATAACCGATATAAACCACAAAGAGAGAACAATAACATTTGACCTGCCCGAGGGGCTTGTGTCGTTATAAAAAAGAGAGAATGCCATGAGTAAAAAGTTCCGCGCCCGCCTATTGCGCAAATACCGCCTCACCATTCACAACGAGAACAAGCTGGAAAACGTGCTTGGATTCTACATATCGCCCCTCTGGGTGATATTGTCGCTATTTGTTTCGTTCCTGCTTGTTGCCGGGGTTATATACTTGATTCTTGCATTTACACCCGTGGGCGAATATCTGCCCGGGCGCATAAACAACAAGACACGCGAAATGCTTGTAAACTACAATCTCAAAATAGACTCGTTGAAAGAGGTGGCAGATAAACAAGACCGCTATCTTGGCAACATAAAGAACCTGATGGAGGGCAACCACCCTGCCGACAGTATAATGAATGCGCCCGAACTACCCTCGACCGAAGGTATTTCCATTATCACATCGGAATTGGAAAGGGAGTTTGCAGCAGCATTTGAGGAGCGCGAAAAATACAACCTCACATCGTATGCCACAAGCGTGGGTACACTGCACGAACTAAACCTATACCGCCCTACCCGCGGCATGATAATAAAAAGTTTCAACCCGCAGGATAAACACTATGGTGTGGATATTGCCGAAAACCCGGGTGAGAGCGTGATTGCCATACATGGTGGTACCGTGATAATGAGCGATTACACTGCAACAGAGGGATACACAATAGCCATACAGCACCGCGAAAATCTTGTTTCAATATACCGCAACTGCTATCAACTGCTTAAAAAAGTGGGGGATAGAGTGACAACGGGTGAGGTTATTGCAATCCTGAGCAATGGAGAAGAGAGCAACAGTAGCATAAAGCCATATCTGCATTTCGAGCTATGGCACAGAGGCAAGGCATTGGACCCCAACATTTACATCGCATTCTAAAAACAGACAAGCATAAAAACGATATGGAGACAAACAAAAAAAGACAAATAGCGATCTTAGGCTCCACCGGCTCCATCGGCACACAGACATTACAGGTGGTTGAGGAGCATCCCGAGCGTTTTGAAGTATATGCAATCACTGCGGGTACAAGAGTAAACGAGCTCATTGAGCAGGCACGCAAGTTCCTGCCCCGCGTAGCCGTTATTGCCGACGAGAGCAAATACCAGCAACTGAAAGAGGCTCTTGCCGACCTGCCCATCAGGACACTCGGAGGCTACGAGGCTCTGTGCGAAGTGGTGCAGGAGAGCGCCGTAGACGTTGTGGTTACCGCATTGGTGGGATTCTCGGGCCTGCGCCCCACAATAGAGGCCATAAAGGCAGGCAAGGAGATTGCACTTGCCAACAAAGAGACCATGGTGGTGGCCGGTGAGCTTGTAAATGCTCTTGCAAACAAATATAACGTACCCATTCTGCCTGTCGATTCGGAGCACTCGGCTATATTCCAATGCCTTGCCGGCGAAATGAACAACAAGGTGGAGAAACTTATTCTCACGGCATCGGGAGGCCCCTTCCGCACTTGGGATATTGCACAGCTGGCCAACGTAACAAAGGAGCAGGCACTGAAACACCCCAATTGGAGCATGGGCGCAAAGATAACCATAGACTCGGCATCCATGATGAACAAAGGCTTTGAAGTAATGGAAGCAAAATGGCTTTTTGGGGTGGGAGCAGAGGATATTGAGGTGGTGGTACACCCGCAATCGGTAATACACTCTATGGTGCAGTTTGCCGACGGTGCAGTAAAGGCACAGCTTGGCACGCCCGACATGCGCCTGCCCATCATGTATGCACTATCATACCCCGACCGCCTCACATCGTCGTTTCCACGCCTCGACTTCGGCACTTTGGGCGAACTTACATTCGAAAAACCCGACTTGGAGAAGTTCCCCAACCTGCAACACGCCTACACAGCACTATCGCAGGGTGGTAACATGCCTTGCGTGGTAAACGCGGCAAACGAGGTGTGCGTGGCTGCCTTCCTGGCCGACCGCATACGCTTCACCGACATGCCACGCCTCATAGAAAAGGCTATGCAGCAGACACCCTACATACTGCAACCTACATTGGAGGATTACCTTGTTACAGACAAGGAGGTGCGCAATATGGTTGAAACATGGATTTAATGGTTATTATTCAGATAGATTTTATATAGTTTAAGATGGAAGTATTTTTTATACGTGCGTTGCAGTTGATTATGGCACTGAGTCTCTTGGTGCTTGTGCATGAGTTCGGACATTTTATTTTTTCACGCCTGTTCAAAGTGAGGGTGGAAAAATTCTACCTTTTCTTCGATTGGGGTTTTTCGCTCTTCAAGTGGAAGCCCAAAAACAGTGAAACGGAATACGGTATCGGCTGGATACCCCTTGGTGGATATTGCAAGATATCGGGCATGATAGATGAGTCCATGGATACCGAGCAGATGAAACAGCCTATGCAACCTTGGGAGTTCCGTTCAAAACCGGCATGGCAACGCATGCTCATTATGATTGGCGGTGTTATGTTCAATTTCATTCTCGCCATGTTCATTTATGCAATGATTATGTTCACATGGGGCGAAAGCTACACCGATATACGCAAAGCCACATACGGCATGGAGTTCAACGAGAATGCCAAATCTATGGGTTTTGTCGATGGCGATATTATTCTTAAAGTGGACAACCAGGATGTGGAGCGTTACAGCGTGGACCTGCTACGCG
The DNA here is from genome assembly GCA_937914945.1 of uncultured Bacteroidales bacterium. Taxonomy (GTDB): domain Bacteria; phylum Bacteroidota; class Bacteroidia; order Bacteroidales; family Bacteroidaceae; genus HGM04593. Next base: position 29,177 of record CALGJF010000047.1, on the reverse strand, counting down.
CCATTGCCGATGGCAAAATCGTAACCGTGTTGCGTGGGGGCAAGGAGGCAACAGTAAATATCCCCGAAGATTTCGGTCTTTTGGATATGGGCAAAGAGACACCCTTCATGCAATACCGCATTCCGGCTGTAATAGACAGCATAATCCCCGCATCGCCCGCCGCCGTGGCCGGCCTGCATAAGGGAGATAGCGTGGTGAATATCGGTGGGGAGAATATCGGCTCGTGGAACGGACTTATGATTGCCATGAAGAAGATGCAGGAAAATGGCATAAACAGCATAGATGTAACCATTATGCGCGACAGTCTTGTAACCCTCACCGCACAGGTTGACAGCACATACAAGCTGGGTATCACCCCCTGCGCCCCCAATTACCCCATAGAGAGAATAACATATAACTTTTTTGAGGCATTCCCCGCAGGCATCGCTTATGGCTGGAACGTGCTCACAGGCTATGTGAGCGATTTCAAGTACCTATTCTCCAAGGAGGGCGCACAATCGGTAGGCATGTTCGGCACCATTGGCAGCCTCTTCCCTCCGATGTGGGATTGGCATCAATTCTGGCTCATGACAGCCATGCTCTCGCTCATTCTTGCAGTGATGAATATTCTGCCTATACCCGCACTCGACGGCGGCCATGTGGTATTCTTGCTTATAGAGGTTATAACAGGACGCAAACCAAGCGACAAGGTCTTGGAGTATGCACAGATGGTGGGCATGCTCATACTATTAGGGCTTTTTGTCCTGGCTACATTCAATGATGCAATGCGTTTTATTTTCTAATTATAAAACAATTAATTAATGAAAAACATCATTCTTGTAATCATGGGTATGTTGATTTGCGCCTGCGCCACCAATAAACAAACCCATACCGAGGCTGTTACAACAATAACTGAAATTACAGGAACAACAGATAAGGAGATGATATCAATAGAAGAGGAGGTTGCGCCCATGCCGCACGACGATACACAAAGCTTTGCGACAACCCTTTTCAACACCGTAAACAATAACAGCGAAGAGGAGAACATCTGCATATCGCCAGCAAGTGCAATGTGGGCACTCTCCATGACCGCCAACGGCGCAGAGGGCAACACAGCCAATCAAATATATGCCGCATTGGGATACCCCGCAGCGGCAAAGCAACGCGCAGCCTTCAACACCTTGCAGAAAAGCAGTATAGAGGCCGCCAAAAAGAACGAAAAGGCTGTGGTGAATATTGCCAATTCCATATGGATAAACCATAAGATAAAACTTAAAGAGCCCTTTATAAACACCAACAAATTGTTCTACGATGCCGAGGTCAGACACACCGCCTTCGATGATGCCGCTGTAAACGAGATTAACAAATGGTGCAGTGAAAAGACCAACGGCAAGATAGAATCCATCCTAAAAGAGAGCAACCCCGCCACAATGCTCATGCTTATAAATGCGCTCTATTTCAATGCCAAATGGGCCAACCCTTTTGACAAGGAGCAGACAAAGAAAGCGCCATTCACAAAAGCCGACGGCGAAGTTATAGAGGTTGATATGATGTACCAGCAACGTCGGGCTGCATACTACGAAGATGAGCTCATGCAGGTAACCACAAGACCGTTCCTGTATAACGAATATTACATGACACTCATTCTACCCCGCGAGGGTGTTACCATAGAGCAAGTGGCCGAAGCATTGCCCGACAGATACAAGAAGATATATACCGAAGATACAGATTATCAGGTGCAATTGGGAATGCCAAGGTTCAAATACGAGTTCGGCGCAAGCCTTAAAACAACCTTGCAAGCAATGGGAATGGAGGAACCATTTACCGACAATGCACGTTTTGGCGGAATATCAAAAACACCTGTACGCATAGACGATGTGGTGCAGAAGACATATATAGCCGTGGATGAAGAGGGTGCAGAGGCTGCAGCCATCACCTCTGTGCAACTATGCGGATTGAGCATGGCACGCCCGCAAGAACCCAAGACCATGATTATGGACCGCCCGTTCATATACACCATAAGGGATAGGCGCAGTGGCGACATTCTATTCATGGGCAAGGTTGGCAACCCTAATAAATAAAGAAAACAAACTATATATAATTATGAGAAAGATATTAAGCATGATGTTGCTGCTTGCCATGGCAGTAACCGTAACAGGCAAAGGGCCCAAGTATGTATTTTACTTTATCGGCGACGGCATGGGACCATCGCACGTGCTTGGAACAGAACTATTTTTAGGCGAGAAAGAGGGTGTTATCGGCCGCCCCGCAAAGCTATGTTTTACACAATTCCCACACACAGCCTTTGTAACCACCTTCTCGGCAAGTAACGGAGTAACCGACTCTGCTGCATCGGGAACAGCTCTTGCAACAGGGCAGAAGACCAACAACGGACATCTGGGAGTGAACCCCGACGGCGAGCCTGTTTACAGCGTGGCACATGCCGCCAAGCAATCGGGTTATGCAGTGGGCGTGGCAACCACCGTGTGCATTAACCACGCCACCCCCGGCGCCTTCTATGCACACAACAAGAGCCGCAACAACTACCACGATATTGCACAGGATATGCTTGCTGCCGACTACGATTTCTATGCCGGTGGCGATGCAAAATGCAATGACCAACAACGTCAGGCATTATACTCCAAAGCCGAGAAGCAAGGCTATACCATAGCACGCGGATACGACGACTACCTTGCAAAGGCCGATGATGCCGACAAGATGATGCTCTATCAAAAGGAGGCAAGCGAGGGAATACCTTATACAATAGACCGCACAAGCGACGACCTCACACTTGCGCAGATAACAGAGGCTGCCATTGATTTCCTTTATAACAAGAGCAAGAAGGGATTCTTTGTAATGATAGAGGGTGGAAAGATTGACTATGCATCGCACAGCGACGACGCTGCAACCGCTTTCCACGAGGTACTCGATTTCAATGCTGCAATAGCCGAGGCGGTGGAATTCTACAAAAAGCACAAAGACGAAACTTTGATAATTGTTACAGCCGACCACGAAACAGGCGGACTTGTGCTTGGATACAGCGGTGCATACAAACTGAATCTGAAAGCACTTGACTGCCAGAAGGCAAGCGAGGACAAACTAAAAGAGATAATGCGCACAAAGGCCATGCAACGCATGATTATGCGCTGGGAGGATATACAGGCTGTTATAGCCGAAAACACCGGTCTGTGGGGCGAACTCGCACCCAACAAGCAAGAGGAGGCTGCCATGAAACAACTGTTTGAGGAGGGCAATGCCAACCCCGAAAAACGTGTCGAGAAATTTGAAGCCATTGCCACCATTGCAAAAAATGCCGTTAATCGCATAGCACTTGTGAGCTGGGCAAGCCCTAACCATTCGGGCACATTTGTGCCGCTATTTGCCATAGGCGAGGATGCCGATGAATTCCACGGAGTGATAGACAACACCGATATTCCCAAGATTATTAAAAAGGTTGCCGGGTACAGATAAAAAATCATGGCTTGCAAATTCGAACTTGAATTGCAAGCCATGATTTTTTATGGGGTTATATACTTTTTACTGATATCTCAAACTTTGGCCAATGCGCAAAATTGTACGTGAATTTATGCCATTAAGTTTGAAAATTGTCCTTTGCGATACCCCATGCTTGCGGGCAATGGTAGATACGGTTTCGCCCTTACGCACCTTGTGATACTTGGGCTCGGGACCCTCGACAATCATTCTGCCACTCTTTGCATCGTATCTGCGCGTACCAGGCTTATAATAGGTATAATATTCGCAGGTAGCCCTTTGATTGGGGAAATCAAAAAACAATGCGGGATTCAGCGCCTTGCCCATGAGCACGGTCTCGAAATGCAGGTGCGGCCCCGTACTACGACCCGAATTACCTCCAAGGCCAATGGGGTCGCCAGCCTTCACATTCTGATCCTGTGTAACCAATTTGCGTTGCAAGTGAGCATACACGGTTTCAAGGCCGTTGCTATGGCGTATAACCACATAGTGCCCATATCCGCGACGCTGATATGCAGTGATACGCACTTTGCCATCAAAGGCTGCGCGTATGGTATCGCCACGCTGTACCTTTATATCAAGGCCGTGGTGAGCCCTGCGACGGCGGGGACGGTAACCGAACACATCGGTTATTTTGGTATTTGTGGTGGGCATCGCGTATCTGCGCAAATCTATACGCAAGGAATCGGGCAACTTTGCGGTGTAGTGTACGCCGCTGTTCTCCCATGTAGGGTAAAGTTCGTCAGAAGGGATAATGAATCCCTCGTTAAGCAGGGCAGTGTGCAGTTCCAACGAGTCGCTTAACTCCATTGGAGCATCGACAGCAGCAGGGCGGGGCATGGCATCTTGCGCCGCCACACCCATAAATGCCAAAGAGGCTGCCGCCGAGATAAGAATACGCTTAATAGTCTTCACTCTGCGAACTTATTTGAATTTGATACTCTCCTCGCCACCATATTCAAAAGAGGTTACTGCCGACTCGTAGTCGAACAACTCGCCCTCCTTGAAGAAACGATTAATTTCAATTTGTGCATTCTCCACAGAATCGGAAGCATGAACCACGTTCTGCTCGCCACTCATAGAGAAGTCGCCACGAATGGTTCCGGGCAAAGCTTTACGCGAATTGGTGGCACCCACCATGAGACGCACGGTTTCAACTGCCTCGGCACCCTCCAAACAACAAGCGATTATGGGGGCAGCCTGCATTGAGGCCTTCAAATAGGGGAAGAAAGGACGCTCTTTGAGGTGAGCATAGTGCTCGTTCACAATCTCGTCGGTCATGAACATCATTTTTACACCTGCAAGACGCAGACCTTTACGCTCAAAGCGAGTGATAATGTCGCCTGTCAAGCCACGCTGAATAGCATTGGGCTTAATAAGAATGAGTGTTTTCTCCATTTTTATAGTTTATTTATACGTATAAATGCCACACCGCTTGTGGCCCATAATAATGCATTATGGCACAAAAGTAATAAAAAACTTTATAAAATAGCGAATATTAAAGAATTAACTTTTACTAAAATATACAAATAGCGAAAACTACCACAACCATTCATTACGAAATTGCACCCCAATTACGATTGTCGCGGCGCTTTATCTCGCGCAGACGCTCCCACAGAACACGGTAGGCGGGATTCTCGCACTGCGGGTCGGCATCCACTATTTCGCGGGCCACCTCGCGCACATATTGCAACAACTGTTCATCGCGGGCAAGATTGGCTATTTTAAGGTCAAAGGCTATACCGCTTTGCTGGGTACCCTCGATATCACCCGGGCCACGCAGTTTAAGGTCGGCCTCGGCAATCTCAAAACCATCGTTGCTCCCCACCATTATCTCCATGCGCTTGCGGGTCTCCTCGGACAGTTTGACATCGGTTACAAGAATACAATAGGATTGCGACACGCCGCGCCCCACCCTGCCGCGCAACTGATGTAGCTGCGAGAGACCGAAACGCTCGGCATTCTCAATTACCATGACCGAGGCATTAGGCACATCCACACCCACCTCAATAACCGTGGTGGAGACAAGCATCTGTGTCTCGCCCTGCGCAAAGCGACGCATCTCCTCGTCTTTCTCTTTGGGCTTCATCTTGCCATGTAGCTTGCTCAAACGATAGTCGCAGAAGATATTGCACAACTGCTTGTAGCCATCTTCAAGATTCTTCAAATCGAGTTTTTCACTCTCACTTATGAGTGGATAGACCACATACACCTGCCGCCCCTCTTGTAGCTGACGGCGTATAAAGGAGTACATCTCGTCGGCACGATTACGGAATATATGTTGTGTACTTATGGGCTTGCGACCGGGCGGCAGTTCGTCTATCACCGACACATCGAGGTCGCCATAAAGCGTCATTGCAAGGGTACGTGGAATGGGGGTTGCCGTCATCACAAGAACATGGGGCGGTATATTGTTTTTCATCCACATTTTGGCACGCTGCACCACACCGAAACGATGTTGCTCGTCTATCACCACAAGACCTATGTTGCGGAACTGCACATTGTCTTCGAGCACGGCGTGGGTGCCCACAAGGATATCCACCGAGCCTTCGGCAAGCCCTTCCAAAATGGCTGGCCTATCCTTCTGCTTAGTGCTGCCTGTGAGCAGGCGCACATCCACAGGCAACCCCTGTAACATGCGGCTGATGGTTGCATAGTGCTGCTCGGCAAGAATCTCGGTGGGCGCCATTATACAGGCCTGATAACCATTATCTTTGGCAAGAAGCATGGACAGCAACGCAACAAGAGTTTTTCCGCTACCCACATCGCCCTGCACAAGACGGTTCATCTGGCGATTGCAATTTACATCGCGGCGTATCTCCTTCACTACCCTTTTTTGCGCGCCTGTAAGTTCAAACGGCAATTTTTCAGAATAAAAATGGTTGAAGCAATCGCCCACCTTGGCAAACCTATGCCCAAGATAACGCATGTTGCGGTCTTTGGCATAGTGAAGTATGTTCAACTGAATGTAGAAGAGCTCCTCGAATTTCAGGCGATACTGCGCAGCCTGCAACTCGCTGTTGTTTTTGGGAAAATGTATGGTACGCAGTGCTGTTGCAAGCGGCACCAATTTATGCTTGGATATTATTTCTGAGGTGAGGGTTTCGGCAACATCCCTTTCCATCAACTGAAAAAGGTTGTTCATGAGCTTGGCTATCGCAAGCGAATTAAGCCCGCTGCGTTTCATCTTCTCGGTGGTGTTGTAATAGGGTTGCAAGCCCATCTCACTCAACTGCACCGAGGCCGCCACATCTATATCGGGGTGAGCAATGTTCACACGGCCGTTGAACATTGTGGGTTTTCCGAAGATAAGATATTTTTCGCCCAGCTTGTACCTGTTCTTCACATATTTTATACCGCGGAACCACACCAAATCGACAAAACCCGTGCCATCGGTAAAGTGAGCCACCAAGCGACGGCCCACACCCTCGCCCATCTCCTCGAAGCTGCGTATCTCACCACACAACTGCACAAAGGGCATATTGCCTGTGAGCTCCGCCACCTTGAAAAGGCGGCTCCTATCCACATATTTGTATGGGAAATAGTATAACAAGTCGTACAGAGAATATATTTTCAGTTCCCTGTTGAGCAAGGAGGCGCGCTGCTCGCCCACTCCCGGCAGATACTTTATATTCCTTGTTGTGAGGTCCAGCATTGCATTATGGTATTTGCAATGAGCAGGTCGTATGGTGTTGTCAGTTTGATATTCTCGCGGTTGCCCTCAACACCCACAACAGGATGGCCCATAGCCTCTACGACCGAGGCATCATCGGTAAAGGACTCCACAAAGCGTTGCTGATAAGCCTCGCGCAACACCGACAGCTTGAACACTTGGGGCGTCTGCACCAAACGATAACGGTCGCGCGGAACCACCTCACTCGCACCATTGCTGCCTATAATGTGGCGCAAGCTATCGTTAATCTCTATCATGGGAATGGCTGCACCGCTGATAAGAGCCTCGCGATAGGTGTCGTCGTATACACGTTGCGATACAAAGGGGCGCACGCCATCGTGAATCCCCACAATGGCATCATCGATATCATCTACAAGTGCAAGGCCGTTCTGCACAGAGTGGAAACGGGTGGTTCCACCTGCGGCAAGCATCATAGGCACCTCAAAGGCATACTCCTTGCAGAGCGACTTCCACAAATCCATATGCTCCTGTGGCAATACAAGCACAATCTGCAACGAGGGATCGATAGCATGCAGATGCTCCAAAGTAACCATCAGCACCGGTTTCCCTGCCAACAATTGAAACTGCTTGGGAGTATCGCCACCCATACGCGTGCCTTTACCGCCGGCAACAACTATAATATATCTTTTCATTATTTATTGAATTGCATCTGCGAGCGCAAGGTATTCACAACCTCCTCGCCACAGAATCGTTTTACAATAGCAAAGCCAAAATCGAACGATGCACCGGGGCCGCAAGCGGTAATTATATTACCATCCTCTTCCACTGTTGTTGCTGTATAAACAGCGTCAAAGAGGTCGCCCTCGCAACCCGGATAGCAAGTAGCCTTGCGGCCTGCGAGCAACCCTGTACGGCCAAGTACCATGGGCGCAGCGCATATTGCAGCGAGCAACTTGCCATCGGCGGCGGCCTTTTTCAGTTCGGCACGCAAAGGCTCGCATGCCGACAGGTTGTCGGTACCCACACCGCCGCCGGGGAGCACAAGTGCCACGGCATCGGCAAAAGTGGCATCCTCAAAAAGCATATCGGCAACAACAGTTACCCCCTGCGCCGACACAACCTCTTTGCGGCCCATGATTGATGTTGTTACAACATCCAATCCGGCACGACGCATCACATCCACGGGAGCCAGAGCCTCAACGGTCTCAAAGCCATCGGCAAGAAAAAGAAATATTTTGCTCATGATTATCATCTTTTTTGGAGATATCAATGATATCCCTTTTTTATTTTAATTTGAAATAGTATGTAATTGTTCCCTGTTGGTTATTCACGGTGCTCACTTTGTTAAACAGCGCTTTGCGGGCTGCATCGAGCGCGGCACGGCGCAAGGAGGCATTGGCAGTGTTAGTGCGGGAATTTATTGTTGCCTGTATAACACGGCCCTCGGGATTTACGGTTATTGTTACCACCACGCGCCCCTCTTCCTGCACATTGTACGACGGACGAGGCAGGGAGCCCATGAGTGAACGGCCGCCAAGGTCGTAGTTGCCATAACCGCCTGTGCCACTTACAACGCCCTCTTGGGAATTTCCTTGCGGCGAGCCTTGTGTTCCATTGCCCATGGCGGCATCGCCACGGCCTTGCATGGTTGTCCCCTTGCCAAACGCTCCTGCAATGCGCGAGTTGGCCACGCGGGCAAGCTCTTCTGCTTCGCGGCGTTGGCGTTCGGCCTCTTGCGCCCTGCGTTCAGCCTCCAACTGCTCGGCAGTTTTCTTGGGAGTTTCCACCGTTTTTTTGTCCTTCTTTTTATCGCTGCTCGGGAGTGCCACGGTGGGCTCGTCGGCCTGTGTAACAAGAGGCTCGGCCGGCGATGTGGAGGGCGGTGGAACGGTGGTTGTTACAGGCGATGGAACAGGAGCGACATTGACCTCGGTATATTGGTAAGCATCGCCACTTGCCAATTCGGTATTTCCCAAGATAACAGGTACACCTGCCTCGGCCTGCGGCAGCGGTTTCCTTATCACCAGCAACCACAGGAGCAAGAAGAGCAACAGATGGGCCACAGCGGTTACCGCCAAGCCCCAGGCTTGTTCCTTTGTTATCTTTTCCATCACTTTCTATCGGGACGGCGCGTTGCAAGCACCATCTTAAAGTTATTCTCGTTGGCTATGTTTAGCACCTTCACAATCTCGCGATAAGGGATGCTCTCGTCGGCATAAAGGGCTACATACATCTCGGGCTGCTTGGCAGCACAATCGAGCAGAAAGGCGGTTATATTATCGGGTGAGATGGGCATCTCGTCCTCGTTGCCAAATGCCGAATAATAGTTCAAATCCTTATCTATAATTATGCGGGCGAGGGGCTTTGCCGCCGTCTGCTGGCTACCTTGCGGGAGCAACACCTTTATGGCATTGGGGGTAACCATTGTGGAGGTTATCATAAAAAAGATTAGCAACAGAAATATAATGTCGGTCATCGACGACATTGAAAACATATCTATTGCCTTGGTCTTTCTTTTAATCATTGTTACTCAAATAAAGGAGTGTTATTAATTCTTCTCTTTAAGTTCAGCGGCAATCTCCATGAAGGCAATAATCTCGCCCTCCATGTCGTTTTGCGCTCTATCCACACGTGCCACAAGGTAGTTATATGCAAAAATCGCAACAATACCCACAACAAGACCGCCCACGGTGGTAATCATAGCCTCGTATATACCGCCCGACAAGAGTGATACATCGATGTTGTTACCAGCGTTGGACATCTCCCAAAAGGCCTGCACCATGCCGGTTACCGTTCCCAAGAAACCAATCATGGGGCCCACGGCCGCTATGGTGGAGAGTACAGGAAGCCCCTTCTCGAGGTTGGCTATTTCGAGCCCGGCACTGTTATCCATGGCCTGACGCATATAGGTGGTGGAGAGGCCGTAAGCCTTCAACCCCTTTTCGAGCACGCGCGACACGGGAGTATTTTGGTTGTGGCAATAATTTATTGCCGACTTTATATCGTTGTCCTTTATATTGTCGTGCAGACGGTCGAGGAGATAAGGGTTCTTCTTCATCGCCTTGCGGAAGGTTGCATAACGCTCGGCAAATATGTAAATGCCGATTATAGATAGAATGGCAAGTACCACCATAATCCAGCCACCTTTTACGGCAAGGCTCCACACATTCATGGTTTCGGCAACCGGTTCTGTGAGCAGCAACAAAGAGTCTTGCGCCACGGCTGTAGTTTCTGTAATTGCAGTAAGCAAATTCATAGTTTGGTTATATTATTTTATTAAACAATCCTGATAAGCCTTTATGGTTTTTTCGAGGCCCAGATAAAGGGCGTCGCACACGAGAGCATGCCCGATGGATACCTCATCGACCCATGTGATAACATCGGTAAAATATTTCAAATTTTCGAGGCTCAAGTCGTGCCCGGCATTAAGCCCTATACCCAACTGCTTTACACGGATGGCTGTTTGCAGGAAGGGTTCTATTGCCTTCTCGCGATTGCGTGCATATTCATGTGCATACGGCCCTGTATAGAGTTCCACGCGGTCGGCACCTGCCTTGGCGGCAAACTCGGCCATGCGGGGCGATGCGTCGATAAAGATACTGCTACGAATACCCGCCGCACGCAGGTCGTTCATAACATCGTGCAGAAAATCCTGTTCCTTTTCGGTATCCCAACCGCTGTTCGAGGTCAGTTGCTCTGGTTTATCGGGTACAAGGGTAACCTGTGAGGGGCGCACACGCAGAACAAGATCCATAAAATCCTTTGACGGATAACCCTCGATATTGAATTCGGTGCGCAAGATTGCAAGCAGAGCGGGTACATCGGCACGGCGTATGTGGCGCTCGTCGGGGCGCGGATGCACGGTTATGCCATCGGCACCAAAAAGTTCACAATCCTTTGCCACCTTCAAAATATCGGGATTATTACCCCCGCGAGCATTCCTTATGGTAGCAATTTTGTTTATGTTTACACTTAATTTTGTTTTCATATATCCCAGTTGCAAATAAACGTATTATGCGTATTTTAGTAATTTGAAAGCAAAATTACTACAAATAATAATATTTAGATAATAATTTATCTTAAATTTGCACACAAAGAGATAATGGCCTATGAAATTTGCGATATTCGGTAACATACACCAGACAAAAAAGTCGGAGAGCATAAACGAGCTGTTCGGTACCATAAAAAAATGGGGCGACAGCTACGCAATAGACCGCCCATTTTATGAATTCCTATGCGAAAGCCGCCAACTACCCATAGAAGGAGCCGAAATCATTGAGGGCGACGACTTTACCGCCGACATTGCCATAAGCTTTGGCGGCGATGGCACCCTGTTGCGCACCGCAAGCCGCGTTGGCCGCAAGCCCATACCCATATTGGGAATCAATGCCGGGCGGCTTGGATTCCTTACCTCCACTGCCAACAGCGACATAGAGCACATAATAGAGCGCATACATGAAGGAGAATACCTCATTGAGGAGCGCAGCCTCATTGAGGCCACAGCCGCAAACGGCAAGATAGAGAGCTACCCCGTGGCTCTCAACGAGATTGCGATAATGAAACACGCCTCATCGTCGATGATGACATTAGAAGCCACCCTCAACGGCAAGGAGAAGATAACCTACCAGGCCGACGGCCTCATAGTGGCAGCACCCTCGGGCTCCACAGGCTACTCGCTGAGCGTGGGCGGCCCCATCATAGCCCCCGATGCCAATGTGATAGTGCTCACACCCATTGCACCGCACAGCCTCAGCGCCCGCCCCATTGTGCTGAGCGACAGCACCACCATAGAGATAAAGGTAAACAGCCGCAGCCACAACTATCTGATAGCCATTGACGGGCGCAACGAAAGCTGCGACGAGGACACCATTATCACTGTAAAAAAAGCCGACTACAAACAACTCATTGTGCGCCGCCGCGAGCACTCGTTCATCCTCAACCTGCGCGAGAAACTTATGTGGGGAGCCGACCAAAGGGAATAACCCGCTTGCAGAGAACATTTTCTTTGTGGAATTTAGCATTTTAGCAACCTTGTCGCTATATTCGCCTTGCACTTTTGTAAAAAAAAGAAGAGCTATTCAATTGCTTCAACAATTACGGACAAAACGGGATTGAAATAACTATAGGCATATAAATATTATGAATTATTTTTCTTTCAAAACCATCTTGTCTGTAGCCATTGTCCTGATTATGCTCTCTTGCAACAATAACAGCAAATCAGAAACAGGGCAAGCTTTGTTAAATGAAGATGTAACATTATACGGCACCGAATTTTTAAGAGGAAAGGTTTCGGCCGTCGTTTACGACGAGAAGGAAGGCTGCGACTCCTTGGCTTTCATATATTCTAAAAACGGAGATATAGACAAAGTGGAATCTTACTCAAAGGCGGGCGAAGAGGGCTTTTGCAAATATCATTATAACGGCAATAACAGGATAGAGCAGCACAATCATAACAGAGATGGTGTGGAAAAATCGTATGACATTGTTGAATTTGACGATAGAAAAAACATCACTCTTTACCGCGAATATGGTTACATATTCCCCGACTCTACCAGGATGACAATGCTGTATATGATGCAACGTTCATACGACGACAAGAACCGTCACGATGGAGCATTTGAATATCATTGCGATGGTATTCCACCATATAAATATCGTTACACCTACAATAATGATGGCACGGAGATAGAAGAGTGCTTTTTGGCAGTAACCGGTGATATCTATAAAATAACCAAAAACAAAAAAGACAAACAGGGAAATATAATTGAACAATATGTAAATTACCCTCGTGACAATTCCGAGTGGGATTCCATAAAATATGAATACAAGTACGACAACAAAGGTAACTGGATAGAGCGCACAACAAAAGGAGTGGGCCCATTGAACTACATTAACGAACATAGCAAGAGAAAAATATACTACCTGAAATAACGAGAGAGTTCCTTCGCCCTCAACCTACGCGAAAAGCATTTTCTTTGTAGAATTTAGTATTTTAGCAACCTTGCCGCTATATTCGCGTTGTACTTTTGCCAGAAAAAATTATGTGGAACTACAAATTGGGCTATAAAGCCGTAATCGTATTTTTTGTTATAGCTATCGTATCTGCGAGTTGCAACAAGAACATAAAAGAAGATATCTATTTTGTACTAAATGAATATGGGCTCATTCACCCACAAGAAACAGTATTGGAATTACCATTAAACAAACAACAGATTGAGCAAGCTTTCACTATAAAAGACTTCTGCACCGAAGATTATGACAGCATATTTGTTGTGCCACCATACTATTATACAAAGCAAACGGAATTTGCTAATCTTGATATGTCGTATAAGTTAAGGAGCAAATGTGATTATTTTGTAAATTTCGACACCTTTTCCACAATTCTTTTTATGACCAAGGGCAAAATTAAAGCCTATGCAGTAATTAAAAGGAGTGATACAGATTTTGCAACAAGGGATTTTGAAAAACAACACCTATTCCCCATAGAACAACAATTTATATTGGACAAAGAAAGAAATGTACACATTTACAACAAGTAGCCGACCAAAGGAAATATAAAAATTGAGGAGCACGCGTGCTCCTCAATTTTTATATTATTCCGCATACAGCGAATTTATGGGGTTATCGTTTGCTACACCATAGGCACGAACCAGCACTATAACCGAGGTTACGGCCGCCACCGCCACCAATGCAAAAATAAATATCCACGGTGTTATGGAAACCGGGTAGGCAAACCCTTGCAACCAACCCGAAACTATTATATACCCCACCGGCAACGCCACCACAAAACTTGCAAGCACAATCTTCACATATTGCCATACAAACATAAGCAGAATATCATTTACCGATGCACCGTGCACCTTGCGCAAGGCAATCTCGCGGCGGCGGTACTGTGTTTCAAAGAACACCAGCCCAAACACTCCCATCAATGACAAAGTAATGGATATCAACGAGAAGATGCCCACAACAAAGGCGAAACCCTCCTCACTCTGATATGCAGAGGCTATCTGATGTGATAATGCCTCAAATTCAAGCCTCTTGATTGCTTCATCTTCCACACTCTTCCCTGTCAATTGCGCAAAGCACTCTCTTACATACGCATAGAACTCTTCGACAGGGACACCCGGGGCTGCCTTTATGTATGGGCAATAAGATGCCGGTTGCTTGGTGCCCATCACTATAAATGCAAACGGAACGGTATTCATACTCAAAGGCCTGAAGTTAAAGTCCTTGCAAAAACCCACAATGGGAGCATCGCCATTCCAAGCACCTACAACATCACCCACTTTAAGGTTATAGGCATCGCGTGCCTTTTCATTGAAGATATAAACTCCGCTGCTGTATTCGTCTTCCAAAACAAAATCGCGCCCCTCCACAATTTCAATTCCAAGCATTCTTAAAAACGAGTATGAAACCGGCATCACCTGAAACGATATACTCTCACCTTCGTCGCGCCCCTTGACGTGGCGGCCCCAACCCATACGGTAGTCGCGAATCATATATCCGTCACGGGCAAAAGCAACATCTTCCACCAACAACGACTGTTTAAGAATACTTTCGAACTCAAGATGCTTGGTACTGACATAAACCACATGCACATTCTCCTTGTCGAAACCCATATCATAATTAACCATATAATTGGTCTGATGCTTAATGAACATAGTAACTATTATAAGCACCAATGTTATAAAAAACTGCACAGAGAGCAACGCATAGCGCAGGCGGCGGCCTGCCACCGTGTTACCGAACGATTTTTTAACCGCAAAGGCAGCCGACACCGATGTTAGGTAGTATATGGGATATATGCTTGTGGCAACAGCCATCAACAGAGCCAATATCACAAATTTAAGCACAACCGACAGATTTTCGCTCAAATATATGGGCTTGCGCATAATTTCGTCATAGTTTATTTCGGGAGCCACAAACACTATTATCAATGCCGCAAGCAGCAAGGCAATGGTAACAATACCCAGCGACTCGAACAGCAGCCTCAAGCGCAACAGCCACAATGGTGCCCCGAACACCTTTTCCACATTCATACGCCTCACGCGCCCGGGCAGCATCGCCATAAAGAAATTGAAATAGTTCACAAAAGCAATGAGCAGTATTGCAGCAACTATAATAAGCTGGGTATATGACAAATCCTTGTCTATAACAAGGCCCAAAGAGTGTGTGTCGGTATCGAAGGCAGCCTCACTTAGCGGGCACAATTCTATTGGAACCTCCTTTTTAAGAGAATCGAGCGAAATTTCCATACCCTCCTGCTGCATAAGGCTGTTGTAGCAGTTCTCTATGAAGGCCTCCTTCAGTTTCTTGTCTTTAAGCCTGTAGAAATAGTTGTAATTGCCGTTTACATTGTCGTTTATGAGTTTCTGTGTAGGAGGGTCGGCTATATAGGACTGCAAGCCTGTGAACCAGCAGTTGTCGGGGAAATCCTCGAAAATGGCGCAAACGGTGAGCGAGCGGCGCTGATAGACATCGTAAATGACATCGCCCACCCAAAAGCCGTGGGCACGTGCAAAGGACTCGCACAATATAATGTTATTGTCTATTTCAAGGTCATCTACATTGCCATCTATAATATTGAAACCCATAACTTTGGGCATAGCGGCATATCCCCAATTCTCCTGTATTGTTATAGTATCCTCGCGCTCCCCCACCGGCACCCTTATGGGTAGCGGGCTGGTTCCTATATACCTTTCCATTTTGCCAAAACCCTCAAGGATATCCTCATTGGCAGAGGCAAAGCGGTGTGCCAAATTGGCCGTAACAAATGCAGTCCTCTCAAAAGGAGCCTCGGGCCCCGCGGTGGGATATTTGCCAAACTGCAAGCGGAAAGTGCTATCGGCATCGCGCAGGGTGCTGTTATATGTAAGTTCATTGAACCCCCAAAGGAACAGCACGTATGCCGATGCAAACGCCACGCTCATTCCCAAGATATTCAACAGCGAGGATACTTTGTAGCGTTTAAGATTGGATATAAAATTCTTTATCATAATCAAGTTCTATAATTTATTGAGATACTTCACTTCGTTCAGTATGAACTCATTATATCTTACTTATAACTTTTCATCTAACGAATCCACCACCTTGCCATCGAAGAGGTTTATTATGCGGCCGGCATACGAGGCATCGCGCAGCGAGTGGGTAACCATTACAATGGTGGTACCCGCCTTGTTGAGCTCGCGCAACAACTCCATAACCTCAATGCCGTTTTTTGAATCGAGGTTACCCGTGGGTTCATCGGCCAATATAAGCCCGGGCTTGTAAACAATTGCACGCGCAATGGCAGCACGTTGCTGTTGGCCACCCGACAACTGTGCGGGATAGTGGTGCAGACGGTGCGAAATGCCCATGCGCTCCACCACCTCGCTCACACGCCTGCGGCGTTCCTTGCCCTTTATTCCCAAATATGTGAGCGGCAAAGCCACGTTCTCTTCCACTGTGAGCTCCTCAATGAGGTTGAAACTCTGGAAAATAAAACCTATCTTGCCACGACGGTATGCGCTACGCTCCTTTTCGCGCAGGGCAGCAACCTCCTTGTCGCCTAAATAGTAGGTGCCTTCGGTGGGTGTGTCTAGCAGGCCCAAGATATTGAGCAACGTGGATTTTCCACAGCCCGATGGGCCCATAACGGCCACAAACTCGCCCTCTTTAACATCTATAGAAACACCGTCAAGGGCTATCGTCTCCATTAAGTCTGTGCGAAAGACTTTTCTTAAATTTTCAGTTTTCAAGTTCATATTATTTCTGTATTAGTCAATTTACATTTATGTTGCCTCAAAAAAATCATTTAGATATACCACCTTCGTTCGATATGACAGCAATGATGAAATTCGGTAACAATGGCTAAACCTCTATATTGCTATTTTAGTCATTTTCTATTATTATCTCCTCGGCATCACCAATTATATCGTAGCCCGCCACTATTACCTTGTCGCCTGCCGAAAGGCCGCTCTTCACCTCGTAGTACATGGGATTCTGCAGCCCCAATTCCAAAGGTACACGCACTGCGCGCCTGCCATCGCTGCATAGTTTGTATATCCACTTACCCGCTGTCTTTACATAAAAATCGCCTTTTGGCAGCAGCACAGCCGTAGTGGCCGAGCCTAATTCTATTCTTGTGAGGTAACTTTTGCCTATACGGGCGTTCTGCGGTACAGAATCGGCAAAGAGCATCTCCACGGTAAACGCACCGTTATTTACCTCGGGTATCACACGGCTCACGAACAAGTTGTATATGTTGCCTCCATAATTGACCGTAGCGGCTTGCCCCGTTGTTATGCGGTCTATATAATATTCGCTCACATTCAGCTGCAATTTATAGCCGTCAAGCACCTTTATTTCACATAGCTCCTCGCCTGCCCCCACCTGCTTGCCCGACGTTACCGACAGGCTGCTCAACTGCCCATCGGCCGTTGCAAAAATAATCAAATCACGTAGTCTTTCGCTGCTGCGCCTCAGTTTCTTTTGCTCTGTCGCAAGGTCGGCATCGAGCATCTCTCGGCGTATCACATTCATTGCAGAATCTTGCACAAGGCTTTTCATCTGCAGCTCGGCTGCCGCTTTTCTGTAGCTGTATTCGTCTTGGGAAACCTCCAGCTCGGCCTTGCTTTTGATACCCATACGAAACTCCTCGCAATCGAGGTTGTATTGTTTTTCGAGGCGGCGCAGTTCATATGCCGTCTGCAAAGTCTGTTGCTGCAGGGAGAGCGATTTCTGTTCCATCTCAATTATACGCTCTTTGTAATTGTTTACACTCTTGTGGTAGGTGTCGCGCATATCATCGATATTACGTTCAAGTTCGGGGTTGGAGAGTATAAGTATAGTATCGCCCTTGCGCACCGCAGCTCCGTTGTCGGCTACCACACGCTGCACCATACCACCCTCTTTTGCATTTATCCTATGTGTTTGAATGGGGTACAGCACTCCATCGCTGTTCACATACTCTATAAAGTCGCCCTCCTGTACCTCGACAACCCGCACCGAAGTTGCCGACACGCGCTGCCTGCTTGGGGAGAGAGCAATTACCAACATATAGGCCAAAAGTAGGAACAGCACCGCTGCACCGGCTATGTGAAAACGATATTTCACATACCACGCCTTTTCTTTCAATTGTATATCCATATTTTAATCCTTTACAAGTTCTTCAATAAGACGGTTGCGCTCAAAATCGTAGCGGGTGAGGCTGCGCAATGTATAATACAAGTCCCAATAGGTAGCGAGCGATGCCACGTAGGCACGGAAGGCGGTATCCTTCTCTTTCATGGCATCGTTCAGATGCAGCACGGTAGAGCGTCCCATTATATATAGCTTACGGGCAACCTCGTAGCGATGGGCGGCAGTGGCCTTTGTACGGCGGGCTATATCCACTCTGCGCCATTGCAGATTGAACTGCTTAACAACCTTTGACACGCGCTGTTCAAACTCTATCTCGCTGCGGTTTATGTTTGTCTCCACAAGTTTAAGATTGGAACGGGCACGCTCTACCTGCCCGCGCCCCTTGCCCCAATCGAAGATGGGTAGCGAGAACGAGAGGCTCACATACTGTTCGTCGAGCAGATTATGAAAACTTGTGCGGAACTCCTCACCTGTTTGCGAAAGGCCCACACGCAGATAAACATCGGCTTTCAGCCCCCTTTCGGCACGGGCTCTTGCAAGGTTGCTCTCCCCTTCCAAACGCTGCAAAAGGAGCGATTCCAATTCTGGGTTATTCTCCCTTGCGAGGGCCATGGCATTGCCCACCTCCACGTTTATTTGCGGAATATCCTCATCTACATTCACCATCATACGTATATTCTCCGTTATGTTAAGGTAGCTGCGCAATCTGTCTGTTGCTTCATCTAAGGATATGCGGGCATTAAGCCGTTCCGTTTCGGCCGACAAGCGGTTTACCTCTAATTGCAAAATCTCATTTTCGGTAATTGTACCTATATTATATCGGGCAAGAGCAAAGTTATAAAGCGTGTCGGCCTCGGCAAAATTACCCTCGGCTATGCTCATGTTGGTTTGTGCAGCTGCAAGCGAAAAGAAATAGGAGGATGCCTGTGCCGCCACAAGTTCCATGGCCTCGGAATAGTTCTTGCGCGCCACACGATAACGCACCGGCTCGGTGCGACGGCTCCATTTGAGCGAATTGTAGCCAAAAAGACTCTGCTGATAGGTGAGCATAAGCGGCTGCACATTATAAGTGGTGGTGTGGCGGCCCACAAGGTCGAGGCGGCGAACAAAACCACTCAAGGTAAAAGAGCCACCCGTGAGGTGCAGATTCTGTTTTATATTAAGTGTTACATCTGTTTTAAGATTATTGTATTTAACATAACTCTCACTGCCATCGGGCAGGGTTACATAATCGGTTGTTTTGTTGAAATAGGGCGACGAGGTAAGCGTTACCTGTGGCAGATAGTCGGCACGATAAGAGCGGTAGTTCCACAGAGCCGAATTATATGCATGGCGGGCCGACACCGCATCGGGCGACTGCGTGCGAGCAATATTCACGACCTCGCGCAATGTATATACACGCAAGCTATCCTGTGCCACAAGCGCGGACACCGACAAGGCAAGCATCATTGCAAGCAGTAATCTTGTGTAGATTGAATAATGTGTGTTCATACCTCTGTTGTTTGCCGGCAAAAGTATGCGACAGAATATACCACCGCAACGCCTTTTTAAGAAAACCGATTGCACAGAACCAAAAATGTCCACTTTTTTGACACGCGATAACGGCAATGAAGATTTTAGGGAAAAGAAAGCTGGTAAAAAAACTTTGAGGCATAAGTGCCTCAAAGGAGACAAAGGCAAAAAATGTCCACTTTTTTGACAAAATAAATTGCGAACAGCAATAAAAAGCCACATTACAAAAGAAATAGGCTATATTTGCAACACTATGATAGATGCCAAGATAATAATAGTAGATGACAACAAAGCTGTGCTACAAGCGCTGCACACAGTTTTAAGCAAAGAGATAAGGATGGTTGTTGCCGTTGCCAACCCCGACTTGCTCCCTGCACTCGTGGCAAAGGAGGATGTAGATGCCATTCTGTTGGACATGAACTTCGGCAGTGGGAAGCTCAACGGCAACGATGGGCTCTATTGGCTCAGACGCATAAAAAAGGAGAGCGCTTTAAGCAACCCGCCATCGGTGGTGCTCATAACTGCATTTGGCGAGATAGAACTCGCAGTGCAGGCTCTAAAAGAGGGAGCCGACGATTTTGTTCAGAAGCCATGGGACAACAAACGACTTGTAGAGATAATGAGCGATGTCATAGCCAAACGCCGGCAGGCCATGAGCCCCGCAAGTAACGCCAACGAGGAGCGATACATTGCAGGGCCGCTTATACATTCATTGGTGCAACGCCACGCCATCACATACGCAAAACCCGTGCCTGTAATAAGCGAAGGTGCGATGAACGAACTTATGGCCATAGCCGCCGAGGGCGATATAAACCTGTTGGAAGACACCATAGAACGCACTATTCTGTGGTGCGACAAAGACACTTGGGAGGCTCTTGACATAACAAGAGGCAAACCACATACCGTAAACACAATAACAATAGAGGAGACCGAAAAGCGACTTATCCGCTCCACACTCAAGGCCACGGGGCACAACCTTGTAATAACTGCGCAAATGCTTGGAATAAGCCGCCAAACCCTCTACAACAAGATGAAACGCTATGAGCTATATTAACAAGCACTATACAATAATGTGGATAGCCGCCATTCTGCTGTTGCTTGGCGGCAGTATCGCGGCAACGGCCTTTCACATAAACAACAGCGACTACCGCCTCAGCATAGTTGCATATATTACTATGGGCGCAGCCCTGCTGCTCATTATAAGACTAATACGCTATCCTATAAAAATGGCACACCATTTTATGGATTGTATATCGGCCAAAGAGCACAACACCTATTTTATTAGGAATAACGACCTTTTGATAGGAGGATTGAGCGAGAAGATGAACTACACACTGCAAAAATGCAGCCACGAACGCGAAAGGCTCGAGAAAACGGTTGTCTACAATGAACGCATAATGAGAGTAATGTCGCACGAACTGCGCAACTCGCTTGCTCCAATAATATCACTGTCGGGGCACTGCGATAACAGAGAGGAAAGCACAGCTAAAAACATGCAGGTAATCCACAGCCAGGCAGTGGCTGTGAACGATTTTGTGAACGCATTCCACCGCCTCTCCAATATACCGGCACCCAAAATAGCTGATGTAAATATCAGTGCGCTGTTCAAGAGACTCGCCCATCTGCTATGCGACGAAAAGGGAAAGTGCAGCCTGCAATTCACAGCGCCGCAAGAGCTTGTGATAAAAGCCGATGCCAACCAACTTATTTTGGTACTTGTGAACCTGCTGCACAATAGTTTCCACGCGCTCCAAGGGCAGCAGAATGGCAAGATTGAGATACTCGCCTCATCGTCAGAGGGAAAGGGGTATATCACCGTTAAGGACAACGGCCCCGGAATAGCCGAGGAGCACATAGAGCATATATTCGAGCCTTTCTACTCTACCAAAACAGGCGGTACAGGTATAGGGTTACCACTCTCGCGGCAAATAATGTTCCTGCACGGTGGAGATTTGAAAGTTCTCTCAACCCGCGCAGGAAACACAATATTTATTCTGCAATTTTAAGGATACTACGCCCAACCTTTGCGCACCACCCAACGATAGACAATGGGTATAACATATACATTGAGGAAGGTGGATGACAAAAGGCCGCCAAGCACCACCACAGCCATAGGGCTCTGAATCTCATTACCACTCTTGTCGCCCGCAAGAATCATGGGAATGAGCGCAAGCGCCGATGTAAAGGCGGTCATGAGAATAGGGGTAAGACGGTCGGCCGAGCCTGACAGCACAGCCTCATCGAGCCCCATACCCGCAGCACGCAGATGCTGGTAACGCGACACAAGCAGAATACCATTGCGCGTAGCAATACCAAACAGCGTGATAAGACCTATGATTGCAGGAATACTCATTACACCCGATGATATATATGTGGCAATGATACCACCAATGAGTGCAAGCGGCAAATTGATGAGCACTGTGAGCGATAGTGTGGCATTCTTGAACTCGCCATAGAGTAGCACAAATACCACAAGCACGGCAACAGCCGTTGTGAGCCACAGCGTGCGCGAAGCCGATGCTGCACTTTCGAACTGCCCGCCATACTCCAAGCGATAGCCCTCGGCAAGTGGCAGTTCCTTTTCAAGATATTTTTCTATGCGTTCCACCGTGCCTGCAATGTCGCCACCTGTGATATTTGCCGACACTACCACCTTGCGCTGCACATTCTCGCGGCTGATGCTGCCCGGGCCACCCACCGACACCACATCGGCAACCTCGGTAAGTGCCACCTTGCCTTGCGGGGTATCTATGAGCGCATTCTTGACACCATCAATGCTCTCGGTATAATCCTTGTTGAGGCGTATTATGAGGTCAAAAGAGCGCTCACCCTCATATACTGCGCCTAACTTCTTACCCGGGAAAGCCGCCTGCACGAAACCATTGAACTGCTCCATGGTAACGCCATAGTAGGCAAGCCTGTCGCGACGGGCGCGTATCTGCAACTGCGGTGTTTCTACCTGCTGCTCCACATTTATATCCACCACTTGTGGAAAAGCAGCGAGCAAGGATTTAATCTCGGTACCGGTGCGGAAGAGGGTACTTAAATCGGGGCCGAAGATTTTTATTGCCAAATCGGCCTGTGTGCCCGATACCATGTGGTCTATGCGATGCTCCAGAGGCTGCCCCACCGACGTAACCACCCCGGGGATTGCAGCAAGGCGGCTGCGTACATCGTGCAGAAAATCGGCCTTGCTGCGCTCGCCAAGTTCAAAATTGACATCAATCTCGGCACCGTTGGATGTTTGCGAGTGCTCGTCGAGCTCGCCACGGCCTGTGCGACGAGCCGTGCTTATAACCTCGGGTATCTGCAATAGCTCCTTTTCAATGAGCGCACCTATGCGATTGGACTCTTCGAGCGACACACCGGGGCGCGACACTGCAGCTATGGTAAGTGCCTTTTCATTAAACTCGGGCAAGAAACTGCGGCCCATGCCGGCAAACAAAAGCAGGCACAACACAAACAAAAGTGCCAGCGACACTATAATCTTTTTGGAATTGGTAATAGCCTTGCCAAGCGAGTGCGAATAGCTTGTAAGCAACCATTTATCAACCCAATTTTTCTTTTCAACCCTGCACAGATAGCCATCGCCGGAAAGCATCAATTTGCACAGCAGGGGAGTAACCGTCATTGCCACTAACAGCGACATAAGCAGTGCCACAATGTATGCGATACCGAGCGGTTTGAGCATACGCCCTTCGAGCCCGCTCAAAAAGAAGAGCGGCATAAAGGTTACTATGATTATGAGCGTGGCATGTATGATTGATGCACGAATCTCCGACGAGGCCTCATATACCACAGTGAATGCAGAACGACGCTCGTTTTGTGGCAACAAACGATTTTGTCGCAGGCGTTTATATACATTCTCAACATCTATTATGGCATCATCCACCAACGAACCTATTGCTATACACATACCGCCCAGGGTCATTGTGTTTATATCCATACCCACAAGATAGAGCACAATAATAGTACCAAGCAATGACAAGGGAATAGCCAGAATGGATATTACCGTGGTGCGCATGCTCGTGAGGAAGAGGAAAAGCACCAAGATAACACACACGGCACCTTCAATGAGCGACTGCCCTACATTGTTTACCGATGCCTGTATGTAGTCGGCCTGACGGAATATCGAGGTATCGAGCGACACGTCGGCAGGCAGCGATTTTGCTATACTTGTTAGATTTTGTTCTATATTCTGCGTTACATTCAGCGTGTTTATACCGGGTTGCTTGGATATTGAAAGAATTATAGAGGGCTCACCGTTCTGCGCCGCATAGCCCTGCCTTACCGCGGGTGCCACCACCACATCGGCCACATCGGCCACACGCACGGGAGCATCGCCGTTCATCTTCACAAGGGTACTGCCCAACTCGTTCACATCGTTGGTGCGCCCCATGCTGCGCAAGTTATACTCGTTACCAAAGTCGCGCACCACACCTGCGCCCGTGTTCACACTCATTGCGGCTACGGCGGCTTCGAGTTCTGGCATTGTAACGCCATACATATCCATCTTCACAGGGCAGGCAAGCACCTGATACTGCTTGTAGTCGCCACCTATGATTGTTACCTGCGAAACACCGCCCGTAGCAAGAATCGCAGGCTTAACCACCCACTCGGCAAGGGTGCGCAACTCCATCATTGAGGTGCTGCGGGCACGCATACCTATGAACATTATCTCACCCATAACGCTCGATTGCGGGGCAAGCATTGGCACAATACCATCGGGAAGCTGCCCCGATAAAAGACCCATCTTCTCACTGATGATTTGGCGTGCTTTGTATATATCCATGCCCCAATCAAACTCCACCCACACAAAGGAGAATCCCTGCGACGACGATGAGCGCACACGGCGCACGTTGGTGGCACCGTTCACAGCCGTTTCAATAGGGAAGGTAACAAGACGTTCTATCTCCTCGGGTGCCATATCGGCAGCATCGGTGAGGATAACCACGGTGGGCATGGTGAGGTCGGGGAAAACATCGACCTCGATGTTACGCGCCGAATATATACCACCTACAACAGTGAGCACCACGGCCAACAGCAACGGCAGCTTGTTGTTAAGCGAAAATTTTATTATTCTGTTAAGCATAGTCTCCCCTGTTTTAATGAACATGCCCTGCATGGGGATCGAGCGCAGCTGCCCCTTGCGATAGTTTAAGCGATACACCACCCTTTGTAACCACACGCTCGCCGGCCTTTACTCCCTTGAGCAACTGCACATGCACACCATCGGTGGCACCTACCTCCACTTCGCGTTTTTCAAACGAAACAGGGGTGTGCTGCACAAAAACGAAGAAATTACCCATCTCCTCGACCAACGCGGTGCGGGGCACAACAACGTGGGGAATATCGCCCTCGGCAGCCAAGTGCAAGGTAACGATGCTGCCCGCAAGCACATCGCCTGTGTGGCGGGCGGTTACGGTAACAGGCACCATTGCACAATTGTTTACCGACGAACCCACAGCTGTGAGGCGTGCCCCAATCTCGTTCATGGCATACGCCTTGCCACATGGCAATTCTATATTTATGGTTGCCACATTTTTAAGCATCTGTGCATAACGCACAGGCAGTTCGGCCGAGATATTCATATCGCCGTCGCGCTGTATAACCGCAAGCGGAGTACCCGCCTGCACATAGTCGCCATTGGCTACAAGCATAGAGGCCACATAACCGGCAATAGAGGATTTTATCGAAACCTCGCCTGCCGAGTAGCTGCGTTTCATACTCTCATAGACGGCAGCGGCTTGTTTATAGGCGGCCTCTGCGGCCTCATAATCGCGACGAGAAACAATATTCTCTTTATAAAGGGCCGCCTTACGCTCAAAATCACTTTTTGCCACAGAGTAATTGCTCTCGGCAGCAGCAAATTTAACGGCCGCATCGTTATCGGTAACATTGCCACCCAGCAACAGAAACAGCGGCTCACCGGCACGCACCGCTTTGCCCGCAACCACATTGCCGGCAAACTGTACCTTACCGCTTGCCGACGCCACAAGGGTTGTGAAATTATCGGGAGTGGCTGTTACCTGTGCAGCC
Organism: uncultured Bacteroidales bacterium; assembly: GCA_937914945.1. Classification (GTDB taxonomy): domain Bacteria; phylum Bacteroidota; class Bacteroidia; order Bacteroidales; family Bacteroidaceae; genus HGM04593. Next base: position 3,400 of record CALGJF010000047.1, on the reverse strand, counting down.
ACTTTCACCGCACCTGCAAAAGTACTTGTAGTGGCTGGTGCTGTTGCAAAATCAATCTTCCAACTCTGTTCCTTGCTGAATGATATATTGTTCTCATGAGAATGGGCGGCTACATCGTGGTTGTGAGCATGGCCAGCATGGGCAGTGTGCCCGTTCTCGCCATGCGAATGTTCCTTATGAGCCTCACCGTGATTGTGGGTATCGCCATGCGAGTGAGCATGCCCATCTTCGTGGTCATGCCCGCACTCTATATGCACATGAACAGGGTACTCCTGCCCATCGATGGTAAAGACGAGATTGCCTACGGCAGCCTCGGTGGGCGATAGTGTAAAACCATAGACACCCTTGCTTTGAGGCTCTACCGTAATAGCAATGTTGTTCCCACCCGCTTTTAGCGCAACGCCTATTGCTCCGCCATCAAAAGGCTTGAACGATGGCAATTCGGTAACATATGCCACAACCGAGGCCTTGTGCCCTGCCACTAATTCGTCGTACTGCACAAAAAGTTCTATAGATGAACTATATTTTGTAGCATTGAGCACAGGATGTTCGTGCTCGTGTGCATCGTTTTTGTGGCTGTGCCCGGCACAACCTAAAAGGGCAAGCAGCGCTACCGCAAAGAGTATGTTTTTCATAATCGAATATATATTGCTGTGTAAATAAAAAAGCATTGCAACCCGGACCAAGTCCAAATTACAATGCAAAAATAATATATACCTTTTGCAAATAGGTTGCAGAAAATATAGATGCCTGCAACTGCAAAATCGTCAAACGATACTGCGCCCCATAAAAACCACCCTGTATATTCGTATAATGTCCGAATCGGCTATATGAAATTCCGGGTAGGCTACCTCGTTAAATGAACGCGCGATGTAGCCATTCTCATGAGGATAAAGTTTTCGCAGGATAAGCCCGTTACAGTACGTATCTATTGCGTATAGCTTCCCGGGTATTATCTTTTCCTCGCCCTTTTGGTATGCCAGCAATGCAACCTTATCACCTATGCGGAAAGCAGGCATTAGCGATTCATCGCGCACCATATGCCACAAATCGATAGGAGTATCCAACACTATTAAACGAGAACGCTCTACTTCATTGGCATTTTTGCGAATATAGTCGAGTATATCAATATCGGAACGGTTGGCTATAATCGTTGGAAGAATGGGGGCGCGCGCATTTTCTATATCAATTGATTCGGCATCTACAAAAACAGGTTCTTCCGAATCTTTATTATATTTTTTATCCGCTATTATCATCTCGCCCTCACCGCTGATAAGCCACGAAATATTTAACTCCGGAAAAGCGTCACATATTTTCTTAATTACAAGTCGCCCGGGAACACCTTTTAGATTGCTTACATACCTTTTAGATAGCCCACATTTAGATTCAAAAGCATTCTTGCTTAAATTCTTATACTCTATAAAAGATATAAGTCGTTGCTGCACACCCATTTGCATATTATATTATTTAGAATGTTTATAAATATTAAGAATTTTAAGTTTTTTAATTCTTATTTATCTTGATATATTCCACGTTATTCTTATATTTGCACTGCTTATGAGATTTATCATTCTTAAAAGAACAATATTTTACTACAAAAATACAATAATATTCTTAATTTATACAATAAAATGAACAAAAAAAATGGGAAAGAAATTTAGTAAACGACGTTTTGCTTCCATACGAAGCTTAGTGTGCAACTGCTTTGAGGTTCGTTACAGGACCACATCAAGCATTATATAACATAAGGTATATGAATACGGTCAATTTCAAAAGAGAGCTTTTAGAGGCTCAATCCGAATTGCAACGATTTGCTTACAAGCTCACCAACGACAAGGAGGAAGCCAACGACCTGCTTCAAGAAACATCGCTCAAAGCACTTGTCAATAGCGACAAGTACGAGCCCGACACGAATTTCAAAGGCTGGTTATTTACAATCATGCGTAATATTTTTATAAATAATTACCGCAAAGTAACTCGCGAACAGACCTTTGTAGATTCCAGCGAAAACCTTTTCCAACTAAATCAAGCAAAAGAGAGCGAAGACTATATTGCCGAAAATGATTACGACCTGAAAGAAATCAAAAAGGCCATAAATTCGCTATCCAACGAAATGCGCATACCATTTGTCATGCATATAAAAGGATACAAATATCGCGAAATTGCAGACAAATTGGCATTACCGTTAGGCACGGTTAAAAGCCGCATATTTTTCTCTCGACGCATTCTTCAAGAAGAACTGAAAGATTTTATATAGTCAATCCTTCCCAAACCGCATTGCCCACTCCTTGTCTATGTAATTATCATAGAGCGTGCATGCATGGGCACTGAAAGCAAGGCCGCATTCCATAATGGAATCCCATGCCGTGCGGGAAAGTGCAGCAATGTTGTCGCGGGTAACCGACGAACGCCACAAACCATAAACGACACCGGCATTGAAATTGTCGCCTGCACCCACTGTGCTGCGCACCTCCACCTCTTTTACCGCATACTGCGCTGTGAACGAGGGGGTGAAAAGTGTTACAGGCCCGCCACCGCTTGTGAATATGAAATTCTTGCAGTGCGGGGCTATGCGCGACATATAAATATCGGTACCATCGGTATTGCCGAAGAGGTAGCGGAAATCATCGGCCGAGCCGCGTACAATAGTCGCAAACTCCATATTTTCAATAATAGTGGGGAGCAACTGTTCGCGCTCGGCAACATGGTTTTTACGAAAATTTATATCGTAATATATTGTCGCACCCTGCTCATGGGCACGTTGCAAAAAGGGCTTTACCTTGCTGCGAAGCACAGGGTTGAGTACAAAGTATGAGCCACACAGCACAATGTCGCCCCGCCCCACCTGCGGAAACTCCACGGCAAGGCGGTTGGCAGGATAATCTTTGTAGAAGATATAATCGGCATCGCCATGCTCGTCGAGGAAAGCAAGCGAGAGGGGCGATTTTCCATCAGAGAAACAGCAGAGGGCCGAAGTATCTACCCCGCTATCCCGCAAATGAGCGGTGATGATTTCGCCCAATTTATCGTTGCCCACCTCGCTAATGAACGCAGCAGGCAGCCCCATGCGCCCAATGGATATTATGCTGTTATATACCGAACCACCCGGCACCCCGCCCACGGGAGCGCCATTCTTAAAGAGTATATCGTAAACCGTTTCGCCGATTCCTATGATTCTTCCCATACCGCTATGCCTCTTCTATAAGGTTTTTAAGTTCTTCTATGCCGTTTGCCACAACAAGATATTTATCTAAGTTTCCGCGCACAAATGCCATTGCCGACATCTGCTGCAAAAGAGCCACCATCCCATCCCAGAAACCATCGACATTGTAAAGCACCACACGCTTGCCATGGTAGCCTATGGTGGCAGCCGCCATTGTATGAAAAACCTCGTCAAGAG
>CALGJF010000046.1 GCA_937914945.1 uncultured Bacteroidales bacterium | reverse complement strand
GTGCTGCATTTCGTTGCTCCATGTGTGCACCACCTATGCCGCCGTTATATACCGTGGCACCGGTGAGTTCTGCAATATGGTCGGAGTAGCGTTTTTTATCATATCCTTTGAATTCTGTGATACTGTTGCCCAGGCATAGTATTTTTTGCTCTGCAAGCGGGCTCGTGCAAGTAAAGGCCTCGTTGCCTATGTTTGTAACGCTTGCCGGTATTGTAATATGTGGTAGGGCGGTGCACCCGTAGAATGCATAATCCCCAATATTGGTAATGCCATAGGGAATGGTAATAGATGTTACTTCGGCGTTTTTGTAGAAAGCGTATGAGTCTATGCCTGTAACTTTGTAGTTCGTGGCGTTGTGGGTTGTTTCTTGGGGTATTGTAATGTTGCCACTGTATTCGTTGGCAACATCGGTGTGGGTGTTCCCGCAGAAGGTTACAGAGACGGTTTTGGCTGTGTGATCTGTGATTTTGTAGTAAATACCATTTGCTTCAAAATCGTGTGCCACGGCATGAGTGCAGAGGAGCCATGGTGGCGCGAGTGCAATGAGCACTGCTAATAACTTGTGTTTCATTGTTATATAAAATTAGAACTTGATGATAGGCAATCGGCTCCCCTTGCCTGGATACATGATTTATAACAATGAACATATATAAAAGAAACGTGGAGCCGTCTGCTGCTCGTTCCACGATTCAAAGGCTCTCGCATTGCCCTACTTGTCGAAACGAGCAACGCCGAAAGCCCCACGAGTAGTATATATACAACCCTCCCTATCTCCCAATGTTTTATAGGCGAAACTTTTGGGAAATTAGTATTGGTATATATCATACCTAATGGGGCGTCCCCGTTGCTTTGTTTTTGACAAGTATTCTATTGAATTTGCGAGATTCTTGAATCGTCAAAACCAAAGCGTTACAGTTACGCCTTTATTATATGTTGTTTGTTTGCCAAAATACTTATATGGTTGATGGCAAATAACGATGCAAAGATAGATTATATTTTGAACCTTTACAATATCTTTTTGCTATATTGCACACTCCTTATTTGAATTTATATATGGTTAAATAACAAAAGGGCCGACTCTTTCAAGCGGCCCTTTTGAAGTGTATAAAAGTTGTGTAGCTTTTGTATTTGTAATTATACAATACCTTGTGCCATCATGGCCTTGGCTACTTTAAGGAAACCGGCAACGTTGGCACCCTTAACATAGTCGATGTAGCCATCCTCGCGTGTACCATATTTAACGCATGCCTGGTGTATGTTGTGCATAATCTCGTGAAGCATCTCGTCAACCTTGGCGCTGCTCCAGTTGATTTTGCCTGAGTTCTGGCTCATCTCGAGGCCAGATACCGATACACCGCCGGCGTTAGATGCCTTGCCGGGTGCGTATAGTATTTTTGCCTCTTGGAATGTGTGGATGGCGTCAGGTGTCGAGGGCATGTTCGCGCCTTCCGACACTGCAATAACGCCGTTTGCTACAAGAGCCTTTGCGTGCTCGCCGTTTATCTCGTTCTGTGTGGCAGAGGGGAGTGCTATGTCGCCCTTTTCGCCCCAAGGTTTGGCATCGGCTACATACTTGCAACCATATTTGTCGGCATACTCCTTGATGCGGCCGCGACGCACGTTCTTGAGCTCCATGATGAAGTCGAGTTTCTCGCGTGTAATGCCGTCGGGATCATAGATGTAACCGTTTGAGTCGCTCATGGTAACAACCTTGCCTCCAAGCTGTATGATTTTCTCTACGGTGTACTGTGCCACGTTGCCCGAACCCGATACAAGGCATACCTTGTCCTTGATGTCAAGGCCACGTGTTTTTAACATCTCCTGCAAGAAGTAGATGTTGCCGTAGCCTGTTGCTTCGGGGCGAATGAGTGAACCACCAAATTCCAAGCCTTTGCCGGTGAATACACCGTTGAACTGGCGTGTGAGTTTTTTATACATACCGAACATGTAACCAACCTCGCGGCCGCCTACGCCGATGTCGCCTGCGGGAACGTCCATGTCGGGGCCTATGTTACGCCACAATTCGGTGATGAAGGCTTGGCAGAAACGCATAACCTCGGCGTCGCTCTTGCCTTTGGGATCGAAGTCAGAACCACCCTTTGCACCACCCATGGGCAGGGTTGTCAGTGAGTTTTTGAATGTCTGCTCAAAAGCGAGGTATTTGAGGATTCCTACGTTTACAGAGGGGTGGAAACGGATACCGCCTTTGTAGGGGCCGATGGCGTTGTTGTGCTGTACGCGGTAGCCTGTGTTCACCTGTACGTTGCCTTTGTCGTCGGTCCATGTTACGCGGAATGTGAATACTCTGTCGGGGATGCAGAGTCTTTCAATGAGGTTGTTTGCCTCAAACTCGGGGTGTTTGTTATACTCCTCTTCAATAGAGTTTAATACCTCTTCAACTGCCTGAAAATATTCGGGCTCGTTGGGAAAACGCTTTTTTAAGCTTTCAAGTGTTGTTTCTACTTTCATATTGTTGTTTTGTTTTTTTGCTTCGTGGTATGCAGCTCCTATGTTGCAAACTGTCGGCTGTTTTACATAAATGTTTCTTGCCAAAAGTAACATTTTGTTGCTGTTTTTCCTTTGGCAACGCAAAGTTAATGCATGATTTTGAAAATATGAAGAAATGCAAGCGTTTTTTTGAAAAAACAAGAAAAAAGTTTGTTTTGCCGTGAATCTTGCATTGTTTTTCCAAGAAAATGGCGGTAAATTGAGATTTTTGTCTTGTGGCGGCGGGCAGTCGTCTGTTGTCCCTGTTGTGGTTCGTCTATTGTGGCATGCTATTTTTATAAATGTGTTTATAAAATTTTTATTTTAGCAAGATTGATGTATCTTCGCAATCACTATATAAATAAAATAGTATATTATGATTGCCACTCTCAATGATTTGTTTGAAAAGGTTGTGGGGCAACAACCGAACTCTGTTGTAAAACTGTCGGGCGACGGCTCCAACCGTTCTTATTATAGAATGAGTGCGGGGGATAGCACGCTTATAGGTGTGGTGGGTACATGTGAGGAGGAAAACCGGGCTTTTGTAGCAATGAGTGAAAAATTCTTGTCGTGTGGCATTGATGCCCCGCGTGTGTTTGCGGTGTCCGATGATGGCTTGTGTTATGTACAGGAGGATTTGGGCGACCTTTCTCTGTTTGCATATATGAAGGAGTCGCGCGACTGTCAGTCTTTTGTGCCCAAGGACAAGAGTATGCTTTGTCATATAATGTCGATATTGCCACGTATTCAATACGAGGTTGCAAGGGATTTTGATTTTGGGGTGTGCTACCCGGTAGCGGCTTTTGACAAGCGTACTGTGATGTGGGATTTCAACTATTTCAAATATTGTTTCCTTAAAGGGGTGGGTGTTGAGTTCAACGAGAGCCTGCTCGAGAACGAATTTGAAAAGATGGCATGCATGTTGTTGGTAGATGAGGAAAATACATTTATGTATAGGGATTTTCAATCGCGCAATGTGATGATACACGATGGCCGCCCCTTCTTTATCGATTTTCAGGGTGGGCGCAAAGGGCCTGTATATTATGATGTAGCCTCGTTTGTGGGGCAGGCCCGTGCCTGTTATACATCGCAAGTGGTGGCTGAAATGGTAGATGCCTACCTTGATGCTCTTAAAGTGTATCGCCCTGTTGTGCGTGCCGATTTTATGCGCAATCTGGCGCTGTTCCGCGTGTTCCGCCTGTTACAGAATCTTGGTACTTATGGTTTCAGGGGTTTGTATGAACATAAAAAGGCTTTTGTAGAGACTATACCCGGCGCGCTTGCGCAGTTGAAAGAGCAGCTTGCTTTGTTGCATGGTGAATTTCCTTATATTGAGCGCTTGATTGCCGAGATTACGGAACTGCCGATATTTGTCAAACAATCGGCCGAGGGGCTTACTGTCGATGTCATGAGTTTTTCGTATCGTCGCGGGATACCCGACGACTATTCGGGCAATGGTGGTGGCTTTGTGTTCGATTGCCGTGCCATACATAACCCCGGGCGTTACGAGCCGTATAAAAAACTGTGCGGAATGGATGAGCCTGTGATAAAGTTTCTGGAGGCGGAGAGCGATATTGCTGCTTTCCTTGAAAATGCCTACGCTCTTGTAGATAATATGGTAGATACCTATAAACGCCGTGGCTTTACTCATATACAGGTGTGTTGTGGTTGCACAGGTGGGCAGCATCGCTCGGTTTACAGTGCCGAACATATTGCGCACCATGTTGCCGAAAAATTCGGAGTGCGGGTGGTGGTTACGCATAAAATGCTTAATAAGAAATATGTGATTGAAGCAAAATAGAGTAAAACGTAAAAACAATAAAATTATGATTAAAGGATTGATTGATATGCTCGATGCATCGCCTGTTAATTTTATGGCGGTGAAGTATGCCGAGGATTTTTTATCGGCTGCGGGATTTAAGAAGGTGGAACTTGGTTCGTTGCCTCGCTTGGAGGCCGGCGAGGGCTATTATATAACAAAGAACGGCTCGGCGTTGTTTGCTTTTCGCATGGGTAGCGGTGCGCCCACCGGTGGTTTCAAACTTATCTGTGCGCATACCGATTCGCCCTGCTTTCGCGTGAAGCCTGCGCCCGAGATGGTGTCGGAGGGTGGTATGATACGCCTTAATACCGAGGTCTATGGCGGTCCTATTCTCTATACATGGTTCGATCGCCCTCTGTCGCTTGCAGGCCGTGTTATCTTGTGTGGCGATTCTCCCTTGCATCCTGTTACCCGTCTGTTGCACATTAAGCGCCCATTGCTTATAATTCCCCATCTTGCAATCCATTTCAACCGCGAGGTGAACGAGGGTAACAAGATAAACCGTCAAAAGGATATGATGCCTGTGCTTGGTTTTATAAATAGCCATTTCGAGAAAGAAAATCTTTTACTTAACTTGGTTGCCGATGAGCTTGGTGTGAAGGCTGCGGATGTACTTGATTTCGACCTCTCGCTCTACGATGCCACTCCCGCTTGCCTTTGCGGTTTGAACAATGAGTTTGTATCGGGTGGTCGTCAGGACGACCTGTTGATGGCCTATGCCGGCTTGCGTGCCATGGCAGATAGCAAGCCCACGGCAATGACACAGGTGCTTGCGCTCTTCGATAATGAAGAAACAGGTAATATGACCAAGCAGGGCTCGGCCTCTCCCATGTTGCGTAATCTGTTGGATGCCATTATTTTGAATTGTGGTGGCAAGAGTGGCGATTTGTATGCGGCAGTGGAAAATTCCTTTATGGTTTCGGCTGATATGGCACATGCTCTGCATCCCAATTATCAAGAGAAACACGACCCCACAAACCATCCGGTTATGGGTGGCGGCCCGGTGATTAAATACAATGCCAACCAAAAGTATGTAACCGATGCCGAGTCGGCTGCGGTGTTTGCCGAGGTGTGCCGCATGGCGGGTGTTCCTTTCCAATATTTCGTGAATCGCAGCGATATAGCAGGCGGCTCCACGCTTGGAAATACTTTGACAACTCAGTTGCCCATGCGCGGTGTGGATATGGGTAATCCCATGTGGGGAATGCACTCGGCGCGCGAGACATCGGCAGCTGTGGATACCGAGTATGCAATAAAAGCGTTTACGGCTTTCTATAACATCGGTTGATTTGAATCTTTGTTCTGTATAATATCTCCGAGCGTGCGCCCGGAGATATTTTTTTGCTCTTGTTGCTTGCAAAAGAGGGAATTTCTTATGCTCTTTTCTTCCTTTTTTGGCTGATTTTGTGTAACTTTGCGCAACTTTATAGTTTTTATATAAAATGAAGAAGAAATTTCCTGTATATAAATTGGATTTGCCTCAAGTAAACAAAGAGGTTTTGAAGGAGTGGGAAGAGAATGATTTGTTCTCAAAGAGTATGACCGAGCGCGAAGGTGCGCCTTCATTTGTGTTTTTCGAGGGGCCTCCCTCGGCAAACGGTATGCCCGGTATTCACCATGTGATGGCGCGCAGTATCAAGGATACCTTCTGCCGCTTTAAGACAATGAAGGGTTTCCAGGTTAAGCGTAAAGCCGGCTGGGATACTCACGGCTTGCCTGTGGAGCTTGGTGTGGAAAAGAAGCTGAACATTACAAAAGAGGATATAGGCAAGAAAATCTCGGTGGACGATTACAACCGTAATTGTCGCGAAGAGGTTATGAAATATACAAAAGAGTGGACCGACCTCACTCGCAAAATGGGATATTGGGTTGATTTGGATAACCCTTATATCACATACGAGAATAGCTACATAGAGTCGTTGTGGTGGTTGCTCAAGCAATTGTATAATAAGGGATTGCTTTATAAAGGTTACACCATACAGCCCTATTCACCCGCAGCAGGTACAGGCCTCAGCTCGCACGAACTCAACCAGCCCGGTTGCTACCGCGATGTAAAGGATACAACGGCTGTGGCACAGTTCCGCATGCTCGACCCCAAGCCCGAAATGACAGGCTGGGGTACTCCCTATTTCCTTGCGTGGACAACAACGCCGTGGACATTGCCCTCGAATACCGCGCTTTGTGTGGGTCCAAAAATAGATTATGTGGTTGTACGTTCATACAACAGCTATTCAGGTGAGCCCATCACTGTTGTTGTGGCAAAGGCTCTGTTGAATGCCCATTTCAATGCCGCAGGTGCCGAGCTTCCTCTCGATAGCTACAAGCCCGGTGATAAAGTGGTGCCTTATGAGGTTGTTGCCGAGTATAAGGGAAGCGACCTTGTGGGTATGCACTACGAGCAGTTGTTCCCTTGGGTGAAACCCATTGTCAAGGAAGGCGATGAGATAAAGATTTCCAACGATGGCTTCCGCGTAATCCCCGGCGACTATGTTACAACAGAGGATGGTACGGGTATAGTTCACATTGCACCTACTTTTGGTGCCGATGATGCTTTTGTGGCAAAGGCCGCCGGAATTCCTTCGCTCTTTATGGTGAACAAGAAGGGCGAAACACGTCCCATGGTCGATTTTACAGGAAAATTCTGGGCTATCGATGAACTCGACGAGGAGTTTGTGAAAAACTGCGTGAACGTAGAGGAGTATTCAAAATATGCCGGTGCTTATGTGAAGAACGCATACGACCCTGCATATACTATCGATGGCAAATTTGATGAAAAAGCCGCTGCAAAGGCCGAAACACTCGATGTTGTTCTCTGTATATCGTTGAAACAGCAAAACAAGGTGTTCAAGATAGAGAAACACGTACACAACTATCCCCACTGCTGGCGCACCGACAAGCCCGTGCTTTATTACCCCTTGGATAGCTGGTTCGTGCGTGCTTCGCAGATGAAGGAGCGCATGAGCGAACTCAATAAAACCATCACTTGGAAACCCGAATCCACCGGTACAGGACGTTTTGGCAAGTGGCTTGAGAATTTGAACGATTGGAACCTCAGCCGCAGCCGTTATTGGGGTACTCCGCTGCCCATATGGACAAGCGAGGATGGCGAGGCAAAGTGTATAGGCTCTATTGCCGAGCTCTACGACGAGATAGAGAAAGCGGCTGCAGCAGGCGTTATGGCAAGCAACCCCTACAAGGATAAAGGCTTTGTCCCCGGTGATTACAGCCGTGAGAACTATGATAAGATAGATTTGCACCGTCCCTATGTGGATGATATAAAGCTTGTTTCGGATAGCGGCAAGGTGATGACTCGCGAGCTCGACCTCATCGACGTATGGTTCGACTCGGGTGCCATGCCCTATGCGCAGATTCACTATCCTTTTGAAAACAAAGAGGCGCTCGACAGCCGCACAATCTATCCTGCCGATTTCATTGCAGAGGGTGTGGATCAGACCCGCGGTTGGTTCTACACGCTGCATGCAATAGGCACTATGGTGTTCGACAGTGTGGCATACAAAACCGTTATATCAAACGGCCTTGTGCTCGACAAGAATGGCGATAAAATGTCCAAACGTCTGGGTAATGCGGTCGATCCCTTCGCTACAATAGAGAACTATGGCAGCGATGCGCTCCGTTGGTATATGATAACCAATTCGGCACCTTGGGACAACCTTCGCTTTAACGAGGAGGGTGTAAAGGAGGTTACCCGTTCTTTCTTCGGCAAACTATATCAGACATATAGTTTCTTTACTATGTATGCCAACGTGGATGGCTTTACATACGAACAGCCCGATGTGCCCATGAATGAGCGTCCCGAGCTTGACCGCTGGATAATCTCGGCACTGAACACTCTTGTCAAGAATGTGAACAACTGCCTCAACGACTATGAACCCACAAAGGCCGGTCGTTTGATTCAGGAGTTTGTTATCGACAATGTGAGCAATTGGTTCGTTCGTTTGAGCCGCAAGCGTTTCTGGGGCTCGGATATGAGTACCGACAAACTGTCGGCCTACCAGACACTATACACCTGCTTGGAGACCGTTGCGCGCCTTATGGCACCCATCGCTCCCTTCTATGCCGAGCGTCTTTATCAGGATCTTACCTCTGTTACAGGGCGTGGTACAACCACATCGGTGCATCTTGCTGCATATCCCGAGTGCGACGATGCTTGCGTGGATAGCGAGCTTGAGTATCGCATGGAGCTTGCACAGAAGATTTCGTCAATGGTGCTTGCGCTACGCAAAAAAGAGCAACTTATCGTGCGTCAGCCCCTGCAAAAGATTGCAGTACCCACAACCGACGAGGTTATGAAGGCTCGCATTGAGGCTGTGAAGGCGCTTATATTGAGCGAGGTTAATGTGAAGGAGCTTGAATTTGTTGAGGGCGACGGCATCTTGGTTAAGAAGATTAAATGTAACTTCCGCACTCTTGGTAAAAAGTTCGGCAAGCTTATGAAGAGCGTGAACGTAGCCGTTACCGAAATGTCGCAGGAGCAGATTGCCGAGCTTGAGAAGAACGGTACAATCACTCTGCAAGTTGAGGGTACCGATGCACTCATAGAACTTGCCGATGTGGAGATTTTCAGCGAGGATGTCCCCGGCTGGACTGTTGCCAACGAGGGCGCTCTCACCGTGGCACTCGATGTGGAGGTTACCGACGAACTGCGCCGCGAGGGTATTGCCCGCGAGGTTATAAAGAAAATACAGGCCATGCGTAAGGATAGCGGTCTTGAGATTACCGACAGGATTGCCGTTTCCGTTTCCAAGAACGCCGGTAGCGATGAGGCTGTGGAGCAGTTTGGCGAATATATCAGCAATCAGGTACTTGCCGGCTCTCTCACTCTTTGCGATAGCGTGGAGGGCGAGCCTGTGGAGCTTGATGGTTTCTCTATCAATGTTGCCATTGAGAAATTGTAAAAAACAAAAAATACTAACCATAATAAAACAACTACTATGTCAGAAAAACTTCGTTATTCAGATGAGGAATTAGAGGAATTCCGCGCGGTAATCAATCAAAAGCTTGAACTTGCAAAAAGGGATTATGATAAGATTATGCGTTCAATACGCCATGAGGATGGCAATGATGTTGCCGATACCTCGCCCACATACAAAGGGCTCGAGGATGGTAGCGCAGCCAGCTCGCTCGAAGAGCAGATGCAGCTTGCACAACGCCAGGCTAAATTTATTCAAGGTTTGCAGGCTGCTCTTGTGCGTATTGAGAACAAGACATATGGTATTTGCCGCGAAACGGGCAAGCTGATATCAAAAGGTCGTTTGATGGCTGTGCCCCATGCAACATTGAGTATCGAGGCGAAAAAGAATCGTTAAACGAGGAAATATGAGCAGGGTGTTTTGGCGTTCCTGGCTTGCGGTGCTTGTTGCGGTTGTGGCAATTATCCTCGATCAGGTAATAAAGATTGCTGTAAAGCTCAATATGTATCTGCACGAGAGTTTCTCGGTATGCGGCGATTGGTTTTATATCTATTTTACCGAGAACAGAGGTATGGCTTTTGGTATGGAGTTTGGGGGAAAATTGTTCCTCACAAGTTTTCGTCTTGTGGCAGTCTCTTTTCTTGTGTATTACCTTTACCGCATAGTGCGTAATGCTCAATTCCCTGTAGGATATGTTGTTGCCATTGCATTGGTTTTTGCCGGTGCAATGGGCAACATTATAGATTCTCTCTTCTATGGCGAGATTTTCACGCATAGCATGGGGCAGATTGCGAAACTTGTGCCTTTTGGCGAGGGTTATGCCGACTTTATGTATGGCAACGTGGTGGATATGTTCTATTTCCCGCTTTTCTCGTTCGATTGGCCTCGGTGGATGCCCTTTTGTGGTGGTGAACACTTCGTCTTTTTCAGCCCCATATTCAATTTTGCCGATGCTTGCATAAGTTGCAGCATTGTGGCTATACTCCTTTTTTATCGTAACTGCATTAATAAGCCGTTGAAATAGATGAAAATAAATGCTCCTTTTGTGAAAGTTATGCTCTTTCTTCTGCTGCCTCTGTTCGTGGCATGCAAGGTGGATATACCCGATGATGTGATACACCCCGACAAGATGGAGGGTATTATTTACGACTATCATCTTGTGCAGGTGATGACTGCCGACCTTATGTCCACCAGCTATGAGAAAAAACTGCATATGAATTATGTGTTTGAGAAACATGGAGTTACAAAAGAGCAGTTCGATTCTTCTTTGGTGTGGTACACCCGCTATCCTAAAAGAATGGTAAAGATTTATGCCAACATGGAGGAACGCGCCATGGCAGAGCTTGAAGCCATGGGTGAGGGTGGGGCGGCACTTGCCGACATTGCAAACAGCGAGAAGATGATTGGTGATACTGTGGATTTGTGGAACAGCGCGCGCGTGAAATTGCTCTCATCATCACCGCTGAATAACAGAATCACCTTCAATTATATAGCCGATACCACATATGTTAAGGGCGACAGCATTCTTTTTTCATTTACGACAAGGCGTTTGCGTGGCAAGATGGATTCTTTGTATCAGACGGCACATGCGGCGTTGGTGGTGGAGTATGCCGATAAAAGTTTTGCAAGCCGTGGCACATCTGTAACGGCCGATTCTGTATTTCATATATCTGTTGCGCGCAATTACGATTCAGATATAAAGTCCATGCATGGTTTTGTCTATTATGCCGACAACGATACCTTATGCGCTTCTAAACTATTGCTTGGCGATATCTCAGTCAAGCGCATTCATCCTGCCGAGGAGTAATGTACTACGCTACACATAAATTACATCTTCCCGGTGGAACTACCCTTAAAATGTATGTGGTTGAGGTGAAGGCCGGGGTAGCGGTTTCGTTTTTTCCTTTTGATGGCGAGCGGCAATCCATGATGTGGGTAGATGAAATCGTTGCATCACATAACAGCCATGCGTGCATTCTGTCCGATATAAAAAATGAGGCTGCACAAGATGTGCAGCCGCTGTATCTATATTCGGTAAGCGAACAGGGGCTTGCCAACCCTGTGCTTGTACCCTTGAAATAGTTCCTTATTTGGTTCTGCGCCTGAACTCGCTGCATATAATGGCTGTGGCTGTGGAAACATTAAGTGATTCCGATGTGGCACGCCCTGCGGGGTAATTGGGGATAAGCAGTTTTTCGCTTATAAGTTCCTCGCACTCCTTGCTTATTCCGTTGCCTTCGTTTCCCATAACAATGAGCCCGTTCTCTTGCAGATTGCACTTGTAAATATTTTCCCCGTCGAGGAATGTTCCATAAACAGGTGCTTTCCCTTTAAGCCCCGATATCAGTGAGGGTAGGTGGGTGTAGTATATTTTTACTCGCCCTATGGCACCCATCGTTGCTTGTATGGTTTTGGGGGCATAAGCGTCGACACATCCGTTTGAGCAGTATATATGTTCAATGCCAAACCAATCGGCTATACGTATAATTGTGCCCATGTTGCCGGGGTCCTGCACGCCATCGAGAGCAAGGCATAGACCTTTTGCAGGGTGGCTGTCGTCGCACTCTGTGCTCGGATAGCGAAATAGAGCAAGCACGCCCTGCGGGGTACGTAGGAAACTTGCGCGTTTCATCTCCTCGGCACTCACCTCGGTAATGGCAGTGCTGCACGGGAGGCAGTGGCTTGCCAGCCACTCTTTTGTTGCTATAATAAGCTCGCAAGGCATGCCGCAGTCAATGAGGTCGCCCACGGTTTTCCCTCCCTCGGCCACAAAAAGGCCGGTCTCTTTTCTGAATTTTTTCTGTTCAAGCGATTTTATGAGTTTTATTTGCGCCTTGCTTAACATATTATAAGTTTTTTCGTTGCGTTAAAGTGTTGCAAAGCTACCTTAAATCTTTCAAGAATTTAGTATATTTGCAAGAATTTTTATCAATTACCTTCTGAATTTATTTGAAACGCCAAAGCGCGGTGTTGCAAGGAGCGTAAGAGTTTATCTATGAGAAACATTTTTATAATAATTATATGCCTTTTGTTGGTGCAGTCATGCTCGGTGACAAAGAATGTTCCCGATGGCAGCATGCTGCTCAGCGATGTAAAGGTTATTTCTCATATAGATAATAAAAACGCTGCCAATGCAAAGCTGTACTTGAAACAGACACCCAATGCAAAGTGGTTCGGTGTTGCGCGTGTGCCTTTGCGCATACACTCCTCGGCAGGGAGCGACACAGCCAAATGGGCAAATAAGGTGTTGCGTAAGATAGGCGAGGCACCGGTTATTTACAGCCCTGCGCTTGCCGAACAGTCGCGTAACAATATACAGCAGATGTTGCAGAACGACGGGTATCTGCATGCCACGGTCGATTATGAACATAATGAGATAAAAGATAAACAAGCCGAGCTTGTGTACTATTTGCATGAGAAGGAACGCTATTTTGTAAACTCCATAAAATTGGAAACAGAGGACGATTCGGTGGCGGCACTCATTGAGCGCAACAGCAAGGAGACGTTGCTTGCCGAGGGGATGCCTTTCAGCGTGGACAATCTCGAAGGGGAGCGTCGCCGCATAACATCGCTGCTGCGCGACAATGGCTATTATCGTTTTCAGAAGGATTACATAACCTTTGTGGCCGACACTGCACATCACTCCACCAATGTAGACCTTACTATGCGCATTGCTCTCTATTCGCCAAGCGAGGATGCAACCCCTGTTCCTCACAAGGTCTATAGCTTCGACAAGATTTGCTATGTTGCCGAGGCCGGTTTGAGGCTCGACGAAACGGCTCTTTCGCAATGCGACTCCATGTCATTTAACGGGTACGATTTCCTATACAAGGAGAATAGCGTGGTGCGCCCCCGTACATTGGCGCACAAAACATATATTACTCCGGGCGAAAAGTCTGCGGCAAAGAATGTTGATCGTACATACAGCTCGCTGGGGCAGTTGACAGCCCTGCGCTATCCCACCTTGCGCATGGTGGAGCACCCCGATACCTCGTTGCTCGATTGTTACATAATGTATGAACGCAATAAACGTCGTTCGGTGAGTTTTGAGATTGAGGGTACAAATACCGCCGGTGATTTGGGTGCTGCCTCTTCAATCACATTCTCAGACAGGAATCTGTTTGGTGGTTCCGAATTGTTGCAGTTGCGTCTGTTTGGTGCTTATGAGGCTATTTCGGAGTTAAGTGGATATACCGGTGATTCATACATAGAGTATGGTGCCGAGTTGAGCTTGCGCCTGCAAGGTGGCTACGCCTCCAAATTGTTGCCGGCCGAGCAGCGATTCTTGAAGTCATCGACATTGTTGGCAATGAAATTCAATTCGCAGGAGAGGCCCGAGTTTGATCGTCGTTTGTTGGCTGCATCGTGGAGCTATCAATGGAGTAAAAATGTGAAATCCTTGCACAAACTCGATATTATTGATGTGAATTACATCTATGTACCGTGGATATCGGAATTGTTCAAGCAAAATTATCTTGATAATGCATCGAACAAAAACTCTATTCTCAAATATAACTACGAGAACCTGCTTATAACCAAGCTTGGCTATTCATACTCCTATAACTCATCTTATGGCGAGGTTGAATTGTTCTCTAATATGGCATACTCGCTGCGTGCCAACGTGGAGTGCTCGGGTAATTTGCTGTATGCGGCGAATTCCATATTGGGCGGGCACAAGAACGAGGATAGGCAATATACCTTCATGAATATTGCTTATGCGCAGTATGTGAAGGGTGATTTTGATTTTGTTACCCGCATAAAGTTCAACGAAAGGAACTCCTTGGTGATGCATTTGGGTCTGGGCATAGCCTATCCTTATGGCAACTCGCGCGTATTGCCCTTTGAAAAACGATATTTTGCGGGTGGTGCCAACGGCTTGCGCGGTTGGAATGTGAGGAGTGTGGGACCCGGTCGATACAAAAGCAAGGATGATGATATTGATTTTATAAATCAGCTGGGTGATGTAAAACTCGATTTCAGCGTGGAGCTGCGTTCGCACCTGTTTTGGAAGATACACTCGGCACTGTTTGTCGATGCCGGCAATGTGTGGACATTGCGCGAGTATGACGAGCAACCCGACGGTCAGTTGGTACTCGGCACCTTCTGGCGCGATTTGGCATTCTCCTATGGTGTGGGATTGCGTTTTGAGTTCGACCTCTTTGTGTTCCGCCTCGACGGTGGCATGAAGGCGGTGAACCCTGCATATAAGGGCAAGGATAAACTTGCCTTTTTACACCCCGATTTTGATAGGGATTTTGCTTTGCACTTTGCAATAGGCTATCCCTTCTGATAGGGTTTTGTTTTTTTTGTAAGAAGATAAAAATATATATAATGGAAATACGATTCATGAGTATTGGTAGCGGGAGCAGCGGCAACTGCTACTATTTGGGGGTAGGCGATTACGGTATCCTCATAGATGCGGGTATTCCCTCAAAAACAATCAGAGCCGCACTGAAAAAGGAGGGCATAGCTTTTGAAAGCGTGTGCGCCATGTTTGTAACGCACGACCATGCCGACCACATAAAGTCGCTTGGGGTGATAGCATCAAAGGCAAACATCCCTGTGTATGCAACAAAAGAGGTGCATGCGGGTATAAACAACAACTATTGTATAACCAAGCCTGTCGATGCGCAGTATGTGAGGTATGTGGAGAAGGGCGAAACAACCGTGTTCCGCGATTTTGAGATTACACCTTTTGAGGTGCCGCATGATGGCAGCGACAATGTGGGTTACTTCATTGAGGTTGCCGGTAAAAAGTTCTGCATAGCAACAGACTTGGGTCATATTACCGAAACGGCGTCGTACTACATTGACCAGGCCAATTACCTTGTCATCGAGGCCAATTACGAGGAGCAGATGCTGGCAATGGGGCGTTACCCCGATTTCTTGAAGGTACGTGTGAGCGGCCCTCGAGGTCATTTGAGCAATCAGGTAACGGCAAAGTATCTGGCATCGCATTTCAACGAGCACTTGAAATATATATGGCTATGCCATTTGAGCGAGGAGAATAATCACCCCGAACTTGCCTACAAGGCGGTTACAATGGAGTTTGGCGACTATGGCATCATTGCCGGGAAGGATGTGCAGCTTGTTGTTCTTAAACGCACCACGCCGTCGCAGATGTACCGTTTGGGTGAGTGATAAACAAAAAAGGGCGTTAATACTTTGTATTAAGCATCGCTTTCAGTAATTTTGCATTACGGAGTAATGCGAAAACAGGTTACACTTGCGATAAATAGTCAAAGTAAAGTTTACAACCAGCTCGTTTGTGCTATTTGGGTAAAATAAAATATTAACAAAAAGAATTATATATCGATGAATTTCGTACAGGAACTTAAATGGCGTGGCATGATTCAGGACATGACGCCGGGAACAGAAGAGCAACTGCAAAAAGAGCTCACAAGTGCATATTTGGGAATAGATCCCACTGCCGATTCTCTTCACATAGGCCACTTGGTTGGCGTGATGATGTTGCGCCACTTCCAACAGTGTGGGCACAAGCCCATTGCGCTCATTGGTGGTGCAACAGGTATGATTGGCGACCCTTCGGGTAAATCAAAAGAGCGTGTGCTCATTGACGAGGAGCGTCTGCGCCATAACCAGGAGGCTATCAAGCAGCAGCTTGCCCGTTTTTTGGATTTCGATAGCGATGCACCAAACGCAGCCATTCTCGTGAATAACTACGATTGGATGAAGGAGTTTACCTTCCTCGATTTCATTCGCAATGTGGGCAAGATGATTACCGTGAATTATATGATGTCAAAGGACTCTGTAAAGCGTCGTCTCTCGGGCGAGGCCGGCACCGATGGCATGTCGTTCACCGAGTTTACATATCAGCTGTTGCAGGGCTACGACTTTGTTCACCTTAACGAGACACACGGTTGTAAATTGCAGCTTGGCGGTGCCGACCAATGGGGTAACATCACCACAGGTACCGAGATGATTCGCAAAATGTCGGGCAATGAGGCTTATGCTCTCACCTGTCCTCTTATCACTAAGGCCGATGGCAAAAAGTTCGGTAAAACCGAGCAGGGCAACATATGGCTTGACAAGCGTTATACCTCGCCTTATCGTTTCTACCAATTCTGGCTCAATGTGAGCGATGACGATGCTGTTAAGTACATAAAGATATTTACTTCAATCTGCCGCGAGGAGGTTGAGTCTCTTGTTGCACAGCACGCCGAGGCTCCTCACATGCGCATCCTGCAGAAACGTCTTGCACAGGAGGTAACAGTTCTTGTTCATGGCGAGGAGGAGTATAACAAGGCTGTGGAGGCATCGGGCATTTTGTTTGGTAACGCCACATCCGATGCTTTGCGCTCGCTCGACGAGGATACATTGCTTGCCGTGTTCGATGGTGTTCCCACCTTCGAGGTGCCCCGCGCTCTCATCGAAGAGGGTGTAAAGGCAGTGGAACTCACAACCGACAATGCTGCAATCTTCGCATCAAAAGGCGAGATGCGTAAACTTGTTCAAGGCGGTGGCGTATCGGTAAACAAGGAGAAACTTGCAGCCTTCGACCAAGTGATAAATTCCGAGAACCTTTTGAACGATAAATATATCCTTGTTCAGAAAGGTAAAAAGAACTACTACTTGATTATAGCAAAGTAATAGTTTTGCTCGTTTACGCAAGCTAAACTGCATTTTTTTATTCATCTCCATGTAAAAGAGGCTTCTAAATTTTTTAGCAAGCCTCTTTTTTTGTCCCTACATGCGATATTGCTACATGTGTATTCTGTTTTGTTAAAATAGCAACCTTCCTGGCCGTTTCTGCTTTTACTTTTGCAGTGTAAAATTAATAAACAGCAGTTATGAAGAACGATTTTTTGAAAGATTATTTTATGGATTGTAAGGAGGTTGTTTACCCCGCGAAACAGAATGAGTTGCATGTTGAGAAACTTGCCGATGAAACCGCAGACAAGGTGATGAATATTGTGCGCTCCATGACAAAGGAGATTTACGACAGCATTAACCGCATAGCATGTTATATGGGCGTTCCATGCCTGAGTACAAATATCATAGAGCAAGAGGAGCCTGCACATGTGAGTGGAGAAAAGGTTTTGTGCAATGGATATACAGGCTATACGGTCGATTTGAAGCCATATCGTAAAATGTTTGGCATGGTGCGATTCTGCGCTGCTGCTCCTGCAAAAGACGAAGATGGAGTGGTGCGCGGGGTAATTATAGATGAAGATGGCAATGTGGAGGCCATTGCACCTCGCGGCAATGCCCTTAATCATGAGTGGACACGCTTGCCACTGAGTGAAAAATCATCGTTGCTCGTGGCCACCGTTCCCATGGATGAAAACGGTGCTCCTCTTTTTATTCCCAAATTTGTGGAGTTCTTGCCAGATGGGGTGGTGCAGACCCTTTCGGAATACATGAGTGGCATGATGAACTTCGATGATGAAATCAATAGCAGAGTGAATAAAATAGAGAAAAAACTATGCACTTGCCATGATTGTGCAGCCGATAAACAATAGTAACATATTTCTTGGTACCATTATCTCTTGATGGTTGTTCTATTCATATTACTTTTTGTTTGTTGAATACGGTGCTGCTGAATTTCAGCAGCACCGTATCTCTGTTTTATTGTTACCTCTTGCGTTTGCGCATATATTCTTTGTGCAAGATATGTGGTAGATGAACAAGTATTCCCCAACAGCGTTTCATCTGCTTGGGTGGCTCCCATAGTATTCGGTGTATGAATTCCAATCGGCACTTTGCCATCCAGCGAGGTGCGCTCTTTGGTAGCCCCGGCAAGCCACTGAAAAAATTAAAGACTGCTCCCACTGCAATGGCAACGCCTTTTTTTAAGTGGGGTTGCAGATGGTGCATGAAAATCTCTTGTTTGGGAGCACCGAGTGCCACCCATATTATGTCGGCATTATCTTCGTTTATGGTTTTAGCGATGGCGGGGTAGTCAAACTCCTCAGCATTGCAGTAGGGTAGCTCGCAGAAGGTCATATCCACTATTTCGGGGTTCTTTTTCGCAAGGTTGTTTTTAAGGGCATCGAGTGTTGTTTTATTGGTGCCAAGGAATATCATGCGGTATTTGCGGCTGTTTATTATATCGGTGAAGATGTCGCTGCCGCGATAGGATTTGAACCTTTTGCCATATATCCAATGTGCAAAGACGGGTACCCAGCTGCTGTCGCATATTGAAAAAAGGCTTCCGTTAACAATGTCGCGGTATTTCTCGTCTTTGTTTACCATTGCGAGAATATTGCCATCTGCAGCGCATATGTATGCCGGCTTGCACTTTTTTATTTGCAGTGCAATGAGTTCGTGTATCTTATCTTTATTTAGTTCGTATCTTATGTCGAAATATTGTTCCACGCGCGAGGCTTATATTTTTTTTTGTGTAGAGATAATCAATTATTCCGTATCTGATTGATACACAAATAGTGAATGCTATGATAGAAAGTTGTTGGTAACGATTTGGCAACTTTGAGATTACACCAATCTTCTGCATTATGCTTTACATAAAACAGGCTACACCTCGGCATAATTAAAACAAGTTTTATTCTACTCTCGGTTTGCACTGTCTTTGTCAAACAACTCTAATACAAAAGTAGCCAAATTCCTTGATTGAGCAAAGAGTTTGGTTACTTTTTAACTATATCTTATTAATAACCCATTTCCCAGAGTTTCCGCCTTCACGAATCAATACGCCTTTTTCTCGTAATTGGTCTGTTATCTTTCTAACTTGACGTTCACTGATTTTTAATCGTCTAGAAAGTTCTGCTCTTGAATTTGAGGGAGTTTCCTTTATTACCTCCAATAACCTATCTTCATCCGTTGGAACGCTTTGGAACACCTTTGGATCATCATTGGAACACTTTGGAACGCTTCCTTCGTTGTTTGTTCGCCAAATGACAACTCTAAAATCCTCTTCTTGATAAAACTCCGGAGTTTTTAGGCCATATTCGTGGCATTTGTTAATGATGTCTTCTGTTCCTGTACCCACCTTTTCAATATAACCATTCCAATACATAGGGTCGGCAAGTAGCGGATTAGCAGGTAAAGATTTATGAGGACCATGCAATTTCTGTACTGCAATCCATATGGCAATGTACCAGGATTCCAAACTTCCAATCTGTTTGTTGCCAATAGCGAGTAATGGCTGCGCTCGTTGCGTGTGAAAATAAATTTTCGCCCACTCGCTTGTGCATTACTTGCTCAATGCAGCCGAAATATCAACAGCAGTGGAAAAACAGTGCACCATGCCTCTTTATTGCAGAATTACAAGCACATTTCAAATATCTTTTCTATGTCGTCTTGTTGCAAGTGCTTGAATCCTTTGAGCACGGCTCCGCCACACGATTTCTTTGCCATTATGGGGAAATCCTCACGCTTTATACCCACTTCTGTAAATGTGCGTGCAAGGCCCAAGGTATCAAAGAAGAATCCTGACAGGCGGCGAATACCCTCGCGAGCTATATCCATAGGCGGCAGATTGCTATCGACTCCAAATACATTGACTGCAAATTGTACGTATTTGGCAACGGTGCTTTCGTCGAGGCAATATTCGAGCCAACGTGGTGTGAGTAACGCAAGCCCCAGGCCGTGGGTTATGTCGTATATGGCCGATAGCTCGTGTTCCATTGGGTGGCAGCTCCACTCTTGGCGTTTACCACCATTCACAAAACCATTGATTGCCCACGATGAGGTCCACATAAGGTTGGCACGTGCCTCGTAATTTTCGGGCTCGTTCATGGCTATGGGTGCATATTTTATTATTGTCTTCATCATACCCTCCATAAAACAGTCGAGCATATAAAGGTCGGGTTCCATATTAAAATATACCTCAATAATGTGAGAGAACATATCTACCGCACCGCAAGCGGTCTGGTAGGGGCTCACGGAATAGGTTAGAGTGGGGTCGAGGAACGATGCTTTCGGTAACATAGGCGGTGCAAGACGTCCTATCTTGTCTTTCGTTTCGGGGTTGCTTATAACCCCGCCGCAATCCATCTCGGAGCCTGTGGCCGAGAGGGTGAGAATAGATACTATGGGCAAAGCCTCTTTTATCGGAGCCCATTTATCGTTGAGAAAGTCCCATGCATCGTGCTCCACACAGGCTCCTGCCGCCATAAATTTTGTGGCATCTATAGTGGAACCGCCACCTACAGCCAGCAGTACATCAATGTTGTGCTCCTTGCATAGGGCTGCACCCTTGCGCACCGATTCAATTCTTGGGTTGGGCTCAATACCCTGCAGTTCGTAAACCTCGAACCCGCCTTTGTGCAGTTCGGCCATTACACGGTCGTACAAACCGATACGCTTAATAGAGCCACCGCCGTATGTGAGCAATACACGCTTGCCATATCTCTTTAACTCATCGCCAAGATACCCTAATTGGTTCTCTCCAAAATACACCCTTACGGGAATGTCATAAATAAAACTGTTCATACTGCATCTGTTTTGGTTATACATCTGATTATTCTTTTTTCTTCATTTTGTATTACTTTTATACCAAAAATAAATTTTTGTGGCAAGATAGCAAAAAAAACAGTTTGTAATAAAGTAAGTTCGATTATATTGTTATATCTTCGTGGCACAATGAATAGCAAAATCACCTTCATATTATTCTGCTTTCTTCTCTTGCCGCTCAATATGGCGGCGCAGGCTCAGGTTCATCTGCCCAAAAAAATGCACGATTTCGGAAACTTGTCGGCCGCAACCGATTCCGTAACTTGTGTGTTCGATGTAGTGAACACGGGCGACAAGCCTATGCGCATAGAAGGTGTTTTTTTGAAATGCGGGTGTACTTATGCAACGCACTCAACAGATGATATCTTCCCCGGCGGTAAGGGGCAGGTTTTCGTTACATTCTATCCCAAAAACCGCGAAGGGCTCTACTTGAAGAGCATATATGTATATACCAACACACGCCCCCGCAAAAACGTGGTGCGCATAAAGGCAATGGTACTTCCCCAAGAGGAGAATTAGTCTTTTAATGTGCTTTTGAAATACTCGCTTGCCGATACCCCATACTCGCTTTTGAATGCCCTGCGAAATGAAAAACTGTTCTTGAATCCGCATTTTTCGGCAAGTGTCTTTATGGGGGTGCCGGGATTCTCGCTTTTCAGACGAATAAAATGTGCAAGCCTTAATTTATTGAGCAGGGTGGGGAAGGATATCCCCAATGCGCAGTTTGTGAATTTCGATGCGTAACTGCGGTTTGTTCCCAGGTCGGCAGCAAATTTCTCAATGGTATAACCATTATCTACAAAAAATGGCGGTTCGCAGCCCAGCATTTTTGTGTATCTTTTCTTCAGTTTTTCCATTACGTCTGTCATAAACTGCGTACATTTTGTTTTTATGCAACAAAATTGCCAAGAAAAAGTCTATTTCTTTTTCACTCAAAAGCATCGTTTTTTTCACTTAAAGCGCATAAAGGCGCTCAAAAGGTGTTTTTTTGGGTACAAAACGTAAAAAAGCCCTCCCTTGATAAAAGGGAGAGCCTTGAAATATCGTTTTTCTTGTGTAGCACTCTTCAAGTGCCTGTCTATTTGCTTCGCCTGTATTCCGTGGGTGTTATGTTGAACTCGGCTTTGAATGTGCGGCTGAAGTAGCTGGGCGTTTCAAACCCGCACACTGCCTGTATCTCGCCCATAGACATATCGCTGTTTTTGAGCAAGTATTTGGCACGCGCAAGTTTACGCTGGCGTATGTAGTTGGTGGTGTTGGTGCCTGTTATGCCATTTATCTTTCTATTTAGTGTGGATATGCTCATTATCAAGTGGTTGGCAAGCATTGCGGCATTCAGGTTGCAGTCCATTATATTCTCGCTTATGTATTCGTTAATCTGCTTTATGAACTCTTGCTCGCTCTTGTTTACCCCTTTGATAATTTCGCTATAGTCGGTCTTGTCGGCCTCCTCTATCTGCTGGCTGTATTTTTTCTTGAGTAATTCCCTTTGCTCCAGCAGTTTGCGCACCATAAGCAGTAGCTCGTCGGGAATGAATGGCTTGCCCAGGTACACCTCGGCTCCGGCATTGAATCCGGCCAATCGGTCGTCGTTCTCGGTGCGCGCCGAAACCACTATTATGGGTATGTGGTTGGTCTTTTCGTTGGCTCTTATGGCTTTTATTAGTTCAAGCCCGTCCATTTGCGGCATCATAATGTCTGTGATTATGAGTCGTGGCAGATTCCTTTCTACAAATTGGTATGCTTCCTGCCCGTTTTGCGCCCAGTGGTATCTGTATCCCTGGTTCTTGAGCATTTGTGTAATGAGCAATGCCATGTCGTGGTCGTCCTCGGCCACAAGAATATAATTTTCGTTATCCTCTATTTCGTTGTTTATGATGGGTGAGTTCTTGACAGATACCTCTCTATCTCCTGTTCTAAGTTCCGATACAATGGGTTCTCCCTGCTCTCCCTTGTTGTATCTAATCATTTCCGTTACAAGGTCCAGCAGTTCGTGGCTTTTGCGGGTAACCGCGCCGAATGACTCCTGTGCCACCTTGTTGTCGGCCGGTATGAAACGGCTTAGTTCGTGTGTCATTCCTAAAATTATGGTGAGCGGTGTGCGCAACTGGTGTGTTATTCCGCGGTAGAAATCCTGGCGTTCGCGGTTGCTCTTTTCCAGCAGTGAGTTTGCCCTCTTGCGCTCCATTGCTGCTCGTATGAATGCAGCAACAGCCACAAGAATGAGCAAAATGGTGAGAATGCTGCTCCACAATATCAGGTTGCGCATATGCTTTTCATATTGTGCAAGAGCCAATGCCTCGTCTACCTCCTTTTTCCTTTTGTTCACCTCATATTTTACACGCAGGTTCTGCATATACACGCGGTTTTCTTCGCTCTCTATGCTGTCTTTGTATATGTTTGCTTTTTGCGTGCTATGCAGTGCTTTCTCATATTTTCCGCTGCTTTCATAAATTTTTGCTTGCTGCAAATAAAGGTTGGCAAGCCTGCTCTTTGCCTTAATCTTCACGGCAGCATCTAAAGCTTCGCTGTTGTATCTTTCGGCTTCTTTTATGTTTCCTTCTTTAAGATAGAGCCCTGCAAGCGAAATACAGGAGTTGAGCCAGTGCCATACATCCTTGTTCTGCACACCTATGTTATAGCTCTTTATATAGTTCTCGCGCGCGCTCGCGTAGTTGCCGCTTTTCTCATCGAGATCGCCAAGATTCTGGTGGCACAGGCTTATGCCCAATCTGTTGTTGCCCTCTACGTTCTTCTCCATAGAGAGGTTGTAATATATGCGAGCCGAATCTATATCGCCCTCCATCTCCTTTATGGCACCTATGTTGGCATAGTTTATGGCTTGCCCCGTAGCGCTGTTGAGCTCCTTTTCGCCTTGCAGGGCGCGGCGGAACATCTCCTCGGCCACCTCGGTATTGCGCAGCGACAGCATCACGTTGCCCAGCCCGTTGAGTGTGCGCACCCTGTTCTTGCGTGCAATGAACGAGGTGTCGCCCACGGTGTTGTCGCATAGCTCCAATGCGTGGTAGTGGTATATGCTGGCCTCTTCGAGGTCTCCAATGCGTCTGAAATTTGTTCCCTGGTTGTTAAGGGCTATTATAAGCTGCAAAGTATCTTGCAGTTCGGTGGCGGTGGCAATGCACTGCTCGTGCACGGTTATGGCTGCGTCGAAAACCGATTTCTTGCGTAGTGCGCTGCCTAATTTCTGCCTTATGAGCAGTGCAGCCCTCTTTTCGTTCAATGAATCGAAGTGTTCCAGGTGCATTTTCAGCCTCTCCACACTCTTTACGCTGTCGGCTATTGCGGCTGCTGCGATTTCGTGTTCGTTGCTCTTTTGTGTGGCGTTTTCTTTGCATGAAAACAGCGTGCAAAAGAGAGCGGTTATGGCTATAATAATTGTGTTTTTCATATTCTTTTTTGTTGTTTTTGGCAAAGATAATATAAATTACCCCCCCATATTTCATGTTTTTTAACATTTGTAGTGAAATTTTTACGTATTGTGCCCTTTATGGGTGGTAATTGTGTTTTGCGTTAAAAACAATATCTTTTGTGTGAAAAAACCTTCGTTTTTCAAAAGATAAATTTGCATCAATGAAAATTTGTGAAAACGCTAAAATATTTATTAATCATTCAAAATATTCATTGTTATGAGAAAACATCTATTAACCTTGTTGTTCTTGATGGGATCAATGACGCTGTGGGCACAGAGCGGGTGGAGCGATCCATCGAGTGAGTATCAGGAGCAAACTGTCGTGTACGTTAGCGTAGAATCTGCTTCTCACGACATCTTTTCGGGCGTGACGGAACCTCAAGTGGCTGCTTTTATCGGTGACCAGATAAGAGCCTTGTCAACGTCTTATATGATGGCCGACAACTACAAGGTCTATGCACTTCGTGTGGGTGGTACCAACGACGATGTGGACAGTCAAATCGATTTCAAGGTGTACGACCCTGTAAGCGGGCTTGTCTATCCTCTTGAAATGTATGATGAATCGGGCGAACAGCCTCTTATTACCTACAAAGGCGACTTCACCTATGAAGAGAATCAGAGCATTCAGATTTTTAGAGGTATGTTTATACCTGCCAACCAAATGCGCGTTACCTATTACGCGAATATCAACGCCATTCGTGTGAATGTGGGCGAGAAAATGACCGTGAGCGACGGTGCATTAATCGAATATATCTTCAAGTCAGATACCAATGGCGAGGAGATGCCGGCAACCGTTCCCGAGGGCTCTATCACTTGGGACCTTACATCGATGGACGACGCAGGCAACCCTACTTCATACTACGTAACAATAGAGGAGGGGAACGATGTAATTACCGCTTTGAATTCAACCCCTGACCCGGTGATTGCAAGGGCTGTTGCAGGTGGGCTTACAGTTGATGTTAATATTTTGGTATATCAGCCGGTAACAAGCATCGCCATTGCCGATGCCGATATATATCTTGGCATGGGCCGTTTTGTTCCAGAGGTGGTATATAACAACAGCGAGAGCTACCCCACAACCCCGGGTGTTACATTCACCGTGGATAGCGAGGAGGTGATTCAGATAGTTGACGGTACAACCATTGTTCCCGTTGCTTTGGGAACTGCGACAATAACCGCTGTAGCCAATGACAACCCCGATGCAGAGGTTACATTCCAAGTGAATGTCTTGTCGGCATTGCAGGAGTTCAGTTATAAAGGTAACATAGAGTTTACAATCTTCGACGAGTATTCAAAGGATATGACAGGCTATGTAAACGCTCCCATATTCCATTGGGTTTACGACGATAGCGGCGCTCCTGTGGTGGAACCAAACGAAGAATACACATTAACCTCGCTCGATCCCTCAACCGTGTTGGTTGAAACCGACGATACAGGCTCGAAATACATTGTTACAGCAATGAAGAAGGGTGTAACCACTCTGGTGTTCACAAGTAAATATGACACAACAAAGAGCGTTGAGGTAGAGGCTGTTATCAGGCAGGCCGTATATGATGCCACAATCACCACCATAAACGGTGAGTCGGTTGAGGGTGCCGAAACACGCCCTATGGCCGATGTTTATGTAGGCGATAATGTTACTGCTGTGGCAGAGCTCAACCCTGCCGATGCCGATTTCAATAGTTTTGAAATGCGCTTCGTGAACAGTGATGGTATGGAAATCCAGGGTTACGAGGATTGCGTGTCGGTAACCGGTATGGATGTAGCCAATGGTGTATGCACAATGAACTTCACTTTTGCAATGCTCCCCGCCGAAGATTTCTATTTGCAGATATTTGTAGATGGAACGCGAATGGGTGGCAATGTGCTGCTTAACGTATATAACAGGGTACAAAACATCGATGTTTCATTGCAACCCGAATATTGGATTGGCGAAAGTGCCCAGGTGTTCGATTTCAAATATGATGTAACACCCGATGGCGTTAAGAACGACCGCTTTACCGTGGAGTCCTCGGCACCTGCTGTGGCAGAAATCTTATTTAACAATGAAACCGGTGTTTATGAACTGCACGCATATGCTCCCGGTGAGGTGGCATTCACATTCACCAGCGACGATAACCCCGATGTGGTAGTTGAGCATTATACTGTTATCAAGCGCACACCCACAGGTGTAAACATCGTGAGCGTAGCAGGGCAGGTAATAGACGAAGGCTCGAATGGCGTGCAGGTGGCTGTTGGTCAGGTTATTGAGGCTGTTGCGCAGGTAGAGCCGGGCGATGCAAATGTAGATACATTTGAAATGTTCATAGTAAACGGCAACCTGGAGCAGCTTGGCGATGCCGAGGTTGAGATTATAAGCACTGTGTTGAGCGACGATAAGAGAACCTGCGTATTAAGGTTCCGCTTTATCACCGTGCCCGATGTACGTGTATTGGTCAATGCAGTTGTGAACGGGGATATCAGCGACCAGGTTTCTCTCTTTGTGGTTCAGTCGGTAAACAAGATTGAACTTTCCGAAACAGAAAAGACTATATGGTATGGAAATGCCGAAATACCGGAATTCTTCATTACAGCAACAGCCTACCCCGAAGATGCTACAAACAAGAATATTCTTGTGGAGGTAAACGATAATTTTGCAATTGAATACACCGGCTACGATGAGGTTAGCAATCGTCACAACTTCCGTGTAAACGGCAAGGGCGACGCTGTTATCACATTCACCAGCGAGGATAATCCCTCGGTTGTTGAAACCTGTGCGGTTGCCGTAAAAAGACGTGTAGATGAACTTTTTGTAAACGGCATAGGCAATACATTCTACAACGATGGTCAGGAGCAGACTTTGACCGTTACATTCTCGCCCGAGGATGCCGATTTCGATGCCTCTGCATTGAGTATCAGTGTAGCTCCCGAACAACTGGAATTGCCTTACGACTGGGAACTCTTTGAGATTTCCGATGGCGAGCTCGATGGCAACAATGTAAACTACACAATAGTTGCCCGTGCCCTTTGCCCGCAGGCTACCATCAACGTAGAGTACGATGCTGCTTCGGTTGAGGATGGTGGTAACACAATATCCTTTGAGCAGCATGTTGAAATGGCCGAGAAATTAACCGTTGCCGAGGGTTGGAGCTGGATATCGCTTATCAATTCAAGTTTATCGGTAAGCGAACTTTCAAAAAATCTCATCGAGGCCCGTAGCAAGACCGACCTTGTATTCAACGATGCAAAATATGGTCTCTTCGGCACATTAGATTATATAACAGAGGCCGAGGCATATAAAGTGAATATGCTCTCATCGGCAAGTGTCGTTACTATGGCAAATATGTTCAGTAACGATGGCAGCATTGCTGATAAAAAGCTCGAGAAGGGCTGGAACTGGGTATCATATCCCTATGAATATGCATATGCCGTTGAGGATATTTTCGATGCATCTGCTTTCAGCGAAGGCGACATTATCCTCTCCAAAGACAGGGGCTTTGTAACCTGTACCGATGGCGCTTGGCTCGGCGATCTTGCAGAACTTATGCCCCAGGAGGGTTATATGGTGTATACAAACGCCGAGGCAACTGTCTCTATGCCGGGCCGCTTTACAATGGAGCAGGGCTACTTCACGGCAAACACCGCATCGAGAGCAGCAGCACGCGGAGCATCAATGTGGGTGATAGATGGCAGCAAGTTTGCCAACACTATGCCTGTGATTGCCAGGGTAGACATTGAGGAAACCGACGATTTGGTGGTTGTAGCTTTTGTGGACGATGAGTGCCGTGGCGAGGGTGGCTTCATCAATGGTCTTGCATTTGTATCTGTTGCCGGTGAGGCAGGCGAGAATGTTATATTCCGTCTATATAATAAGGTAACAGGCGAAATGTTCGATATCGATGGCGGTATAACTTTCGCCGGTATGGCAGGTTCGGTGAAGGCTCCTGTTGCTATGCGTGCAATAGGTATTCCCGCTACGGGCACTACCGGAATAGTTGACATAAACACCATAGACAGCAATGCAATCGTTGCCATTTATGATGTGGCAGGCCGCAAGGTCGAGAACATGACAAGCGGTATCTATATTATAAAGGTACGCGAAAACGACAAGATTGTAACCAAGAGAGTAACTCTCTAAAAAATATGAGCAACGGGGCCCGTTACACGGGCACCCCGTTGCTTTATTATTAAATTTAGCAATGTATAAACAGATAGAGCAGGGGAGCTCCGCAATAGTATAGGGCGCTCTGTCATAAAAATAAAGGCTTGTCCGCCTTTGCCTCTTTCACAACGGGGCGACAAACGGGCAATGTTGCCCCAGGCAACCTAAAGACGAAAATAACAGGCTGCACACCTGCAGCTACCAGATATAAATATTGAGCTATTATAAATAGTGAAGAGATGAATACGAATTTTAGAAAAGCCCTTCTTCTGTTGTTGATGGCGTTTTGCGGAATAGCCGTTTCCAAAGCCATCGAGGACCCAAGGAAAAAGGATCCGCTCATAATTTCAGGAGCACTGGGCACGCAGAGCACATTGTATTATTCTTCGGGTGGCAGTTTTGCCTCGCCGTTGAACTACTCTATGTATGCCAATATGAATGTGAACCTTTATGGCTACAATATGCCTTTTGCTTTCTATTACAGCTGTAATAACTATTCATTCTCGCATCCACAGTTTGCATTCAACATCAGCCCCACATACAAGGGATGGACACTCCATTTGGGCCGCCGCTCAATGCCTTTCTCGGCCTATGTATATAACCTTCCCTTCAACGGAATGGGTATCGAATACAAGAGCCCCACATCGGGCTTCCGCTTTGGTATCTTTTACGGCATCTTGCGCGAGGCTGTCAATTTTGAACCCGGCGAAATGCCATCAGGCAAGCCTGTATATAAGCGCTCGGGCTGGGGCTTGAAGGTGGGATATGGCAGCAGCCGCAATTTTGTCGATTTGTATCTTTTCCGCTCGCAGGACCACCAGTCCTCTATCGATGATATTTGGTATGACGAGGTCTTTGCGCAGGAGAACGTCGTCATAGGCTTGCGTGGCCGCTGGCAGATATTCAAGCAGTTGTCGCTCACGGGTAATGTGGCCACTTCAATCTTTTCTACCGATACCAAGGCGCCGCAGCTCACAGGTGGCGATACCGATAAATACAACAGCCTCTTCGACGTGCGTTACACCTCGCTTATGCGTTGGGCCGGCGACCTCACCCTGGCTGCCACTTTCCGCTTGGTGTCGCTTTCGCTATTTTACAAGCATATACAGCCCGACTATATGAGTATGGGTGTTTCCTATATGAACAACAACTACCACAACGTGGGAGCAGCTGCCAACCTGCGTCTGGGCAACTTGTCGCTCGGTGGCAACTTCTCGTTCCAGGAGGATAATATATCGGGCGAGCAGTTATATACCACAAGAGGATTGAATTATGCACTCAATGCATCGCTCCCAATAGGTAGCAAACTGTCGTTGTCGGCCAACTATAACGGCTTCCGTCAGTGCCAGTACGATGGTACGGCCAAGGTAGATGAAACAACGCGCATCAACCGCTGTATGAGCAGCTATTCGGGTACGCTCTCCTACAATACAAACACCGAAACTCTTGGACACTACCTTTCGTTCACAGGTAACTATTCGCTTAACGAGGATAAGAACAGAACAATTGCGGGAACCGGTGATGTGGGTACAATGGCATTGGGTTCAAACTACTCCCTTGCAGTGATACCTATAGAGACCAATTTCAGTTTCAACTACAGCTATCAGGCGTCCGAAGGATACAATTCAAAATACACCACAAGTGTCTATACGCTCAGTGCCTCAAAGGCATTGCTCAAGGAGAGGAACCTGTCGCTCAATGCATCGGCCTCGCTCGTGGATAACCGTATGGAAGCCGACAAGAGCATCACAATGGCAGCCAATATGTCGGCGGCATATACGCTGGCCAGGGTACACAATTTCACTCTTAATCTCAACTACAGCCGATATGCAAACACCAATCTGGTGCTCGACCAGTACCAGCGCGACAAGGGATACGATTTTACCTGCTCGTTCAGTTACAGCTTCTCCTTTACCGCATTCAGCATAAAACGCAGGGCCAAGGAGGAGGTTACCCGCTATGGCAAGTATGAATATTACTCCGACTTCTCGCGTAGCGCAGTGCGTGAACGCCAGATGCTCGAGTATCAGAAGCAGAAGAACAACGAGAACCGCAGCAAGATGAACAGTGTAGAGGCTTCTACATTTTAGGACAGAAAAAGGATACGCAAATAGATAAGATTATGATAAAACACAGGTTACTTTCATATATAGTATGTATGCTGTTGTGCGCAACCGGTTTGTTTGCGCAGGTATCGGTGACAGTGCAGCGCAGGCAGAACCCATTGCCCGCGCAGGGTGGAGTATATATGAGCGACCCGGGTCGTTTCTTTAACATAGTGGTTACAAACAACAGCGCAAGCGAGTTCCTGCCCGTGCGCCTCGAAGCCCGCATAGAGGGCCCCATTGATAACGCTGTGGATATATGGCCCAACAGCGACTCGTACATTGCCACAGTGGCAAGCCGTTCTATGCCCATATACATACCTTTGCAACCGGGCCAGTCGCGTGTGCTCACACAAACCGACCTCTATAATATGTTCCGCCAGTACGATGCCGGAACCGAAAGTTTTGGTGGCGGTTACCTGTACGATGCATTCCAAAATGGTAGCAACAGCGGTGTGTTCGGCCTTCTGCCCGAGGGACACTACGGCCTTAAGATTACGGCAAAAAGCAACTATACCGATTTCAACGACCCCGGCGACTATCTGGGCGAGGGTATCTGCTTCTTCGATATATGCTACACTGCCAATCCGCCATCGTTCAACAACATAACATACATAAACGACGGCAATGCCGGTGTTTCGGGTTTTGAAGATAACGAGGGATACTACACAGCCTATTTCCCTACATCTAACCCCCGATTCTCGTGGACCGAGCCCACATTCAACTACAGAGGCCTCACCGTTACACGTCAGTTCATATACGACTTTGTGCTGTACCAGCTTTCCGAGGAACAACACCCCTCCGATGCGGTGCTCAACGGTGGTAACATAGCATACTCGCAGTATGGCCTTATGACACCGCAATGCATTGTGCCATACAATATCGTTGCCAAGCTCAAACGCTACAAGAACGTGAAATATGTGGCGCAAGTTACCGCACGCCCCCTTGTGAACGACGCCTCCAACCCTGCCTATACACAGGTGGGCAACGATGGCAAGAGCGAACTGCTTGTGTTGCTTATGGAGAACAGCGGCGCAGGTGAGGATTTCGATATAGTGGTGGACAATCCTCAAACGGAACTACCCATAAACGTAACGGTGGAGCCGAAATTCACCGAACTGCCATCGGCGCTATATCCCTATTTTGAAAACCCCAGCGAACTCTTCAACATAACGCTCGAAAACCGCAGTAGCGAAACCATCCCCGTGTGTATGCTTATGCAGTACTACAAGGGTAACTGGGGTGTGACAGCCGCGCCCGACAAGCAGCACACAAACGAATATTTAGAACTCGGCCCGGGTGCCAGGGTTACCCTGTCGGCCGACGATTTCGACCGTTTGGCAGGTGGTTACGACATAGACCGCGATGTAATAGCTTTCAAAGCCAAGACGGGTTTCGTAATAGGCAAGCCCGCAAGCGACTACTTCCCCGAGTCGAACGACACGGCATTCGTGCGTGTGTGCCGTTACACAGGCGGCAAGCCGGTGCTGCGCGAAACCATAGTGGGCAAGGGCCGTGTTCCGTTCCGCACGTCGGAAAATGTTATGAGTGGCGAAATGTTCAGCGTTACACTTGAGCCCAAAATGCCCATTCTCCCCAAGGATGGCGCGTACTACCTCACAAAGCCATCGCGCTTGTTTACACTTAAAATAAAAAGCCTTTCGCCCAAAACACTGCGCATCTATCCCGGCCTCTTCTACTTTGTGGAGGACGAAGTCTCTTATTCGGGCGATTACTTCAAGGGCAAGCGTTTTGCCGACAACTATATAACCATAAAATCGGGCGAAACAAAAGCCTTCAGCGACGAGGAGTTCGACAAATTCTTCGGTGGTTTCGAGGAGTACCGCAAACAGCTCAAGGGTGGTGAAAAGGAGGTGCTTACCGATTTTTCCCTCATCGAACTTGCCGAAAGCCTGGAAAACGTGGCAAGGCTCTATATCTTCGACTACGAAAGGCTCAGTATGCTTGACCTCGAAAAGGACAAACCTTCGCAGGCCCTGCTAATGGAGTATTCCACATCGTTCACCACCTCGTCATCCGTGAAACTTGGCGATGTGGATGTGGTTATAAAACCCAGAGTGAATCCCTTTCCCTATAATGGTGATGTCTATATAAACAGTCCCGGCCGTCTTTTTGACATAGAACTCAAAAACCTCACAAGCAAGGATTTGAAGCTGTGCCCCAGCATAACATATGCCGACAGGAGCATCGATGGCACGCTCTATTCCTACATACCCTCCAAGTGGTTTACATACCCTGAGTTTGTACTCAAGGGGAATGAGAAAATGGTGCTCGACCGCGAAACTCTGAACAAACTTTGCGGCGACACCATTGCAACACGTATAAACCACAGCACCGGTGAGAAGGAGAGCGACTTCAAGGATTTTGACCAAATAATAACATTCGATGATGCTAACCACCTGAAGTTTACCCTTATCAATGCCGACAGCCTCCGCAAAATTCCGGCCGATGCTCCCAACAAGGCCGATAGGGTGCTGGCCGCCAGCCAGGCACTCGATTTTTGGGCCGACAAAAACGTTTCGCTCACCGATCTCGACGTCTCTATAAAACTGAAGATGAACCCTATGCCCTACAATGCAAGGGCCTATTTTACCAAACCCGAACAGCTGTTTGAGGTATCGTTGAGCAACACGGGCGACAGAACCATCGAGTTCGTTCCAATGATAATGTTTGAATTCAATGAAGATGAAAGAGCCACATATATAGCCAACTCCTATAAGGAGAAGGATATGAAGCACATACTTGTGAAACCAGGCGAAACCTTGAAACTCACCGACGAGCAGGTAAAACTCTATTTTGCCTCCAAAGGCTTCACCAAAATCACAAGCGACCTGTTTGGAAAGATAACCGACAAGGCCGAATTCAGCCCCTTGGATGCCGACAGGGAAATAACTATAGATACCGAAAAATATAATAAAATCACTTTCAAGGCCCTAAAACCGCTTATACACTATGCCGAGCAGGGCAATTTGGCCGATTTCACCATAGGTGAGGGCTTTATAAGTTATCAGGTATCGGCCTTCACACGTCTCGACGATGTGGCTGTAACCGTAACCCCCAAACTCGATCCTCTGCCTGCCCGCGGCGACATCTATTTCAACAGCCCGGCGGCCCTCTTCGAAGTGGAGCTGAAGAACAACACCCCCAATACATACAACGTGCTCCCCAGCATTATGTATCTGTTCGACGAGTTCGGTTCCTACTATGCCTCGGTGTTCAAAGAGGAGCGTTACGACAAGGCGATAACGATTGGCCCTAACGAGGTTAAAAAGCTCACCTCCAACGAACTGAATGCCCTGTGCGGCAACCCCGACACCATAAAGTGCTTCGAGGCCCGTCTTGGCGGTGCATTTGTGGAGACGCCTATCCCGGATATTAAAAAGGTTGTAAACTTGCAGTCGTTCAATCAGATAGAGGTTGTCGCTTTCAGTGCCGACTCACTCAAGAACATTGCCGTCGAGGATAAAAACCGCAAGGTGCGTGCTATGCTTGGTGGCGGAAAGTCCGACTTCAATGCCAAGGATATGCATTTTTCCGAGGTGGTTGTAACAGTGGTTCCCAAGGCCGATGCCACCTTCAAACCCGAGCCCGACGAGTATTTCGAGAAACCGGGAGACCTTTTCGAAGTTACCCTGCTCAATGTAACAAGCAGTGAGCAGAAGGTGGCCCTGCGCCTCACATACAACGACCGCTATTTCATTAGCAAGCCCGACAGTGTTGTAACCGTAAAGCCCGATGAAAAACTCAAACTCACAGCCGCACGATTGAATGACCTGTGTGGATACGATATGTATAGCTACGGTGCCCCGCTGTACGAAACCGACACGTTAGGTGTTGTGCGTGCCGAAAAGCCCGACCCGCTTGAAATAAAGATGAAGGAGGGCGATAACAAGGTAACAGCCCTTGTTTGGCGCAAACTCATTGAGGACCAGGAGAAACCCTCTGTATATAAAGTGGATAGCATCTCAAAGTGCGATACCATTTTCCAGCCCGCCTTGCGCGATTTGTGGATAGGCGAGTACCGCCTCACCGTAACCGAGGCCAAAGAGTTACCTGTAAAGGATAAGGAGCTTAAAGAGAAGGGGTACGACTGCTTCAAAGGTAAAGGACACGTACATACTACAATGATGAATGTTCCCGTGCGCGTAGCAGTGGAGTTCGACAGTATATATGTGGATGCATCTATAAAGCGAGTGGTGAAGAATGGTGTTAAATCTGTTACCGAGAAGAGCGCCCATGTACCGCTTGAATTATTTGAAGAGAATTTCGTGAAAGAGGTCGCCAAGACCGATTCAGCCGGTGCGCAGGCCAAGGTTGAAAAACTGCTCAATGAAGCCGGTGTAGGTGCCTTCTACAACTATGTGATAGGCAATGCAATGCAAACACTTGCCAAAGTCGATTCTGCTGCTGTTGTAACACTGCCGCTTGGGCTCACCGTGCCTATGGATGAGGAGTTGGAGTGTCCTGCAACCATTCAGCTGGCACAAATGGAATTTTTGCCGGAAAGTGCCAATCTCGACCTTATCGGCGAGTTTGTGCTCCCCGAGTGCGAGGCCGTGGAGAGCGACATTCTCATATTCGCAGCCCGCAAACTCACTACCTCGCCCGAAAGTTTCCTGCCGCAAAGCGGTTCGTTGGGTCTGGTAAAGAGTTTTAAGGTAAAAGATCCCGATTCCGATTTTACATTTACGTTCAATGCGCCCTCGAATCAAGATTATAGCAAAGCTTCCGATGGCTGCTTCATATCTTGGAAGGATGGCAAGTTTAACGAACTGTGCGCAAGCATAAGTATGAACCTGCCCAGCGACGAACTTTTGAAAGATGATGGCAAGGCGGCTCTCGATCCCAATGTTCACCCCGAAATTACCCTCACAGCCTTTATTGCCGATGCCGAGGACTGGTTTGCAACTGTTAAAATGGATCCCTTCCAGGTGGCAAGTGCACCGGGCTTTACTTTCAGTGCAACGGGCGATTCGGTGGGTATTGTGCTCGACCGTTCAAAGAGAAGAACCCCCACAGGTATAAAGTTCCCCGCCAACTACAAATTCGATGGCAAGCTTGGCTTGTCGGGCGACCCCGGAAAGAACGAAAAAGCCTATAACGAGTGGAAAGGTTTCTACTTCGAGGAACTCAGCTGTAAGTTGCCACACTTTGTGGAGCTTGACTCCGTGGGCGATTCGCGCGTGAAGGTTGGTGTGAAGAATGTAATATACGATGCTTCGGGCTTTTCGATGAACGTTTCGGTGGACAGCCTCTTTACGTATGGCACGCCCAAGGTTGGTGGCTGGAAGATTACTCTCGACAATATCTACCTGAACATAAAGCAGAATAGTTTTGGCAGCTCGGGCCTCAGTGGTAGAATAGAGGTCCCGTTCCTTTGCAAAAAAGACACCACAGAGAAGGCTCAAATAGGCTACACAGCCGCAATACAATCCGTGGCACACGGCAAGAAAGATGGTCTTGCTGTGAATTTCCGTATGCAGCAGCTTGACGACGAGGTGGGGCTCGATTTTATGTTGGCCAAAGTAAAGTTCAACAAAGACAGCACATATTTCAATGTTATTTATTGCGACACTTTGCCCAAAGGCAAGCAAACGCTTGTGGAGCTATGTCTCGATGGTAAGGTAAGCATCACCTGTGCCGAAAAGATAGATTTTAAGCTACCCGATATTCCATTCAAGAATATGCGTATTGCCAACTTCGACCAAAGTTTGCTCACCGGCAAGAAGAATGATAAGAAGGATGGCAAAGACGGCAAGAAAAAGAGCGATGGCCAGGGTGTGGAAAGCCCCGATGGAAATACCAATTTCCACACGGGTAAATGGGCGCTTGCCGGCGAGCCGGGCAGCGACGAAGGTACCTACTGGGGAATGCCGCTTGTGCTCGACAATATCTCTATGGAGGTGGGCGAGGGTGGCGAAACCTTGGGCCTTGGCATAGAGGGCGGTGTCGTTGTTATGGGTAACAAGAAATTTGGTCTTGGTGCCACGGTGGGGCTCACGATATGGTCCGAAATCAATTGGGAAGAGACCACCATAAAGTATAAGGAGGTCGAGTTCAAGTCGATGCACGTCGAGGGCCAATATGCCGGGATGGTTTCTGTAGTTGGCGACCTCGAGGTTTCGGAAGAGGAAGAGAAATCGGGCTTCGAGGCCGACCTCGATGTCAAGGTAAAGGGTCTCTTCGAGATTGACCTTGCAGGTGGCTACTACAAGATGAAGAAGACCGAGGAAGACCTTAAACTCGATGAAGGCGATGAAGCCGAAGACGAATATTACCGCGCAGGATATTTCCTTGCAAAGGCCGGTTTCGGCAGGGGATTGCCATTGGGTCCTGTGTCCCTGCAGAAGATTTCGGGTGGTTTCTTCATAAACTACTCTGTCGCAGTATCCGACGTGGATGGTGCCGATGATATGGTGGATGCACTTGAAAAGAGCCTGAAACCCAAATATAAATCGTATGGCGGTATGTTTGGTGTGGGGCTTGCCGTGGGCGACGAAACGATTATAAACGGCGAGGCTACTCTGCTTGTTATGGTCGATATACAGGAAGATGGCATAAGGGTGCCCGGTGTGGTTATGCAGGGCGAGGTACACGCTCTTTGCGCATCGGCCGATGCCGATAGTGGCCTTGTGAATGGAAAGGTAACCATTATCTACGAGGATACCACAACACCCGACATTACCGAGGAGGAGAAGGCCGCGATGAGTAGCGGCGACCTCAGGGAGAAGTTGGAGGAGAAGAAAAATGAGCATAAGATGTTCAAGTTGTCGGTAACGGTGGATAGCGACATAGCCGCTATGTACAAGAAATTCACAGGCGAGGAGTATCAGGTGAAGGCTCCAATATCCGACTTGCAGGCCCTCGACCAGAAGAGTGCCGACAGCGAGAACAAGGGCGAGCAGAAGAACCAGAGCTCGGCTGCGGGCAAGCTCGAGAGCAAGGGCTATGTGAAGTCGGGCTGCGGAGCAACCATAAATCTGGAATTCGAGATACGCAACTACCCGGCACAGAACAAAACATTCTGGCACCTGTATGTGGGCGAGCCCGATGAGGCCAAGCGTTGCCGCATTACGTTCATAGACTTCGAGGTGGGCAAGGATTCACCTGTAGGCTTGTGGGCAAAGGTTTATGCCAACGCATACTTGTGCCTGGGTAACGAGCTCCCGGGCAACGGCAAGCTGCCTGATATCCCCGACAAGGTGCAGGAGGCACTTGGTATGAAGGGTGCCGACGGCAAGGTTGATACCAGCCTCAAGAGCAAGCTCGATGCTGCGCGTGAACAGACAATGAAGGGCGGCCCTGCCGGCGATATAAACGGCGGTATAATGGTGGGTGGTGCTCTTGGTGCCGAAATTGGTTGCAACGCTGTATTCTGCTATGCCAACGTTGAGGGTATGCTTGGTTTCGACCTCATACTCAAGCAGTATAAAGAGGGTGTCAGATGTACCGACGGCTCGCGTGCAGGCGGCAAGAATGGTTTCTATGCAACAGGCCAGATATATGCAATGCTCAAGGGCGAGCTTGGTCTTATGCTCGACTTGTGGATATATAAAGGCAAGGTGCCTTTGGTGGATATGACTATGGGCGCGCTGCTGCAAGGTGGTTTCCCCAACCCCACCTGGGTATATGGCCGTATGCGTGCCAAGGGCTCGGTGCTTGGCGGTCTCATCAAGTTCTCATCTACCATTGAGATGAAGGCCGGTAAGGTGTGCGTTCCCGAAATGGGCAACCCGCTCGACGATATAAAGATATTCGGCGATGTGCAGCCCGGCGACGAGGATATTGAAAAGGGATGGAGCGACAAATCTCTTGTATCATGCTATGGAAAATCTACCTTCACCACCAATATGAAGATAGACAAGGTACTTGCACTTGTAGATGAGGCTGCCACAATGGAGGTGAACGGTATGGATGGCGACGGTGGCAACGTAACACGTATGTATGTGTTCCACCTCGACAACAACTTCGAGATGAAGGAGTATGACGAGAGCGACCCCACCGATGACGAGCGTAGCGCATATACAACATATATTACACACAGCAACCCCACATTCGACAAGGAGAATTACGAATTGCGAACAGGTTCGTTCAAGCCCAACACTCTCTATCGCGTGAAACTGCGCGGTACCTGTAAGGAGGTTGTTGATGGTCGCGAGGTCGATCCCATTTACAAGGATTCGCTCTCGGGCTACAAGGAGGAACACCGCCCGTTTGCCGACGAACGTTATGTATATTTCCGCACAGGCAAGCTAAGCGACAACATAAATGATGAGGTGGTTGGTTATCTGCCCAACATCACACCCTTCACACAGTCGCTCGACGATGCAACACAGCCCTCGTTTATGGAGGCACACGTGCGCGACGACTACTGGCACAACCCCGACTATGAGTTTGTGGCAAGCATAAAGGAGTATGACCAGGCTACCGGCCGTTATATCCTGCCCGATGCCCGTGCCGGCTTGCGCAAGGGACAGGTATCAAAGTATGAGAATCTGCCCGTTATAGAGGTAGTAGAGCAGGGTGTTGACGAAGAGGGCAACGAGTTCAAATAT
Source organism: uncultured Bacteroidales bacterium (assembly GCA_937914945.1). Classification (GTDB taxonomy): domain Bacteria; phylum Bacteroidota; class Bacteroidia; order Bacteroidales; family Bacteroidaceae; genus HGM04593. Next base: position 15,699 of record CALGJF010000046.1, on the reverse strand, counting down.
GCCACCGTTACAATAGACAAGCCCGTTCCCGGCGAGTTCTTTGTAAAGGGCAAGAGATACCGCTTCGAGGTTCAGCGTGTGAATCGTGCACAACTCAATTCATATATGGATATGATTGAGGAGAACTACAAGAGCATTATGGCAATGACAAAAGAGGATGTCGATTCGTACGAGCAGCAGCTTGCCGAAATGGACGAGGTCATTGCCGAGGGCGATGCTAAAGCCGGCGACGCTAACACCAACCAGGCAATACGCGACCTCTACAACTACTACAAGGAGGTGGGTGAGATGTACGGCGAGAACGAGGCCGAGCAGCGCATAAAGGAGTACAAGGAGCAGTTGAAATCCAATGCACAGGGCTTTGCCGAGGTGGTATATACACAGGATTACAAATACAACGGCTACCGTAACTTCCAGGAGTTTGTGCAGAATGAGGAGTATCAGTGGTACACAACACCGCCGCTTGTCGACCAGTTCAGCGAGCCCAATTCCAAGAACACTTCGGTGCTCTATTGCAAGGTTGATGACGTGGTGCTGAAGGGAAGCAATTCAAGAAACAACAATCCCTATTATGCACTCAACTACTGGCACTCAATAGCTGCCATAGCCTACGAGGCCACTCCCTCCTACGACTTCTGCAAGAGAACGTGGAGGCAGAGTAACTTCGACGGCTCAAGGGGTGTAACCTTTGAACCGAGCTTCAACTGGTTGCGCAACGGCAATGCCAACGGTGCATCAATGAGTTTCCAGGAGTATGAAAAACTCTTCAGCCCTGCCTACTGCAAACGCTGGTTCTCTTACGACGAAAGTTGTATGGGCTCGAGCAACAGCTATGGTCCAAACCGAGTGATAGCCAATATATGGAAGGCTATGGAATCCGACGCCAATGTTGCAGAGAATTTTGAAAAAGAATTAAAGGCTAAATACGAATATTACAGGCATTTCAACGACTTCAAGTTTACCGATGCTGCCGACAACGGCACAATGTTCAAGGGATATGTGAAGCCTTACAATCAGGGTGGAAGCTCATATCCCCAGTATGCTATGATGCCTGTATGGCAGATTGGCCTCATATATGCCGCCGACCACCCGGGCAAGTATGGTCTGAATAGCAAGAATTGCGGTCGTTCAGGAACAACAGCCTATAAATATATGACAGGCGACTATTCGCTCTTCAAGGCAAGTTCGTTCCTCAACCGCATTCAGAGCATATCGGCCCGCGTGCGTTTCTGCGACGGCTACAACATTGCCACAGTGAGCGGCCGTGGCGGCAGCTACAATGCAAGCAACTACGGTATGCGTCCATTGACAAGTTCAAAACGCACGGTGCTCATAAAATCCGATTTCAATGGCCGTGGTAATTACGAATACGGTCAAGATGTGGCTGTGTCGGCCGAGGAGTATGTACACATAGGTGACGAGGTGCTGCGTTACTATATCCTCAAGAGTTACGACACCAACAAGGATGGTCGCATGCACATCAACGAGATGAACGCCATAACCAACCTGAGCCTCGATTTCAGTGTCATCTATCTGCACGATGGCTACAAGTATATATATATACAGTCGCTCGATGCATTGAAGAATATGCCTAATTTGGAAATCCTCACCCTGTCCGATAACAGTGGCAGCGCGCACAATACATTCAGGCAGAACAACAAGGCATTGACCTTTGAGGGTAATCCTAAACTTAAGAAGGTTACTATGAGGCGCTGGTACGTGGAGACACTCGACTTCAAGTTCAACCCCAACCTCAAGACACTGCAAATAGATATGCGTGCGGGCGACAATACAACCGACGACGGCTATGCAGCCGTAGGTTGGAGCTCGACAAAGCACAAGGGTGTGAAGAACCTCTATTTGGCTTCAAACGATGCTCTGCGCACACTCAGCGTGGTGGATTGCGACCTTGGCGAGCTCGACCTCAGCAACAACCCCAATATCGAGAGGCTCGACCTGCGTTTGAACCATCTCGCATCATTGGATATAAGTGCAGCCAATAAATTGCGTGAGGAGTACATAAAGGTAGGTTATCAGGTGCGCAGCGGTGCAAGCCAGGCTATGCGCAGTGTTATTGCCAGCAACGTAACTACGTTTAATATTGGTTCTGCTCTTGCAAGAATAAACGATATGAACTCTCCCAACTACTATGTAACATTTGAGACAAAGAGAAGGGAGGATAATGTTACAACCGACGACCTCGACAAGAACCTGAATGCCCACCTCACATCGCTTGCCGAAAAGGCACAGATGAACTTCTATGATTGGGCAGCAAAGCAGGTTGCTCTTGATGCCGAAGGCTTGGATATAGAATCAATCAAATATCTCGATTATTTTATGCCGGCACTTACGTCTCTGAACGTGAACGACAATGCATTGAAGGAACTCGACTTGAGCGGCTTCCCCAAACTTAGAAAGGTTTATGCCAATAATAACAATATACGCAGAATTGAGATAAACAGCAACTGCGATATCATTGAGTTGGAGGTGAGCAACAACGAACTGACGGAGTTGCCATTGGATATTATGCCCAACCTGCTCTCTCTCAAGTGCGATAACAACAGCATAGAGACTCTTTATCCCAATGTATGTCCCAAGCTCATCAAGTTGCATTGTGCGGGCAATGCTCTCACAGAACTTGTGATGGATAGGCTGGCTTCACTGCAAGAACTTGTGTGCAGCGACAACAACTTCACACAGGGCAATCTTGTTATGCCTACCAACCTCGGTCGCTTGCAGGTGTTCGAGGCCAAGAGAGCACTTGGCGATATTGCCGAGGTTGATTTGAAAGCGGCAACAAACATAAGGAGAATAGATGTGTCGAACAATGCATCGCTCAAGAGCCTGCTCTTCTCGGAGAATGCGACCTCATTGCAATACCTCTATGCTGCCGATTGCGCCCTCAACTCAATAGGCCCCAAAGGCAGCCGATATTTCTATTTCCGTTGCAGTGGGGAAGGGGAGTCGCACTATCTGAATCTGCGCAGTCTGGTTGAGGTGAACATTGCACGTAACCCCGACATAAGAGCATATGTTGCCTACAACACATCTTCGTTCCCCAACCTGCGATCTATCGATGTGAGCGGTTGCGATGTGATAAATGTGAAACTGCTTGGCTCTTCAAACTGCAAACTCACAAGGCTTTGCGCGGGTGTTCCCCAGCGTACAGCCGGCAGCAAGGTGGTTGTGTGGGCTGTAAATGACCGCAACTGGTTCAGCAGATGGCCCGAGTGGAGCGAGTACCCTGAAAACAAACACACCACCCGTATGGTCTATGGCAGAAATAGCGATAACCTCGAAAAGTATGACGAGGAGGAGAACATAGATGTAGAGGTTATTACAACCAACGACAAGAAACTGCGTGCGGCAATGGGCGAAACCTTCTATAAATATATGAAGGATAAACTGCGCCCTGACAGCCTCGGCTATCGTGCCCTGCACACTGCCGATGTGAAGAACCTCACCTCGCTCGAGTGTGCCAATATGGAGGTTGTAAGCCTCGGCGGTATGCTTGAATTTATGCCTAATGTCAAGGATATCGATGCCACGGGTAATGAGATGAAGGAGGTGAGCATTCCTCTCAATGGATTAAATAACCTTAACCTCTCGAACAACCCATTGCTCGAGACTCTACAGAATGATTATGGCGGTTGTGCAAAGAGAATAGATCTGTCGCACTCGTACATCGATGATGGCATACTGAATGCGGCACGTGGCGCGGCGGTAGGTGGCGATTTGATTATGAACGGCGATTTGGGTTCCGAGGAGCTGATAATTTTCACGGATGAAAAATCTTCTCCTGCTTCATTGACAATGCTCAGCACCAACCGTTCACTCTACTTGCATAGCTGTTATATTCCCGAGATTAAGTTCAGCGGTAAGGCATTGACATTTGCATCAAGCGGCAAACGTACCTGCAAGATGGAGAAACTGCTGCTTATGAACGAGGAGCAGCCTGTTGAACTTGTCTTCCAAACCGTGGATATGCCGCTCTTGTGGATAAACAAGTGGATTGACGACAACCCCAACCGCAAGTTCACAATGAGAGTGCAGACAGGTAACGAGGAGGTGAATACCAAAATTAACGGTATGCTTTCATTCATCAACTCCACCACTATGACAGGCTCGGTGGGCAAGTTGAGCAGCGAGATGAAGCAGATGGCAAACAACATTCTGTTGCCATATGCATATTCGGGCGAGGTACCCAAGGGTGCACGTTTCGATGAGCTGCTCGACGAGTTCGGCCTGCACGAGACACGCACCACTGATGACCTGAAAATGGGCCGCGCTATGGGCTACAGATTGTATGAGTCGCTCAAGAGCAAGCACGCTCCCGGCAAGGAGTATCTGCACGTGGAGGATGTGAAGAGTGTAACCAAGTTCAGCTGCGCAGGTATGAACGTACCCGATATATTGACAGTGCTCAGCTATATGCCGTCGGTAACAAATGTCAATGCTTCGGAGAACTCCATACGCCGGTTCATGGTACCGACTATGGGTATATACGATTTGTCAAACGGCAAGGTTCCTCTTGAGACGTTGGAATTTGCACGCAAGGCAATAAGCCTCGACCTCACAAACACCGTCATCAACCGCGAGGTATTTGAAGAGGCAATAAAGAATGTGACCACCAATCTCAAGGTAACTCACGAGGGCGAAGTTCTTTCGATAAACGATTCTTCGAACAAGTTGGGCGAGCTAATGATTCTTGCGAGCCTCAATATATACCGTTGCAAGATACAGACATTGAACTACCGTGGCAAGTTCCTGAATCTGCGTGGCGACCTTGATGCTGTTTCAATAAGTAACCTGCACTTGAATACCGCCACAAACACCAGCATAAGCTTTACGTCGGCCGACGTTGCATTGAACTTCATTGCCAATTGGTCGCAGAACAACCCCGTGGATACCAAGTTCAATATTACTCTGCTCGGCGGTAGCGTATCGGCCTGCATCAGTGCACTTGAAGCCTTCAATAATGAGGCTGCTGCGGGCCGTGGCTTTACCGAGGCAAACAAGAAACTTGCCATTGATGCCATAGTGGATTGTGCCAACAAGGGCTATGTAGCAAAGGGCGGCAAGTACGACAGTATGCTCGATGAACTTGGCCTTGCTCCCAAAGCAAAACCATGGGCTGTGAAGTTGAACAACGCCGGTGCAAACGTACTGAATGTTATCACGGCTATGCGCAGCCATTGTGGTTATGGCCTGCTCGAAGCAAAGAGATACTGCGACAATGCTCCCTCTGTTGTTGGAACATTCGACACACAGGAGGAGGCTACGGCACTCAAGCGCGACATTGAAAATGTCGGTGGTCTTGCAGTGGTGCTGCACAATGGTGTGCAGGTGGCAGAGCCCGCCAAGAGGAAGGCCGAGGCTGCCGACTGCGACGTTGTTCTCACAAGCACGGGGGCAAACAAGATAAGTGTGATTAGGGCTTTGCAATCCGTTTGCGGTTTAACTCTGGTACAAGCAAACACTCTCGTAAAGACGCTCCCCGTAGTCATCGCAACAGGCAAGACTAATACCGAGGCACAGACTATAAAGAGTGAGATAGAGGGTGCGGGCGGTAGCGTGAATATAAGTTCACAAAAGAGCGAATTCGATGTGGTGCTCACAAATGCGGGTGCCAATAGAATTGCCGTGATAAAGGCCTTAAAGGCTGCCTGCGGCATTGGCACATTGGATGCCAACAACCTTACCAAGAACCTTCCTGCTGTTGTGGCAACCGGTGTGAGCAGCAGCGAGGCCCAGGATATAAAGAGCACCATAGAGGAGGCGGGCGGTAGTGTACGCATCGAATAACGGCTATATTGGAATATTGATAGAAAAATAACAAAATATGAAAGGATATATAAGAATGAGAGGATTGGTGATTACAGCAGCGTTGCTTGTGGCTGCGGTGGCGCAGGCTGTGGGTGTTGGTGATGCGGAGCCGGCAACAAGGAGTATAGCCCGCAAGGTGCTTACCGTGCCGGCCGACACCATAGACACAAGGGTGGTGGATGTGAACAAGATGAGCCAAAAGGAGTATGAGGAGTACTTGCTCACGCAGCCCATAGATACAACCCGTAGCGATACCACCACAGTGGCATTCTCGGTGCAGGTGCTTGCCCGCCCCAAAGGCGACAGAGTGCTCTTGCGCTGGGCCCCTGATGAGTTCGCGCCATGGTATCTTGCCAACAGATATGGCTACAATATATTGCGTACTGATAGGAATGGTGCGACCGACACGCTTAAAAAGGCGCTCAAACCATATACATTGGAGGAGATGAAGGTACGCTTCGAGGCCAACGACTCGCTTGCAGGTACTGCGGCGCAGATGCTCTATGGCAAGGGTACCGAACTCAACAGCGCTATAGGCAGCGATGGTGCCGAGGGTATCGTGCAGGTATACGAGGAGCAGCAAACGCGTTTTGCCTATGCTATGCTGCTTTCCGAAATACGCCCCGATCTTGCTCGGGCAATGGCGCTTATGTTCATTGACAGCACGGCTGTGAAGAATGCCGAATACTCATATACCGTAACAACAAATATCCCCAAGGAGGAACTGAATATGGTGTATCAGTCGGCCTATGTAAAGAATGTGAACGAGAAGCCCGTGAAGTTTGAGCCCGTTGTAACCGACTCTACAGGTGTTGATGGCCATTCCATTCGTCTTTTCTGGCCTATGTCTTACGATTTCAGCACCTATGACATAGAGCGCCGTGGCGAAAATGGCGAGTGGATAAAGCTCAATGAGCACCGCTTTATGACGCTTATGACGCAAGAAGACGAAACCACAGCGCAGAACATTTTCGAGGATGTGAACCTGGAACCCGGTTTCTATGAGTATCGCATCTGCGGTTACGACGCCTTTGGCGAGAAGAGTAATTATTGCGAGGTACACAAGGCACAATTGGTCGATATTATCCCACCCACAGCGCCTGTTATCGTGCAGTTCAATGTGGAGCGTCCTACCGAAAACACCATTATGGCCGATATCATTTGGGAGAAGAACATACAGGAACCCGACTTTATGGGTTACAATATCTACTACTACAATGCACAGGTCGATACCGTGTGGGTGAAACTCAATGAGCAATTGCTTGCTCCCGAAATGCAGTCGTTCCGTTGCGAGGTAACCTTCCTCGGTACAGGCCACGTTACCGTTGTTGCCCTGGATACATTGAACAATTCCTCGGCTTCAATGCCGCAAGAACTCTTTATTGCCGATTTCACCCCGCCCGTGGCGCCCACAGGATTGCAGTATGTGATGTCGCCCACCGGCAGTGTGATCATAAAGTGGAACAAAAATCCCGAACCCGATGTGGCCGGCTACAACCTCTATTATGCCAACGATAGTACACACACCTTCTTGCAGAAGAGGGGCAAAATGAGCCGCGAACCTATAGTGTTTGACACTTTGGCTGTTACAGGCGTTACCCAACGGCACACATATTACCGCGTGAAGGCATTCGATTTCTCGGGCAACGAGTCGCCCTTCTCGGAGATTCTCACCGTAAAGCGCAAGAACTACGATGCACCGCGCCCCTGCCGCATAGACTCTGTGTGGCAGGATACCAAGCGTGTCTATATGCGATGGTTCCCCTCTACCGAGGACGACGTGGAAAAGTACTATGTATATCGCCGCTTGCACGGCGAGGAGATAAACTCGCTCATAGGCGTGCTCACAAAGGATTCCGTGAAGAACGGCCGCCTCTTTGTAACCGACTCGCCCGAGCCCAACAGCAAGGCGCGCTATTACTATCATATAGAGACTATGAACGAGAGCGGTGTTACATCGGAACCCTCTTTTGAAACCTCGTTCCTCTTCAAGGGAGAAACAATGCTGCCGCTGGTGATAAGAATGGGTGCGGCATTCAGGCCCGACGATGAGCAGGTGCATCTGGCGTGGGATATAAGCGGTATCACCCGCGATATGCTCGACAAAGGACTGTATATATGTATATACCGATGCCGCAATAACGATGATATATTCCGCTATGTGAGGTCGGTGAACATAAATGAAATTACTGCCATCGACAGCCATCTGGAACCGGGCGACACCGCCGAGTATCGCATAAGGGTGCGCAGCAGGGAGGGCCACTTGTCGCCCTATTCCAATGTGGTAAAGGTGGCAATACCTGCCGAGAGTGAAGTTAAAGAGTGATTTACCCAAATAGATATATTGTTTGAATATTATAAAAAAGAGATGAAGCAGATAGGTAACATATTCCTGCTGTTTACAATGGCAATCTTCTGCTCTTGTGGAGAGTTCTTCAATTTTGAGGTGGAGCAGCCCACCGTCAATGGATTGAGAATATCGCACCACGAGATAGACCTCATTGTGGGCGATGGCATAACCTTTGATTTGGAACTGTCCCCCAACGATATACCTGTATCATATTATTGGCAGGTAGAGGGCGACGAGGATGCCATTGAGCTTGCAGGCCGCAAGGTGAATGCAATGAAGCCAGGCAGGGCACTCGTGAGGGTTGAGGCCGAGAGGGTGAGTAATGGTAATGAAGTGGAAATTGTTTACGACAGTTGCTATGTAAATGTGTTTGACTGGAAGGCTGTGGATTACAATGAGTTCCTCTACGAAACCGTGCTATATTCATCGTTGGTTATTGATGGTGAGCAAAAGACCGGTGCAATGGGCAATACACGCCTTGCAGCAGTGGTGGATGGCGAGTTGCGTGGCCAGGCTGTGATGCGCGAGGCACACGGCGTGCCGTATCTCGAAATGCGTATAAGGGCTACATGGCCCGGTGAGGTGGCAACCATCGAGTGCTATAACCCCGATACATACCAGCGCTTTGTCTTTGAATCGCTGCCACTCACCGGTGAAACGTATGGCACGCTGTCAGACCTCAAACGCTATCGAGGTAAAAGCAGAAATTATGGAATTGTGGAAATTGAATAAAGATTAAAAGATATGAAAAGGTGTGTTTTCCTTTTGTTTGCAGTGATGCTTACAGCTGCGGCAGTGGCCGATGGCGGTCTAAAGCAGTATAGTAAGGTGGTGCTTACCTTGCTCGACGGGCGAATATTCGATATAGATATCAATGCCGACTCCTATATATACTCCTACACCAAAGGTGAGGATGCCGCGGCAGTGCAGTATGTAGAGGTACACGGTACAAAAGAGATGTATCTGTTCGGCCGCGACGAACTGCTTTCGATAAAATTTGTTAGTGATGCCACAACCGCCATAGAGGATGTTTTCATAACCGATGAAAACAATCCTATGCGCTATGTGAATGGTGAGCTGTTGTTCCACCACAGCCTCAATGGCGAGAGCATCCGAGTGTTCGATGTTGCCGGAAAGAAAGTGCTCGACAGTGTGGTGCTGCCGGGTAGAAAAGTTTCATTGGAAAAACTTGTGCAAGGAACTTATCTTGTGGAGGTTAAGGGTTTCAAAACTAAAGTGATGGTGCGATGAGAAAGATTATGGAAAAATTGTTTTTTGCGTCGTTACTGCTTATGTTGGCTGCAACCGATGTAACGGCACAGGTCGATTTGCAAAAGTCCTTTGGGGCAATGTGCAAGGATGGCAACGACTTTATGTTTGCCGAGGGTGGCAACTGGAAGATAACCTTCTCGGCCACCGACTCGCTGGGCAACGAGTATGACAAACCTGTGCAAATGGTGTTCAACGGCGCTCTGTTCAATGAGAATGTCTCATATTATATGGAGGAGGTAGATAGTTTGCTCTTCAAACTGCCCGAAACCGAGTATGCTGCGGGCGTGTTCGAAATAGGCGAGGAACTCTTCAATTACATAGTGGAGAGCGACTCTTTGCACACTATATACTTCAGAATAGATTGCCTTACCAAAACCAAGGTACCCAAAATAGGGCAGAAGGTTGTTTGTAACATTTATCGTGGCAAACTGCCCTATGGCTTTATGGGTCGCGTAGAAAATATGCGTGCCGACTACTCAAAGGGTTGGGTGGAGATGCGCTGTGGCACACTGCCTCTTGAGGATATCTTCGATGTGCTGTATACTGGTGGTGTTACGGGCGTACAGGGCAGCGATGAGGTCCCCGACTCCTTAATAGAGAAAAAGGAGGTGCGCAAACGCATTGTGACGCGTGCTAAAAGCGAGGTGCTCGACACCGTGGTTTCGTGGGGCGACAGCAAGGAACTCGACAAAAAGATTGTAATAACTGAAAAGGGCGAGATTAAGGAGGACGAGGACGAGGGCCCTTTAGTCATTAGCCTCGAGGGCGAGGCTGCACTATCTGCGCACTTTTCGGCTATTATCGACAAGGCACAGAGCATAAAGAAGATAAGATGCACGGTAGATGCTTCGATAACCGGTAAGGTGAGCGTGGATGCCGATGTGGAAATCTCGCCCGACGAAAATGACAAAACCTCGCTCGATTTTGCATCGGTAAAGGTACCCATTGTGGTGTTGCCGGGTGTGACTGCGAATGTGGATTTCGGTCTTACGTGGGACTACAAGCTCGAGGCACAACTGCACGCCGAGGCCGAATTTGGCATTTCGCGCACGGCGGGTATCGATATCGACGGCCTTAACAGAGAGGTCGTTTGGGTAGATAATAAAGAGAACAATAATAACAACCCGCTGAGTTTCAGCAGCGGTGCATCGGGTGAGGTAAGCCTGAGCGGTGAATTCTTCGTGGCCCTTCACACCAAGGTGGGCTTGGGCATAGCCGGCGAGGGTGTCAGTTTTATGTTGAAATTCGGAACCGGCCCCAAGGTCAGCGGCCAGCTCACCTACAAATTCGGGCAGAGGGATTACGACCTGTCCGACGTGCCCGAGTGGCTTGCTGCCCGCGAGGAACTTTACAAAGGACTCAACGAGGGCACCTTCTTCCTGGTGGAGTGGGGCTTGTTGTTCGATGTGGAGTTCTCGGTGGGTTACGATGCCTGGACCTTTTCCGCCAGCGAGTGGATGGAAAAGCTGGGCTTGGAAAATACCCTATTCTTTGAAATATATCGCTTGAACGCTGCACCAAGTACCGAAACCATTGACGACAGACGTCTGGCCGAGGGCTACTACAGCGGCACGTTGAAGAATGAGTATGGTCTCATATTCCCATATGATCTCAATATGCTGTTCCTCGATATATCGCCCGGCGTGGAGCCCGATGGGCAGTTCGAGTATCTGTACGAGGGTGCGGGCAGGTTCAATGCGGTTCGCACAAAGGATGTTTCATTCAAATTCGACATAAGCCAAGAGCCTCTGCTCAAAGGTCGCAAGATAGGTGTGTATCCCATACTCTTCAACTCCTTCTTCACCGGCAATATGGTAATGGGGCAGTTCGATGAATTCTACCAGCCATATAAAGTGAAGTTCACAGAGTATGAAAAGGATTACGAGCGGGCCGACATTGTGGCAGAATTCGATGCCGATGCCGTGAACAACCCATACATTACCGAGGGCGGTATCATTTTTGTGGATGTGGAAACGGGCGATGTGCTTAAGACCGAAAAGATTTTTGAAAACCGTCAGCCCGATAGTAATGTGATGCAGACATCGGCCACACGCGGTGTTTTCCCGCGTGACGAGTTCAACGTCAAAGCCTATATATATGACAGCGTGAACGATGTATATATGTATAGCAACTCGTGGCCGGGCGGTTTCTTTGAGTACTATGCCCCCACAACAAAGGATGCTACCGAGATTACCGCCGTGGGTGCTACGCTCAATGCCGACCTTCACAGCAGTATCTACGACGCAGAGGATATGAATCACGTGGACAACAGGTTCAGTGTAGGTTTCACTTACTCTCCCAAGGGTACAACGGTGATGGACCACCTGAATAATGTGCGCCTTGTGGGCTACGAACTGAGTCTCGATGGCAAGCTGCAGCCCGACACCGAGTATTTCTTCAATGCTGTGGTCAAGGACAACGAAACGGGCAAAACATACAAGGGCTTGCAGACGAGCTTCAGAACAAAGCCCGTGTTCTATGGTGTTGAGGGCGATGCCAACCACACAAGCGTTATATTCTTTGCCAAGCTCGACAAGGGGTTCGGTAACATCTCGAACAAGGGAAAATACAAATTCCTCGTATCGGAAAACAGAATGCTCATAGATGCCGGCGAGGTGATAGAGGTGGAGCCCGAGGATATTACCCGCGACAGCGACGAGGACGACTATGACATTACCGTGGAAGAGGACAACCGCTGGGAACGCGAGAAGATTTATTATGTGAAGGTGGTTTATGATGATGGCAATGGCACAAAATACGAATCGAGTGTAGAGGAGTTCCGTTTGCCGCCACCGATAGACAACCTCGAAGCCGAGCCTGCATCGGAATCAGCCATGCTATCGGCCGATGTGCTCAAGGATTATGCAAACGGCGATGCCAAGATTGTGCTTGAGTATTCAACACTCAACAAGGACTTTGCCGAGAATGCCCAGAGCGAGGATATTACCGAGGATATCACCTGGATAGAACCTACTCCGGGGGTGTTCGAAATGAACTATGAACTGAACGACCTGAGCCCATCGACAACCTATTACTACCGCTACAAATTGTATGTAGAGGTAGATAACGTGGATGTGGAGATATACACCACGTCGATACATCTGTTCAAAACGCTGAAACTGCAACTGATGGCCACCACAATGTCATCAACCGTTACGAAGAACAGGGTAACAATGACAGGCTCGGTTACACGCCAGCTGCAAGAACGTCTTGAACAATCGGTGATCAACAAAGGCGACGAGCAGTATATGATATATTTTGAGGTGTCGAAGAACAAGGATATGTCCGAAGCCGTGGTAACATATATACCCTATGACGGGGAGTGCGAGTATTCGGCCGAGCTGCGTAACCTTGCCTGGAACACAAAGTACTACTACCGCTTTGTGGCTATGACTGCCGACGACAAGAAGATGTATCGCGGTGCAATAAAAAGTTTCTCTGTGGAGAAGGAACCGCTTGACAATTACGACCTCGAAACATTCCCCGCGGTGCTTGACGATGAGTGGACAATACTGCGAGGTAAGGTAAACAGCAATGTGCTCGAGTCTATTGATGCCAAGGAGTACGATGATATGTATATAGGCTTTGAATACTCCTTCAGTGTTGTGGACCTCAACGAAGGCAACGAGAATGTATATCGTGACGGAGCCGTAACGCTTAATATGAATACAGGTTATTGCTCGCAACCACTTAACCTTATGCCCGATACCAAGTACTACTATCGTATCTTTGTGTATGCAGCAGGCAAGTTTATATATGGCAACATCGAGGAGTTCACCACACCATACTACGATGCGGGCCTCATCATACCAAGCAAGGCAAAACGTCGTCGCGGTATCGAAGCCGTAACATCCGAGAATGGTGCCAATGATAGAATTGTAATATTTGACAATGGCAAGATGATTATCCCCGAGGAGGATGAAACAGATAACCTTGCCGAATAGATGAAACTATGAAAAGGATAATGAAAAAGATATTTATGGTAATGCTGGTGGCACTTATGTCACCGGCATTTACCTCTTGTGAGCTTGATGGCCCCGTGGCACATTTTACTATATCTGTAAACGACAGGCTCACATACCTGCCACAAGAGAGCATCACGGAAATGACGGCATTGAATGATGATTTTGCCACCACCCCCTGCGAGAAAGACGATGCCATAAAGCGTTTCAATGTATTCTGCAACAACCTGCAGGCATATTACGACGAAAACCGTGGCAAGCTCATTTGGGATGACCTTAAATTTGAAATCTGCCTCTACAATACCACCAGTGGCAAAGGGGTGGGCGAGGGCGAGCTTGTGGCCAGCCACATAATATCATATTTGTGCGAGAAGGGGTGATAAAAGCCGGCCTATCGTACATGAATAAGCCGGCTCTGGTTTTAATTAGGTTCTGTGTAAGATTAATATAGGCAACTAAACTATTAACTCTTTGGCTTTTGCTGCAAGTTCGTTATATGGCAAGGCACCTACATTTCGTGTTATATTGCCATCAATACCTACAAAGAAGAGTGTAGGAATTGAACGAATACCAGCCGCCATAGCCAATTGCTCGTTTTTATCGACATCGAACTTTAGTACTTTTACTTTTCCCTCAAATTCTTTTGCCAATCGTTCGAGCTGCGGTGCGAATGCTTGGCAAGGGCCGCACCACGTTGCATAAAAATCAATAACAACCGGTGTTTTACCTGTGTAATCATATCCTCCAAGATACTGCGCATAGTTTTTAATGTTTTCCATATCTTTAATATTTATTGGTTAGTAAAATATTTTATTTTGCTACAAAAAGTATTTAACTGAATTCTCTGTGTTGCAAATATAACGATAGCTATAATTGATTAACAACAGGTTTTTTCTATATTTGCATAGATAAAATCAATTGTTATGACTCTGCAACAACTTAAATACATTGTAGCTATCGATAAGTTCCGCAATTTTGCAAAGGCTGCCGATGCGTGTGAAATATCCCAGCCGACATTAAGTGCTATGCTTGCAAAGCTCGAAGATGAGCTCGATGTACGTATATTTGAACGCAATAACAAAAATGTGAAGCCAACCGTTGTGGGTGAAAAACTACTCGCCCAAGCAAAAAAGGTCGTTATGGAGGCTGGTCGAATTGAAGAAATTGCTGCCGAGGAGAAGAATTCCCTAACAGGAAAACTTACTCTTTCAATAGGTACAACTATAGCTCCATATATTTTGCCGCAATTTATAAAAAAATATACAGAAGCATATCCGGGAGTGGAACTGGTTATAAGGGAAATGAAAACTCCCAATATGCTTGCAGCAGTACAAAGCAGCAACGTTGATGCGGCAATTGCTATTGCCGGTAATTCACAACAAGGACTTTTTGAGATACCGTTGTATACCGAGAAATTTTATGTCTATTTGTCGGAAAATTGTTGGCGCAAACTGCCGGTTTTCAAGCCCGAAAATCTTGAACACGAGCAAATGTGGATAATGAAAGATGCGCAATGCTTGCGAGAAAGTGCATTCAGTTTCTGCAAAGCTCGTTCTAAGGGTAAGCATATATACGAGGCCGGCAGCGTGGAAACCCTTGTGAGAGTGGTGGATATTAATGGTGGGTTTACCATAATTCCCGAACTTCATATCCCCTTTCTTGCCGATAGCCAAAGACAAAATATAAGGTCTATCGATGGGGATTTCCTTTCTCAGCGCAGAGTATCATTATATATAAGAGAAGATTATATACGCGAGCGAATGTTGAATTCTATAACAGATGTATTGCTAAAGATTCTTCCCTTGGAAATGTTCGAGGAGCGTATAAAGAAATTTGGAATAAAATTATAAATATATTTCTATTATGCACTCGCGAAACAAATAAATCTCCACTTTTTTACAGCATAAATAATCCCCCATAACCATTTAAATTATAGTGGATTAAGTTGCTTGTGTTATTCTTCGCTTGCGCTCCGAATATCATCCTTACTTGCTCAATGCAGTTGCAATATCCACTGCGATAGCCACAGTAGCACCAAACATAGGGTTGTTGCCTTTTGCGAGTAATGGCTACATTCGTGGAAAATGTAAGTAAACTTCCATTAACTCATTTGCACATTACTTGTCCGATGCCGAGGAAGCCCATCATCTCCACGTGTGCGGGAACCGACGCACGAGTGAGTGCAAAGCAAACAAGTTTTCTTTGCCGAACGAGAAGGAGGAAAAGCCCTTGACTTAACCGATGAAGAACCTGCGAACCGACGCACGAGTGAGTGCAAAAGAAACTTGT
>CALGJF010000045.1 GCA_937914945.1 uncultured Bacteroidales bacterium | reverse complement strand
TTCTTCCAAGCGGAAGAACTTTGATTTCAGTGCTTTACTTTGGCAAGATTTATATCTCTTTGCATTCGTAGTTAGTTGGCTTATATACGACCATCATGTAGCCTTATATGTAGGATTTAGCGATTTTAGTAAAAACTAACACTGAAAATCAATCAGTTAAAAATTAAAAGTCATACTCAATAGGATTGTTCTGCCTTTTTTTTGTAATTTTGCTGCCTAACGAAAAAGAACTGAAATGAAGATAGGCGATAAAGTACGTTTCATCTATGAGCGTGGCGGTGGCGTGGTAAAGGGCTTCCGCGGTAAGGATATTGTTTTGGTTGAGGGCGAGGATGGCTTTGAAATCCCCATGCCGGTGCGCGAATGTGTGGCGGTGGATACCAACGAATATAATTTTGAGAAAAAGACTGCGGCACAGCGCGCGCAAGAAAATGAGGCGAAGCGTGCAGCGCAGCCTGTTGCGGCGCAACCTGTCGTGGAGCCGCAGGAGAGCGAGCCTATAGTCTCTTATCGCCCCATGGAGCGCCCCGAGGGTGAGCGATTGAATGTGTCGTTGGCCTTCCTGCCTATGGAAGAGAAGGCTTTGTCGAATTCGCGTTTCGAGGCCTATATGATAAACGATAGTAACTATAGCCTCTATTTTACCTATCTTTCGGCTCAAGGGCGCAGTTGGCAGTTGCGCGCGCAAGGCTTGTTGGAGCCCAATTCAAAAATGTTTGTCGAGGAGTTTGGGCGCGAGGAACTCAATGACATCGAGCACGTTTGTGTGCAGTTGCTGCCGTTCAAAGATAAAAAGCCTTTTGCCTTGAAGGCGGCCATGAATATTGAACGTCGCATAGACACCGTGAAATTCTACAAGCTGCATCTGTTCCGCGAGAATCCATACTTTGACGAAGGGGCTTTGATATACGACCTTGTGGTAGATGACAAACCCACAAAGGAGATTTTTGCATCGGCCGAGGAGATACAGAAGGTGATTCTCGAAAAGAAAAAAGGCGATGCACCGCAACCCAAGCAGCAGGCTCAAAAGATTACCAAGGGGAGTGATATCTTGGAGGTGGATTTGCACATAAACGAACTGCTTGACACCACCGCCGGCATGAATAGTTTCGATATCCTGCGTTATCAGCTCGATGTAGTGCGCAAGACTCTCGATGAGCATATAAAGGAGAAGAACAAGCGCATAGTTTTTATCCATGGCAAAGGCGAGGGTGTGTTGCGCAATGCCATAGCTCAGGAATTGCGCCGCAAATACCCGCGTTGTATATCGCAAGATGCCTCGTTCCAGAAGTATGGTTTCGGTGCCACAATGGTAATAATAAAATAGTATAGTACATAAAGATAGGCTGCTAAAAACTTTTTAGCAGCCTATCTTTATTATATTCTGTTGCATGAATATGCAAGGGTAAAAAGGCTCACACGCGTGTCGGGCAAGGCAGTAATGCTCTTGGCACACGATGCAATGGTCGCACCGGTAGTGAGAACATCATCGACCAGGAGAATGTGCTGCCCCTCCAATGCCCACGGCTTGGTAACGGAGAATATGCCCTCTACGTTGCTCCAACGCTCCTCTTTGCTTTTGTGTGTTTGTGTTTCGTTGGCTTTGGTGCGTTCCACATAACCCTTGCGCACGGGTATTCCACTCACACGCGACAACCCCTCGGCAATGTAGTCGCATTGGTTGTAACCGCGCTTACGCTCTTTTTTCTTGGACAGCGGCAGTGGCACAATGATGTCGATTTCATCAAAAAATCCACTCTCTTGCAGTTCCCTGGCTGCAGCGATGGCAAGGCGTGTGGCAATTTCGGGGTGGTTCTTGTATTTGATTTTGTGGAGCAATTTGTTGTAGGGCGAGCCTTTGCGGTAGTAGATATATGATGCGGCACGCTCCACAGGTATTATGCCCCAAAACAGTTTCTCAATCTCCTGCATATGGGTGCTATCCACACGGGGCAGTTGATAGAGGCAGTTCAGGCATATGTCCTGCTCGCCCGGTGAGAGAATTCCACCGCACACCGTGCAGTAACGCGGCAGAATAAGGTCTATTAGGTCAGAAATCCACTTCATAGCCATCGCATTTTATTATTTGCAGAATTTTTGCAGGCTCGAATCCGCGCGATGCCGCAAAGCGTATGAGTTTCTGCTTGCTTTCATAGTCGTCGCCTTTAACCTCCTTCTGTTTAGTGGCTATAAGTTCTCGCAATATATGCATATACTGTTCCTCGTCGATAGCGGCTATTGCAGCATTAATATACTCTTTGGGCAGCCGTTTCTCGTATAGTGCGGCTGTTATTTTTATCCTTCCCCAACGGTTGAAACGCAGTTTGTCGTTTACAAAGGCACGGCAGTAACGTTGTTCGTTGATAAACCCCTCGTCGTGCAGTCTCTCGATTATCTTTTGCTGTTCACAGGGCGCTACACCCCACGCGGTGAGTTTCTTGCTCACCTCACTTGTGCATCGTTCGCACAGCGTGCAGTATGCAGCGGCTTTGTTTAGAGCTTCGGCTGTGGAGAGGGGTTTCATAGGGTGTTTTACTTTTTCACGGCCTTTATCATGCGGTCATTTTCGGCAAAATCTTTGCGCAAGGTAATATCGTGGTAGCCCATAGCATGCAACATGGCAATGGTTTCTGCTCCATGCTCGCGGTTAATCTCAAAAAAGAGCTTGCCGCCTGTGGTGAGCATGGTGAGTGCCTTTTGGGCTATTGCGCGATAAAAGAGCAGTGGGCTGTCGTTTGGTACAAAGAGTGCCAGGTGAGGCTCCCAAAGTAGTACATTGTTTTCCATTGTCTCTTTCTCACTCTCTTTTATGTATGGCGGGTTGCTCACGATTATGTCGAATTTGTCGGTGGCCATGGGGCTGTATGTGAGTATGTCGCGTTGCTCAAATAGCACGTTGCAACCGTTGGCACGGCTGTTCTCTTGTGCTATTTCCAATGCTGCGGGTGATATGTCCCACGCTGTTACTTGCGCTTGTGGCAACTGCTTGGCAAGGCTCACTGCTATACAACCGCTGCCTGTGCCAATGTCGAGCAGCCTTTTTGCCGTGCCACACTCTGTTTTTATCCATTGAACAAGCTCGCTTGTCTCGGGGCGGGGGATTAGTACCGCAGCGGTTACCTTGAACCGCAGGTCGCAAAAGTCGCTGTAGCCCAGAATGTATTGAATGGGCTCCTCTTTTTGCAGCCTTGCAAGTGCATCGGCGAGTTTCTCCTCATCTGTGTGTGTGAGTGTTACCTCGTCTTTCAGGTAGTATGCGGTTTGCGAAAAACCAAGCAGCTCGGTTGCAATGATGCGTGCAAAAGCACTCACCTCGCCTTGCGGGTAGTGGAGTGCCAATGCATCGTTGATTCTTTTTACGAGCTGCTTCATGCTTGTGCTTATCCTTTGAGTGCTGCCAACAGATTATCCCAATCGGCGGCTATTGCCTCGACCGATGGAAATACCATATTGGCTCCCGCATTGTAAAGTACATCGGGGTTAAGCGGGCCTGTGTTGGCGGCTATGGTGAGGAGCCCTGCTGCCACGCCTGCCGTTACACCAAGCGGTGCATTCTCTATCACTATTGCTTCATTGGGTGCAAAGCCTCCTTTTTCGAGCGCCAGCAGATAGGGGTCGGGGTAGGGCTTGCCACGTTTTACATTGAAGCTGGTTACAATGTGATTCTCGTTGAACAGCGCGGGGAAATTCTCTTGTATGCGGCCTAGCAGTGTGGGGGTGCCCGAGCCTGTTACAATCATGGGGGTGAGCCCGCTATCCTTTACCTTTTTCACAAGTTCCAATGCTCCACGCATGCGCGGTGTGGTGGGGTAGGTGTCGAAGATTTCGCACTTTGCTTTGCACAGAGTATCTATGAGCTCCTGTGTGGCGGGCTTACCAAATTGCGCAAGGCTGGCGGTGTTTATGGTATCGGCACCTGTGCGTCCCTCGTTCATATATACATCCTCTTCGCTGAACTTGAATCCGGCATCGGTCATCACCTTCGACCATGCTTGTGCGTGAAAGGGCATGGAGTCGAAAAGCACTCCGTCCATGTCGAACAATACAGCATGCAACTGCAAGGCCACAAAGCCTTGCAGTTGCATGTATCGGTCTATAATCTCTCTGTATTTCATTATAGTCTTGCGCGGATAGCCTTGCTCTCGGCCTCGTAACCGGGCTTGTCGAGCAGAGCAAACATATTCTTCTTGTATGCCTCTACACCGGGTTGGTTGAAGGGGTTTACTCCAAGTACGTAGCCGCTTATACCGCAACCAATCTCAAAGAAATAGATAAGCTGGCCTATGTAGTACTCATTGAGTGCGGGGATTGATATGCGCATGTTGGGCACGCCACCATCCACGTGTGCAAGCTGTGTACCGAGTTCGGCCATCTTGTTTACCTCATCTACATGTTTGCCTGCAAGGAAGTTAAGGCCGTCGAGGTTGGCCTCGTCGGTGGGAACTATGAGTGAACTGTTGGGCTTTTCTATTGAGAGCACTGTCTCAAAGATAGTGCGTTCGCCCTCTTGAATCCATTGTCCCATTGAGTGGAGGTCGGTTGTGAAATCTACCGATGCGGGGAAGATACCCTTGTTCTCCTTGCCCTCGCTCTCGCCGTATAGCTGTTTCCACCACTCCGATGTGAAGTGCAGCTTGGGCTGGTAGTTTACAAGAATCTCAATCTTTTTGCCGCTTGCGTAGAGTGCGTTGCGTGTGGCTGCATACATTGCAGCGATATTCTCCTCAAAAGGTACAGTGGGAGCGCAACCCTTTTCCATATCCTGTGCGCCCTTTACAAGTGCCTCGATGTCAAAGCCGGCAACTGCAATGGGGAGCAAACCCACGGGTGTGAGTACCGAAAAACGGCCACCTACGTTGTCGGGGATGATAAAACTCTTGTAACCCTCTTTGTCGGCAGTGATACGTGCCGCACCCTTCACCGCGTCGGTGATAGCCACGATAACCTTGCTTGCAGTCTCTTTGCCACGCTGGTCCTCGCATTGTTTCTTCAAGAGGCGGAAGGCAAGAGCGGTCTCGGTGGTTGTTCCCGATTTTGAGATGTTGATGACACCGAACTTCTTGTCGGCAAGGAAAGCGGTGAGCTCGCTCAAATAGTCCTCGCTGATGTTATGGCCGGCGAATACAACGCGGGGATTACCATTGGTGGGCATCATAGTTGCAAAATTGTTGCTCAAGGCCTCGATAACGGCGCGTGCTCCCAAGTAGCTGCCGCCGATACCGGCTACAACCACAACATCGCAGTTGGCACGCAGTGTGGCTGCTGTTGCATTAATCTCGTCGATGAACTCTTTTGAGATAGACGAAGGCAGGTGTAGCCAGCCCAAGAAATCGTTGCCTGGGAGTGTACCCTCCTCCAATGCTTGCTGAGCGCTTTTTACCTGGGGCTCCAATGCCATAATCTGCTCTTTTGATACAAAGTCCAATACCTTGTCTATGTTCAGTTTGATATTTTCCATAATTTAATATTTTTTATTGTGTGATTTTTTATTTACATCTATATGTCTCAAACGCATGTGTGAGACTGTTAAACAATGGTTTGTTGAGATTCTTCGTCGCCGCGCTCTTTCATAATGAGAACCCTATAATTACTCGGTAATCATTATTTGAATGCGTCGGTTAGCAGCTTAATCTCGATAACGGGCGATATCCCCTCGTAAAGGATATTATAAACGGCATCGATGATGGGAGTGTTCACGCGATAATGCTCGTTAATCTCCTTTATACATTTTGCACCGTAGTAACCCTCGGCAATCATCTCCATCTCTATCTGTGCGCTCTTTACAGAGTAGCCCTTGCCTATCATGGTACCAAACACGCGGTTACGGCTGAAGTTTGAGTAGCCTGTAACCAACAGGTCGCCCAGATAGACAGAATCCATGATTGTGCGTTCTATGGGATGTATTACGTTTATAAAGCGATTCATCTCGATAACAGCGTTAGACATAAGCACGGCCTGGAAGTTGTCGCCATACTTCAATCCGCTGCATATACCGGCTGCAATGGCGTATATGTTTTTCAATACCGAGCCATACTCAATACCCACAACATCGTCGCTCACCGATGTTTTTATGAAGCTGTTGGCAAGTTTCTGTGCAAACTGCTTTGCATGGTCGATGCTTGAGCAACCCACGGTTAGGTACGAGAGGCGTTCGAGTGCAACCTCCTCGGCATGGCAGGGGCCTGCAATGGCTGCAATATTCTCATAAGGTACATTGTATGCCTTGTGGAAATATTCCGAAATTATAAGGTTCTCGTCGGGGACTATACCTTTGATGGCATTTACAATGAACTTATCTGTGAGGTCTGTTTTCAGTTTCTTAAGGTGGTTTTTAAGGTAGGGCGACGGGGTAACGAATACCAATATATCCGACTCCTTTACAATCTTGTTTATGTCCGATGAGAAATTAATTCTGTTGGTGTCGAACATAACCGATGAAAGGTATGCCGGGTTGTGCCCAAGTCGCTTAAAGTCCTCAATGCGGTCGTCGCGTCTTATGTACCAGTTTATGCTCTCTACATTGCTCAGCAGCACTTTGGCTATGGCTGTTGCCCAGCTGCCGCCTCCCATAATTGCTACTGTGGAATTGGTAAGGTCCATAATTTATAATCGTTAAGTGTTCCTTATTATAAATATATATCCTTCCATGCGGTGCGCGCACCGCATGGAAGGTGTATTCTCATAGTTAAGCGAGCTTGCTTATCCACTCTGCAACATCATTTACAGAGGGGGTAGTGTAGTTTAGTTTGAACTTTTTGTTTATCCCGCCAATCTCCTGCTGTATTTTCTGCGGGTTACCGTCTTTAAGATCGTTTACAAGGTTATAACCGGCTTTGTGGAGCACGGGCACCCACTCCTCGGGCACGCCGATAGCTGCAAATGCTGCCACAGAGTCTTTGGGCACCTTCTTTTCGGGGCGCATCTGTGGGAAGAACAATACCTCCTGAATGGTTGTCTGGCCTGTCATGAGCATTGCAAGACGGTCCATGCCGATACCCATACCCGATGTGGGGGGCATACCATATTCAAGCGCACGTACAAAGTCTTTGTCTATGAACATTGCCTCGTCGTCGCCCTTCTCGCTCAGGCGCAGCTGCTCCTGGAAACGCTCGGCTTGGTCTATGGGGTCGTTGAGCTCGCTGTATGCGTTGCACAGCTCCTTGCCGTTTACCATGAGCTCGAAACGCTCGGTGAGGTCGGGGTTGTTGCGGTGGCGCTTGCACAAGGGCGACATCTCGATGGGGTAGTCGGTGATGAATGTGGGCTGTATGTAGTTGCCTTCGCAGAATTCGCCGAAAATCTCGTCGATGAGCTTGCCCTTGCCCATGGTTTCATCCACCTCCATCTTGAGCTCTTTGCAGATAGCGAAAATCTCCTCCTCGCTCTTGCCGTTGAGGTCGTAGCCGGTGAACTCTTTTATAGAGTCGAGCATGGTTACACGGCGGAAGGGGGCTTTGAAGCTGATTACATTGTCGCCCACCTGTACGTCGGTTGTACCGTTTACATCCATGGCAATCTTCTCCAGCATATTCTCGGTGAAGGTCATCATCCAGTTGTAATCCTTGTAGGCCACATAAATCTCCATGCAGGTAAACTCGGGGTTGTGTGTGCGGTCCATACCTTCGTTACGGAAGTTCTTCGAGAACTCATAAACACCCTCAAAACCTCCTACGATAAGACGTTTCAGGTACAATTCGTTTGCTATGCGCAGGTATAGAGGTATGTCCAATGCGTTGTGGTGTGTGATGAAGGGGCGTGCGGCAGCTCCTCCGGGGATTGACTGCAACACGGGTGTCTCTACCTCCATGTAGCCCTTTGTGTTGAAATACTCGCGCATAGATGTATATATCTTGTTGCGCTTGATGAATATCTCTTTTACATCGTCGTTCACCACAAGATCCACGTAACGCTGGCGATAACGCAGCTCGGGGTCCTCGAACTTATCGTATGCAACACCATCCTTGTATTTTACGATGGGAAGGGGGCGTATGCTCTTTGAGAGTATTGTGAGCTCTTTTGCATGCACGGTAATCTCGCCTGTCTGTGTGCGGAATACAAATCCTTTGATACCTACAAAGTCGCCAATATCCAAAAGGCGTTTGAAGAGGGTGTTGTATCCGTCCTTGTTCTCACCGGGGCAGATGTCGTCGCGAGTGATATATACCTGTATGCGGCCTTTTGAGTCTTGCAATTCAATGAACGATGCCTTGCCCATGACACGGCGGCTCATCATACGGCCTGCAATGCACACCTCGCGGGGCTCTTCCTCGTCTTTGAACTCGTTTAATATATCTACCGAGAATGCGTTTGTGGGATACTCGGCTGCGGGGTAGGGCTCGATGCCCATGTTGCGCAGTTCGGCCAACGATTCGCGGCGTACTATCTCTTGTTCGCTTAATTCCAGAATGTTCATCTTGTGTATTGTATTAAATTAGTTTCTCAAAATAGTTTATTGTCTTTTTCAAACCCTCTTCAAGCTTAATGTTGGGTTGCCAGCCACCGAGTTCCTTGTTGGCAATGGTTATATCGGGCTTGCGCTGGCGAGGGTCGTCCTGTGGCAGGGGCTTGAATATTATCTTGGAACTTGAATTGGTTAGTTCTATTACCTTCTCGGCAAGCTCCAGCATTGTGAACTCACCGGGGTTGCCTATGTTCACCGGGCCCAAAAACTCGTCGCGTGTATCCATCATGCGCACCATGCCCTCCACAAGGTCATCGACATATTGGAAACTGCGCGTTTGCTTGCCGTCGCCATATATTGTAATATCCTCGCCACGCAGTGCCTGAACAATGAAATTCGATACAACTCGCCCGTCGTTCATGCTCATGCGGGGGCCGTAGGTGTTAAAGATACGAATAATTTTGATACGAAGGTTATTTTGTCTGTGATAATCCATAAAAAGAGTCTCGGCACAGCGTTTACCCTCGTCGTAGCACGAACGTATGCCTATTGGGTTTACATTTCCCCAATAGCTCTCCACCTGCGGGTGAATATTGGGGTCGCCGTATACCTCGCTTGTGGATGCTTGCAATATCTTTGCTCCCACGCGCTTGGCAAGTCCCAGCATGTTCATGGAACCGATAACACAGGTCTGTATGGTCTTTACAGGGTCGTGCTGGTAGTGTATGGGCGATGCGGGGCAGGCAAGATTGTATATCTCGTCAACCTCGGCAGTGTAGGGCTGTGTGATGTCGTGTCTCACAAGCTCAAAGTGGTCGTTGCTTATGAGGTGGCGTATGTTGTCCTTGCTGCCGGTAAAATAGTTGTCGAGGCAGATTACATCGTTGCCATCTTTGAGCAGTCGTTCGCATAGATGGGAACCGATGAATCCGGCACCGCCTGTTACAAGTATTCTTTTCATCTTTTCGTGGTTATTCAAAATCAAAATTGTTGGAGCCTATCATCACGCCATCGGCAAAGAGGAATAGGCGGTATGTGCCGGGTTGCAGGTACTCCTCGATATCCCAATACATTGTAACGGGCAATTCCTCGCCTGTGTACTCTACATATTTTCTTATAGAGTAGCCTATTTCTCGATTCTCGTATGTGAATGTGTTGCTCATATTCTTTGTGAGAACCTCCTGGCTGGGCTGTACTATGCGGGCATAGATGGTTTTGTTGCCTGTTGTTGCTGTTATGTTCTTTGTTATGGTAAATGATATTTCAAGCTGTTTTGCCTTTTTCAGTTTATTGGTAACCTTGCCGCTTTTTCGGGTAGGTACCATTTTAATGCCCATGGCATCGAGCTGCGAGGCAAGTGTTACAATCTCGGTAAGTTCGTCTTTTGCCGAGGATAGCTCGTCAATCTGTTTCGATGCTTTGCGGAACTTCTCATTTACAATTCTGTTCTCTTTTTTCAGATTTTCGTTGATTGCGTTTAGAGAATCTATCTGCAATACATAACTACGCAGCACGGCACGCACTGTTTTCAGCTCTTTTTTAAGGCGTGTTATCTCTGCCGCATCGTCGGCCTTTGTCTGCTTGAGCTCTTCCAACAGCTGTTGGGTGCGCAGTTTCTCCTCGTCGAGCTTTCTTTGCAAAGAGTCGTTGCTGATGCGTATCTTCAATTCGTCGTACTGTGTGGCAAATGTTGAATATTCGCTTTCAAGCTCCTCTTTTTCAAGGGCAAAGAGCTCCTTCATCTCGCTGTTTTGCTGCTTGCTCTGCGCGAGTAATATGCCCAAGGTTATTACTGCAACGAGGAATACACCCGCTATTGCGTATAGAATAATTTTTTGTTGCTTGTTATCCATGCTGTCTTTTATTTGGATAGTTTTTGAATACTCTCTTTAAGCATTGCAATTTTCTCTGTGGCATCGGCCTGTTTCTTGCGCTCTATTGCAATGATTTTCTCAGGTGCTTTGCTCACAAAGTTGGGATTGTTGAGCTTGGCTTCAACACTTTTGAGGAATTTCTCGTGGTAGGCGAGTTCCTCTTGCATCTTGGCAATCTCGGCATCCTTGTCTATTAGTGAGCCCATGGGCACGGCAAATTCCGTGGTGCCCACGCGGAACGATTGCGCAGTGTCGTCGGGGGTGCTCACACTATCTATCGATGTGAGGTTACCCATCTTGGTGAGAACGCTCTCCAAGCCTGCAACGGGCGATGTTCCTATTATTTGCAGTGTAAGGGGCTCGCGGGGCGACAGATTCTTCTGCTGGCGGATTGCGCGTATGTTGCCGACAACCTCTTTAAGTGCTGTTATGCTTGCAAGAAACTCCTCGTCGCAGGGGCGGCATAGCTCTTTCACGCTCTGTGTCATGAGGCTCTCGCCCTCTTTGCGTTCGTAGATAGACTGCCACAATTCCTCGGTGATGAAGGGCATGAAGGGGTGCAACAGGCGCAACAGATTGTCGAAGAAACGGAGTGTGGCCTCGTATGTGGCTGCGTCGATGGGTGAGCCGTATGCGGGCTTGATCATCTCGAGATACCATGCCGAGAACTCGTCCCAGAACAGTGTATATACGTTCATCAACGCTTCGTTGATGCGGTACTTGCCAAATTGGTCGTCGAGCAGGGTGGCTGCCTTTGCCAGCGTCTCGTCAAAGTAACGTATCGCAAGTTTTGAACTTTCGGGCTGCTCAATCTCGTTGCTCACATTCCATCCCTTTACAAGGCGGAAGGCGTTCCATATCTTGTTGCAGAAGTTGCGGCCCTGCTCGCAGAGGCTCTCGTCAAAGAGAATGTCGTTGCCGGCAGGGGCTGAAAGCATAATACCCATGCGCACACCATCGGCACCATATTTCTCAATGAGGTCAAGTGGGTTGGGCGAGTTGCCGAGCTGCTTGCTCATCTTGCGTCCGAGCTTGTCGCGCACGATACCTGTGAAATATACGTTGCGGAAGGGCATATCTCCCTTATACTCGTAGCCGGCCATAATCATGCGGGCTACCCAGAAGAAGATAATATCGGGGCCGGTTACAAGGTCGTTGGTGGGGTAGTAGTAGCTAATCTCCTTGTTGCCGGGGTCCAAAATACCGTTGAACAGGGAGATGGGCCACAGCCACGAACTGAACCAAGTATCGAGCGCATCCTCGTCGTGGCGTAGCTCTTCGGCGGTGATATTTTCGTAACCGGGCATGGCCTTTGCAAGCTCTACAGCCTGCTCCAAGCTCTCGGCTACCACAAATTTTTCGCTTTCGCCCTCGGCTGTGGGCAAGAAGTATGCGGGTATGCGGTGTCCCCACCACAGCTGGCGGCTGATGCACCAATCTTGTATGTTAGATAGCCAATTGTTGTATGTGGTTTTGTATTTTGTGGGGTAGAATTTAAGCTCGTCGTTCATTACAGGGGGCAGAGCAATGTCGGCAAAGTGCTGCATGTTGAGGAACCACTGCATGCAGAGGCGGGGCTCAACGGCAGTGTCGGTATTGCGCTCCGAATATCCCACCTTGTTGTCGTAGTCCTCAACCTTTTCCAGCAGGCCTGCCTTCTCCAAGTCGATGACAATCTGCTTGCGCACATCCATGCGGTCCATGCCCACATAGAGGCCTGCAGCCTCGCTCAATGTACCATCGGCATTGAATATGTCTATGGTTTCAAGGTTGTGTGTCTTGCCCAACATATAGTCGTTGGTGTCGTGTGCAGGGGTTACCTTCAAGCAACCGGTACCGAACTCAATCTCCACGTAACGGTCCTCTATAACGGGGATAACACGGCCTACAAGGGGTACAATCACCTGCTTGCCCTTCAACCAGCTGTTTTTGGGGTCTTTGGGGTTAATGCACATTGCGGTATCGCCCATGATAGTCTCGGGGCGGGTGGTTGCCACCACTGCGTAACGGCGACCGTTGGCATCGCGGTGCAATATCTGGTGCTTTACGGTTGCGTCAAACGCATCGGTGGGTGCAAGTGTTACTGCATCGGCCTCCTCGCCATCGGTGCTGCCTGCGGGCTCATCCACGTAGTATTTCAAGTAGTAGAGCTTGCTCTTCTCCTCTTTGTAGATAACCTCCTCGTTGCTGAGCGCGGTTTGTGCTTTGGGGTCCCAGTTCACCATGCGAAGGCCGCGGTATATGAGCCCTTTGTTGTAGAGGTCGCAAAATACCTTTATAACGCTCTTGCTGCGAATCTCGTCCATTGTGAACGATGTGCGGTCCCAGTCGCACGATGCTCCCAGCTTGCGCAACTGCTGCAAGATGATGCCGCCATGCTCCTCCTTCCACTCCCATGCGTGTTTCAGAAACTCCTCGCGTGTGAGGTCGCTCTTCTTAATACCCTGCTCGGCAAGTTTCTTTACCACCTTTGCCTCGGTTGCAATGGATGCGTGGTCGGTGCCGGGTACCCAGCAGGCATTCTTGCCAAGCATGCGTGCGCGGCGCACCAATATATCCTGTATTGTGTTGTTGAGCATGTGTCCCATGTGCAACACACCTGTAACATTGGGTGGGGGGATAACTATTGTATAGGGTTCTCTCTCATCGGGTTCCGAGTGAAACAGGTTGTTCTTCAGCCAATAGGCATACCATTTCTCTTCAACCTCGGCGGGAATGTAAGTGCTTGCTAAGCTCATAGTATTTTTGATTATAATTGTTCTGTTAAAAAATTAATTAACTGCAAAGTTAATTCTTATTATTAAAATAATTACTTTTGCGGCACAAAAAAATACAAATTATGCATAGTAGAAGTGAAATTTTAGCCTCATTCGAGCGCTTTTTGGATGTTCTCGACGAGTTACGCGAAAAATGTCCGTGGGACAGAAAGCAAACAAACGAAAGCCTGCGCCCCAATACAATAGAGGAGGTGTATGAATTGTCCGATGCTCTTGTGGCCGACGACACTCAAAATATATGTAAGGAGCTGGGCGATGTGCTGTTGCACGTTGCTTTTTATGCAAAGATTGCACAGGAACGTGAGCAGTTTGATATGAAGGATGTGTGCGACCGCCTGTGCGAAAAGCTAATATACCGCCATCCCCATGTTTTCGGTACCGCAAAGGCCGAAACGGCAGGCGAGGTATGCAAGAATTGGGAGCAACTGAAACGCACCGAAAAGGATGGGAACAAGCGTATCTTGAGCGGTGTGCCCACATCCATGCCATCGCTCATAAAGGCCTATCGCATGCAGGAAAAGGCTGCCAATGTGGGGTTCGATTGGGAAAAGAAAGAGGATGTGTGGGCCAAGGTACAGGAGGAACTTGCCGAGCTGCAAACCGAAATGGAGAAGGGCGACAAGGAGAATATGCAAAAGGAGTTTGGCGATTTCGTATTCAGCCTTGTGAATGCCGCCCGCCTCTACGACATAAACCCCGACACCGCGCTTGAACTCACAAACAATAAATTCCGCCGTCGTTTCAATTACGTGGAAGATAGCTCCATTGCCATGAATAAAAATCTATCCGATATGTCTCTTGCCGAGATGGATGCGCTATGGAACGAAGCAAAGGCGAAGGAGTGCTGAACTAATACAGCTACCCTTCGCCTTTGCGACCATTAAAATCTATGAAAAACAAGTTATTGAGTTGTTTACACTCAATGGTGGGTTATATTTGTGCGGCTTTTGTGCCGTTAATCATCTAAATGCAGCCTTGTGCGCTCTTTCTTGGGTGCTTTGCGTGCGTTGTCGCGCGACAGGCTTTTTAGCATGTGGTTCTGGAAACTGCGCTCGGCACGTTGTATGTCGAGCAGTTTTTTTGCCGATACTGCTTTCAAGTATTTGGTTATGTATTCTTTTTCCAGCTCGGCTATCTTTATGCGGGCATCGGCGTTGTTCATCAAAAGTTCCTTGCACTGCTCGTCGGTGAGTCGCTGGCCACGTTCTTTTATCACTTTACTGCGTGCCTCGCGCTCTATGCGGAATTTCTCTTTTTGCAGTTCAAAGAAGATGGGGAAAAAGGCGGCTGCCTCCTCGTCGGTGAGCCTTGCTTTCTCTATTATGTAGCTGCGTTGCTTGGCTTGGAACTGCTCGGGTGAGAAACGGCGGCGGCCACCTTGCTGGCCCTGTTTCTCTTGTGCATGGGTCGCCAATATGGTAACAATTATAAGCGACAGAGTTATGATTGCTCTTTTCATATTCGTTGTTTTTATTTATGGTGTTTATCGGTTACTGCATCATTTTGTCATTCTGACGACTGAAAGGAGGAGAAATCTCTATAATAATATCTTTATATTCCTTACATTCGTTTGGGACATGTTCCTGTGAATAACCTTAGTTTATGTCGTTACCGGTGAGGTAGCAATAGAAGGTGTAGTCATCAATGGGGTAGTTGTTTAGTATTTCATCAATATACTCTCCTTCGTAATGCTCCTCGGCCGTTATGTTCTGTGTTGTTTTGTTGGTGTTGTATATAGTGTATCCTAAGGCAAACATCATTATGAGCATTGCTGCATAGCTGATGTAGCGGGCAATGCGGGGCAGGGCTATTGTGCGGTGCTTCTTTTGCTCCTTCACATGCTCCTTGGGCAACATGTTCATCATGTTGTCGGCAAACTGTTCAAAGTAGTTCTCGGGAACGGTGAACGGCTCTTTTTTCTTAAACTCCTCTATATTCATAATTTTACCCTTTCGTTTATTAGATTTGCTATCTTGCAAAAGGTTTAATCTTGTTCCTCTAAATATTTTTCTATTTTTTTAACTGCAAGGTGGTACGATGCTTTC
This sequence comes from uncultured Bacteroidales bacterium, assembly GCA_937914945.1. Taxonomy (GTDB): domain Bacteria; phylum Bacteroidota; class Bacteroidia; order Bacteroidales; family Bacteroidaceae; genus HGM04593. The sequence continues at coordinate 11,522 of CALGJF010000045.1, read as the reverse complement.
AATGCCCCCACGCTGGTGTCAAGAATTTGCGATATCTCCTCGTACTTCATTTCCCGGAAATATTTCATTGTGAATACAAGGCGTTGCTTTTCGGGCAGGCGGCCGATGGCTTCGTTGAAGAGTGCATCGGCCTGGTCTCCGCAAAAATATGTGTCGCTTTCGAGCCTGTTTGCAATCTCGCCTTCGGGTGTGTCTATCGATACTATCTCGCCTTTGTTCTTGCCAAGGAATGTGAGTGTTTCGTTTACCGCTATGCGGTGGAGCCATGTGGATATTTGTGATTCTCCACGGAATTTATCGATGTTGCTCCATGCTTTGAGGAATGTGTTTTGCAGCAGGTCGTTGGCATCGTCGTGCGACAGCACCATGCGCCGTATGTGCCAATAGAGTGGTTGGCTGTATTGTTTTATTATTGATGAAAAAGCAGCCTCCCGCGTTGCCTTGTCGGCAAGCAGGGCAACTATTTCGTTGTCGTTCATGGTGCTGCTTTTTTCGCTCATTTGTTGTGCTGAATCTATGCGTTGTTTGGAATGGCAAAGCCATCATCGACGAGTGCTGTTCCTGTCCACTCTTTTTAGACATCCGCTGAGGCCGATGGTTTAATTCGGCCCCCTGTTTTTTTGTTATGGAGCTGTTATATTTTCACCTCTTTTCCTTCTGCGGCAAGTTCGCTGCATGGAAATATGGCCTTGGCCTCGGCAAGCAGTATATCCTCGTCTTCGTATCTCGAAGAGAAGTGCCCTATTATGAGCTTTTTTACCCCTGCCTCTTTGGCTATGGTGGCAGCTTGCTCGGCTGTGGAGTGGAATGTGGCCACGGCGCGTGTGGCCTCGCTGTTGGCAAAGGTGGCTTCGTGGTAGAGTAGGTCGGCACCTGCAATGTGTGGGATATTTCCGGGGCAGGGGAGCGTGTCGGAGCAGTAGGCGTAGCTGCGCGAGGGGTCGGCATCGGTTGTGAGCCGTGCGTTAGGGATTACTTCGCCTTCGGGTGTGGTGTAGTCCTCTCCGTTCTTTATGGCGTTGCGGTAGTATTCGGGTATGTTGTACGCATCAATCATATCGCGCCTTATATGCCTTTTCTTGGGCTTTTCCTTGAAGAGAAAGCCGCAACAGGGGATGCGATGTTTTTGGGGCAGTGTGTGTACGGTTATGAGGCCGTCTTCGTATATCTGTTCGTGCTTTGTGGCATCGATGTCATGGAACACAACTTGATATTTAAGCTCCTTGCAAAAGAAATCGAGCTGTGGCTGCATGAGCTTGCGCAGCATGGCATCGGCATATATGTGGAGTGGGGCGGTGCGCCCGAGCAGCCCGAAACTTGATATCATGCCTATGAGCCCGAAGCAGTGGTCGCCGTGCAGATGCGATATGAATATGGTGTTTATGAATGCAAAATGTATGTGTGAGCGACGCAGTTGCAGTTGTGTGCCCTCGCCGCAGTCTATCATATATAGTTTATTGCCCACTCTCACAACCTGCGAGCTGGCGTTGTGCCGTGTGGTTGGCAGTGCCGAACCGCACCCTAAAACGTGTACCTCGAAAATGTCCATCGCTGCATTATCTTGTTGTGCGAAGATAGCTATTTTTTTATTCCCATTTGATAAAGAGCATAAAAAAAGAATCCGAAGCCGTGGCTTCGGATTCTTGATTGTTATTTGGATTAACGTAGATTACTCTGCGTTACCCTCCAATTTGCTCTTCAAAGCGGCAAGTGCATCGATATCGCCAAGTGTGGTAGATGCGGCCTGGTTCTGAATAGCGGGAGCAGCCTCCTCGGCAGCCTTCTTGCTCTTGCGAGCTGCTGCAGCAGCCTTCTTCTCTGCCTTCTCCTCCTCTTTTGCTGCATCTTCGAAGATACGGCTGTGTGAGAGGAATATTCTCTTGGCCTCCTTGTTGAACTCGATTACTTTGAACTCGAGTGTCTCGTTAGCCTGAGCCTGTGTGCCATCCTCTTTTACAAGGTGTTTGGGAGTAGCAAAGCCCTCTGCACCCTCGGGGAGAGAAACAACAGCACCCTTGTCGATGAGCTCTGTGATAACACCCTCGTGGATTGAGCCAACGGTGAACATTGTCTCAAATACATCCCAAGGATTCTCAGAAAGCTGCTTGTGGCCAAGGCTCAAACGACGGTTCTCTTTGTCTATCTCAAGTACCTGTACCTCGATGGTCTCACCAATCTGTGTGAATTCAGAGGGGTGTTTTACCTTCTTGGTCCAAGAGAGGTCGCTGATGTGGATAAGGCCATCTACGCCTTCCTCAATCTCAACGAAGATACCGAAGTTTGTGAAGTTACGCACTTTTGCAGTGTGCTTTGAACCAACGGGATATTTCTCGTCGATGTTTGTCCAGGGATCCTCTTTGAGCTGCTTGATACCGAGAGACATCTTGCGCTCGTCGCGGTCGAGTGTCAATACAACAGCCTCGATCTCCTCGCCCACCTTCATGAAGTCCTGAGCTGAACGCAAGTGCTGGTTCCAAGACATCTCTGAAACGTGGATCAAGCCCTCAACGCCAGGAGCAATCTCGATGAATGCACCATAGTCGGCCATAACAACAACTTTACCCTTAACGATATCGCCAACCTTCAAGTTGGGGTCGATAGCATCCCAAGGATGGGGAGTAAGCTGCTTCAAACCAAGAGCGATACGCTTCTTCTCGTCATCGAAGTCGAGGATAACAACATTGATTTTCTGGTCGAGAGATACAATGTCGGTAGGCTCGTTCACGCGGCCCCAAGAGAGGTCTGTGATGTGGATAAGACCGTCAACACCACCGAGGTCGATGAATACACCGTAAGATGTGATGTTCTTAACGGTACCCTCGAGTACCTGGCCTTTCTCCAATGTGCTGATGATCTTCTTCTTCTGCTCCTCGAGCTCAGCCTCGATAAGAGCCTTGTGAGATACAACAACGTTCTTGAATTCCTGGTTAATCTTAACAATTTTGAAATCTTCGGTCTGACCAACGTATGCATCGTAGTCGCGGATGGGCTTAACGTCAATCTGTGAACCGGGCAAGAATGCCTCGATACCGAATACATCTACAATCATACCACCCTTTGTGCGGCACTTGATGTAGCCCTTAACAACAGCCTGCTCTTCCATAGCTTTGTTTACAAGCTCCCAAGAACGGCTTGCGCGAGCTTTCTTGTGTGAAAGGTTAAGCTGGCCTTTCTTGTCCTCGAGGTTCTCAATGTAAACCTCAACCTGGTCGCCCACCTTCAAATCGGGGTTGTAGCGGAACTCGCTGATGGGGATAATAGCGTCCTGCTTGTAGTTGATGTCAACAATAACCTCGCGTTTGTTGATACCGATTACTGTACCATTAACTACCTCGCTGCTTGATACTTTGTTGAGAGTGCCATTGTAGGCCTGCTCCAACTGCTCGTGTGAGAGACCCGAGATGTTCTCTCCTTTTTCATAAGACTCCCAGTTGAAATCGGGAGTACCGGTTAGAATTTCTGTGCTCATAATTTGTTTTTCTTTAATGAGTTAGACATTATGTTGATAGAATTCGGGCGCAAAGGTACTACTTTTATTGCAAATAACCGCGATTTTTTGTTATTATTTTATAATGCGGCAGAGAAAAAATATTCTAAAAAAGATAAATAATTTCTGCTTTCTTTTTTTGTAAAGATATTTATGTATAAATTTGCGCTAAACCTTGTTGTGCATAGCACATGAGGGGTTTGTGTAATTTGAAAAGGTTAATTTGATAAATAAAGGAAGATTATGCTGTTGTCATTCAGTTGGGTTGAGTTTCTAAGCGCGTTCATAGTGTTGTTTGCTGTGATTGACCCTATTGGTATCATGCCTATGGTTATGAGCCTGCGCGACAGGGGAAAAACCATAAACGCATGGAAAGCTACGCTTTATGCCTTTGGGTTGATGCTCGTATTCTTCTTTATGGGCGACTTTCTTTTAGGGCTCTTCGGTGTGGATATTAATTCATTTGCCGTGGCGGGTGCATTGGTCGTTTTTCTGATGGCACTTGAGATGGTGCTCGATATTGAGATTTTCAAGGATACCTCCGTGGCCGGTAACGATGCCACGTATGTACCGTTGGTTTTCCCGTTGCTTGCAGGTGCGGGTTCGTTTACCACGCTCCTATCGTTGAAGGCCGAATATTCGTCGATTAATATTCTCGCAGGTCTGCTGGTAAATGCTTTGGTGGTTTATATAATGTTAAATGCAACAAAGCGCATAAGCCGTATTCTTGGCAAGGGTGGTGTATATTTTACCCGCAAATTCTTCGGAATAATTTTGCTTGCGATATCGGTGAAGTTGTTCACGTCCAATCTGTCGTTCCTTATAGATAGTATTAAATAAGGATTTGCTTGCGCGTGCGACCTTAAAGACTAATACCTAAATACGCCAAACGAGCTTGCCCGATGCGGCAAGCTCGTTTGCGTTATTATCTGTAATTCTTGAATCCGTCTGTTTCGCTTGTCAGCAGGTTGCCTTCGTTGTCGCTGTATATGAAATAGGCGTCGATGGATGCATCGCTGTTGCAGAATTCCATTGCTTTGTCTACTCCCATTACCATGAAGGCTGTGGCAAGGGCATCGGCGGTGGCGCAATCGTCGGCTATTACCGTTGCCGATAGCAGGCTGTGGTTCACCGGATAACCGCTTTGGGGATTTATGGTGTGCGATACTTTGCGCGTGCCCTCGTAGCGGAAATTACGGTAGTTGCCCGATGTTGCCATGCTCTTGCCGCTTATGCGTACAATCTCTTGCAGGCTGTGGTTCTGTCCTGCTCTGTCGTCAATGGGCTTGTTTATACCCACTGCCCAGCTTTTCCCTTTGTCGTTCTTTCCCTTGGCTACAATCTCCCCGCCAATCTCCACCATGTAGTTTGCAACGCCGGCCTCTTCGAGCGTGCGTGCCACCATGTCGCAACCGAATCCCTTGGCTATGGCGCTGCAATCGAGCAATGTTTGCGGGTGTTGCTTGGCTATTTTGCCATCTTGCAGGGCCACTGTGGTGTATCCCACATATTGGCGCAGCGAATCTATTGCGGCGGAGTCTGTGGGGAGCCCGTTTTTGAATCCGAAGCCCCATGCATTGACAAGTGGTGCTACGGTGATGTCAAATGCTCCATCGGTTTTTTGTGAGATATCCTGTGCAAGAGTAAATACGCGGGTGAACATCTCGTCGGGGGTGATATCCTTGTTGTTGTTTATTGCGCTTATGACCGATTGCTTGTTGAAGGTGGAAAGCGAGCCATCTACCTGCGCGAGGGTAGCTTTGATTGCATCGTGCAGCTCCTTGTCGCTCTGGTATATTATGTTGTAGTATGTGCCGAATATCTTGCCGCTGTTGCTCTTATAGGGGGTACTGCGGTTTATCACATATATGCTGCCTGCGATAAGGAATATAAGGAAGATTATTTGCCACGCTTTCATATTGTCTTATTTTCTGCTTAACGGTATGTTGTAAATGATGTTGTAAGTACCCCCGAAACTGCCGCTTTTGTTCTCGCCATATCCGGGAATATACCATGCCTGTGAGCTATCGCCTTTGCCATCCTTGAGCCTCGATTTGTATCTGAGGCTCCAGCCCATATGCAGGTTTTTCCACACTTTAACCTGTACGCCCACACCAAATTCCAGCCATGAGCAATCGGCCTCTACATCGGTGAGTGTGAGCGATGTGGTGTTGCCCCACACGGGGTCGGTCATGGGTGGGGTGGTAACATCGTATTTTGCGGTAGTCTGTCCATATCGCACCAAGCCGATGATTTTGTAGTTGCTCAGTTCGCCTCCTTTTTTGTAAAGGAAATTGTAGTCGAGTCCCACGCGGAAATAGGGTGCGCTCGATTTGTAGTATATGCGTGTGGTTTCGTCGGTGGTGTCGGTGCTGCCGTGCCCCACCTCCACGACGGGGAAGAAACGGTTGCCGAAGTTTGCCGAAACGGCAACCTCGTAGCTCGTGAAGTCGTTCATTATGCGTCCGATGGTGCCAAACAGGTCGGCCGAAACGCTCACACCTTTGAATTCCCAAGGCTTGCTTGTGTTTACCGCCTTGTTCTCCTGTGCAACAGCTGTGGCTGCCAGCAGTAGCAACATGCTACTTATAAAAATATATCTTGATATTCTCATGTCCTTCAAAGTTTACAATGTCATTCACAATGGCGGCATCCTCAATCCATACATTGGTGCTTTTGAGCCCCTCCAATTTGTGGAACATAAGCGTTCCGCACTCCATGGATTGGTAGTATGGCGTGTTTGTGTGGTCTATGTATAGAGAGTCGCAAAGGCCATCGTCGTAGCGGAATATTACCGTGTCGCGCTCTTGCGTGTAGCTCATGGGGAGCGATACCCTGTCGGTGTTCATCACATGATTTATCATTACCGACTCCTCGCCGTTTACCATGAGCGAAACGGTGAGAGGCGATTGGTATATATATGCCTCCTCTTTGCCATCCTCAATGGTGTAGAACGCTATGTTGTCATACGATGTGTTGTCGAGCTCGCAGTCATATCCTTTGTCGCACCCGGTGATGGCTGCAAGGCTCACTGCCAGCAGTGCCACAATTGTTATTGCTATGTTTTTTCTGTTGTGTATCATTGTGGTTAAATTTCTTTGGCTACATTGTATTTGTTTCTCTCCTGCGATGTGCGGCTCACAAGTTCGGCAATAAAGCCGGTGAGAAAGAGCTGGGTGCCCAAAATCATCATTGTGAGCGCAATGTAAAAGTATGGCGAGTCTGTTACAAGGCGGGCCGGGTGGTCGCATGCAAGCGAATATAGCTTGTTTGCACCCAGAATGAATGCTGCAATGAACCCGATGAAGAACATTACCGTTCCCCACAAACCGAATATGTGCATGGGGCGATACCCGAATTTCGAAAGGAACCACAAGGACATAAGGTCGAGGTAACCATGGAAGAAACGGCTTATTCCGAACTTGCTTTTGCCATATTTCCTTGCCTGATGATGTACCACGAGCTCGCCTATTCTGGTGTAGCCTGCGTTCTTGGCAAGGTAGGGTATGTATCGGTGCATGTCGCCATAGACCTCTATGCTCTTTACCACCTCGTTGCGATAGGCTTTGAGCCCGCAGTTAAAGTCGTGCAGGTTGTTTATGCCCGAGACCTTGCGGGCTGTGGCGTTGAACAGTTTGGTGGGGAGTGTTTTGCTCAACGGGTCATATCGTTTCTGTTTATAACCCGAAACAAGGTCATATCCATCCTCGGTAATCATTCGGTACAGGATGGGTATTTCGTCGGGGCTGTCCTGCAGGTCGGCATCCATTGTTATTACAACATCGCCCTTCGCACGCTCGAATCCGCAGTAGAGTGCCGGCGACTTGCCATAGTTGCGGCGGAATTTTATTCCATGAATGGCGCTGTTCTTCTCGCGCAACTGCTCTATAACGCTCCAAGAGTCGTCGGTGCTGCCGTCGTTTATGAATATTACCTCGTAGGAGAATTTATTCTCCGTCATAACGCGTTCAATCCATGCAGCAAGTTCGGGTAACGATTCGGCCTCGTTGTATAGCGGTATTATTACAGATATGTCCATATTATGTTTGTTCTGTTTTTTATAATATTTATCTTGCTCTTATTAAGCGTTTCTACGCACGAATATAGCTATAAAAAATGTAATGATGGGCGAAATGATGATATTTGTAAAGAAAATTTGCAGTATGATGTCGCGGTTGCCCATCGAGCGTAGCAGGTCGGCTGTTGCAGTGAGTTCCCGGCGCAGCGTGGCATCTATATCTTCCATGCTTGCAAATGTATCGAATTGTTGCAATATGGTGCTCATGAAATAGCCGTTGTCCATGAATGTAAAATATATGAATTGGGCAATGGCTGTGAGCAGGGCGGCGCATAGATACATTATAATAAGGAAATGCCATGCCTGTATAAAGGTCATTTGGTTGTCCTGTTCGCTTTTTCTATAATTTATGGCAAGCCTGCCGGCTATAAATGGCGATGACAATATCAATAACAGGAATAGGGTGGAGAAGATTGAGGAACTCAAACCAAGCAGATAGAATATATTGGCAGCAATCATTACACCACCGAATATTGTGCCGTAGTACATTGCTCTTTCGCTCAGGCTTTTTATGCTTTTCTCTTCCATTTGTATGTTTGTTTGCTTTTGCGGGCGAAGATAGTAAAAAATATCCAATCCATGAAAATATATAAACGCGCGTACCTATATTAATATAATAAAAAAGCAGGTGCAACCGCGGTTGCACCTGCTTGGGGTATAGTTTATTGAATAATATTATTCAACAACTGTTTTAACACCATTGATGATGTAGATACCGGCCTTGTTAATCTCCTTAACGCGGCGGCCTGTGAGGTCGAAGATTACCTTCTCACCCTCGCCATCGGCAATAGTCTCGTCGATACCTGTCTCGATTGAGCTGCCGTTGAATACGAATGTAAAGCTCTGAGTGGGAATGGTCTCCATGTTCCAGCTGCTGTCGTAGCCGTATACAGCATACTCCTCGAGTGAGAATGTATATGTGCCGGCAACAGTGATGGGAGTTGCGCAAGTGAAGTTGATGCTCAAGGTGTTGCTCTCGAGTTCTGCGCTCTTAACGAACTCATACTCGTTACCGTTCTCGTCCATAACCCAGATTGATGAGAGGTAGTCGTGGTAAACGTAGTTGTTGAAGTCGATAACAATCTCGCTGATTTCGCTGACAGTTGCGCCCGCTACGGGTGAAACGCTTGTTACCTTCAAGCCCTCAACGAGGGTGAATGTGTATGTGATATCCTCGCTGATTGTTACGTTTGCGTTATTTACAGACGCGATATAATTTTTCTTCAAAACGAATGTGTATGTACCGGGCTCTGTGATAGGTGCAGCAGTCTTCAAGCACAAAGCGTTGTATGGAGTTGCTGTGCCCCATCCGTCAGTATAAGTAACGCTCAAAGGATACTCGTTGCCCTTATCGTCGGTGATAACAGCATTCTGTACGTTGTCAACAATATCTTGGCTGAACTCGAAGTAGAGGTACTCGATGCTCTTAACTGTGCTCTCGCCATTTGGGTTAGCGTATGTGAGCTCAAGAATGTTGGGGTTATCAACAGTGAGACCAAGAGACTCATTCTTGCTTAATTTTGCCAAGCCATCGGGATCCAATGTGAACAAGCCTGCGGGGAATGTGATTGAGTAGTCGCCGTTGGCTGTGAGGGGTGTCTCAAGCTCGTAAATTACGCTCTTGCCATCATCGCTCACCTTGCCATAGCCGAAGTCGAGGCCCATGTTCCAATAGGGGTCGCGGTATGTAGCGTAGAGCTCCTCGCTCTCGTTGAGTGCGATACCATCCTCGCATGTTACAACAACCTTGGTGATGCTCTCAACTGTAGCCCAGTTCTCGGGAGTGATAGTGATAGTGGGGTACTCGCGCATAGCGTAGAGGATGGGAAGGTTTGCACCGTCCTTGATAGACTCAAAGTTATTGTATTGTGTGCTGTATGAAATGTTCTTACCTGTTGCTTTGTTGGTGATGGTTGCTGTGCAATCGTCCTCGATAGCGATTGTCCAGATAGCTGCATCGCCAATCTCGGTGATGTCGTCGGTTGCATTGAAGTTATCGTAGTTACCTTTCATGTAGTAGTAACGGTTGTTTGCGTCCATGATGGTGTACTCACCTGCAGTCTCGGTCTCTGTGATTGTGAAACCGTAGTACTCGTTTGTTTCAATGAAATCGCCGTTTACAGTTGCGTTCTCGGTGTACATATAACCATAGTTGGTTGATGTGTAGTGAGGCTCGGCAATTATGCCCTCATAGTTGATGAGGTATTTTGTGCCGCTTACAATTTCAGTTGCAACCTTGAAAGGTTTAACGGGAGAAATTGTGTAATACTCTTTTACCACGTTACTGAAGATTGAATCGCCCTCGGCGTTGGTAACAAAAGCAACAGCCTGAACTACTGTGGTTGAAAGAACCGAAAGGCTGCCGCTAGCTTTTGAACCCTCTGTCCTGGGGTCGCCACCACGGTTGTTGTAAAGAATTGTAGCACCTGTTGTCTCTGTTGAGAACTTCAACGCATTTGCACCGCTAACCTTTTCATAAACACCGCCTTCAATTGAGAATACAGGATCGGCAACCTTAAGTGCATAAGAGAATGTTGCAACATCGCTGTAGTTGCTGCCATTGATAACTACCGCCTTGATAACTGTTGTTGCGCCGAACTCGCTCACTACAATAGCCTCGCTGTAAACAGCCGACTCCTCTGTGGGCTCTGTGCCGTCGGTGGTGTAGTAGATTGTGCCCTCGCTCTCGCTGCTAAGCTCAACCGATGTTGCGTTGTAGAAGGTGCCGGGCTCAACCGATGCAACGGGTGCAGAAAGTGTTGCGCCGCTTGCTACTTCGGCAGAATAAGTTACAGTGATTGTGTTGATTTTCTGCGTTTTAGCACTGCTATCCCAAGTGAATACAACCTCGCTCTCCGAACCTGTCCACACCTTGTTGTCATATGCGCCAACGTTAGTTGTGATATTGGCAACGGTTGCTCCTGCTAATGTGATGTTCTCGATTCTCGCGCCGCTGGGAGCTGTAACGGTCATTGTTGCGGTTTTGTAAACGCGCAAATCATAAATGCCTTTTGCCGATTTCCAAATACGTGATGCAGTAGAACCATCGGTTGTGCTGATGGTAATACCGTTTGCCGTGAAAGTTGTACCGGAGATGTTAAATGCAAACGCATCATTTCCGGCGTCTTCAAACATCTCATCACCTATGGCAGGTGTAAGTCCTGCGGGATTGGTGAAGTCGAATGTTACCTCATCTGCACGAACAGCGATAATGCTGAACAAGCAGAGAATAGAAAGTAAAATTTTCTTCATAAATTAATGAATTAAGTTAATAATAAAAGTTTTATGTTTTTTGTATTCTTACATAAAAAAAATATATAGGCTTTTGCAACGCTTGTTTGCAAAAACCATTTTTAGGGTGGTGCACATTCTCGCCTGTGCAATATCTCCTTATTTATAAAGATGTGCAAAAGTAATAATAATATTTGTTTTTTCTATTGTGCTCGCGATATTTTTTTAATTTTTGATATAAAATGTTTGTGATTCTTAAAAACTTCAATTTTTATTTATGCTTTATACGGGTCTGCTCTCTGTTTTGTTGAGTTTTCAAGGCGGTCGCCACATGTTATGTGGAAATTGTTGCCCTAAATTTTGCGATAATGGAATTTTGTTGTATCTTTGCGCTCTGTATGGGTAAGTCCTATACGGCCAGCTCCTAGCGAATCCTCCAGGGCTTGACCGCAGCAAAGGTAGTTGGTTGTAGCGGCGCGATGTAGGTAGCTTACCCACCCCATAGGCGGGCATCTTGCAAAAGATGCCCGCTTTTTTTTGTTTTGTTGCAGGCGGGCTTTTCTTGGCTCAACGTAAAAAGTTGAGGGATTTCATTTTTATGCATATAATTTTAGACTAAAATCATCCTACTTTTTGTCCACGTAACCCATTTCTTTCTCTCCTTTTGTACCTCGCGTGTATCACATAATATATACGCGAGTGTGGTATTACCATTGCTTGTCATTG
>CALGJF010000044.1 GCA_937914945.1 uncultured Bacteroidales bacterium | reverse complement strand
TTTTACTATGCCGAGCAAGAGCAACTTGGGCGAAGCCAACAGAGTACAGAGTACAGAGATGCCTCACATACGCTCGGCATGAAACTTTTTATCATTCTATATTTGCAAGGTCATTGGCTCGTTTTGCTGTTGGCCACCCGCGTGGCACAAACTCGGTCTGTGCTTCACGCGACCTATGGCCGCAAAACTCGCCGATAACAAAACATGGTTTTGTCATTTCGAACACGAAGTGGAGAAATCTCTACATACACAACTGAGATACTTCACTTTCGTTCAGTATGACAGCTGGCAATGGCTTAGACAGAAGAACAAAAGAAGTGAAGGCGCAAAGATGCATAAACACAAAATTTTTACCCACTCAATTGAGTGGGTAATTTCATATTATTCAATAACCGGAATAAAAAAACTGTTATATTATTTTGCAGAATAAAAAAACGCCTTTATCTTTGCAGTGTACTAATCCACTAATACACTATGATACAAATTAAAAATTTAGATTTCTCTTACGGTAGTAAAGAGGTGCTCAAAGGCATAAGCACAGAGTTTACAGAAGGTAAAATATACGGACTATTGGGCCCCAATGGTGCGGGCAAGACAACACTTATGAAGCTTATATGCGGCATACTAAGCAGCAAAGGCGGCAGTGTGGAGACAAGCGGCGACAACCCCGCCAAGCGCAAACCCGAAACTTTGCAAAGTCTCTTTTACCTGCCCGAGCACCCACAGGCAACCATTAACAAGATAAGCACATTTGTGCGCGAGTATGGGCAATTCTACCCCACTTTCAAATACGAGGAGTTCGAGCAGCTGATGAAGGAGTTCCGCCTCGACTGCAACACAAAGTTCGATAAATTATCTACCGGTGAGTGCAAGAAGGTATTCATTGCCTTTGCTCTGGCACTTAATACCCCATATCTGTTGCTCGATGAACCTACAAACGGACTTGATGTTACAAGCAAAAACGAGTTCAGGCAGATTGTTTCGCGCTATATGAACGACAAGCGTTGCATCATCATTGCCACACACCAGATAAGAGAGGTTTCCACACTGCTCGACCACATTGTTATTCTAAAAGAGAAGAACATTGCAACCGATGCCTCAATAGTTGATTTGCAGCAGCAATACAGCTGTGGCACTGCAAAGGAGCTGCCTGCCGATGCACTATACAGCGAGGAGAGCATTAACGGGTACAACTACATTGCACCCAACAGCAACGGCCAAGAGAGCAACATTGACATAGAACTGCTTTTCAATTACATTAATCTAAAGAAATAACGATGAACACAGAATTCAGCCTTGCACGTTTTGCCAAGTTGTTTATATACGAGCACAGGAGCAGTAATTTCCTATGCTACGCAACACTCCTCATTATCCTTTACAGCATTGTAGTAAATATTATATCTACATTTACCGCAGCTATTGACGGAGAATCGCTGTTCTTCCCTGTAAAAATAATCTTTATTATGGGGTATCTTTCCGCAGCCTTTTATTATCCGTTACTGAAAAAGGAGAAAAGAGAACTATACGAGATGCAGCCTGCAAGCAACCTCGAAAAATATTTATCGGTGCTTGTAAACACCGTTGTTGTGGTACCTGTATTTTATATATTACTTAATCTTGTTCCACTGATTTGGTTATATATAAAATATGGCGGTGAGATACCGGGGCTGGAATTTTACAAGCCGGGCCTTAATGAGTTGTGCGATTATATACAAATAATAAGCATAGTAACATACCTGTTCTTCACCTCGATGAGCCACAGAAAAATGGTCGAAGGCATTATAATCGTAGCCATATATTGGCTATGCGGTCCACTGCGACGGGAGTTTGACGAAACGGGGCACATCATCACAAGTTTGCTTGTAATTGCTATATTTCAAATTCTCATATATTTAAGAATTAAAAGAATAGGACAACAATGAGCAACACAATAAACATTAAACGGCTTGCACGGCTCATAATTTATGAGAACAGGAGCAACGGATATATTTACAATATTGCTGCGGTGGGCATTGCGCTGCTGATAATAGTATTTGGCTACCGTGCAATATTTGTAGCTACGGGCATTGACGAGACGTTTCGTTTGCTACCCATTTTCGGCAATAATGACGAAACAGTCCAACTGATTTTAATACTGTCGCCTTTTATATTTTACGGCACGCTGCCACGCAAACACAGAAGAGCTACGTACCTTTTATTACCCGCAAGCGACGCGGAGAAATACCTCTCTATGCTTGTAAATACATTCGTAATTGTACCACTTACGATAACACTTGCCAAAATATGCGTGGACTCAATTGCCGCAGGCTTTTCCGCCACATATATTGCAAGCCTGACGGAAACGACGGAGCTGCTTAACAGCATTATGCTTATATGGGGTGGCATAAGCATTATAATGTTTTTCATCATTATGCTGTGCCGATACAAAGCGTGGATAGCCATAGCATTGGTGGTGGCAATTGCCATAATTGAAACAAAGTGTATAGATATGATATTCAAAACCACAAGCCAAGGTTACTTGACACCAAGCAGTGTGTCAGAAACATATTTGCTTGCCTCCATTATAAATATCGTGCTATTCCAGATACTTATTTATTACAACATAGGCAGGATTGAGGCATAAAATTTCCTGCAACCAACTGCATTTTTAACAACAAAAAAAAGCGAAAAAGAATGAATAATACATTAGACATAAAACGGCTTACACGGCTCATAATATACGAGAACAAGAGCAGCAAATTCCTGCTATACATAGTAGCCGCTATACTTATATATACTATAGTATGTGTATTTATGAGAGCCTTCAACGACATTGCACTTTACAGCAGTATCATAGGAGAAGGATTTATGGAAAAGTTGCTTTGCTTTTCACCCATACTTTGCTACCATAAGCTAATGATTGGAAAAGAGAAACGCACGCTCTACCCCACTTTGCCTGCATCGGGCACCGAGAAATATCTGTCGATGTTTATGAACACATTGGTGATAGCACCCGCTACCATCATAGTATTGGCAACGGTGATAAACCACATAGGTTCGCTCATTTACACCGCCGGCCATTACACAGGCAACGAAACAGATATACAGCCCTATTCCCTTTTATATGTACTTGTAACATGGTCGTGGATAAGCTGCACTACGTTTCTGTTGCTTGTTTTTACACAATTCAGAAATTGGAAAGGCATTGCCATTGCATTGGCCATACCCGCAGCCGATATTGCCCTTGCCGCCATTTTGATAGGCACGGTAGATGGTGAATTTGTATCACCCACCACAATGGCACGGTTTATGAACATAATATCGGTAGCGAACCTCTTTGTTTTTCAAGCACTGATATACCTAATGATAAAACGCATAAAAGCATAACAGAATGGAATTCAGCGAACATAAACCAATATACCTGCAAACAGCCGACATGATGCGGGAACGCATTATGTGCCACACTTGGGAGGAGGAGGCACGCATACCATCGGTGCGCGAGCTTGGTGCCACACTTGGGGTGAACCCAAATACCATTGTGCGCACATACCAACTGCTGGAGGCAGAGGATATAATTTACAACAAACGCGGCCTCGGATATTTTGTGAGAGAGGGTGCGCGCGAGAGAATAAAGGCAGCGCAAAAGCGCGATTTTCTTGAAAACGAGCTGCCGCAGTTCAAGGCAAAGGCAGAGCTTTTGGGAATTACTAAAGAGGAACTTTTGAGGCTATTGTAGTTTATTTTAACGTAAATTCTATTAAATCATCGCATTATGTAAAATCGTCATTCCGACAGAGACAAAGTTGCGAGTAAGCGAGCGAGTGAAAATTTATTTTCAATTATAGCGAGCGAAAGCAAGTTCGCCGAAGGCAAAGCGACGAGGA
>CALGJF010000043.1 GCA_937914945.1 uncultured Bacteroidales bacterium | reverse complement strand
TGAAGCACAGACAAAGTTTGTGCCACGCGGGACGCGATAGCGAGGGCTATCAATGGGGCAACTTGTGGAACAAGTAATTACAAAAAAGTGGTAGCGCTGCTACCACTTTTTTTTGTGCCCGTTCTTTTGATAATGCCAGCAAAATTCATTAAATCTCATAGAAAAACAAGCAACCTATTTTTCACAACATTCGAAACCACTTAAAACCATTACCACCGGCCGTGTGTTTATATTCTGCTTAACAAATATAACATAATCATGCGGTCTATTTTACTATTCCTTACGTTCCTCTCCCTATGCAGCGCCATAAAAGCACAAACGGGAGAGATTTATCTTAATGAACCTCTGCCCCAGAATTGGGAAGTAACCGGTCCCTTTGAACAAACAACACCCGAGAACGACCTGTGGTGGCAGAATTTCAAAGATACAAGGCTCGATTCCTTGATAAATGTAGCAGTAATGCGCAACCCCTCTGTCATTGCAGCAATAGAGAACATGAAAAGAGCAAAGGCAGTATGGCGGCAGGCGCAAGCCAATCTTTTGCCACAAGTGGGATTACAGGCCGGATGGCAACGCACCAGAGGCAGTGGAAACATTGCCGAGACACTCTATCAAGAGAGCTACGATGGTTATTTCAGCGGAGCGGTATCGGTGAGCTGGCAAGCCGATCTGTTTGGCAGCATATACATGCGCTCAAAAGCACAGAAAAGACTGTTCCAGGCCACGGAAGAGGAGTACAGAGCAGTCATGGTCTCGCTCTGTGCCGATGTAGCCACCATATATTTCTCGCTCAAGGAGAGCATAGCACGCCTTGCAGTACTACGCACCAACGTAGAATCGCAAAAGGAGATAATAGCAATAGTAACATCGCGCTACAACAGCGGGCTTGCATCAAAATTGGACGTTGCACAATCAAAATCGGTTTACTACAACACACTTGCACAGATTCCGGCCATGGAGGCAACCATCGATACATATCGCAACAGCATGGCGGTGCTGCTTGGGTGCTACCCATCGGATATGGGAACGTGGCCGGGCAACGACGATTCGCTACCTGCCTACGTGGAGAGCATAGCACTTGGCGTGCCCGCAACACTGCTATTGCGCCGCCCCGACATAAGAGAGGCCGAAAAAAAGGTAGAGGCTGCGGCTGCTTCACTTGGTGCAAGCAAACGCGATTGGTTCCCAACCTTTTACATAAACGGAACGATAGGCTATGCATCAAAGGAGCTTAAAGAACTACCCCGTGCCCGAAGCCTCACATGGGAGATAGCCCCCACCATGCGCTGGACCATATTCAGCGGCGGCGAGAGAATAAACGCCACACGAGAGGCAAGAGCAGCACTCGAACAGAGCATTCAGGCATTTAACAGCAATGTACTCACAGCCATGCAAGAGGTTGAGAGCGCCATGAGCGAATACAAAAACTCCATTGCGCAGATAGTTGCCATAAAAGAGGCCCTAAACCAAAGCGATGAGACGCTTGCGCTCTCCTTGGAGCTATACAAGCAGGGACTTACCCAATTTCAGAATGTACTCGATGCCCAGCGCACCCTATTGAGCTATGAGGACAATCTTGTGCAGGCGCGCGGTGCATCGCTCAAATATCTCATACAGCTATACGAAGCACTTGGCGGCGGTTGGTAATAATTAAAAAATCCAATATATGAAAAAAATTATCTTATTGGCAACCATAACCATTATCTGCGGTTGCCACAAAAAAACGGAACAGGCAAACGCCTCCATGGCACTACCTGTGGAGGTGGCACTACCCATTGAGCGTGAGGTAACCCTCACACGCGAATATCCCGGGTACCTTGATGCTGTATCAACAATCTCTATTGTGGGAAGGGCAAGCGGCACACTGCAAAAACAGAGCTACACACCCGGTGGCAGAGTAAAAAAGGGGCAGACACTATTTATAATAGAGCCCACACTGTACGAAAATGCGGTAACGCAAGCCAAGGCGGCACTGAACACAGCCGAGGCAGGGCTTGAATATGCCCGCAGCAATTATGAACGCATGCAGCAGGCCATAGAAAGCGATGCCGTGAGCCAGATTGAGGTGTTGCAGGCAAAGAGCAACGTAAAAAGTTATGAGGCACAGGTAGAGAATGCCAAAGCGGCACTAAGCACAGCCCGCACCAACCTTGGATACTGCTATGTAAAGGCACCTATGGATGGTATTGTAGGTATAGAGAACTACTCCGTGGGTACATACATTCCGGGAGCAGCAAGCCCCGTGGAACTATGCAAAATGTATAAAGACGATAAGATGTATGCCTATTTCGACATAACCGATAACCAATGGCTCAACAAAGAGAAACGCGCCAACGCAGTGGGAAAGGAGGAGTATGTTACATTCACACTTGGCAACGACACATATTTCCGTTGGAAAGCCAAGATGGACTACCTGTCGCCCGACATAAATCTGAGCACCGGAACGCTACGAGTGCGAGCCGAGCTCGACAACAGCAATCTATTCCTCAAACCGGGCAGCTACATAAGCGTGGTGCTGCCCTATGAAAAGGTCGATAACGGAATATTGGTAAAAGATGCCTCCATTGGCACCGACCAACTTGGCAAGTTCCTTTATGTGCTCAACGACAGCAACACCGTGGAGTACCGCAGCATTGCCACAGGCAATCTTGTCGATGACACCCTGCGGCTTGTTACAAGCGGGCTCAAAGCAAACGAACGCTACGTAACAAAAGCACTGCTCAAAGTGCGTAACGGCATGGCTGTTACCCCCATTATGGAGGGCTCACATGCCCAACAGAGATAGATGCCGCAAATGAGCACACAATCTTAACCATCAAAAAAAAGAGACAGCTATGAATTTCTCAAAATTCTTTATAGAACGGCCTATATTTGCCACCGTGCTATCGTTGTTGTTGCTTGTGGCAGGCGGGATATCCCTCTTTGTACTGCCCGTGGACCAATACCCTTCCATCACCCCACCCACAGTACAGGTAAATGCCGTATATCCCGGAGCAAATGCCGAAACCATTGCACAAACGGTGGGTATTCCCATAGAGCAACAAGTGAACGGAGTGGATGGAATGATTTACATGAGCTCCACATCATCCTCGTCGGGTACATACAGGCTCACTGTAACATTCGAGGTGGGAACAGATATAGATATGGCAACCGTGCTGGTGCAGAACAGGGTGAACATAGCGCTAAACTCGCTGCCCACCGAGGTAACACAGCAGGGTGTAACGGTGCAAAAACAATCGACCAACGTAGTGCTTTTCATAACCCTCACAGGCGACAGCACATATAACCAGCTATATCTATCCAATTACGCCGAATTACAGATAGTAGATCAGCTCACCCGCACCCCGGGAGTGGGCTCGGTAAACATCATGGGAGCGGGCAACTACTCTATGCGCGTGTGGCTCAACCCCGAGGCCATGCGCATAAGAGGAATATCGCCAGCCGAGGTGTATCAAGCAATATCAAAACAGAATCTTGCAATATCGGCAGGCTATGTGGGACAAACGCTTGGGAGCGATGCCGACAACGCCTTTCAATACACGCTCAACGTGCAAGGCCGTTTGAAGGATGCCGAGGAGTTTGCCAACATCGTCATTCGCAACAACGGGGTGGAGATGCTGCGCCTGCGCGACATTGCCGACATAGAGATTGGTAGCGAGACCTACGCCTCGTCGAGCCGCTTGAAAGGCAAGCCCACCGCAGCACTTGCCGTATATCAGTTACCCGGTTCAAGCTCGCTGGCCGTGTCAAAGGCCGTGCGCGAGAAGATGGAGGAACTATCCGAGGGATTCCCCCCACAGGTTCAATACCAGATTGCGCTTGACACCACCGACGTTATGCGCAGCTCCATTCACGAGGTACTTTACACCTTTGTAGAGACCACCGTGCTTGTAATTTTGGTTATATTCCTCTTTTTGCAAAATTGGCGTGCCACGCTCATCCCCTGCCTCACTATACCCGTGTCGCTCATAGGAACATTGGCAGTTATGGAGCTGTTGGGCTTTTCCATAAACACATTGTCGCTCTTTGGGCTCATTCTTGCCATTGCCATTGTGGTGGACGATGCCATTGTGGTGGTTGAGAATGCCACGCGAATATTAGACGAGGGGAAGCTGGCGGCACGCGAAGCCACAGAAAAGGCTATGGAAGAGATTGCGGGCCCCATTATAGGTGTTGTGTTGGTGATGATGGCTGTATTCCTGCCTACAACCA
This sequence comes from uncultured Bacteroidales bacterium, assembly GCA_937914945.1. Taxonomy (GTDB): domain Bacteria; phylum Bacteroidota; class Bacteroidia; order Bacteroidales; family Bacteroidaceae; genus HGM04593. The sequence continues at coordinate 15,991 of CALGJF010000043.1, read as the reverse complement.
TGATTAGTGGAATATCGGGACAGCTATACAAGCAATTCGCCCTTACCATTGCCACAGCCACCCTGCTCAGCGGTTTTAATTCACTGACACTCACCCCGGCACTATGTGCCCTGTTGCTGCGCCCTGCAAGCGAGCGAAAGGAGGGAGCCTTTTTCAGAGCCTTCAACAAGGGGTACGATGCCGTGCAACGCTGGTATGACAAGGTGGTGGATTTCCTCTTGCGCCGTGCATGGATTGCAGCCATAAGCTTTGCCGCAATGTCGTTGCTTGCATTGTATATGTTCAACGTGTGGCCCACAACCTTTATCCCCGATGAGGACGATGGTTACTTTATAATAGCCGTGCAACTGCCACCCGCAGCCTCGCTCAGCCGCACAGAGGCGGTGGCCGCCAAAGTAGAAGATATAGTTTCGGCCTACCCCGAGGTAAAGACCAACATCAGCATAAGCGGATACAGCATACTGAACAACGGCCAGCAGAGCAACGCTGCAAGCGTCTTTGTGGTGCTCAAAGATTGGAGCGAGCGCAAGGAGAAGGAGCAAAAGGCTGCGGCCATTGTAGAGCGTTTCAACAAACAGGCCTATGTGGAGATTGAGGAGGCGCAGTGCTTTGCCATAGTACCGCCGGCAATTCCGGGAATAGGTAACGTGGGAGGATTACAGCTGCAATTGGAGGACCGCAAGGCACTTGGGCTGACCGAACTGCAAAAGGGAGTGGATGCCATAGTGGCAAATTACCGCAAAGCCCCCTCGGTGGAGAATATGAACAGCTCCTATGAGGCCGATGTTCCACAATACTTCTTGAACATAGACCGCCAGAAGGCAATATCCATGGGGCTCGACATGGGAGCCGTACTATCTACCCTCAGTTACTACATGGGTGCTATATATGTAAACGATTTTGTGATGCTTGGCCGTATATGGCAAGTAAAAATGGCCGCAGGCGAAAAGAGCCAAAAAGTTATTGACAGCGTGCTACGCTTGAGCCTTGCCAACAACAAGGGCGAAATGGTACCATTCAGCAGTTTCATTAAGGTAGAGAACACCCTCGGCATCGACCAGCTTGGGCGTTACAATATGTATAATAGCGCAGCAATCACCTGCAACGTGGCACCCGGATACAGTTCGAGCCAGGTTATGAACGACGTAGAAGCACTTGTAAAGGCCGAGCTGGGCAATGAGTTCGGATATGAGTGGACCGGCGTGGCCTATCAGGAGAAAACAGCCGGCAGCACCACCACCCTTATATTCATTATAGCCATTCTTGTCGCCTATCTGGTTCTTGCCGCGCAATACGAAAGCTGGGGCAGCCCTGTGGCAGCCATCACCGGTGTACCGATAGCCCTGCTTGGAGCCATTGTGGGCTGCTGGCTGTTTGGTATCCCTGTGAGCGTTTATACCGAAGTGGGAATAATATTGCTCATAGCACTGAGCGCAAAAAACGGTATTCTCATCGTGGAGTTTGCGCGGGATTATCGCAGCACAGGTAACAGCATAAGACAGAGCGCCGCCGAGGCAGGACATGTGCGCCTGCGTCCCATCCTCATGACCTCGTTTGCCTTTGTACTGGGCGTGATGCCACTGCTCTTTGCAGGCGGCGCAGGAGCCAACGCCCGCTTGTCGCTGGGTGCAGCTGTGGTCATGGGCATGCTGCTGAATACCATTATAGCCACGCTATACATACCTAATTGGTATGAGTGGGTACAGATGCTTGAAGAGAAATTGGGTAAAAAGCCACAACTGAAAAAGAATAATAACAATATATAAACAAACAACCCCGCAATTGCGGGGTTGTTTGTTATCAATCACTTATAGGCGCAAATTTAAGCTCACAGCGCGACGATACCACTCCATTCTCCTTTGTAACCTGTGCAAGATAGTGGTCGGGGGCAAGTTGCTTAATACCATACGATAACTCCTCGGCAGCCTCACCCTCCTGCATATATGCCACCACAAAATCGGTGAGGTGGTGGCTATACATATAATCGAGCGGAAAAGCATCGAGAATGTGTTCAAGCTCGCGTATACTGTTCATGTGGCCGTTTATATCTATGTCGCTGTATTGCGGACGACGGCGGAAGGCCACGGCATCAACAGGCGTGCGGTTTACCGAGGGGACACGGCGTATTGCAATGGGCTCGTCGGGCAGTATATTCTCCACAAGGCGCATGCCTATATCGCCATTCAAATCCACCGATGTACGGGTTTTAAGGTCCATAAGCGCAAATGTGGCAAGCATGGAGGCTATAGGCTTGCCCTCCTCATCTATCACACGCACACAACGGTCGGTAAAACCATGGTATAGAGAGCGTACCCATGTTTCTATGAAGAAACGCTCGCGCATCATGGGCATGCGGTCTATGTGCAGTGCCAAGCGGGCAAGCACCCAACCGAGCGAGGTGGTGGCACCGAAACCGCGCGCCTCGGCATGTCGGCCTCCACAAGTGAGCATATAGTTGGCCAATGTACCCGGGCGCATGCGCCCTATCTTATCGACTAGAAACGACTCGGCAAGGAATGGGAACCGGTCTATTTTAGGATTCTTATTACTATTCATAGTTATCTTATAATTGCATGAGAGTGCCGAAAACAGCACTGCAAAATTAACAAAACAGAACAATCGAGGTTCGCCAATTTACTTGATTTTGCATTTTTGCCGCAAAAAAGGGCCAATCAACCGGCATATTCGCTCAGTTCGAGCCATCGCATAGTCTTTTCGTCGATAAGTTCCATTACCTGCTGTATGCGTGCCGACTTTTCCAACAAATCGGCAGTAGACAAAGTGCCGCTGCTCATCGCCTGCTCTATTGCAGCCTTCTCCTCTTCCAATTCAAAAATCTCAGCCTCCAAGGCCTCGTACTCGCGTTTTTCCTTGAAGGTGAGCTTGCGTTTTTCCTCGGTGCGGTGCGCCTGCTTTGCGGGAGCGCTCTTGGCAGCCTGTTGTGCAGCCACCCTTGCCGCTGTGGCACGCTCCTCGTCGCGCCAGTCGCGATACTCGGTGTAGTTACCAGGGAAATCCTTTATATCGCCACCGCCGTTGAACACAAATATATGATCCACCACCTTATCCATGAAGTAGCGGTCGTGGCTCACAACTATAACACACCCTTTGAACTCGCTCAAATACTCCTCGAGCACCTGCAAGGTTTCTATATCGAGGTCGTTGGTAGGCTCGTCGAGGACAAGGAAATTCGGGTTGCTCATAAGCACCGTACAGAGGTAAAGACGGCGTTTCTCGCCACCGCTGAGTTTATATACATAGTTGTACTGTTTTTCGGGCGAGAAAAGGAAGTGTTGCAGAAATTGCGAAGCGGTGAGCATTTTATTGCCAACAGGGATAACCTCGGCAATATCCTTTACAACATCTATTACCTTCATCTGCTCGTTGAAGGCGAGGCCGTCCTGGCTGTAATAGCCCCACTTAACGGTTTCACCCACCTCTATTGTACCACTGTCCTGCGGAACTTTGCCAAGCAACATTTTTATAAATGTTGATTTGCCTGTTCCGTTGTTACCAACTATACCAAGTTTTTCGTAACGGGCAAACGTGTAATAGAAATCCTTGGCTATTACCTTGCCGGGGAAGGCCTTGGAGAGAGCCTTCATCACAAATATCTTGTTGCCGATGTACTGCGCCTTTACCTCCAAGGATACTTTTGAGTCGTCGCGCATGGCGGCAGCCTTTTCTTCCAATTTATAGAAAGCATCTATGCGATACTTGGCCTTGTGGGCACGCGCTTGCGGCTGACGACGCATCCAATCGAGTTCCTTGCGCAGAAGATTGCGGGCACGCGCAGTTTCGGCAGCCTTGTTCTGCAAGCGTTCCTCGCGGCGTTGCAGGAAATAGCTGTAATTACCTTTATAGCGATATATTGTATTATCGTCTATCTCTATTATTTCGTTGCACACGTTATCAAGGAAATAGCGGTCGTGCGTAACCATGAGAAGGCTGCCACTGAGGCGCGACAGATACTCCTCAAGCCACTCAACCATGGCCATATCAAGATGGTTGGTAGGCTCGTCGAGAATCATTAAGTCGGGCTGTTCTATAAGAACCGATGCAAGCGCAATACGTTTCTTCTGCCCACCCGACAGTTCCTTCACCGGTTGCTCGAAGCGTGTGATTTTTAGTTTGTCGAGCACCTGCTTGGCACGCTGTTCATAATCCCATGCATCGAGGCGGTCCATCTCCTCCATCAGCGGCTGCAAGGCTGCCGCATCGCCTGCCTCTATCGCCTGCTCGTAGCGGGCTATCACCTGTGCCTTCTCGCTGTTTCTTTGCAAGCAGGCCTCAATAACGGTGAGACCCTCGTCAAAATCGGGTTCCTGTTCAAGATAACCCACACGCACACCATTGCGCAATGTTATCTTGCCCTCATCGGCAGGCTCGTCGCCCGCCACTATTTTAAGCAAAGTACTCTTGCCCTTTCCGTTGCGGGCTATGAGCCCTATGCGTTTGCGTTCCTCGACGGTGAAAGAAATTCCGCTGAACAGCTCCAGGTCGCCAAAACTCTTTGATAATCCATCTATTTGCAGGTCAATAGCCATAATTATATAGTTGATTCAAGTGCTTCGTTTTTTATCATTACAAATATACTACAAACGAGCGAAACACACAATATATCACCCACAACCACGTTTTTATATCATAACTATACTATATAACTATGGAACGTGTTACATTGTTGCCACCCACCGCTTTGAGCGACGGCTGGATTGACCCCAAATATCTACCCGAGGGAAAAGACAAATATTACATACGCAACAAGCAGGTAAAAGAGCCCGAAGGAGGATGGCGCCACCTGCGCAGTGATGAGATAGAGCAGCTGGTAAAGAACAACAACACAGCCTCGTCGTGGGACACGGTGTGGGTAACCGATGAGTTCTGCACAAGCAAGATAAAAGACAATAAGTTCTACGGCACGGTGCGCATAGGGCGCGTATGCAACGGAGCCCTGCAATTCCACGACCTTCGCCTGCCCGTGGGCATCACCAACTCAAGCATTCACTCATGCGACATTGGCGACAACTGCGCCATACACGATGTGCACTACCTGTCGCACTACATCATAGGTGCCCACAGTATGCTGTTCAACATACAGGAGATGTCGGCCACCGACCATGCAAAATTCGGTAACGGCATTATAAAAGATGGGGAGAGCGAGGCCGTGCGCGTGCGCATAGAGATAATGAACGAGACGGGAGTACGCGCTATAATCCCATTCGACGGCATGATACCCGCCGATGCCTATCTGTGGGGCAAATATGTCGATGATACCACACTGCAAGAACGGCTGTTCCACATAACACAAAACTCAATAGATCACCATCGCGGATACTATGGGGAGATAGGCGAGCGTTGTGTAATAAAGAACTCCTCCATAATAAAGGATGTGAAGATAGGTACCGACTGCTACATAAAGGGAGCATCCAAACTAAAAAACATAACCATAAACTCCTCCAACAAGGAGCCCTCGCAAATAGGCGAGAATGTTATTCTTGTAAATGGCATTGTGGGCTACGGCTGCCGCATATTCTACTCATGCACAGCGGTTAAATTCATACTCGGCAACAACTCCAATTTCAAGTATGGCGCCCGCCTCATAAACTCCATAATGGGCGACAACAGCACCATATCGTGCTGCGAGGTACTGAACAACCTTATATTCCCCGGGCACGAGCAACACCACAATAATTCGTTCCTCATAGCCTCTGTCATCATGGGGCAGAGCAATATGGCCGCCGGTGCCACCATAGGCAGCAACCACAACAGCCGCACAAACGATGGCGAGCTTGTGGCGGGGCGCGGATTCTGGCCGGGGCTCTGTTCTTCGGTAAAACATTCGAGCCGATTCGCCCCATTCACCCTTCTGGCAAAGGGCGATTACCCTGCCGAGCTGAACATCACTCTGCCATTTTCATTGGTAAACAATAACATAGCAGCCAACCGACTGGAAGTAATGCCCGCCTATTGGTGGCTTTACAACATGTATGCACTTGCGCGCAACACATGGAAATATCACACGCGCGACAAGCGCATAACCAAGGTACAGAACATTGAGTTCGATACCTTTGCACCCGACACCATGCAGGAGGTCTTAAAGGCTCGCCGGTTGCTTGAACTATGGACTGCAAAGGCATACTACAACAGCATAAATAAGCCGCAAGATACCACATGTAACCAATCATCATTGATAGAGGCAGGGCACAAACTGCTCAATGGAGAACGCGAGGTGGTAGATAGCCTCATCATCACGGGGGAGGGAATGGAAAACAGCCGTCGCCCGGTACACATCATCAAGGTTTACGATGCCTACCATGCCTACGGCGACATGCTCATTCACTATGCAATAAGCAATGTATTGAACAATGAAATTGTAACAGATTTGGTTAATTACAAAAAGGAGAATTCGCTGCTTGCACAAGAGTGGATTAACCTGGGTGGCCAGCTCGTAATGGAACGCGACCTGAGCACCTTACGCAGCGATATATGCAATGGTACGCTCGACTCATGGCAAGCAATACACAACCGCTACAACGAGTTGTGGCAGCGCTACCCCATCGATAAATTGCACCACTCGCTCAATGCCCTGTGCGCGGTATATGAAACCGAAGAAATTACATACGAACTATGGCTGAAAGCACTGCAAGAGGGCGAACGAATAGAGCGCTACATGGCCGAGCAGGTATATCTGTCGCGCAAGAAGGATTACAACAATCCGTTCCGCGCATCGACATGCCGCAATGCCGAAGAGGAAGAAGCCGTTTTTGGCAAAGCCGAAGATAATGGTTTTGTGAAGCAGATGGCTCGGGAAACAGCCGCAAACATCGAGAAGATAGAGCGGTTCAAAGAGATTATTACAAAAAACAGAGAGTGATTAATCACTCTCTGTTTTTTACTCACCGCCACCGGGGAGACGGCCACCACGCGGCCTACGCCCGCTGCGCATTGATTTCTTTTGGTATTCAAGATACTTGTTATACTGTTCCTCGGAAAGAATCTGCTTCATCTGCTCGTTACGCACCTCCATGCGTTTTTTCATAACCTCGGCACGAGCTTTTCGTTCCTCGTCGGTGGGTTGCATACGCTTTCCATCACGTTCGGCACGCTCGCGGCGGGCCTTCATGCTATCCTGCATGGCCATGGCATCGGAATAATTCATAAGGAATATTGCCTGATACTGAACACTATCGAGTTGCAAAACCTCTTGCAGATTCTTTGTCTGTGCCAAGGCCATAGCCTCGGGGTTTATCTGGCGACGACGCGCCTGCCCACCTCTCTGTCTCTCTTGCGAAAATACGGTAACGGCAACTATCATTGCCATTGCCAAGAAAATTGTCTTTTTCATACTTTTCTAAAAATCGTTTGACGAATAGACTGCAATAAAAGAGGAAAGTAAAACGCGAGGGCCGGGTTTTAACATTGATTAACCTTGATTGCACACCACCCCATCGACCATGCGTATTGTACGGTCGGTTATACGGGCAAGTTCCTCGTCGTGTGTTACAATGAGGAATGTTTGGCCATAGCGGTCGCGCAATTCAAAGAAGAGCTTGTGCAATTCCCCTTTATTCTTGCTATCAAGACTACCCGAGGGCTCATCGGCAAGTATGAGCGAAGGCCTGTTTATCAAAGCACGGGCCACTGCCACACGTTGGTTCTCGCCGCCCGACATTTCGGAGGGTTTGTGCCCGGCACGCTCTTTAAGCCCCATCACGCCAAGCAGCTCCATAGCCTCTTTTTCAGCCTCATTGCGATTGCGCCCGGCAATGAGGGCCGGGATTATGATGTTTTCAAGCGCAGTAAACTCTGGCAGCAGTTGATGAAACTGAAAAACAAAACCTATATGCCTGTTACGGAACGTAGCAAGCTGCTTGTCGCTCATATTGGCAAGTTCCTCGCCATTGAAACTTATACTGCCCGATGTGGGGCGGTCCAGAGCACCAATCAGCTGCAACAGGGTTGTTTTGCCGGCACCGCTTGGGCCCACAATACTTATAACCTCGCCCTTGTCGATGTGCAGATTCACACCACGCAACACCTGCAATGTTCCAAAATTTTTTGTTATATCCTTTATATCTATCATATCTCTTTTATTACATATTCGGCAAGATGGCAACCAAATGCAGCTGTGAAATATCCGAGTGAACCAATTATGGGCTTGCCGCCCGAAGGGTTGGATTGCAGAGCATAGCTGCGCGGCTCCTCGACACTGAACACTACCGGCAGCTTGTACTGCCCGCGATAGGTGCGCAACAGGCGACGCATATTCTTGGCAAGTGTGCAATGCTCACTCTTCCACAAATCGCCCAATCGTATATCGGCAAGGTTCATCTTGGTACCCGCACCCATGCTCGACACAATCTTCACACCACCCTGCCAACAGGCCACAATCAGGGCTGCTTTTGATGGTAGTGTGTCAATGGCATCTACCACAAAAGAGTATTTATACTCGGCAAGCAGTTGCGGGATGTTCTCCTCGGTTATAAACATTTTTTTTACCACGAGCTTTACGGCGGGATTTATGGCCTGCAAACGGGCAGCAACCACATCGCACTTGGGCTGCCCCACTGTTGAGACCAATGCCGGCATCTGGCGGTTTATATTTGTAACATCCACCTCATCGGCATCTACAAGCGTGAAGGCACCTACCCCCGCGCGGCATAGCATCTCGGCTGCCCATGAGCCCACACCGCCAAGCCCCACCACAAGCAGGTGGGAATCTTTGAGGCGCTGTTGCCTTTCGGCACCGAGCAGTAATTCACCGCGTTGTAACCAATCTTTATCCATAACAAGTTACGAAAGTACAAAAATATAATCATAAAGATTGATTTTTGTTGCAAAAAGGGCGAATTGGGGAGCAAAAAGGGCGGACAACGGATTATTTACGTGGCATCTGCAATATTTTTTGCAATTATATTAGTATCTTTGCAATCATTTGCACGCCAGATGCAGATAATTAAATAACGTCAGTTCGATATAAATATAATTAAATAGCGAACCTGTCATTTCGATGGAGCGTAGCAACGAGACGTGTTTTTGAGGGCCTGCCCGAAAAAATTTCAGAAATATTGCGAAGCACGAGATCTCTCACATACGTTCGAGATGACAAGCGCTATGTAAACATACCAATTTATAGTAAAATATTATATCGAGCTCAAGTTTAATAACGTAAATATTTATAACATATAAGACAAATGAAAATTGCTATTGTAGGCGTGAGCGGTGCTGTGGGACAGGAGTTCCTACGCGTGCTCGATGAGAGAAATTTCCCCTTTGACGAGTTGGTACTTTTTGGTTCGGCTCGCAGTGCGGGGCAAGTATATAACTTCAAAGGTGTTGATTACACAGTTAAGGAACTGAAGCACAATGACGATTTCAAGGGTATCGACTATGCTTTTGTTTCGGCCGGTGGCGGTGTTTCAAAAGAGTTTGCCGAGACCATTACAAAGCACGGCTGTGTGATGATTGACAACTCAAGCGCATTCCGCATGGACGAGGATGTCCCCCTTGTTGTGCCCGAGGTGAACCCCACCGACGCATACAACCGCCCCCGCGGCATCATTGCCAACCCCAACTGCACCACCATACAGATGGTTGTGGCTTTGAAGGCTGTTGAAGGCCTCTCGCACATCAAGCGCGTACACTCATCAACATATCAAGCAGCAAGCGGCGCAGGTGCGGCAGCCATGGCCGAGCTCTACGAGCAGTATCGCCAGGTACTTGCAGGCGAGGAGCCCACGGTTGAGAAATTCGCATACCAGCTTGCCTTCAACGTAATTCCCCAGATAGATGTATTTACCGACAACGGCTACACCAAGGAGGAGATGAAGATGTATAACGAGACACGCAAAATTATGCACAGCGACATTCAGGTGAGTGCACAGTGTGTTCGTGTACCCGCGCTTCGTTCACACTCGCAGACATTGTGGATTGAAACTGAAGAGCCCCTCACCGTGGAGCAGGTGCAGAAGGCTGTTGCCGAGGGCGAGGGTTTGGTACTTATGGACAACCCCGATAAGAAGGAGTATCCCATGCCCCTGTTCCTTGCCGGCAGCGACCCCGTGTATGCAGGCCGCATACGCAAGGACCTCACCAACCCCAACGGTATTATCATGTGGATTGTAGGCGACCAGATTAAGAAAGGCGCTGCACTCAACGCCGTGCAGATTGCCGAGTTCCTCATTAACAACCCGCAAAAGTAATTCAGCAGATATACAATATATAGAAAGAGAGCGGGCTGCCATGTGGCAGCCCACTCTCTTTCTATATTAATTTATTCCGATGTACGATACTTGCCCTCGTCGTCATCCTCCAACATACTCAAATACGATTGGTAACGGCTGGGAGCTATCTTGCCCTCTTCAAGGGCTGCAAGCACGGCACAACCGGGCTCGTGCGTGTGGGTGCAGTTGCCATATTTACAACCACTCGACAGTTCAAAGAACTCCACAAAATAGTGGGGAATCTCCTCGGTCTCCATTGCGTATGAGCCAAACCCCTTTACCCCCGGGGTATCCACGAGATAGCTACCCGGCATGAACTCGAACATCTCGGTATATGTGGTGGTGTGCATACCGGTGTCGTGTATCTTGGAAATTTCGCCCACCTTGGCAGCCAGCTGCGGTGCAACGGCGTTCACAAGGCTCGATTTACCAACACCCGAATTGCCTGCCAACAACGACACCTTGCCGCGCATGGCCTCTTTAAGAGCATCGATACCCTCACCCTTTTCGGCACTTGTTACAAGGCAACGATAGCCAATATTCTCATATAGCGCAACAAGATAGTGCATTTCGGCAGCCTCGTCGGGGGTATAAATATCAGATTTATTAAATACCAGCACCACAGGAACACGATAGGCCTCGGCCGAAGCCAAAAAACGATCGATGAAGGTGGTCGATGTGGCGGGATGGCTTATTGTTACAACAAGAAAGCAGAGGTCGAGATTGGCAGCGAGTATGTGCGACTGCTTGGATAGATTGGATGCTTTACGCACAATATAGTTCTTGCGCTCCATTATATCCACAATGTATGCCGTGCCATCGGCACGCACATCAAATTTCACATTGTCGCCCACAGCCACGGGATTGGTACTCTTTATTCCCTTCAAACGGAAATTGCCCTTTACCCTGCAATCGACCACCGTACCATCGGTGGCACGCACTGCATATACGCTGCCCGAGCTTTTTATAACTACCCCCTGCACTATATCCCTGTTTTACACGGTAAGTATCTCCTTCTCCTTGGTTGCAAAAATCTCCTCGGCACGCTTGATATACTTGTCGTGAATCTTCTGCAATTTCTCCTCTCCGTCCTTTGCAACATCCTCGGGAGTGCCGTCTTTAACAGATTTCTTCATTGTGTCAATACCGTCGCGACGAGCATTGCGTATGCTGATTTTTGCATTTTCCAACTCGTGAGAACACTGCTTGACGAGATCCTTACGACGCTCACCGGTGAGGGGCGGAATGGCAATGATGATAACCTCGCCATTGTTGGTGGGCATGATACCCACGGGAGAATCAATAATAGCCTTCTCTATGGGAGCAATCATATTCTTGTCCCAAGGCTTGATGGCGATGGTGCGCAAATCGGGGGTGGTAATTGTAGCCACATTGTTCAAAGGCATCTCGGAACCATATGAACTCACACGCACACAATCGAGAATATGAACATTGGCCTTACCCGCACGAATGTGCGAATACTCCTCTTCGAGGTGCATGATGGTCATTTCCATCATCTCCTCTATCTCACTTAAACAAGCTTTTACATCTAACATAGGTTTCTATTTTTAATTAGTTATTTCACGTAACACCCTGCAAAAATAAGGGATTATGCACGAAGATACTATTATTTTATGAATTTTAATTATCAGAAACAGTTTATTTTTCATCACCACGTTTTTACGCTACAAAAACGGTTGCTTTTTATTGATATCACACAAAAGATGCTATTTTTGCGGTATCGGAAAAAGATGAAGTAAAATTAATATTCATTGTGAAAAATACAGCAACCAAGCCACACTGAGCAATGTTTTAATATAAAAAGGAGGAAACATTATGGCAAGCAAGAGAGGACAAAACCATCTGATTAAGATTTTTGGCGGCAATCTGTGGCAGGCACAGCTTGTGCAAGGGCTTTTGGAGGCAAACGATATTCCGTGTGTTTTAAGGAACGAAACAATGTCGGCTGTTACATCGCCATACGCCACATTGGGCGGCGAGGTGTGGGTAATGATTGACGAAAGAGACCGCGAAATGGCCGAAAGCATATTAAACAAGGAGTGTGTATCGTCGGCACCCTACAATTGAGACAAATAAAAAATGCCACCTTGCAAGGTGGCATTTTTTATTTCAAAGTCATTCAGACTATGCTTACGCTTTAATCTCTTTGATACGAGCCTTCTTACCTGTAAGAGCACGCAGATAATAAAGTTTAGCACGACGAACACGACCGAGCTTATTAACAGTGATGCTGTCGATAGCGGGCGAGTTCAAAGGGAAGATACGCTCAACACCAACGGTACCCGACATTTTACGCACGGTAAAACGCTTTTCGGCACCCTGACCACAGATTTTGATTACAACACCGCGGTACATCTGGATACGCTCTTTTGTTCCCTCAATGATTTTGTATGCTACTGTGATTGTATCACCGGGGTGAAAGTTAAGCTCGCGCTTTACATCGGTAGCAAATGCTTCTTTAGCAATTTTAATTAAATCCATTACTTTGAATTGTTAAATTGTTCAATCATTCCAACGCAACATATCAAGTTACTCTTCCTTGACAGCGATTACGCCGAAAGCGACCGCAAAGATAGAGCAAAATCCCGATTCCACAAAATTATCATCTTGTTTTTAAGCAAGCACCCCATTTATTTTGTCGCTTTTTCATCGCTTTATTGTTTTTTTAGAGGCAAAATGCTATTTTTGAAACATCTAAAAAGCATAAATCATGAAATACAGAGCTATTGCAATGATACTCATGGCCATTGCCTTATTGCAATCGTGCCACGAGCGCAAGACCCTCACAGCCATTGAGGCGGGCAACATCGCCATTACACACACCGACAAGAGCGATGGCGCAGCCGCCGTGCGTCAAATCCTTGAAAAGAGCCGCGCTGCGGTGGATAGCATAAAGGCACCTGTTATAGGCTCCGCGGCCATGGAGCTTGCGGTATATCCGCCCGAAAGCCCATTGATGAATTTTGCAGCCGACGCTCTGCACGCAACGGCACAGCAGCACAGCGACACCCCCATAGACATTGCCATAACAAACAAAGGTGGCTTGCGCAGCACTCTGGCGCAGGGCCCCATAACATTTGGTGATATATATAATGTATTCCCATTTGAAAACACCCTCGCCCTGCTCACACTCAACGGCAAGGAGCTTACACAACTGTTCACCGAGATAGCCAAGGTAAAAGGCGAGGCTATAAGCGGAGCAAGGCTCGTCATCACACCCACAGGCGAATTGATTAGCGCCACGGTAAACGGCAAGCCGATAGATGCAGAGAAGGAGTACCGCATTGCCACATCGGACTATCTGTCGCAGGGCAACGACAAACTTTACACACTTGGTAAAGGGCGCGACAAGGTTATCAAAAGCGATGTTACCATACGCGACCTTATGATACAATACATTGCCCAACTGCATAGCAACGGCAAGGCAGTGAGCGCAGCCATCGACGGGCGCATAACGGTGAAAGAGTAATACACTACTATTATGAGAAAGTTTTTTATAGCCATACTATTGCTTGCAGCCACCACCATGGTGGCACAAGAAAAAATAACGGTATTGCACACCAACGATACACACAGTTGCATAGAACCCGAAAAGAACGGCAATGCCGGCGTGCTGAACAGGGCCCTGCTGATTGAAGCAATAAAAGATTCGGTAGGAGCCGACAGGGTGTTGCTGTTCGATTGTGGCGACTTTTCACAAGGCTCGCTCTACTACAACACCTTCAAAGGGAGCGTAGAGATAGAGATAATGAACGCCATGGGCTATAATGCCGGTGCAGTGGGCAACCACGAATTCGACTTTGGAATAGAAAACCTTGCACGCCTCGCAAGAATGGCAAAATTTCCCCTACTCTGCGCCAACTACGACTTTACAGGTACACCCTGCGAAGGGTTGATTCTTCCATATACCATAATAAAGCGCAAAGGAGTGAAGATTGGAGTGTTCGGCCTCTCGCCCAACCCCGTAGGGCTCATTTCAAAGGACTATTACGCAGGCATTGAATACCTGTCGCCCATAGAGAGCGCCAACAAGTGTGCGCAGAAACTGCGCGAACAGGGGTGTGATATTGTAATATGCCTCTCGCACCTCGGTTACCAAATGCCCAACGAGGCCTGCGACGACGAACGCCTTGCAACAGCCACAAAAGGGATTGATTTAATTTTGGGCGGGCACTCACACACCTATTTCAAGGAGCCTGCAACACTGATAAATGCCGAAGGCAAGGAGGTGATAATGCAACAGATGAACAAAAACGGCAGATATCTGGGATACGTTACACTCACATTTGAATAAATTAACAGTCTTATTAAAAATTCACAATTACACATAATTATTAAGGTTATTGTATATCTTTGCAGTAAACAGAAAAAATATACCGCGCAAAATAAATATCTAAACAGAAATCTAAACTTATAATATAACATAATAAAAACAATGAAAAAGATTGCAATTTTCGCTTTTGGCGCATTAGCGCTTGCAGCCTGCAACAGCGGCTACAACATCAACGGTACAACCGGCAGTAATTTAGAGGGCAAAACAGCATACCTCGTAAATACAAACCCCAACGAGCCGGTGGACTCATGTATAGTAAAAGACAGCGCATTTGTATTCAAAGGCGAACTTGCCGAGCCCGAGGTTATGAGAGTGCAGATTGAGCGCACCAGCGGCACCGTACTTCTTGAGCCGCAAAGCAAAATCACAATAGACCTTACCACACGCCCTGCCGTAGTGAACGACAACGGCGGTGTGAACGACCAAGCCGCCGAGATTAACAATGCTCTGAACGAAAAGGGTTCTACATTGGCTACAGCATACAGAGAGAATATCGCTAAAGTAGAAAAGGGAGAAATGACCGTTGAGGATTTTGAGGTATTCCGCAACAAGATTGTCAACGAGCTCAATGGTGCATACAAAGAGAGCATTGTTGCCAACAAGGACAACATCCTCGGCGCATACCTGCTTGCAATGTACTCAAAAGGCCTTTACGACGATCTTGCATCGCTCGACTCCGTTATGCAGATTGTAAAATATTCGGGCAAGATGAAGCCCATTCAAACCCAGCACGCCAATCTCGAAAAGAAAGAGGCCACAAAGGAGGGCAAGATGTTTGTAGATTTCAAAGGACAGAATATTGATGGCGGTGTGAGCGCCCTCTCCGACTATGTAGGCAAGGGCAGATATGTAGTTGCCGACTTCTGGGCAAGCTGGTGCGGCCCCTGCCGTGCTGAGATTCCCAACCTCAAAGCCATCAGCAAGGAGTATGACAGCGAGAAAGTTCTTGTACTTGGTATCAACGTATGGGACCAGGAGCAGAAATTTAAGGAGGCACTTGTAAACGAGGGCATCGACTATCCGCAGATTTATGTACCCCAGAATGGCGAATACAACGCCACAGAGCTTTATGGCATACAGGGCATTCCCCAGATTATGTTGTTCGGCCCCGATGGTACTATCATCAAGCGCGACCTTCGTGGCGAGGGTATAAAGAAAGCCATCGAAGAGGCTATGAGCAAGTAATTCAACCATCCATACATAAACGCATTGAGCGACCACCATACGGAGGTCGCTCAATGCGTTTATGTTCATACCTTGAATTGTATAATTAAGGAAACTGCACAGCCCGAGGAGTATCCAAACAATCAAAGTTATTTAACGAGTATAGAAACTATAGCTTATATTGTAAAAACTATATTCTTTCTTTGAAATCCTCGGTGGCCCATGAGCTGTTCTTTGTTTAATCTTA
>CALGJF010000042.1 GCA_937914945.1 uncultured Bacteroidales bacterium | reverse complement strand
CGGGGACACAAGGATTTTCAGTCCTTTGCTCTACCAACTGAGCTATGGCACCTTGGTTTTGCGAGTGCAAAGGTATGGTGTTTTTTTGAAACCAACAAATTTTTTACAAGAAAAGTGCACATTTTCTAAAAATTTATTGTTTTATGTGTGAAATACCACGAATATCAATTATATTTGCATCATGAATTTATGATGCGGTTTGCATTCATGTTTATGCTTACGCGAAATTAGCTCAGTGGTAGAGCATTGGCTTCCCAAGCCGAGGGTCGTGGGTTCGAATCCCATATTTCGCTCTATTTTTGGTGTACGGAATGTAGCGCAGTTGGTAGCGCACTACGTTCGGGACGTAGGGGTCGGGCGTTCGAGTCGCCTCATTCCGACACAAGGCGACAAACGGTGAAAATCGTTTGTCGCTTTTTCTTTTTTATCGCTGTAAGTGCTTGAAAACAAGCGCATAATCTTGAACACTTCGTTCTCGTTTTCTGTTCGATAATTGCCATTTTCCTTATCGAGCAAAATTCCATTTGGGAACACTAATTTCTGCAATTCTTGCCTACTCTCGAAATCTCCATCAATCCACAAATTGCCTAATTGACAACACATTAGCACTGCCTTATCGACAAATTTCTCCATGTTCGATAAATTTTGACTTGCACTTTCAAGACTTCGCTCAATTTCTGCCAATTCAGTGTTCAAATGCCTTACAGAAGCGTTGTAAATATCCTCGCTTATCTCATCAAGTCCAAAGCGTATTTTGAGTTTATCAATCTTCTGTTTACACTCTGTACGGCGTTTAAGCAAGGTACGGCGTTCCTCATCTTTCATGTCGTTATGTTCCCTAAACACTTTACGGAACACGTCTGAAAGGGCAGAAATCCACTCCTGAGGGATTTTATAACTATTGAGCAGTGCAACATACTCTGCATGTATTTTCTCTGCGCTATTGTTGTTTTTACAACCTTTGGTGTTGCATTTATAGTAGTTCTTACCCCTTGCCTTTACGGTGTACCCCGTTAGATAACCTCCACACTCGGAACAGATGATATGGCGTTTCAATGGAAAATCATCGGTAATCTTCTTATGCTCATACCCAGCATTGGAAATGCCATTTACCTTGTTGAATATAACTTCATCAATCAACGCCTCATGCTTGCCTTTCACAATCTCGTTCCCCAAAAGGTTGTGTCTCATGTACCCTGCGTAGAATACATTTTGAAATATCTTGTTTAGGTGCTTGCGGTCAACATCAAGACCCATCGCCTTTAACCTCTCACAAATTGCAATGTCGCTCATTCCCTCTGTCGCTTTCCATATAAAGGCTTTACGCAGTTTCTTGCCATCCTCATTTACTGTTATTATATGCTCACGACCAACCTTTTTGCGGTCATATCCCAATGGGACATTATTGAACCAATAACCTCTTTTAAGGCACTCTGTCATACCCATAACGCTTTTATCCCTACGCAAATCATTCTCGAATTGGTTGAACAGAAAAAAGATGTTTTCCATGAATGTACCAGCTGCACTGTCGGGGTCAGTTGCTTGCGTTGCTGATATAACATATATACCCTTTGTCTTTAAGTATGCCTTTGTCATAATCGCCTCGTTACCCGCACGAGAGAAACGGTCAAAGGAGTAAACAAGGATAATGTTTATCTCCTTGTCCTTTGCCACCTCCGAAATCATTTTACGGTACATTTCACCCTCTGTCTTTGCGCTCTCGTGCGTTCCACCAAACTCCTTTTTGATTGTGATACCCCTCTGTTCTGCATACTCCAAACAAATCTTTCGTTGGTTCTCCAAACTGCAATTATTCTCCTCTTGCTCCTTTGTGCTTACTCGTGTCCACAATGCGGCAACTCTCCTTTCCAACTTGCTGTACTCAACAACAGTCTTTGCCCCTTTGATTTTCTTCTTTTTCTTTACCTCAATCATACCTCTACGCTTTTATTATAAATTATTGTTCCAAGAGTATACATAAATTCCAATACCCTCTGTTGGCTCTCGCCATCTTTCACTCCTAATTTGTTTAATATCTTCTCATAATGTTTCAATTCTTCTTCGTTAAACATTAAAATTCTTAATTTTCCTTGCCACAACACTCTGTGGCTTATTTTTTGGTTTTTACCCACTGAACTGTAATAAAAAATCTTACAACAAGGAAGATTAAAAACCTCATTACAACCTTTCGGTATGCCATTTACCTACTTGCCTTATACAGTGGGCTTACTCACATTCTACCTCATACGCATACACACTCCTTACATTTTCTTATAGTATTTACACTCACATTAGTTATCTTGCTGATGTTACGGAGGCTAATGCCCTTTTTCAGCAACTTAAAAACTTCGCTGTACTCCTCACGCATTGCCTCTTCGCTCTTGCGATACCCTTGCTTTCTACCAACCTTACCACCATTGTTACGATAGTTGGCATAACCACTTGCTACACGCTCACAAATAGTCTTGCGCTCCATGCGTGCAACCTCTGCCAAGATGGTAATTAGGAACTGGCTCATTGGGTTTACCTTGCCCTCTGCTGTCAGTGTTTCGATGTTATAGTTCTGTATATACAGCGAAATACCCTTGCTGTTCAGCATTTCGATAACCTCAAGCACTTGCAAGGTATCACGACCCAAACGAGAGAGTTCAGTAACAAGCACCTTGTCAATGCTGTTTGCCTCTACATAAGCGACCATATTGAGCAACTCTGTACGCTCTGCATTTGCTTTTGCTCCTGAAATCTTTTCAGCAAACACAGCCTCAACACTCCAACCTTTGCTTTTGGCAAGTGCTGTCAGTTCGTTTACTTGTCTGTCGTACTCTTGTATGTTTGTCGAAACTCTTGCAAAAATTATTGTTTTCATATTCTTATTATGTATTTGTTCTATAAATCAATTATTACAATGCAAATATACATTTAAGAAAATTAAGAAACAAATTTTAATTAGCGAAAATCGCAAATATTTTGAAATATATTGTTATTTATGATAATTTTAGTATATTAGCACCCAAAATAGGATATACATGGAGAAAATTTTGGCAGAAAATGTAAAACGCCTTTGCAAGCAACAAGGCAAGCAACTTAAAGACCTTGCAAGCGACATGGATATTGACGCTTCAAGTCTAACGAGAGCAATGTATGGCAACGCAAGGTTAGATACCATTGAGAAAATGGCAGTCGCTTTGGGTGTTAGTGTAAAATCCCTTTTTGAACCTATGGGCGATGAGGCTGTAGAGGGGTTTATTAAGATAAGGGGAAAGATATACCAGTTCAATAGTAGGAGCGAGTTGGAAAACCTACTTAAATAGTTAATAAAATTGATAAATTCCTTTATCAAAATAAGTAACTTTACTAACACAAAGTATATGGCTAGAAGAAACGACCCATTCAATAGTAGAAATGCAAAATGGGGAACAAACCTTATTTCCACATTAATTGCATGGAGCATTGTTGCTCCTTTTGCAATAGGAAACAGTTCCTCCAAGAGTGCTAGCGCTTATGATGATGAACCAATAAGCAAAACATTTGCTGTTGTACTCATTATCATAGGTATTGCTTTGATACCAATTTTTGTACCATTTATAAAGTTAGTTGATGGCTCCATTTTTTCCATTTTAATTGGTTTACCTATCGGCATTTGGATTGGCATTATATTGTTAGTTATTCAAGCATTTATTGCTGATAAAGAGAATAAAAAGCCCAAAGATATTGGTCAAGTCATAGCAGATGATTGTAATGATATGATAAAGACGATTATAAAATGTACTGAAAACACGGCTTACAATAGCATAAGAACGAAATACTATGAAATCATTAATAACAACAATAAAATTCATCCAGACATAATTAAGTTACAAAAGAAAGTAACTGTTTATAAGAATTCGTTAATAACAAATAGATTAAGTGAAGAAAAACGAAAATATTGTCAAGACATTATTGTATCTTCATTACTTGAGATAGATACTCTTAAATCAAAACACTACAATCAACAGGATTTAAAACCTTACAGAGAACCAATGATAATAATAGACAAGGATTATCACTACACAGCACATCCTTATTTCAGAGGTTATGCATATATAGAAATTAACAAACAATTCGATAATAAACAAACTATCTGCATTAATGATGAGCAGTTCTTAGCAGACAAGGGGATTATCAATCCTCGAGTAAGCGAAAAACCTTTGAAACCGCTATTAGGAAAACACATACAAATTCTTTTGTATGATAGTTTCCTAATACTATCTAACAGAAAAGATTTTGCTGTTATAGGATACGAAAATATTTTATCTTCATATAATAAAACAGTCATCAACATATCTCTCGATGTAACGAAAACATCTTACCCATCTGCAAGAAGAAATATAATCAGTCATACAGACTCAACACCTGAAATAAAATTTGAAGATGAAAAGATTTATGCTATTTTAGAGGCAGGATTATTAGAGTTTGAATTTTATTCGCAAAAAATCAATATTGTTTTCACCAAATATAAAGAAGGCAAACAAGTCTATAATATAATGCAAAAAATTACTGATAGTAATAATACAAACGGGTAAATATTCAAAATAATCTTTTAGATTAGAATAACACAAAAAGAATGTATCAATACGACCATTTTTTGGGTTATATTGATACATTTTTATTTTGAAACATAATTTATGTTGTTTGCTTTATATTATTTGTTATTCCGATATCTTTTGGCAAGATATTATTATTTATACTATTGAATTGCACATTCATATCTGTCCTTATATTTTCAATACCATCCATAATTGTATCAAGATTTTGTTTCAAAGCATTTCCTGTTTGGGTTAGTTTTTCAGATGTAGCTGTTATATTATTCGCCGCATTGTTTATTTTTTCAAATTGTTCCTGTATTTGGTTATTCGATGTATAAGTATACATAATTGCAAATACCGAAAGTGTTATTGATAATATTACAGATGCATATGAAATATATTCCATAACCTTTTCTGCCTCCACTATTCTTTCAGAAAGAATAAATGATATTAAAGCAATTATAGTTAATGCCATCAAAATAATTGACCACCAATAATGTGGCATAGGACTACTACTCTTTGATTCTCGTGCCATAATATTCAATTATTTCAAGTAACTATCTCTAAATTCTTTAATTACAGCAGAAAGAATTGTTATCATTCTCGAAAAAAGGTCGTTAATTCCATCTTTTGAAAATACAAACTGCTCTATTGACATCCATATAAAATTGTCTATAACACTTATTTTTACAGCTTTATAATTGTTATTATAATTATTTATGATGTCATAATAATTTTTACCATTTTTTATGGCTTTAACGTCTGCTACACTAGGCAATATTAATCTTATATAATTAACATCTTCATTATCAGACACAAAAAGAAATTTCAATTCATTATAGCTGAAAGATATTATTCCATCACTGTCTTTAATAATAGATGCATTAGGCAATATTCCTAAAAATTTTCTTAACTCGTTACACATTTTCTTTCTATTTTGCTTCAAGCAAAGATAACCGTTTTTATCCATATCCCAAAACTGTTATTGTTATTTTATTTCGAGCACTTACTGTAAGTGCAAGTTTAATACCAAAAACACTTTATAAAGTTGCGCTTTTAACACATATTAGACATTTTATAGATAACAAAATAAAAATAAGTCAATTAAAGCAAAACACTATGTATTCATAGGGTGGTTTACTAATACCCTACGCAACAATATCAAGAACATCGTGGGTCTGTTTACCCTTGACTGTTTGAAAGCGTAACACTCTGCTTGAAAAGTTAAGGAACATAAGCAACAGGAAATCCTCGTTACAGAACAGCAAGGGGTTGTACTTTATACGTTCACGATTAAACCATTCGTTCAACACATCGCCATTGATACGTATTTCAAAGCGTGAAAGGTGCTTGGGGTTGCCATTGGCTTCTGCGATATACTGTTTGCCACAGTTGTTTTCGATTTCTTGTTTCTTGTTGTATGCTGATAGGCACAAATCGCCTTTCCTCTGCTGGACGATGAGGCTATACTATTTTATCCTACGACAAGAACCAATCCCAATGTAGAGTATATCTTCAAGGAGTTTATCCCTATCTGTTATTTTTGCCCCATTAACTATTGGGATAAGGGCCTCATCACGTATGGCACGAATTATGCGTTTAGATTGGTTCTTTGTACCATCGCAAGCGAGGTCAAGGCATGTAAGGTTGTGGAATTTCAACCCCAACATACCCTCAATATATTCGAGATAAACGAGGCGATTATGGAACTTGTAGTTATAGTTGAGATACAGTTGCTTGTTCTCCACTTCAATCCATACAAAGCCACTCATTTCGCCCTCTTTGTCTGCTTTCAATCCCCAACGCAATGTGCCAAAGCATTGCATATCGTACTCGCTGGTGGGGCTGTTGCTTATTCGTTCAAGATAGATGATTTTGTAGATGTAATCGTAATATTTACCCTCTGTTCTTTCAAGGCGAAAATCCCAATGTGGGAGTTCATAGATTTCGAGGGGTGTTTCCATTAGTTCAAATAATGGCGAGTTTTCATTAAGTGTGTAGCATAGTTTTAATTTGTCAATACTGATTTTCATTGTTAATACTATTTTCAATATCATTATTTTCATTGGGCTTATTGGGGATTGTACTCCAATATGCCCTCATGCCATCGCTGATGGCTTGTTTGTGGCTGTCTGTTAAACCACGCCCTTTGAGTGATTGACTGACACGCTGTTTGGTATCATCTTTTAATTCTCTATAAATTCTCATTGTAATATGTATTTATATAAATATTAGGTTAAGTTAAAATAGAGTCAATAGTAAGTATTTTTTTGAAAAAAATATTTTTACCAAAAATGGAAAACAGTTCTTCCACTTCTACTACAAATGAAATTTGCAATAGCGAAAGAGGTTGCATAGGTAAAAAGCACCCGCGGAGGGGTGCTGAATGTGTTTTGCTATTTGATACCATACCAACCTTGTAGTAATCTTGATTAAATGTTATGTCTCTGATATAACATTGAAGTAGTTTAGCAACTTTGTAATTATTATATGTTTGTATTTTTACAGTCATAAAATAATCAACAACAAAAGTCTTTGTTCATTTTATTAAACTTTTTATGCAAAAATCATTCTAATAAAAAAGAATTTAATACTTTTGTGCTATAGTATTAGTACAGCGTTATACTAACTAGTCCAATTTTGTACACTATATAATAAACATTAAAATAGATTTGTCTGTTGAAATAATTACAGCAGATTTGTTATACTGACAATAAAGATATTTATTTGCAACATTAAATTTAGAAATCATGGCTGATATTGTTAAAGTAGCATCTTATATTTGTATGCGTTATCAGCAGAGTCGTAACGCTAAGATTGATGAAATGAAGTTGCACAAACTACTTTATTTTGCACAACGTGAGTCTTTTATTCAATTGGGGGAACCCTTATTCAAAGATTGTTTTGAAGCATGGAAATATGGGCCAGTAATGGTTCCTATAAGACAGAAATACAGATATGACGCTTTGCATCAAGATTTGTCTATTCAAGAGAAAGAACATTATAAAGACGTATTTGATATCGTTTTCCAAATATATGCAGTAAAAGATTCTTGGAGCTTGAGTAATATAACACATGGAGAATATGCATGGCAGGAAGCAAGGGGGAGAGTTACAACAGAACACCCTCACGTACAGATACAGACTGATAATATTAAGAAGGATGCTGAACGTGTGAAAATTCGCAGATTCCTTTATGAAAAACTGAATTCTTAACAGACAATGCGTATAACTCCTGAACAAAAAGAATTA
This sequence comes from uncultured Bacteroidales bacterium, assembly GCA_937914945.1. GTDB lineage: Bacteria > Bacteroidota > Bacteroidia > Bacteroidales > Bacteroidaceae > HGM04593. The sequence goes on along the minus strand of CALGJF010000042.1, from coordinate 27,982 downwards.
TTAGACTCACTTGTTTGCGAGCGTCTTTCCTCAAAAAGTGAGAACCTATATACTGTTGCTGATTTTTCTAACACAAAAAATTCAAGTTTAGAAGATACGTTAAAAAACGAGGCATACGAAGAGGACGAAAATGGGAATGTAGCTTATTATCTTATCAAGAATAATGAAGGTAAAATACTTTTCTACTTCTCAATTAAGTGCGGTATGTTGTATGACGAGGCGTATGAAATAGAACAGTTGAGGAGGTTAAATGAGCTCTATTGTCATCTTGTAGAATTAGAAAAAGACCCAGCATCTTCTGAAGAAGACAAAAAACTTATAGGAAAGATTTTAGAGGGCGTTCGTACAAGAAAAGGACTTAAAAAGAATGATTTACTAGGAATTAGCAATTTGAAAGCTAATCAGTTTCTAGAAGATTTAAAGAATGAATCTGAGGGAAGGTTAAGACAAGTTGGAAGAACTTTTGCAGGTGTTGAGATTGTACATTTTTGTGTAAATGAAAATAATCGCAATATTTGGGCTGATTTTGGCTTTAAGCAAAAAATGGGTGCTGTTATGTTTTGGCATTTCATTGTCCCAAAGATTTTTGAGTTAAAAAAGATAATAGGTTGTGAATATCTTTTTTTGTTTGCAGCGGATTTTACACCCGACAAAATGTTAATAAACTATTACAAGGCAAACCTTGGCTTTGATGAGTCGAACAAACACGGAACAGCTATACCTCTATATGATTATGCATGTACATTTCTTTATCAAGAACTTAAAGATATTGAAATGAGACAACGGCATTTCTATGAGGATTTCAATCCGAACGAGGAGGAAATTTGAGTTTGAAATTATACTCTACAAAGTCCATAATGCGCTCAAAATCCTCTATAAACTTGTTTGATAATTTATAAGAGAACTCGACACTTTTTCAAAACAATAGCGACAAACACGGTTGTTTGTCGCTATTGTTTTTTGTTGCCGGGATTGCTTAGATGCAAGCACTATTCCGTTTGCTTATTTCTGCTCTTTGCGCGCCTCGTCATATTTTGCTTTGGCTGCTTCGGCGGCGCCGGCCACCTTTTTCTTCACCTCGGTCCAGTCGTAGTTGCGGATGAGGCCTGTGATGGTTGCATAGAGCATAATGAAGGTGCTTGTGAAACAGAATATCAGCACTGCTCCACCGATGAGCAGAGCTTTGATGGCAAGCCTTGCGGGGCCGGTTCCGTCATCTTCGCGGGTTGTTGAACCATCGCTCCATTTTGTCACAATTTCCATGAATCCGATACTACCTTCAATGGCAAGCATACCTCCCGAGAGCCACATTGCCACTTTTTGTATTCGGCCAAGGTTCTTTTCTTCGCGGCGATAGCGGCTTATTGTGTAGCCGTAGGGGCGCGAGGCAAAGATATACAACGGTATGAGCATTATGAATGCTACTATAATAAAATTGGCAAATGCAGCACCGGACTTTGCAGCCGACAGACCGTCCTCGGCCTCTTCCAAGGCTATCTCTTTCACACCTTTATAATCGAGATCCTTGAGTTCTTCGAACCTCTCGACGGCCTCCTCTTTTCTTTCAGTTGCATTCTTGATGGCTCGTTTACGGCCTTCTATCATTGTCTCATCCTCTTCGGTCTTTAGGTATTTCTCGTCGTCGGCAATAGATTTTACAGCCTCAACATAGTTCCAGGCTGCAGCATACAGTTCGTGGTGATACCAATTGGTGGGCGAGTCGTATTTATATTTGGTATCGCAGTCCTGAATATTTGAATGCAGAAGCGCATCTAAATTGTCGAAATGCACAAGTTCCACCTCTTCCCAGGCCTCAACTTTTGCGACACATGCACTAGCCTCGTTAATGTCGCCTTGCCCGCCGCCTATCATACAAGCCAGAATAAATGCCGAGATTGCGACACCTGCGATTATCATCCAATTCAGTTTCCAATGGCGTTTGCGCGACCAGGCTATTATATCGCGCAACTCCGAAATGCGTTGCGAAAACTCGTCGTTGGGCTCTTGGAGGGCGGCAACCGCCTTGTTCACAAGTTCCTCCATTTTATCTACCTCGGCCGGTGTTGTGGGATAGATGTTATCCTCGTCGGTGCTGCGCGCCGCCTTGTCTATGTCACTTACGTGTGACGACACGCAGGTTGCCTCCCACAGCAGTTCATAAGCCTCATCGTTGGGGTCACCCTCTTGTGTGGAATTCTTCAGTTCCTCGGGGTCGAACGAAACGTAACCCTCCTCCATTGATTTTTTCTCTTCGTCTTTCATAGTCGGTTTGTCTATTGTAGTTGATTATAACGTTGATATTTAATGCGAAACGATTCGATTTCACAAATATAGAGAGCAAGCCGCTATGCGCAAAATCTTTTTATACATTTTTTAAGACATAGATTAAAAAATATCAAAAAGCATAAAAATCAAATTCCTATTTCTTTGTGTTACAACACTTCCCCCCAAAAAAAACAAGCATCGCAGTCAGATTCCCATCCTACTTTTTCGCAACCACATTTTATCACCGCAAGTAGGCTTTGCACTACTTTGCGTTCAATTCCTTCATTGCCTGCATTGCCTTTTCGGCATAGTATTCGTCATTGGAGCCGGCTACAATATGATAGTATTTAAGCGCGTTCTCTTTGTCGCCCATATCTACATAAACGTTTGCGATGTTATTTGCAATGAGCATATCGGTGGGGGCAATATCTCTTGCTGCCAGGTAAAGGCCTAGGGCGGCATGGAGGTCTCCAGCGAAATATCTTAAGGTTCCTTTGTTCGTAATAAAAACGGCCTCGCGGGGATAGTAACGGAGACAGATATCGGCCATTCTTTCGGCTGCAGCAAGGTCGTTGATGTCAATCAATTGCGAGAAATAGTCCTGTATGCAGCCTCTCAAATAGGATATTCCATCGGTTTCAATTGGTTCATCGAGGGTGTTATACCATTTGTTCTCATTGACAATGGAACGCCTAAGTGCCGCCTCAACCTCTTGCACGGCAAGGGCGTTCTCATTCGCCTGAAGGTGAACGGTAACCTTACCTAGCCTAAAATCGAGCCTATCGGGGTGCTTTGCTATTCCTTGCGTTAATATTGCAGTGGTGGAATCAATTTTTGCCCTGTTTATGCGGGTTTCGTAATACATATATTCTTTTACTTCTCCCAGCGAATCTACCAATGCATAACACTCCCTGTTATCGGACGGTACACTGTCGCAGAGCACCGTTATAGTGGTAATGGCATTTGTAAAGTGGTAGTTTGCCCGCACCGAAAAGAGTTCCGCATCGTAGGGGTACAATTTTTCCCATTCTGCCATAAGCGCTGCCGTGGCGGCGATGTCGCGCCGGCTTACTACGTCGCAGAACTTGTCGTACAAATTTTGCCTTGTTTGCGCAAATGCGGGGAATGTGACAATCAATGCAAGGAGGATTAAAAATAAACGATTCATAACTATCTGTTTAAGATTACATATATTGTTTATCCGGCACAGGCGCACTAATATTTGGCTGCAAACCACATTTCGTTCTCGCGTCGTGCGGCAAAGGCCAAGTTGAAGCGTGCTGCTGCAAGCGAATATTTTATGCCATAGAAACGGCGGGCTTTTGCGGGGCACACCACTATGCAACGGCCACATTTTATACATTTTTCTTTATCTACGCCCCTTGGCGATGCAGGGTCAATTGCCCCTGTGGGGCATAGGCGTGCACATGCCCCGCAAGCGGTACATTTGCGCGAGGCGGTGGGCCAAATGGGGATGCCGCCGGGCACTTTATATGGGCGGTTGCCGGGAATTTCAATATCTCCATAGCCTGTGGCAAGCAGAGAGGCTGCCTTGCTTGCAAAATCTTTAATCTGCGCCATGTCGTCGGCATCGGGGCGGGTGGCTGCTACCTTGGAAAATATAGAGTGGCGGGCGATGAACGCACCTGCCGCCACGGTGTGAAAACCGCAGGAGGTCATAATATCGTGCAGTTCCAGAACAGCATCGTCGTAGTGGCGGTTACCATAGACCGCAACAAGCACCGCGGGGGTGTTGCAACCCTTGAAACGGCGAAGGCGTTCCACCGCCATTGCGGGCACACGCCCTGCATACACGGGTACACCTACTACCAAAAGCTCATCGGCCGGGACAAGGATTTCATCGGTTGCCTGATTGTTGGTTATGTCGTGTACCACAACTTCGTTCGAAATAGCCGTTGCCACAGCCTCTACCACACGTTTGGTTATATATGTGGCACTGAAATAGAGCGTTGTTACCTTCATTGTGCTATATCATTTTGTGTTCTGCCGCGAATATAGCCATTTTAATAATATAACAGAGGGAGTGTAATATATTTTCTACTGTTTGGGCTTGCATTTGCGGGAGCGATACACTATATTCGCAATATTAAAAATTGTGAGTTATGCTTAAACAGATATCATCACCTATGGCCGTTTCGGCTTTATTGCTATTGGCCGGTGCTACAGCCGTTCCCACGGCTATCGCGCTGGGAAATAACGAATTTCTGCAATGGTGTGTGGGTATTTTCACTCTTGGCATGGTATTCGTTGCCTTCTTGCTGCTTTTGAAAATTTGGCGATGGGAGCATTTTGCACGCATCAAGGCCATTGGGCGCGGCTATATGTTTCTGCTTATGAACGCTGCCACCGTGGCATTATTCCCCGCTGCGGTTTTGCACCTGCGCATCATTGGACAGATGTTCCCCGACAGATATATGCACAACGACGCGCTTGGCATGGCTCTTGCAGGTGCATGGAGTTTGGGGCTTTTCGCCCTCATTGCAACGAATATTCTGTTCCTCATTGCACTGCCACACACCACCCTGCCCGCGCAAATGGCCGTGCGTTGCAAACGCCGTTCAAAGGAGCTTAATATGTGGCGCGTTATTTTTACCATATTACTTTTCATTGATATCATATACCTTGCACTGTGCATAAGTTCGGGAGCCGTGATGGGCGTTGTTGCCGCCGCGGTTTACATGTATGTGATATTTGCACTGCACGCAGGCAAGGTTGCGTGGAAGGATGGCATAAGGGCATAAAAAATCGCATTTATTATGAAAAAAATCGCATTTATCGTTGCTTTTATTTTTGCCGCGTTGCCTGCTTTTTCGCAAGATGAAAAGGCGGTGCAAGCCTTCTTGGAAGATACCTACAACAAGGTGGCGGGCATCAGAAACAACGACAATGGCGATTATGAAACACTTGTGAAAAAGCACTGTTCGCGCGAGTTTCGCCTATATTATGGCGAGGCACGCCGATGGGAGAAGAAAGCGGGCGAATGTATGCTACACTCCGGTGGCGGAGCATACGACCTTTTCATTGGTTGCCAAGACTATTTCGACAGCATAAAATTCAAAATAAACAATGTGCAAAAGGCAGCCGATGAGAGGCTATACACGGCCACCGTGGCAGCACACTTCTATTGCGAGGCATACAAGGAGAAAGAGTGGCAGACGCAACGCACCGTATTTGTAACAAACGAAGGCGGCGAGTGGCGCATTGCCGATTTTCAGTCGCAGGGCGAGGCGAGCGACCTTAATTTTATGATAAAGGAACTGCCGCGTTTCATTGAGGCTCAAATAACAAGCGACAGTGCAATGGTTGCAGCCCGCTTGGAAACAATTTACAATGAGGTTGCCCGCATTGCACATAGCGACCACCCAAACACCGGCGCACTGAGCGAGAAATACCTGTCGCAACAATTCAAAGAGTTGAGCAGCGAAATAGGCTATTGGGAGGAGAAATTGGGCGAAATGATTGTAGGCAAAGATTGCTGGATTCGCACACAAGATTGGGACAGAATAGAGTATAATATATCCAATATAAAGATTACAAGCCCTTCGAAAGCCACAGCCGATGTAACCGCAGCATATATAATGCACACACAGGCAGGAGAGCGAAAAAGCACGGGCAAGACGCAGCTGAACCTCGTTTACGAGAATGGCAATTGGTATATAGACGATTTTACCGATTACTACGACAACCACGGGCTATACAAATGGAGCGACAGCCATGAGTACAAGCAAGGGATATTGGAAACAGTGAAGCAGCTCGACGGATATACAGACTATTTGATTGAAAACAAACAATAAATAACAATATTATGTACGACTTGGCAATCATAGGCGGAGGCCCCGCCGGATATGTGGCAGCAGAAAATGCCGGAGCAAAAGGGTTAAAAACCGTGTTGTTTGAGAAACGCGAGCTTGGCGGTGTGTGCCTCAACGAGGGGTGCATCCCCACAAAGACACTGCTATACAGCGCAAAAATGTATGAACACGCGCAAGGTGGCAAAAAGTATGGCATCACTGCCGAGAATGTGCTTTTCGACTACAAGAAGATTGCAGACCGCAAGACAAAAGTGGTGCGCAAGCTGGTAGCCGGCATAAAAATGAAGATGGAGAACCACAATGTGGAGGTGGTGCGTGGCGACGCTTTCATTGAGAGTGGCGACACAAGCCGTATAAAAATCATCTGCGGCGAACAGAATTACGAAGCCGCCAATCTACTCATATGCACCGGCAGCGAGGCGTTTGTGCCCCCTATCCCCGGCGTTGAGAGGAACGAGGCGGTACTCACCAACCGCGAGATTCTTGCACTCACAGCTGCCCCCGCAAGCCTTGTAATCATCGGTGGCGGTGTCATAGGCATGGAGTTTGCCAGCTTTTACAACAGCTTGGGCGTGCCCGTAACGGTAATTGAGATGCTACCCGAGATTCTTGGCGGCATGGACAAAGAGGTGGCCGAGACGCTGCGCGGGATATACGCCAAGCGAGGTGTGAAATTCTGCCTCGGTTGCAAGGTAACAGCCATTGAGGGCTGCACCGTGCACTACACCGACGGCGAGGGCAACGCATTCACAGCCGAGGGCGACAAGATACTGATGAGCGTGGGCCGCAGGGCAGTGCTCAAAGGATTCGGGCTCGAGAACATTGCAGTGGAGGCCGAGCGTGGCATAAAGGTAAACGAGCATATGCAAACTACAATGCCCAACGTATATGCTGCGGGCGATGTTACAGGCTTCTCGCTGCTGGCACACACCGCAAGCCGCGAGGGAGAGGTGGCTGTAAACCACATAACAGGCAAAGAGGATAAGATGGAGTACAACGCCATCCCCGGCATAGTATATACCAACCCCGAGGTGAGCAGCGTGGGCCTCACCGAGGAACAAGCCACCGCACAAGGCATAGAATACCGAGTGAGCAAGCTGCCCATGACCTATTCGGGCCGATTCGTGGCCGAAAACGAGGGGCAGATGGGCCTGTGCAAGATACTTGCCAACAAAGAGGGGTACGTTATAGGCGTTCACATGGTGGGCAACCCATCGGGCGAGTTTATATGCGCGGCCTGCATGGCGATAACCCATAAAATAACGATAGAGGAACTGAAACGCACGGTGTTCCCCCACCCCACGGTAAGCGAGATTTTGAAAGAGGGGCTTTTTGAATTGTAAAAACCCGCTATTTTGAATAATTTTTGCAAAATAAGAGGGAACAATGGGCTAAATATTAGGTTTCTTCAATAAAAATCTGTTCCTTTGCTTAATATTTCAGAAATAGAGAAAAAATGAAAGAGATGAGGGTGAAACCCACCAACGGAAAGTTAGGCGTTATGTGCGTGGGACTGGGTGCAGTAACCACCACAACCATTATAGGTGCGCTCATGGCGCGCAAAGGATTGTCGCGCCCCACAGGCTCGTTTGCCTGCGAAGGTATCATGCGTTTGGGCCGTGGCAAGGATAAGGTTTACAAGGAGGTAAAAGACATCATCCCCGTGGCCGAGCTCAACGACATTGTGTTTGGCGCATGGGATTTATATGAGGACGATGCCTACGATGCCGCAATAAAGGCCGGCGTATTGAAGCTACAGGATATAGAACCGGTAAAGGACGAACTGAAAGCGATACGCCCATACAAAGCCCTTTTTGACAAGAGCTATGCCACAAACATAGACGGCCCCAATGTAAAGAGCGGCAATAGCCGTTGGGACCTCACCAACCAGCTGCGCGAGGATATTCGCCACTTTAAGCAGACAAACAACTGTGAACGCGTAGTGGTAATATGGATTGCAAGCACCGAAAAATATATACCCCGCGACGAGCAGGTACACGGCAGCCTTGCAGTTTTTGAGGCAGCGATGAAAGCCGACGACACCGCCCGCATAGCACCCAGCATGTGCTACGCCTATGCAGCGATGCGCGAGGGCTGCCCCTATGTAATGGGAGCGCCCAACCTGTGTATAGACATCCCCGCAATGTGGGAGCTTGCCGAGGAGACCAAGATGCCCATAACAGGCAAGGACTTCAAGAGCGGGCAGACGATGATGAAGACCGTGCTTGCACCCGCCTTCTTCACCCGCCAGCTTGGCGTTACCGGCTGGTTCTCAACCAACATTCTGGGCAACCGCGACGGCGTGGTGCTGGATAACCCCGAGAACTTCGAGACCAAGCGCCGCAGCAAAACATCGGCACTCGACAACATACTCGACAGCGATGTTTACCCCGACCTCTACTCCGACATATACCACAAGGTGAGAATAAACTATTATCCGCCCCGTGGCGACGAGAAAGAGAGCTGGGACAACATAGATATTTTTGGTTGGATGGGCTATCCCATGACAATAAAGGTAAACTTCCTTTGCCGCGACTCCATATTGGCCGCCCCCCTTGTGCTCGACCTCATACTCTTTAGCGATGTGGCAATGCGCGCCGGCGAATATGGCATACAGGAGTTTATGTCGTTCTATTGCAAAGCACCCATGCACAAAGACGGCGAGAAACCGGTACACGACCTCTTCAAGCAGTTTGCAATGCTAAAGAACAAGATTAGGGAATTTGCAGGGTACGAACCCGATCAAGAACTCGACTGATACAACAAAATATGCAGCAAATTCCATTTGTTGCATATTTTTTACTTAAACATTGCGGTTTTTTGCAAAAAATCGGCAAATTTTTATGCATAATTGTGTAAATATACTATTTTTGCAGCTCGCAAGAATAAATATACAATTATGAAAGTAAAAAACTCACGCCTCGACGCAATTCGCCTCATACTATCGACTCAAGAGATAGGCAGCCAGGAGGAGCTGTTGAACGAACTTGCAAAGGAAGGCTTCAAACTTACACAGGCAACCCTGTCGCGCGACCTGCATCAGTTGCGCGTCGTTAAAACGGTGGGCGTTCAAGGACGATACAGATATATTCTCACACGCCCGCACCAATACCGCCACGAAGGTACCGAGGGGGAGATGCGCCCCGTATCACCCGTACAAGAGGCCAATGGTTTCTTGTCCATCAAGTTTTCGGGGAACATCGCAGTTATACACACAAAGCCCAGCTATGCAAGCACCCTTGCATACCACATAGACAATTACGAGTTCCCCGAAATAATAGGCACCATTGCCGGCGACGACACTGTAATGCTCATCGTTGCCGAGGAGGCAAGCCGCGGTGCCGTATTAAGAGCATTGAGAACTATTATACCGAACATTTGAAAACAGGATGGAAGAGACAATATATAACGATGGCATTGAGGTACAGATAGCCAATGCATCGCACGAGAAATATGTAGATGAGATTCTCGAAACCATAAGTGCAGCAGCCAAGGTTCGTGGCACAGGTATTGCCAAACGCACACACGAATATGTGGCACAGAAGATGAAAGAAGGAAAGGCCATCATTGCCCTCTGTGGCGATGAGTTTGCCGGATTTTGTTACATAGAAAGCTGGGGCAACAAGCAGTATGTTGCCAACTCGGGACTTATAGTAGTGGAGAAATTCCGCGGACACGGCCTTGCAAAGCGCATTAAGAAGACCGCATTCAACCTATCGCGCAAGCTATGGCCCGCAGCAAAACTATTCGGCCTCACAAGCGGTGGCGCGGTTATGAAGATTAACACCGAGCTGGGATACGTTCCCGTGCCATTCTCGGAACTCACCGACGACGAGGCATTCTGGCGCGGTTGCCAAGGTTGCATAAACCACGATGTGCTGGAACGCACCGGCCGCCGTTACTGCATATGCACAGCCATGCTCTACGACCCGGCAAAGCACAAAGAGGAGAAATAAAGAAACAATATAAACGATTCATACACTAATATATAATATGGAAAAGAAAAAAGTAGTGGTTGCATTCAGTGGCGGACTCGACACATCGTTCACCGTAATGTACCTTGCAAAAGAGAAGGGTTACGAGGTTTATGCCGCTTGCGCCAATACCGGCGGATTCAGCCCCGAACAATTGAAACAGAACGAGGAGAACGCCTACAAATTGGGCGCTGTAAAATATGTAACACTCGACGTTACACAAGAGTACTACGAAAAGAGCCTCAAATATATGATTTACGGCAACGTGCTGCGCAACGGCACATACCCCATATCGGTATCATCGGAGCGCATATTCCAGGCACTTGCCATAGCACGCTACGCCAATGAGATAGGCGCCGATGCTATCGCACATGGCTCCACAGGCGCGGGTAACGACCAGATACGTTTCGATATGACCTTCCTTGTATGTGCCCCCGGCGTGGAGATTATCACACTCACACGCGACATGACACTCACAAGAGAGTACGAGGTAAACTACCTTAACGAGCATGGGTTCAGTGCCGATTTCACAAAGCTCAAATATTCGTACAATGTGGGTATCTGGGGTACAAGCATCTGCGGTGGCGAGATACTCGACTCAAAGCAGGGCCTGCCCGAGAGCGCATACCTGAAACAGGTTGAAAAGAGTGGCGAGGAGGAGCTGCACCTTACATTTGAAGAGGGCCAGCTGAAGGCTGTGAACGGCGAGCGCATAGAGGACCCCATAAAAGCCATACAAAAGGTGGAGGAGATAGGCGCAGCATACGGCATTGGCCGCGATATGCATGTGGGCGACACCATCATAGGCATTAAAGGGCGCGTGGGCTTTGAGGCAGCTGCCCCCATGCTCATAATTGCCGCACACAAATTCCTTGAGAAATACACATTGAGCAAGTGGCAGCAATATTGGAAAGACCAGGTAGCCAATTGGTATGGTATGTTCCTGCACGAGAGCCAATACCTGGAGCCTGTGATGCGCGACATCGAGGCCATGCTCGAAAGCTCACAGCGCAATGTAACAGGTACCGCCATTCTTAAGATTATGCCCAAGCACTTTGAGACCGTGGGCGTAGATTCACCCAACGACCTTGTAAAGAACAAGCTGGGCGAGTATGGCGAAACACAGAAGGGCTGGACAGCCGAGGAGGCAAAGGGATTCATAAAGGTAACATCCACCCCCTTGCGTGCATACTATGCCAACCACCCCGACGAAAAGATTTAATACACCACATTCATGATGTCATTTTGACGACTAAAAGGAGGAAGAATCTTATTTTAGATCTCTCACATACGTTCGAGATGACAGCATTGTTATTGAAATAATATTTTCATAATATTTTATAGAGAGTAATGATAAAAGTTGGAATAATCGGTGGCGCAGGATACACAGCCGGTGAGCTTATCCGCCTATTGCTTGGCCACCCCGAAGTTGAAATAATATTTGTTCACAGCAGCAGCAACGCAGGCAACCGCATAACCGATGTTCATGCCGGCCTGCTTGGCGAGACCGACCTGCTGTTCACCGACCTGATGCCGTTTGAGGAGATAGACCTGCTCTTCTTCTGCACAGCGCACGGCGACACACGCAAATTCCTTGAGAGCCACCAGCTGCCCGACGAACTAAAGGTAATCGACCTGTCTATGGACTACCGCATAAAGAGCCACGAGCACGACTTTATCTACGGCCTGCCAGAGCTCAACCGCCGTGCCACATGCAAGAGCCGCTACGTAGCCAACCCCGGTTGCTTTGCCACCTGCATAGAGCTGGGCCTGTTACCCCTTGCCAAGGAGCATCTGCTCAAAGGCGATGTATCGGTAAATGCCATAACAGGCAGCACCGGCGCGGGAGTGAAACCATCGGCCACCACACACTACAGCTGGCGCAACAACAACATAAGCATATACAAACCCTTTACACACCAGCACCTTGCCGAGATTATGCAGAGTGTGAAACAGTTGCAGCCCGACTTTGAGGGTGAGATAGATTTCATCCCCTATCGCGGCGACTTCCCTCGCGGAATATTCGCCACATTGGTTGTGAAGTGCGACCTGGACATAGAGACACTCTACAAGCTGTACGAGAGCTACTATGAGCGCGACTCGTTCACACACATTGTGAACAAGCCCATAGACCTTAAACAGGTGGTGAACACCAACAAGTGTCTCATTCACTTGGAAAAACATGGCAACAAGCTGCTCATAACATCAATCATAGACAATCTGTTGAAGGGTGCGAGCGGCCAGGCTGTGCATAATATGAACCTGCTGTTTGGCTTGGAGGAGACAGTGGGCCTCAAACTAAAACCATCGGCATTCTAAAGAAGGGAAGAATATGAAACTATATGATGTATATCCGCTTTTCGATGTAAACATAGTAAAGGGCGAAGGGTGTCGCGTGTGGGACGACAAGGGGACTGAATACCTCGACCTCTACGGCGGACACGCGGTAATATCCATAGGCCACGCACACCCCAAATATGTCAATTACATAAGCAAGCAGGTGGGCACGCTGGGTTTCTACTCAAACTCGGTGATAAACACCCTGCAAAGCAAGGTGGCCGAAACGCTGGGCAAGATAAGCGGTTACGAGGATTACAACCTCTTTTTCATAAACTCGGGAGCCGAGGCCAACGAGAATGCGCTTAAACTATCGTCGTTCAAGAATGGGCGCACCCGCGTTATCGCTTTTAACAAAGCGTTCCACGGGCGCACATCGCTTGCGGTGGAAGTTACCGACAACCCCAAGATAATTGCCCCCATAAACAGCAACGGGCACACCACCTACCTGCCACTGAACGACATTGAGGCGGTGCGTGCCGAACTAGCCAAAGGCGATGTAACAGCTGTGATTATCGAAGGCATACAGGGCGTGGGCGGAATAAGAATACCCGATGCCGGGTTCCTGCAGCAGCTACAAGAGGAGTGCCACGCTACAGGCACCACACTCATACTCGACGAGATACAGAGCGGTTGCGGGCGCAGTGGTAAATTCTTTGCACACCAATGGGCCGGCATACGCCCCGACATCATCACACAGGCCAAGGGCATAGGCAACGGATTCCCCATCGGTTGCGTGCTCATAAGCCCCAAATTCCAGGCTGTATATGGCGAGCTTGGCACCACATTCGGCGGCAACCCCCTTGCCTGTGCAGCGGCACAAGCCGTGCTGGAGGTGATGGAGGAGGAGCACCTGTTGGATAATGTGAACAAGGTGGGCAACTACCTTATGGAGGAGCTTGGCAAGATACCCCGGATAAAGGAGGTGCGCGGCAAGGGACTTATGATAGGCATGGAGTTCGAGGAGCCCATAAAGGAGATACGCCGCAAGCTGCTGTTCCAGGAACATGTGTTCACAGGCGTAAGCGGCACAAACGTGATACGTCTGCTGCCACCACTCACCCTCACAATGGAACAGGCACAGGAATTTATTGAGAGATTCAAGCGAGTCTTGGGGTAACTGCAAGGGCATAATAAGCCACCAAAAAGGGCATCAGCGCGCGCTGATGCCCTTTTGGTGCTTTTGTGAAAGTCAATATTTATCGGCAAAAACAGGCGGTTCGCTGCCGGTGCGCACCATAACCGCACTATCGGGCCAAAAGCCGATAGGTTTTTCGGTTTTGAACAAAAGGGTATTTTTACTGAAAAGTTCCAATGTAACCCCACAATCGACATCAGAGAAGAATCGCCCGACTGCTCTGTTCCCGCGCTTGGGAGCGAGCAAGCGAGCCTGTGGTAAGCAGCTGCCATCTCCGCCAATCTCCGGCTTTTGTATTCTTGCGCCACCCAAAAACACGCCACCGGCTGCAAGCAACAGCGAATCACCCTTTGCTGCTATGCTTACGCTAAAATCTTGCCAAGGTCCGTTCTTCTCCCACGCCCACTCACCTACAAACGGGGTGGGCGTAATGCCCGCAACATCAAATTTATTTACAGCCGAAACATCGGCATCGGGTACAAAGGCATTTTCCTTATATAAATCCACAACCTCGGTAGAGAAAGTGGGATTCTCGCTATTCTTGCGTACAAGCACCCCACTATCGGGCCAATAATTCACATTGCCGGTTATATTGAACGTGAGCGTGTCGAGAGCTGTTAATTCAAAAACAATGGAATAATATTCGTTTTGGGGATAATTTTGATAGACGCTGAAATACTGATTCACAATATTGCCTGCAGCCCTATTGCCACTTTTTGGAACAGGAATACAAGCCTGCGGAATGGCATTTCCATTGCTATCGTTCAATGGGTTACCCGTCATATAAAAAGGGTTCAGCCTTTCCCAATAAAATGCCACAAGCAACGAGTCGTTACGTTCGCCTATGCGCACCGAGATATTCTGCACCGTATCGTTTGCAGAAACATTCTCCCAATAACCGACAAATGGCGAGGGGGTAATGCCTGCCACATCGACCTGTTTCTTGCCACCACAAGCAACAATGCCAAACACACAAATTATCTGCAAAATTCTTCTCATAAGCTATTTGTTAAGTCATTCATAATACAAAAATATTTAAGTTTATTAATGACGCAAAAATATAGCACTATTATAATTGTTTGATTGCGAAAACACCAAATTAATTTGATTTTGTGTTGTGTTGGAGGTAATGGATGAAGAACAGCTACTGCCACCACTCACCCTCACAATGGAACAGGCACAGGAATTTATTGAGAGATTCAAGCGAGTCTTGGGGTAACTGCAAGGGCATAATAAGCCACCAAAAAGGGCATCAGCGCGCGCTGATGCCCTTTTGGTGCTTTTGTGAAAGTCAATATTTATCGGCAAAAACAGGCGGTTCGCTGCCGGTGCGCACCATAACCGCACTATCGGGCCAAAAGCCGATAGGTTTCTCAACAACACAATGCTTTACCAAGAAACACCCCAGTCATAATAGGCTGGGGTGCTATGTATATCACAACATTTGTCTTATCTTAACTTTAACCACTGCATGGGGTTAAGCCTTGTTTTTTCGCGATGCAGCTGGAATTGCAGACGGGTGTGCCCCGACAGGTGGGCAACGGAACCCACAATATCACCGGCTTTTATTTCGTCGCCCTCCTTGACCATAATATCGTCGAGGCGACTATATACGGAGATATACTTATCGTGCCGAACAAGAACAAAAGCAAACTCTGCCTGACGAATGACAGCAGCCACCCTGCCATCGAATATACAGCGGGCTTTCGCGCCACGCTCTCCCTCGAGCATTATACCACCATAGTCTATCTTAACGGTACCTTTGCCCACAACACCTTTCTGCGGTCCAAAACTTGCAACAACATGATAACTGCCTGTGATGGGCACCGGCAACTTGCCCTTGTTCTGTTCGAACATGGCAGAGAGTTTGGGTACTCCCTTATCCTCGGACTTCGCAGGGGCCGTGGAAGCCTTTTTACCGCCCTTCTTGGCGTTTTTTGCAGCGGCCGCGGCCTTTTTCTTTGCTGCGAGCTCGCGTGCCTGTTGCGCCTTTATCTCGCGCTCCACGGCAAGTTCTATTTCGCGATTCAGCTTATCCAATTTCTTGCGTTGCGCAGCAATCTCCTTTTCTACCTTGCGGGACTCCTTTTTAAGTTCTGCCACAAGGGAGCGTTCCTGTTCCTCAAGCAACTGCAATGCCTTGCGTTGGTGTTCCTGCTCGTCGAGCGATATCTGCTTTGTCGCCAGCGTGCTATCGAGTTCGGCCTTCTTCACATTCAATGCAGCTATATCTGCCTTTAATTCCTCGCCCTTCTTTTTGTATGCCTGCATATATTCGCGGGCATAGCGGTAGCGGCGCAGCATGGAGTTAAAATCGCCAGCCGAAACCACAAAGAGCAGTTTATCCTGGAATGTTCCGTAACGGCGCGAACGATTCAGTGCCGACGCATACTCTTTCTTGGACTCATCAACCTTGGCCTCCTTGTCGGCCACCTCTCCGTTGAGTTTCTTTATCTCGCCGTTCAATGCTGCCACCTCCTCGGTGAGCAGGGTTATAAGCTCCTTGCGCTCGCTTATTTGAGCAGAGAGCAGATTGAGATTGGCCAATTTGCTCTCTATATCCTTTTTAGAGGACAATAGTATGTTCTCCTTCTTTGCAATTTGTTGTTTGAGATTACTTACCTGCTGCCTCTTATTTTTCACCTCCGAGCTCTGGGCAAGGAGTGTGCAGGGGAGCAAGAGCAATGCTGTGAGAATGTATATATATATTCGCATTGTCGTATATTTACATTATTATCATTTGCCGCCTAACAATTTCAAAATGGCCGCAGGTGCCACTTTTTTGTATGACGAAGAGGGGGTTGAGGGGCGCACCTCGGCATTATCTTTAATTCTGTTCAACGATATTGCAAGCGTTACAGCCTTGCCTGTACCACCGAGGGCCAATTCCATGGAGGTGGGGAAAGAGCGCTCGCCAAGTGATTGGAAACCACCATAGCTGCACGACACCGAGGCTCCGTTGCTGTACGTCCCACGGCTCTTTACAAGCGAGCCGTTTGTTTCGTCTATATGATATTCGTATGTTATTCCGTTTATTGTGGCTGTAATAACCATTACACCATCCACACTCTCCACCGATGCGCGGGCAAGGAATTCATCGACACCCATGCCCGACGGTATATAAACAGCGTTCATGAATACCGATTCAAGCAAGGGGTAACCGAGGCCGAGTTCATTGAGCAAAGGTACATCGGAATATTGTACTTGGGAATAATGCCCTTCCATTTTGTTTATATACTGCACATACTGCGGAAGAAACTCCACACGCGCAGCCTCAAAGATACCGAGCGGCGTAATGGACAACTGCACGCCATTGCCTTGTTGCACTTTAAGATTACCCGATGAGGATATGGGCTTGCCGCCCACATTTGCCGTTAGCTTCATCTTGGCCGACAAAGCTTTTAACCCGCCAGCGACAGCAGGCAGGGACTTTATCTGTTCTACATGAGCCTTGCTCATACCCGTTGTTGTTTTTGAGGATTTACAGCCTGCCAGCAATAACACGGCAAAGAACATAAGAAGCAAAGGTATTTTATTTCTTCTTTCCATCGGGGATATATTTTCTTTTCTTAATCTTGCGTTTCAATACTTTTGAATCATCGCCGTTGTCGCGTGCCAATATCCAGCACTCCACAGCCTTATCGATATCGCCACACTTTGCATAGATATCGCCACAATGATGATACTCTACCGCGCTCTTTGGGGCATCGCCCGCCATAAGTCGGTCGGCATACTCCTTGGCCTCATCGTACCTTTCAAGCAAGAAGAGTATCCAAGCGTATGTATCAACATATATCAGTTCATCGGGCTCGTCTTGCAGGGTACGGGCACTCATCTCCAAGGCCTTATCGAGATTCATTCCTGCAAGAGCCAGATAATAGGCATAGTTATTAAGAACAGAGAGGTTGCTGCTGTCGAAAGCGAGTGCAGACTCGTATGCCTCAATAGCCTCCTTCATGTTGCCCACCTCGTGATATGAATCGCCTATGAGGGCATACATATCGGAAAGCTCGCCAGCATCCGCTGTGTCGCCACATCGCGCCACACCCTGTTTATATGTTTCAAGCGCCTCTTCCTTGCGACCAAGATGATAAAGCGACACACCGCGATAGCGATATAGGGTTATGAGCTCGGGGAAATACATTATAGCAGTTTCGCAACGCGCCACAACCTCTTCGTAGTTTTGACGCTCTATGGCATAATAAAGCATGGTTATGTGTGCCCATCTGTTATCAGGTTCCTTAACTAGAATCTTCTCCACAAGCGGGCGTGTAATGACTTCATCAACCTCGGACTTGTTTATAGAATACTCATTGTATATGAAGAAGATTGTAATTGCATCGGGATATGCCTGGGGATGCTCCAAGAGCGAATCGATAAAGGATATAATATAATCGGATTTACCGCGTTCATCCAGGTATGTTACGTACTCCTTCAGTAATGAAAGGCGCTCCTCACTATCGATTTTTTCACTGCGTATAACTCTCTCCACATAGTGGCAATAGAGCGAATCGTTCTCTTCTGTTTGGTAATATCCGGCCAAGGCTGCAAGCGAATAGATGTTTTCGGGGTCTTTTGCAAGCACATCGTTATGTATTGCAACAGACTTTTCGGCATCACCCAGAAAATAATATGTCTCGCCAAGCGTAGCCTGAAAACGAGGATCGTCGGGGTACTCTGCTATGAGGGATTCTATTTCGGCTATGGCGGCAGCACCATCCCTCATCATCATGTATGTGCGATATCGTTGCAATGAGAGCACATCGGACTTGCCCTCTATCTTTTCGTAATGGTTATAGGCCTCTATGGCGCGTTCGTAATCGCCTTGTTCAGAGTATTGGTTGGCAAGGATATAATATAACTCGCTTTTTTCGGGAAATACGCGGGTCATCTCCTCATACACCTGTAAAAGAGCATCAGTATTGCCCTCCTCTTCAAGGAAACGCAAGAGAGATTCCCAAAAGAGATAGTTCTTGGGGTTGTCGTGAACTATATCCCTTAAAATGGCAAGAGCCTCGTCGCGCTGACCGATGTATTGATATATATTGGCAAGCTCGTACAGAACGGCCGATGACGATGGGGAGAGAGAACGGCAATGCTCGAACATATCGTATGCAGCATCGTATTTCTCTTGTTCCAACAGAGAGACTGCTTGCAGATAGTAATAGTCGGCCGCACGTTCGCGCGCAACAGAGTCGGCCATGCACAATGATGATGCCGATGCAGCGCAAGGCAGCAACAGCATGAAGCTGAATAATATTTTTTGCATAACCGACAACATATTACTTACACGCCTGTATGGCCAAATCCGCCTGCACCACGCTCGGTTTCATCGAGTACGTCAACCTCGCACCACTCCACCTGCTCATGGCGAGCTATTACCATTTGAGCTATACGCTCGCCATCGGTAATGAGGAATGGTTCGTTTGACAGATTGACAAGTATCACACACACCTCGCCTCTATAATCGGCATCTATGGTACCGGGCGAGTTCAACACGGTTACGCCCTTCTTTATTGCCAAGCCACTACGGGGGCGCACCTGCGCCTCGTAGCCTGCCGGCAGTGCCATAAAAAGGCCTGTGGGAACCAATACGCGCTGCAAAGGATGTAGTTCAATGGGCGCATCGATATTTGCTCTTAAATCCATCCCGGCCGATAAATCGGTGGCATAAGCGGGGAGCTGGTGCTTCGAGCGGTTTATTATCTGTACTTTCATCATATTATTTATTATGTAATTATATGGCAGTTTGCAAAAGCCTGTCATTTTTACGACCGGTTGGGGAGGGAACCTCAATAAACAGTGTATTTAGATTTCTCACATACGTTCGATATGACAAAACTGAGTTTTTGTTATCGGTGAGTTCATTAGCGTTTAGTCGCACGTTGCATGGATAAAATGCATGCCGTGCGGGTCGCGAAAAAATGAACGAGCCAATGACATTTTGCATTTGTTATCGGCGAGTTCATTAGCGTTTAGTCGCACGTCGCATGGATAAAATGCATGCCGTGCGGGTCGCGAAAAAATGAACGAGCCAATGGCTTTTTACATTTGCTGTAATATCGTATATAATCGCTATTCATTAAATGAAAAACTCCGAGTAAACCAATTTGTTCTCGGAGCCTTTCGCTTGTTTTACTGTTAAGCCTTGTTATTTGTGGGATAGAACACCTTGTTTGCTCCTGATGTCAGTTTTATGGCGTCGGGGTTCTCCCTTGCAAAAGACTCTATGTATCTCATTCTCTTATCGTCTTGCAATTCGGCAACGGCTATAAGCAAACCGGTCTCTTCAACATTGCCAAAGCCTTTGTTCACTGCCGTTCCGAAGATTTTCATCGTGGGCGACAGCCCCATGTATGCATTTACCATGGGTGGGATGGCGAGGCCGAATTTATGCACCTCCTGTTTGAGTGTTCTGTAATCCTCCTTGAAGTTATCTTTGCAGAAGAGAGCTTTCAGCTCATCCTCGGGGGTCTCAATGAGCAGAGGGGTTACAGGCTGCACCAATTGGTCGGGGTCGGGGAAATGTTTCTTCAAAAAATAGAGAATCATATCGCGAGCCTTGGTGAGGTATGAGGGATACATTGTAACCTTGCCGAACAGATATTTCACACCGGGCAACACCACGGTGAGAGCACCAAGACCGTCCCATAGGTTATCGAGCGCAAAGATGCTTTTACTGCCCATCTTGGAGGATTGATACTCCAACGCCACAAATGCACGACCCAGCTCTACGGTGTATGGCAATACCTCTTTCATGAATTTTTCGGAGAACTTGAACATGCCGTGGGCGGTAGCAATCATGGGCTCGCCATGCTCATCCACACGCACATCGCCACCAAAAATATATCTGTAACCGCCTATGATGTCGTCGCACTCGGGGTTCCACACAATCAGCTGCTTGTAGGGGTTCTCCATGGTATCGAACTCATCGATATCTATCGACTTGCCGGTACCGCCACCTGCCGCGCGAAAAGCAATCTCGCGCAGGCGACCTATCTCGCGCATCACATTGGGCGAGTCGAATGCCGTAACAATATAAATCTCATTATTACTGCGGTGCGTAAAGCGCAAGCGCTTCTCTTCGGTCAATTCGGCCTTTAACAGTTCCTTTGGAACCGGAGCTATAATTTCTTCCATAATTTATGCGGCAGATAACTACAAGGTATAGACCAATTCCTTTACATATTGTGCCCACTCGGCAGGTTTCTTTGAATTGTCGAATGTTTGCCAAGGAATAGGCTTGCCTATCGTTACCTTAAATGTTTTATTTCGGTTTTTGAACATTTCGTCGCTCAAATAGAGCATTGCGATATTGAATTTAAGCCCCAACATCTTATTGATATTTGCCAAGCGGTAGAAAAATTCAGAATTCTGCCCCTCGAAATGGATGGGGATGATATCGCGTTGTGTCTGTATACTTTTGGTTATAAAGGTTTTCTTCCATTCGAGGTCGCGAATGACACCGCCACGCTTGCGAGAACATATTCCGGCAGGGAACATCACTATATTATTATCGCTCTCGAATGCAGCATTTACCTGTTGCGGGAAATTGCGGGCCTGCTTTCCTGTTTTGTTTATGGGTACCCAGAATGAGGAAATATGAGGGATGTTCATGAGCAAATCGTTTACAAGGAGTTTTATTCTACCCTCGTACTTGCGACCCAAAATATATGCAAGACCAAGGCCATCCTGTGCGCCCAGCGGGTGGTTGCTCACAAAGGTAAAACGGCCGTCATCGGGCAAATTCTCCAACCCTTTTATGTCGAATGAGTTGTTGAAATACTTCATGAATGCATCAATGAAGTCGAGGTCGCGCTTGTCATGGTTTAGGCGAAGGAACTCGTTTACCTCGTCCTGATGAACTATTTTTTTCAGATATGAAACGAGGAAACGGGGAACATAACGAGCTTTTTTACCCGCCTTTGCAGCCAAAATAGCATCTATATCTATCTGTATAATATCGCCCATAACCCTAATATCCTATTATGCTTAATTTATTGCAAAATTAGATGATATTTTTCATAAATCAAAATATTTATAAAATCATCTATAAGGCGGATTGCAATTGGGAACTCACCCATGAGAATAAAAAAAAGAGAAGCGACACATGTGTCGCTTCTCTTCGCTATGTATATTCTACTCTATTACTCTTCTGCGGGGTCCGAGAAATCGAGCAGTGCTTTTTTGTTGGCCTGCAAACGTTCATAGTCCTCTTTTGAGCCTACGATTATGCGGCTGAACTCGCGCTGTCCTGTACCTGCGGGAATGAGGTTACCGCAGATTACGTTCTCCTTCATACCCAAGAGGTAATCGCTCTTCATGTTGATTGCAGCCTCGTTGAGTACCTTGGTGGTCTCCTGGAACGATGCAGCCGACATAAAGCTCTGAGTCTGCAAAGCAGCACGTGTGATACCCTGCAAAATCTGTGTCGAGGTTGCGGGTTGTGCATCACGCGATACAATGGGCTTGAGGTCGCGGCGCTTGAGCATACTGTTCTCGTCGCGCAATTTACGTGCTGTAATAATCTGACCGGGCTTCAGGTTCTCTGAATCGCCTGCATCCACTACCACTTTCTTGCCCCAGATGCGATCGTTCTCCTCCTGGAACTGCAACTTATCAACAATCTGCTGCTCCAAGAAACGTGTATCACCGGGCTCGTTAATCTGCACCTTGCGCATCATCTGACGAACGATAATCTCAAAGTGCTTATCGTTAATCTTCACACCCTGCGAACGATAAACGTCCTGTGCCTCATTAACGATATACTCCTGAACAGCGGTAGAACCCTTGATAGCCAAAATATCGGAAGGAGTTACTGCACCATCTGAAAGGGGTGTACCGGCACGCACATAGTCGCCATCCTGAACAAGAATCTGTTTTGAGAGAGCAACGAGGTACTTCTTCACATCGCCCACCTTTGAGGTAACGACAATCTCGCGGTTTCCACGCTTAACCTTACCCATTGATACCTCGCCATCGATTTCCGATACAACTGCGGGGTTAGAGGGGTTACGAGCCTCGAACAACTCGGTAACACGGGGAAGACCACCGGTGATATCGCCTGCACCACCAAACACACGAGGAATCTTCACAAGCACATCACCGGCTTTCAGTGTCTGCTTGTCGTCTATTACCACGTGGCCACCTACGGGGAGGTTGTATGTGTGCAGTACAACACCATTCTCGTCCTTGATGTGAACGGTAGGTATCTTTGTTTTGTCTTTAGACTCTATAATCACAATCTCGTGCAAGCCTGTACTTTCGTCGGTTTCAACCTTATATGTAACATTGTCTATTACAGACTCAAACTCGGCCTGACCGGCAACCTCGGTAACGATTACGGCGTTGAAGGGGTCCCAGGTTGCAATAATCTTACCGGGTTCTACAATATCACCCTCGGCAGCATATAGTTTAGAGCCGTAAGGTATATTGTGCGAAGATAGCACGATACCGGTGTTGATATCTATGAAACGAACCTCGCTCAAACGGCTTACAACAATCTTAACGGGTGAGCCGTCGGTATCGATTGTATCAACGGTACGGAGTTCCTCGAAACCAAGACGTGATGCATGCTTTGCCTTGATTGAAGCGTCGGCAGCGACGTTACCGGCGGTACCACCGGCGTGGAAGGTACGGAGTGTAAGCTGTGTACCCGGCTCACCGATAGACTGCGCTGCGATAACACCCACAGCCTCACCCTTCTCAACCATGCGGCTGGTTGCAAGGTTGCGACCATAACACTTGGCACAAACACCGTGTTTAGATTCGCAAGTGAGCACTGAACGTATCTCGACGCTCTCAATGGGCGATTTCTCAATCTCCTCGGCAATAGACTCTGTAATGAGCTCGCCGGCAGCAACAAGCACCTTGCCTGTTGTGGGATCAACAACATCGTGTACCGATACGCGACCCAAGATACGCTCGCTGAGTTTTGCAATTACCTCGTCGCCATTCTTGAGGGCTGTGCATACAAGACCGCGCAATGTGCCGCAATCCTCCTCATTGATGATAACATCGTGAGATACATCGACAAGACGACGTGTGAGGTAACCGGCGTCGGCTGTTTTCAACGCGGTATCGGCAAGACCCTTACGGGCACCGTGCGATGAAATAAAGTACTCAAGCACCGAAAGCCCCTCCTTAAAGTTAGAAAGAATAGGGTTCTCGATAATCTGCGCACCCTCTGAACCCGCCTTTTGGGGCTTGGCCATAAGACCACGCATACCTGAGAGCTGACGAATCTGATCCTTAGAACCACGGGCACCTGAATCGAGCATCATATATACTGAGTTAAAGCCCTGATCGTCGGCCGAGATGGTTTTCATGAGCACATCGGCAAGGTCGCTGTTTACGTGTGTCCACTCATCGACCACCTTGTTGTAACGCTCCTTGTCGGTGATAAGACCGAGGTTATACTCAGCCAAAATCTCCTCAACCTTTTCGTTACCCTTGCGAACGAGTTCTGCCTTCTCCTCGGGGATGATTACATCGTCAAGGTTGAACGAAAGACCACCCTTGAAGGCCATATAGTAACCGAGATTCTTAATACCATCGAGGAACTCTGCCGAGCGGGCAACACCCACACGCTTGATAACCTCGGTGATGATATCACGGAGTGATTTTTTAGATATAATAGTGTTTATGAAGCCCATCTCGCGAGGAACAACCTGATTGACGATGATACGTCCAACAGATGTTTCGCGGAGAACCTGTATATAATCGCCATTCTCATCGCGATCCTCTACCATAACCTTAACCGGTGCATGGATATCCACGCGGCCTTGGTTGTAGGCTATGAGCGCCTCTTCGGGGCCATAGAATGTCATGCCTGTACCCTTGGCACCATCGCGAAGCTTGGTGATGTAGTAAAGACCAAGTACCATATCCTGTGAAGGCACGGTGATAGGTGCGCCGTTAGAGGGGTTGAGGATATTGTGAGACTGAAGCATAAGCATCTGTGCCTCCAACACAGCCTCGTTGCTCAAAGGCAAGTGAACGGCCATCTGGTCGCCGTCAAAGTCGGCGTTGAACGCGGTACATGCCAATGGGTGCAACTGGATTGCTTTACCCTCAATCATCTTGGGCTGGAAGGCCTGGATACCCAAACGGTGAAGTGTCGGCGCACGGTTGAGCAACACGGGGTGGCCCTTCATTACGTGCTCCAAGATATCCCAGATGATGGGCTCGCGACGATCGACAATCTTCTTTGCCGACTTCACGGTCTTAACGATACCACGCTCTATAAGCTTGCGTATTACAAAAGGCTTGTAAAGCTCCGCAGCCATGAGCTTGGGAATACCGCACTCACCCATTTTGAGCTCGGGACCTACGACGATTACAGAACGTGCTGAATAATCGACACGCTTACCGAGGAGGTTCTGACGGAAACGTCCCTGCTTACCCTTCAAGCTGTCAGAGAGGGATTTCAAAGGACGGTTGGCATCCGATTTAAGTGCGCTAGCCTTGCGCGAGTTGTCGAAGAGTGAATCGACAGCCTCCTGCAACATACGTTTCTCGTTACGCAAGATTACCTCGGGAGCTTTAATCTCGATAAGTTTCTTCAAACGGTTGTTACGGATGATTACACGACGATAAAGGTCGTTGAGGTCCGATGTTGCGAAACGACCGCCATCGAGGGGCACCAAGGGGCGCAATTCGGGCGGAATCACGGGGATTACGTTCATAATCATCCACTCGGGACGGTTATTGCCGTTTGAAGCAGCCATTGAAGAGCGGAAAGACTCTACAACCTGCAAGCGTTTCAAAGCCTCGTTCTTGCGTTGCTGCGACATATCGGTGTTGGCGCGGTTACGCAACTCGTATGAGAGTGAATCGAGGTCGATTCGTGCCAAAAGATCCTGAATAGCCTCGGCACCCATCTTTGCTATAAATTTATTGGGGTCGCTATCGTCAAGGTATTCGTTACCCTCGGGCAGGTTGTCCATTATGCTAAGATACTGCTCTTCGGTCAACAGCTGGTATGTATCAACACCATCGAGAACATCCTCCTTGCCGGGAACATCCTGACGAGGCTCATCGGCCTTGCGTGCCATTACACCGGGCTGAATAACGATATATTTCTCGTAATAGATTACAGCATCGAGCATCTTGGTGGGAAGACCAAGCAGATAACCTATCTTGTTGGGCAATGAACGGAAATACCATATATGAGCAACGGGCACAACAAGCTGTATGTGTCCCATGCGCTCACGACGCACTTTTTTCTCTGTTACCATTACACCGCAACGGTCGCAGACGATACCTTTATAGCGGATACGCTTGTACTTTCCGCAGTGGCACTCGTAGTCCTTTACCGGGCCGAAAATACGCTCGCAGAACAATCCGTCACGCTCGGGCTTATAGGTACGGTAGTTGATTGTTTCGGGTTTCAACACCTCGCCACACGAATTACCCAAAATTTCCTGCGGTGAAGCAAGACCGATGGTAATCTTCGTAAAATTTGATTTTGTCTTTGATTCTTTTCTAAAAGCCATAGTTGTATATTGACAAACGTGATGGAATTAATTATTCAAATGATATACTCAAACCTAAGCCGCGAAGCTCGTGCAACAACACGTTGAGAGACTCGGGCAATGAGGGTGTGGGCATGGGGTCGCCCTTAACAATAGCCTCGTATGCCTTTGAACGGCCTGCAACGTCGTCGGACTTGATGGTAAGAATCTCCTGAAGTATGTGCGCTGCACCAAATGCCTCGAGCGCCCAAACCTCCATCTCTCCGAAACGCTGACCTCCGAACTGTGCTTTACCACCAAGAGGCTGCTGCGTGATGAGTGAGTAAGGACCGATTGAACGTGCGTGCATCTTATCCTCAACCATGTGGCCGAGCTTAAGCATGTAGCTCACACCCACTGTTGCGGGCTGGTCGAACTGCTCACCTGTTCCTCCATCGTAAAGATATGTCTTACCGAAGCGGGGGATACCGGCCTTGTCGGTCCATGTGCAGAGGTCATCAAGTTTTGCACCATCAAAGATGGGGGTTGCAAACTTAACGCCGAGTTCCTTACCTGCGCGACCGAGTACGGTCTCGAATATCTGACCGATGTTCATACGCGAAGGCACACCCAGAGGGTTGAGAATAATATCGACGGGAGTACCATCGGCCAAGAAAGGCATATCCTCCTGACGAACCACGCGCGAGACGATACCCTTGTTACCGTGGCGACCGGCCATCTTATCACCAACACCAATCTTACGTTTCTTGGCTATATATACCTTTGCCATCTTCATTGTACCCGAAGGCAGCTCGTCTCCAATGGTGAGAGCAAATTTCTCACGCTTAACCTGCGCATCGAGTTCTTTGTATTTGTGCAAGAAGTTGATGATAAGCGCACGAATAAGGTCGTTGGTGTGAGCATCGGCTGTCCACTTGCTCAACTGAACAGAGTCGTAGTTGAGAGCCTCGAGCTCGCCTTTGGTAAATTTTGCACCCTTGGCAATGACCTCTGTTCCCATGAAGTCTTTAACACCCTGAGAAACACGGCCATCGATAAGTGTGAGCAACTTGTTTACAAGTATCTCCTTCAACTCACCTACCTTTTGCATGAACTCATCGTCAATCTTGGGCAATTTAGCCTTGTCGGCAAGCTTTGCCGAACGTGTCTTTTCGGCCTTCTGGAAGAGACGACGACCGATAACAACACCCTGCAACGAGGGAGATGCCTTCAAAGAAGCGTCTTTAACATCACCGGCCTTGTCGCCGAAGATTGCACGCAGAAGTTTCTCCTCGGGAGTGGGATCGGACTCACCCTTCGGTGTAATCTTACCGATAATAATATCACCGGGGCTTACATAAGCACCAACACGAATGATACCGTTCTTATCCAAATCCTTTGTAGCATCCTCGCTTACGTTGGGGATATCGTATGTAAACTCCTCCATACCACGCTTGGTCTCGCGCACCTCCAAAGAGAGTTCGTCAACATGAACAGAGGTCAAGACATCCTCGCGTACAACACGCTCGTTGAGCACGATGGCATCCTCGTAGTTATAACCCTTCCACGGCATATAAGCTACCAAGAGGTTCTTACCAAGTGCAAGCTCGCCGGCCTGTGTAGAATAACCCTCTGTGAGAATATCACCTGCTTTAACAACTTGTCCCTTGTTGCAGATGGGACGAAGGTCGATGGTCATATTCTGGTTGGTACGACGGAACTTAGGTATGATGTACTCTTTGGAAGCAGGCTCAAAGCTTACGAACTCCTCTTCCTCGGTACGGTCGTATTTGATTACTATTCTTGATGCATCAACGAATTCAACAACACCGTCGCCCTCGGCAACAATCTGTGTACGCGAATCCTCGACAAGCTGTTTCTCGATACCTGTACCCACGATAGGAGCCTCGGTAGTGAGCAAAGGAACTGCCTGACGCATCATGTTCGAACCCATCAACGCACGGTTAGCATCGTCGTGCT
>CALGJF010000041.1 GCA_937914945.1 uncultured Bacteroidales bacterium | reverse complement strand
CACCATGGTCAGAGAAGTTAGCCTCACCGATAGCGAAGAGTCCGGGGATAGATGTCTGAAGTTCGTAGTCAACCCAAATACCACCCATTGTGTAGTGGATAGCGGGGAATATCATCATTGGCTCTTCGTAGGGACTTACGTCGGTAATTTCCTCATACATATCGAAGAGGTTACCGTAACGCTGTTTAACCACCTCTTTACCGAGACGCTGAATTGCATATTTGAAGTCGAGGAACACTGCGAGACCTGTGTTGTTTACACCGAAACCTTTGTCGCAACGCTCTTTTGCAGCACGTGAAGCAACATCACGGGGAACAAGGTTACCGAAGGCAGGATAACGACGCTCCAAATAGAAGTCGCGATCCTCGTCGGGGATATCGTTGGGATGTTTCTTACCGGCCTGCAATGCCTTTGCATCCTCCAATTTCTTGGGAACCCAGATGCGACCGTCGTTACGCAAAGACTCAGACATAAGAGTGAGCTTAGACTGCTTGTCGCCGTGAACAGGAATACATGTGGGGTGAATCTGTGCATAGCAGGGGTTAGCAAACCAAGCACCCTTGCGATAGCACTGCAAAGCGGCAGAACCGTTGCTACCCATGGCATTTGTAGAGAGGAAGTATGCGTTACCATAACCACCGGTACCGATAACCACTGCATGAGCAGCAAAACGCTCAACCTTACCTGTTACAAGGTTGCGGGCGATGATTCCACGCGCACGGCCATCGATGATTACGAGGTCGAGCATCTCGTAGCGTGTGAACACCTTTACTGTGCCCTGGCTCACCTGATAGTTAAGAGCCGAGTATGCACCAAGAAGAAGCTGCTGACCGGTCTGACCACGGGCATAGAATGTACGCGATACCTGAGCACCACCGAATGAACGGTTGGCAAGCAAACCACCGTACTCGCGTGCAAAGGGAACACACTGTGCTACACATTGATCGATGATGGAACCCGAAACCTCGGCCAAACGATATACGTTTGCCTCGCGCGCACGATAGTCGCCACCCTTAATTGTATCGTAGAAGAGACGATAAACAGAGTCGCCGTCGTTCTGGTAGTTCTTGGCAGCGTTAATACCACCCTGAGCAGCGATAGAGTGAGCGCGACGGGGAGAATCCTGAATACAGAAGTTAAGAACATTGAAACCCATTGCACCAAGTGAAGCGGCAGCCGAAGCACCGGCAAGACCGGTACCCACAACAATAATATCGAGCTTACGTTTGTTGGCAGGGTTCACCAATTTCTGATGTGCCTTATAGTTGGTCCATTTTTCGGCCAAAGGGCCCTCAGGAATTTTGGAATCCACTTTTATTGAACTAATCTTAGCCATAATATCTTATTTTTGAAATTTTACACTTAAAAACTCATTAGCAACCGGCACAGGGGCAAACTGCATAAACAGCTACTACTGCCAAGAAACCAAGAATAATGATGGTAACAATAACATTACCGATAACTCTCCAACGGTTGAACCATATCTGGTTTGCCCAACCAAGTGTCTGCAATGCACTCCAGAAACCATGTGTGAGGTGGAACCACAAAGCAACCAACCAGATAACATAGAGAGCCACATAAACAGGGCAAGCAAATGTCTCTTTGATGTAGTGAACACCATCGGCAGCAAGCGATGCATCTACATTGGCACCCAGCATGTGAAGAACCTCAACAAGCTGCATGTTTGCCCAGAAATTGAACAAGTGCAATGCCATACCAAGAATAACAATAACTCCGAGTACAAACATATTCTGTGAAGCCCACTCTACATTTTTAGGCTTAACGCTGTAGGCATAGCCCTGACCGCCACGAGCCTTTTTATTCTGCAAAGTGAGAATGATTGCATAAACGAAATGCACCACTACAAGAGCAGCAAGGCCAGCTGTTGCAATGAGCGCATACCAATTAGCACCCAAAAACTCACAAATCATGTTGTACCCCTCGGCGCTGAAGATAGCAACCAAGTTCATTGACATATGGAAAAGAAGAAAAAGCACAAGGGCAATACCCGATACGCTCATGATAACCTTCTTTCCCACAGAAGAATTAAATAACCACATAATAAATTGATATTAAATTATATAAATAAATAAATTGTTAATGCAATCAATACATAGCAACATCAAATTTAAGTTGCTAATTACAAAAATAGGTGTTTTTTATTAAAAACAACATTTTTTAGCGAAATAATTCCCTTAAATATGTTTAGGTGGTAAATATTAAAGATAACCTGCCAAGCAAAAAAAATGTTTTTATTATCTTTGGCATCGCTAAAGACAAGCAGCGTTCATTTGCTGCCACTTTCGCACCAAACCATGCAGATTTACAGAAAAGTGATATTCGAATACGACATATTGGTTATAGGCGCCGGGCACGCAGGATGCGAAGCGGCAGCGGCAGCGGCTAACATGGGCAAAAAGACCTGCCTGATGACAATGGACATGAACAAAATTGCCCAAATGAGCTGCAACCCCGCAATAGGAGGTATTGCCAAAGGGCAGATTGTGCGCGAAATTGATGCATTGGGCGGTTACATGGGAATTATCACCGACAAGGCTTCGATACAGTTCCGCATGCTCAACCGTTCTAAAGGCCCCGCAATGTGGAGCCCCCGCGCACAGTGCGACCGCATGAAGTTCAGCCAATATTGGAGAGAGACACTCGAAAACATCCCTAACCTGCACATGTGGCAGGACAGCGCCACCGAAATCATTGTGGAGAACGGCAAGGCCGTGGGCGCAAAGACACAGCTTGGTGCAGAATTCCGTGCCAAGAGCATAATAATTACCGCCGGCACATTCCTCAACGGCCTGATGCATGTGGGGCGCGTGCAGTTCGAAGGCGGGCGCATAGCCGAGCCGGCAGCCAAAGGACTCACCGAATCCTTGAAAAAACAAGGGATAGAATCGGGGCGCATGAAAACAGGCACACCTGTACGCCTCGACAAGCGCAGCATAAACATGGAACTTGTTGATATTCAACAAGGTGATAGAGATTTTCACTGCTTTTCTTATTTATCGAACGAGCGAAATCTGCAACAATTACCCTGCTGGGCTTGTTACACCAACCCCGATGTTCACCAAACGCTGCGCGATGGGCTCGACGACTCGCCGCTCTACAACGGACAGATACAGAGCATAGGGCCGCGCTACTGCCCAAGCATAGAAACAAAAATCGTAACTTTTGCCGAGCGCGAGAGACACCTGCTCTTTTTGGAGCCCGAAGGCGAAACTACACAAGAAGTTTATGTGAACGGATTCTCATCGTCGCTCCCAATGGACATACAGCTAAACGCCCTGCGCAAGATACCGGCATTGAAGGACGCTGTTGCCTATCGCCCGGGATATGCCATAGAGTACGACTATTTCCCGCCCACGCAACTATACCACACTCTTGAATCGAAGATTGTGGAAAACCTATACTTTGCAGGACAGGTAAACGGCACCACCGGATACGAGGAGGCAGCCGGGCAAGGAATAGTTGCCGGCATAAACGCCGCACTTAAAATTGACGGGAAAGAGAGTTTTATACTGCGCCGCAACGAAGCATACATAGGCGTGCTGATAGACGACCTTGTTACAAAAGGCGTGGACGAGCCATACAGAATGTTCACCTCGCGTGCCGAATACCGCATACTTCTCCGTTCCGACAATGCCGACCGACGACTCACCGAAAAGGGCTACACGCTGGGGCTGGTAACCGAAGAGCGTTATCACAAGCTACGCGAGAAAAAAGAACTCATGCAAAAACTAACCGACTTTATTGAAAACTTCTCGGTAAAAGCAAATCTCATAAACGAAGGATTGCAAGAACTTGGCACCACCCCATTGGCGCGCGGTTGCAAATTGGCAGCAATTATCGAACGCCCACAGATAACCATAAACTCAATAGCCCAATATATAAAACCGCTTAAAAACGAGCTCGAAAAACTTGGCGCATGGCGCGAGGAAATTACCGAAGCCGTAGAGATTGAGATAAAATATCGCGGTTACATTGAACGCGAACGCGAAGAGGCCGAGCGCATGTTGCGCCTGGAAAATATACGCATTCGTGGCAAGTTCAACTATAACGAACTCGACTCGCTGTCGACCGAGGCGCGACAGAAACTCACAGCCATAAACCCCGAAACACTTGCGCAAGCAAGCCGCATACCGGGAGTGTCGCCAAGCGATGTAAATGTACTGCTTGTGCTAATGAGAAGATAAAACTGTTCCACGTGAAACATTAACAAAAAACATAGAACCATGAACAAAGAATTGCTACTTTCAAATTTAAGAAACATTCCCGATTTTCCCATTCCGGGAATACAGTTCAAAGATGTAACATCACTCTTCAAGAACCCCGCTTGCATGCAGGAACTCGACAAAGCTCTTTACGACATGTATAAAGATTGCGGCATAACTAAAATCGTGGGAATAGAATCGCGCGGCTTTGTAATGGCTTCGGCACTCGCTGTAAAACTGAACGCCGGCTTTGTGCCCATTCGCAAACCCGGAAAACTACCCGCTGAAACAATCAGCGAAAGCTATGGTAAAGAGTATGGCCGCGACACAATCGAGATACACAAAGATGCCATCAACGAGAACGACGTTGTACTCATTCACGACGACCTCCTTGCCACAGGCGGCACCATGCTTGCAGCATACAATCTTGTAAAAAAACTCAATCCCAAAAGGGTGATGATAAATTTCCTTATCGAGCTCGAAGGGCTGAAAGGACGCAGCACCTTCCCTGCCGATGCCGAAATTGATTGCCTGCTCACACTCGAAGGAAAATAATGAGCAAAGAGGATAAGACAAAGAGGGAGGAACTGATAAAAAGCATAGTAAGCAACCTACCCGACTCGCCCGGCTGTTATCAATACCTTAACGAAAGCGGGGAGATAATCTATGTGGGAAAAGCCAAAAACCTCAAACGTCGAGTATCCTCATATTTCAACAAAGAGCAGCAATCCTTGAAAACACGCCTGTTGGTTTCAAAGATTGCCGATATACGCTACATTGTAGTAAACAGCGAGGCCGATGCTCTGCTTTTGGAGAACAATCTCATAAAGCGGCACAAGCCTCGCTATAACATTCTGCTTAAAGACGACAAGACCTACCCCTCAATCTGCATAAGCAACGACTACTTCCCAAAAATCTTCAAAACAAGAAAAATTGTAAAGAAGGCCGGCCGATACTTTGGTCCATACACAAATGCTGGTGCGTTGCATGCTCTGCTCAACCTTATAAAAGAGCTATATCCCCTGCGCAGTTGCAACCTTAAAATAACACCCGAAGCTGTGAGAGCCGGCAAATTCAACTGCTGCTTGGAATACCAGATACATAATTGTTGCGCCCCATGCATAGGCAAAATATCGCAAGAGGATTATGCCAAACAGATAGATGAGGTTACCACAATACTAAAAGGCGACATACGCATTTTGCAAGAAAAGCTAATGAACGAAATGCGATTAAAAGCCGAAAAATTAGATTTTGAAGGCGCACAAAAGATAAAAGAAAAATATAATCTCATAGAGAATTTCCGCAGCCGTAGCGAGGTGGTAAGTTCGTCGCTCAACAACCTCGATGTATTCTCCATTGAAAGCGATGAAAAAAACGCATTTATCAATTTCCTGCACATCACAAACGGCTGCATAAACCAGGCATTCACCATAGAATACCGCAAAAAACTCGATGAAACCGACGAAGAAATATTAATTATGGGCATCATCGAATTGCGTGAGAGATTCCAAAGTACTGCAAAGGAGATTATACTCCCCTTTAACGTAGAACTGCCACTCGAAGGAGTGAGCATAACACTGCCGCAAAAGGGAGACAAAGCGCGCCTGCTCGCACTATCAAAACTAAACGTAAAACAGTACAAGGCCGACCGCCTTAAACAAGAGGAGAAGCTAAATCCCGAACAGAAAGCCACCCGCCTGATGAAGGAGATACAAGAGGCCCTGCACATCGAAAAACTCCCGATTATTATTGAAAGTTTTGACAATTCAAACATCCAGGGAAACGATGCAGTAGCAGCGTGTGTGGTTTTTCGCAAGCTCAAACCCTCAAAAAAAGATTACCGCAAATACAATATAAAAACCGTTGTCGGGGCCGACGACTATGCATCTATGCGCGAAGTGGTAGAACGCCGATACAGCCGTATTTTAGAGGAGGGCGGCGAACTGCCAAGCCTTATAATTGCCGATGGAGGAAAGGGGCAGATAGAGGCTATCCGCAGCATAACCGAAGATAAATTAGGGCTAAACATCCCCATTGCCGGATTGGTAAAGGATGGGCGACACCGCACCTCGGAACTGCTTATAAACGGCAATTCCATAGGCCTGAAGCAGAACACCGCCCTATTCCGCCTTATGACACAGATACAAGACGAGGTACACCGTTTTGCCATAACCTTCCACCGCAACAAGCGCAGTAAACGGCAAACCGAATCGGAGCTCGACAGCATAAAGGGCATAGGCGAAAAAAGCAAACAAGCTTTGTTACAACAATTTAAGAGTATCAAACGCATAAAAGAGGCCAACATAGAGGATATTGCCGCCATAATAGGTCGGGCAAAGGCAGAAATTCTGCTTAATGCCCTTAAATAGATAAAAAATCGCTATCTTTGTGCTAAGCATAACAATGCTGTTCAAAAGAGAGAATCATGAGAATACTTATACAGAGAGTAAAAAAAGCATCGGTAACCGTTGATAAAGAACTTATATCACTGATAAACAAAGGATTGCTTATTTTTGTTGGTATATGCGACGAGGATAGCCAAGAGGATATCGAGTGGCTCACCAAAAAGATAGCCAACATACGCCTGTTTGATGATGAAAACGGAGTGATGAATCTATCCGTCACTGATATTTGCGGCGAGGTGCTTGCAGTGAGCCAATTCACACTCATGGCATCCACCAAAAAAGGGAACCGTCCATCGTACATAAAAGCGGCAAAACCCGACATCTCGATACCGCTGTACGAACAGTTCTGCAACGAACTTGAGATTGCACTTAACAGCCCGATAAAAAGAGGAATTTTTGGTGCCGACATGAAGGTTGAACTAATAAACGATGGGCCCGTTACCATATATATCGACTCAAAAAACAGAGAGTAACAATGACAATAAAAGAGGCACAAGAACGCGTTGATGCATGGATAAAAGAGTATGGCGTGCGATACTTTAACGAACTCACCAATACCGCAATACTTGCCGAGGAGGTGGGCGAGGTTGCACGCATCATGGCACGCAAGTATGGCGAACAATCCTTCAAGGAAGGAGAGAAAAACGACCTCTCGGATGAGCTTGCCGATGTGCTTTGGGTGCTTATATGCATAGCCAACCAAACAGGCACCGACCTCACCGCCGCATTGGAAAAAAACCTCGATAAAAAGAGTAAAAGAGATAATAAAAGACATATTAATAACCCTAAACTATACAACGATGAGCGAGAATTGTAATTGTGGTTGTGGTGGCGAGCATAAGCACTACCATGCCGAAGAGGAGAGCAAATACGACTTTGTACTCCGCGAGTACGCACCCGCAATAAGCGACAGCGAGGTTGCTGCCAATGTAAAAAAACTTATAGATGAAAAAGTTGAAGAGAATAACACATCGGATGTAAAGAAATTCCTTTTCAACTGCATAGACCTCACCACCCTCAAATGCACCGACAGCGAGGAGAGCGTGCTAAAATTCACAGAGAAAGTAAATGAATTCGAGGATAAATTCCCCGACCTCAAGAACGTGGCCGCAATATGTGTATATCCCAATTTTGCAAAGATTGTGAGCCAATCATTGGAGGTTGAGAACGTAGGCATCGCCTGCGTATCGGGCGGGTTCCCCTCATCACAAACATTCCAAGAGATAAAGGTTGCCGAAACCGCCATGGCAATACACGACGGCGCAACGGAAATAGACATTGTGTTGAGTGTTGGCAAATTCCTGAGCCAAGACTATGAGGGTGTGTGCGACGAGATTCAGGAACTCAAAAGCGTATGCGGCGAGAAACACTTGAAAGTGATATTGGAGACCGGCGCGCTTAAAACATCAGAAAACATTAAAAAAGCATCGATTTTATCGATGTATTCAGGTGCCGATTTTATAAAGACATCTACCGGTAAGGAGTCGCCGGCCGCAACACCCGAGGCTGCATACGTTATGTGCAGCACCATCAAGGAGTACTATCAAAAAACCGGCCGTAAAGTTGGTTTTAAGCCCGCAGGAGGCATTAACACTGTTCACGACGCACTTGTATATTACACAATAGTAAAAGAGCTCTTGGGCGAAGAATGGCTCACAAACGAACTTTTCCGCCTGGGGACCAGCCGCCTTGCCAATCTGTGCCTTGGCGAAATCATCGGCAAAGAGATAAAATTCTTCTAAGAATAAACACTGAACTCTATAAAATAAAAGTACCAATCACGCACGATTGGTACTTTTATTTTATTCTAACATTGTGTTATTTACTTATCACGCGATATCACATAATTGAGGTAAGCCACCAAGGCATCATGGCAATCTTGCGGAATATCTGATGGAAGTAACGAAAGGGCCTCGGCACGCAACTGCTCGATTTTATCAAGAGCATACTGCACGCCACCTTCGCTTTTTGATAGTTCTATGAGCAATTCTATCTCCTTTTCATCGAGATCTTTTCCGGCAGCCAGCTTCTCTTTTATCACAGCCACAACAGGCGCTGTGGATGTACGCAAAGCATAGAGCGCAGGCAAAGTGATTTTACCTTCCCGCATATCGCTGCCCGTGGGCTTGCCTATATCGCCTTCGTAATAATCAAAAATGTCATCTTTTATTTGGAAACATATACCAAGCAATTCACCGAAATTGCAAAAAGCCATTGCTTGTTGCTCACTAACCCCTGCCGACAAAGCCCCTATATAAGCACAGGAGGCAAAAAGAGAGGCTGTTTTGCCCTTTATTATATTCAGATAATTCCCCTCACTGAATTCGCCTGTTTTTTGCGCCTGCAACTGCATCATTTCGCCGCTCGAAAGAGCGCAACCAAGTTGAGACAATTGTTCGATTATTTCGATGTTTTTTGTTTTTGAAGCATTCTTCAATGCAAGCGAGAAGAGGTAGTCGCCGGTAAGTATGGCCACACGATTATTGAAGAGTGCGTTCAACGAGGGCCTGTTGCGACGCATAGGGCTCTCATCCACCACATCGTCGTGTAAAAGGCTTGCCGTATGAAGTAATTCCAACGATGTTGCCGCAGCATGCGTAACAGCCGACACCGCACCACAACTCTTTGCCACAAGTAACAGAAGTATAGGCCTCATCATCTTGCCCGCAGAGCCCAACACACTATCCATTGCACTATTAAGTAACGGTATGTCGCTACTGAATTGTGCATTAAAATACTCCTTAAAAGCAGTAAACTCCTGCTTTATCGGGTGCTGTATGGCCGATAATATATCCATTCCTCTTATAACAGCGGTAATTATAAATTGTTATACTTACAAACAAATACTCCTATTAACAAAAAATAAAGAGCATTTACCACTTAACAGCACAAAAGTAATAAAAAAGAATATGGATAGTGTTATAATTTTTGTATTTTTACATTCAATTTGTTTTTATTAGAAAGGATGGATAAACTATTTTTACTCGATGCCTATGCACTTATATATCGTGCATACTACGCATTTATAAAGAACCCAAGGATAAATTCAAAAGGATTCAACACATCGGCCATATTGGGCTTTGTCAACACGCTTGAAGATGTGCTCAAGAAGGAGAATCCCACTCACATAGGTGTTGCTTTTGACCCACGCGGAAAAACCTTTCGACACGAGGCCTATGAACAATACAAGGCACAGCGTGAGGAGACACCCGAGGTTATACGCGAGTCGGTGCCCGTGATAAAGGAAATCATAAAGGCCTACAATATACCCGTATTCGAAGTACCCGGATACGAGGCCGACGATGTTGTGGGAACACTTGCAAAACAGGCGGAAAAAAGGGGAATTATTACATATATGATGACCCCCGACAAAGACTACGGACAACTTGTTTCGGAAAACGTGTTTATATACCGTCCCAAGTATGGCGACAAGGAGTTTGAGGTAATGGGCGTGGAGCGGGTGAAAGAGAAATTCGGCATTAAACGTACCGAACAGGTAATAGACCTCTTGGGCCTTATGGGTGACGCAAGCGATAATATACCGGGCTGCCCTGGAGTGGGAGAGAAAACAGCACAAAAACTAATTGCCGAATTTGGCAGCATAGACAGCCTGCTTGCAAACACCGACAAACTTAAAGGAGCACTTAAAACAAAAGTTGAGGAGAACAAGGAAAAAATTCTCTTCAGCAAATTCCTTGCTACCATAAAAACCGATGTCCCCATTGAACTCGACATGGAGGCATTAAAACGCGAGCCCGCCAACGAAACCGAACTTACCCGCCTGCTCGACTTTTACGAATTGCGGGCCTTGAAGGAGCGAGTAAAAAAAACAAATTTCGCTCCGTCGCTCTTCGATACACCATCCGAGGAAGAGAACATCGAGAAAAAAAGCAAAAGCAAAAAAAACGACACCGTTGAACCCACTCTCTTTGATTTTTTTCCCGCCGAAGATACGGGCGATGAAAAAAATCCCAGCCATTTTAACTTAAACAGCACCCCACACAGCTATAAACTGCTTGACACAGAAGAAGATATCTACAGTTTTCTTTCTGCCATAAAAAATTGCGAAACTGTGTGCATTGACACCGAAACAACAAGCACCAACGCTTTGGAGGCCGAACTTGTGGGAATTTCGCTTTCAGTGAAGGAGGGCGAGGCTGTTTACATACCCATTGCAGCAGACAAAGCAGCCGCCACCAGCCGACTCGAAATTTTGCGTCCACTCATAGAAGATGAAAAAATATGCAAGGTGGGGCAAAATATAAAATACGACCTCACCGTGCTTGCCAACTATGGGATTGAGCTCCGAGGCAAAATGTTCGATACCATGATAGCCCACTACGTGCTGCAACCCGAACTTTACCACGGAATGGATTATCTTGCCGAAATTTACCTGAACTACGAAACCATAAAAATTACCGAACTCATAGGCGCAAAGGGAAAAAACCAAAAAAATATGCGCGACCTCTCCCCTGCCGACATCTGCGACTATGCCTGCGAAGATGCCGATATTACACTGCGCCTGAAAAACATATTGGAAAAGAAGATAAATGAGGCCGGCATCGAAGAACTTTTCTATAAAATAGAGATGCCTCTTATCCCTGTGCTTGCTTATATGGAGCGCAACGGAGCACGCATCGACACCGAAGCACTGCGCGAAACATCGGTATTGCTGGGCAAACGGCTCGACGATATTGAAGAGGAAATATTCACTCTGGCAGGCGAAGCGTTCAATATTGCATCACCCAAGCAGGTGGGCGACATACTCTTTGGCAAACTGAAGATTGTGGATAAACCCAAAAAGACAAAAACAGGCCAATTTGTAACATCGGAGGAGGTGCTTGCACAGCTACAAAACCGCCACCCTATTGTAAAAAATATTTTACAATACCGCGGCCTTAAAAAACTATTAAGCACATACATCGACAGCCTGCCCGCACTTGTGAACAGCCGCACCGGGAAGATACATACATCGTACAACCAAACGGTAACCGCCACCGGCCGATTGAGTTCCAGCAACCCCAATCTGCAAAACATCCCCATACGCGACGAGGATGGCAAGGAGGTGCGCAAAGCCTTTATCCCCGACGATGGTTGCTTGTTCCTATCGGTCGATTATTCACAGATAGAATTGCGCATTATGGCACATCTGAGTGGCGATAGCAATATGATTGAGGACTTCCGCAGCGGGTACGATATTCACGCAGCAACAGCAGCAAAAATATACAAGAAACCCATAGAGGAGGTAACCAAAGACGAGCGCCGCAAAGCAAAAGTGGCCAACTTTGGTATCATATACGGAATATCGGTGTTCGGCCTCGCCGAGCGCATGAACGTAAACCGTTTCGAGGCAAAAACACTCATAGACAACTATTTCGACACCTATAAAGGAGTAGCCGAATATATTGAAAAATGCAAACAAGAGGCCAAACTCAACGGTTACGTTGAAACCATCTTCAAGCGCAAACGATACCTGCCCGATATAAACTCGCACAATGCCGTGGTACGCGGATATGCCGAACGAAACGCAGTGAACGCCCCCATACAGGGAAGTGCCGCCGACATTATAAAGGTGGCAATGATAAACATATACCGCCGCATGAAAGAGCAACAGATGCGTTCAACCATGATACTGCAAGTACACGACGAATTAAACTTCAACGTGGTACCCGAAGAGAAAGAGGCCATGCAGGCACTTGTTGTTGAGGAGATGCAACAGGCATTTGCCATGCAAGTACCACTTGTTGCCGACTATGGCTGGGGCATAAATTGGTTAGAGGCACATTGACAAGTATAACACACAGACACAAAACAGACACCCGAAATGAGTACCAAACCACTACACGACCAAGAACAGGTAGATATAATAACATGGCTGCGTTTCCCATTGATTATTGGTGTAGTACTTGTGCACACAAATATCTATGCACTTGTGGAAATGTGGGAAGGCGCACCACCCCAATGGCCGGAATGGTTGATATACATATTCAACTACTTCTACATAATAGTGCTACCCGAACCCGTACCGGTACTTTTTATAATCTCGGGATATTTCTTCTTTAGGAATAACGGTGCAAAAAGACAAATACACTTTGCCGACAAATTGAAAAGAAGAATAAGCTCGCTATTGGTACCATACCTTATATGGAACACCATAGCCATACTTTTTTTATACATAAGATTCAATGTTATTGCGCACGAAAACTACACCATTACCGATTATTTAAGCGGATATTGGGATTTTTCACAAAGATATAATTACGACCCTGCCAACGGGCCACTATGGTATATGCGCGACCTTATGATTGTATCAATATGCGCCCCACTGCTCTACCGCCTGCTTAAAAATAACGCAACAGCCATTCTATATTTTGCAATAATCACCACCTGTTACATAACAAATACAGGAATTAATATAACAGGTTTTGGTGGCGGTGCATTCATGTTTTTCGCAATAGGCGCATACATTGCCATACACAATATAAACATAACAAAAATCCCCCACCCCATAGGAATTACCACACTCGTATTATACATTCCTCTGCAAATTGTTCTAAACCACATAGGCGACAATGCGGCTGCATTCCTTGCAACAAATATCATAAAAATAACAGCCCTATTCTATTTTGTATCACTCCTTTACAGAAAAAGAATCATAGGCCCCACTCCCGGGCTCACTAAAATATGTTTTGTGCTATATGCACTGCACGGAATAATAATAGGCCCCACCATAAAGGCGTTATACACACTGCTCAACAGCAACAACCCCATTGTTCTGCTGTTTATATACTTTTTTACACCCGTTATTATGATTATGATTGCGTATGTAACAGATAAAATATTACAAACACACGCACCACGATTAGGTAAAATCATCACCGGCAACAGAGCGCAATAGGCAGCCTGCCATTTCAAAAAAAATCTCTATTTTGTAACCTTTCGGCCGATACCGGTGTCTAACATACGGTACCGTAAAATAATCATAACCACTAAAAACAGAAACAGCAATGAAACAGATTGTAAAAACTATTCTTTTTATGGCAATCATAGCCATACTACCCACACTATCGGAGGCACAAACAGACTACAAACAGTGGATGGAACTTGCCGAACAGGGATACATAACCAAAGAGGAGGCTGCCACAGCCATTGAAAAAACAGAATTGGAGAGGATGGAAAACACCCGCTTGGCTATGAAGCAGAACCACGAAAAGAATATGCGTCAGGCAGCAATTGAGAACAACGAGGAAATCTGCCGAGCCCTAATACCCATTGTTGCAACTATAGCAATAACAAGTGGTATTGTATTGGTTTCTATGTTTGCCTTCCGCAACCTAAGGCGCAAAGACGAGCAAAAGAAAGAGATGTTTAACAAACTCATTGACAAAGGTGTTTTCACACAGGGTGAACCGGTGAACCTCGAACTTTTCAATGCACAAAAAAGCGTTATTACAAGCAAGAATTTCATTACCGATGCAACTATTGCAGGTATAGGCTACGGCTTTATCAGCATATGC
Source organism: uncultured Bacteroidales bacterium (assembly GCA_937914945.1). Classification (GTDB taxonomy): domain Bacteria; phylum Bacteroidota; class Bacteroidia; order Bacteroidales; family Bacteroidaceae; genus HGM04593. The sequence continues at coordinate 69,949 of CALGJF010000041.1, read as the reverse complement.
ACAGCGTGGGCCGATATAATATTAGCCTTTGCAAATATACTCTTTTGGGTGGGTATTTTGCGCCTCACCGTGCGCACAGCCATAGCCATTGTAAAATTCGTAAAAGATAAAAAAGTTAATAAAAAGGTTGAAAACAGTTCCACGGAAAGCGCCGTTGCACCAAGCTCTGCTGCGAAAGAAACGAATAAATAAACAGCCGATGCAATGAAAAATTCAGAAGACATTCTGTGGGTAACAAGGGTGCTTCTATGGAACGATGAACGCGCATTCAGGCGTTTGATGGAGAAATATCTACCCCAAGTGCGTAGATATTTCCTCGTGCAGACGATGGGAAACCAAGCCACGAGCGACGACCTCACACAAGAGACCTTCATAAAGGCATGGCAAGGGATTGGAGGATTCCGCGGGCTATCCTCGTTCGGCACCTGGATCTACCGCATAGCGTTCAACACATTTATGAACTACACACGCAGTGCAGCCTGCCAAACCACACCCATAGACGATGAACGCACCGCATACGAAATAGCCGATGAAGCCCCACCGCCCCACCGGCAGGAAGAGGCACTGCAAAAAGCTATCTATCGGCTAAACGAAAAGGAACGACACTGCATAACACTTTTCTACCTTGAGGAGATGAGCATAAAAGAGATACAAAAAATAACAGGCTACCCTGCCGGCAGTATAAAAGCATACCTATCGCGCGGGCGCAACAACCTCGAAAAGATTCTAAAAAACAATGAAAGAGAAAGATAAACAACTTGCCGATGCACTTAAAAAGGCATTTCCTGCACAGCCCGAAAGGGAAAAACAGCTGCTGGTGCAAATAGAGATGCGCCTGCCTGCACGCAAAAGCAGGCTTGCCATGCTGCCACTCTTGCTCAACTGCATAGCTATTGTAGGTTGCGTTACTCTGCTTTTAATAACCGATTGGAGTGAAACTGCCCACTATATTGCATACATCACAACCGAATACCTTAACAAAGGCATCTCCTTAAACAGTTTAGACTATAATATTCTGCTGCTGCCACTGCTTGCAATAACAATAATATGGCTGCTATACAACACCATTGAGGAGTATCGCAACAACCGCAATATGGATATTTTGGAACAAGCGTTGAAACAGAGAGGATAAAGAGAGGGAGCCTCCATTTTTTACTTACGAAATTATTCGCTATTTTTGCAGTGTCCTTTCAAAAAAAGGGGGGCACTGCAATTTTTTTTGGCTATTATATAGAAATTCATACTGATAACCAAATATTGTCATTCCGAACCTTATGTGAGGAATCTCTGATTGAGATTTTTCCTCCTTTCAGTCGTCAAAATGACAAAGTAGTGTAGTTTTGTATATAAACCCCCAATTTTTAGATAAAGGTGATTATATAGGAATCTCAAACTATGGTTTGAATTATTACAAAGAATTTAATTACTAAACTTAACAATATACAAAAATATGGCTTTGAAAGCAGGAATTGTGGGCTTGCCCAACGTAGGAAAATCAACACTTTTCAACTGCCTATCGAGCGCAAAAGCGCAGGCAGCAAACTTCCCCTTCTGCACCATCGATGCACAGATGGGACAGATTACAGTACCCGACGAGCGACTGAACAAACTCGCCGAGATTGTTCACCCCGGGCGCATAGTACCCGCAACGTGCGATATTGTAGATATTGCCGGCCTTGTAAAGGGTGCAAGCAAGGGCGAGGGCTTGGGTAACCAATTTCTTGGAAATATACGCGAGACCGATGCCATTATACACGTTCTACGTTGCTTCGACAACGATAACATAGTACACGTTGATGGCTCTGTGAACCCTGTGCGCGACAAAGAGATTATCGATATTGAACTGCAACTGAAAGACCTTGAAACCATTGAAAACCGTATAAAACGCGTTGAGAAACAGGCACGCGTAGGCGGCGACAAGCAAGCAAAGCTTGAATACGACGTACTCATGCAATACAAAGATGCCCTGGAAGCGGGAAAATCGGCCCGTACAGTGGTTTTTGAGACCGAGGACGAGCAGAACGTTGCAAAGAATCTTTTCCTGCTCACATCGAAGCCTGTGCTCTATGTGTGCAACGTAGATGACACATCGGCTGCAAACGGCAATAAATATGTAGATGCTGTGCGCGAGGCCATTAAAGAGGAGAATGCCGAGCTGCTCATTATTTCGGCACAGACCGAGGCCGACATTGCCGAGCTCGAGAGCTACGAGGAGAAACAGATGTTCTTGGAGGATATGGGGCTCACAGAATCGGGTTGCGACCGCCTCATAAAAGCCATATACACACTGCTTAACCTGCAAACCTTCATCACCGCAGGCGAAATGGAGGTAAAGGCATGGACATTCCGTAAAGGGTGGAAAGCACCGCAGTGCGCCGGTGTCATTCACACCGATTTCGAGAAAGGCTTTATACGCGCCGAGGTTATAAAGTATGACGATTATATAAACTACGGCTCCGAGGCTGCTGTAAAAGAAGCAGGCAAAATGGGTGTCGAAGGCAAGGAATATGTTGTGCAGGACGGCGACATCATGCACTTCCGTTTTAATGTATAAAAGAGAATGAACGCACTACCCTGCCACATAATTTGGGACCCTGCAATGGGACCCTTCTCAATTGGTAATTTCGAGGTACGATACTACTCGCTCTGTTGGGTGATAGGGCTTGCTTTGGGGTACTTTATAATGCAACAGTTGTATAAAAAACAAAATGTTAGCGAGCAACTGTTTGAACCACTATTCATGTACTGCTTTGTGGGAATATTGGTTGGCGCAAGGTTGGGACATTGCCTTTTCTACGAGCCTGAATACTATTTGAGCCACTTTTGGGAGATGCTTCTGCCCATAAAAATAACAGCCGACGGCTGGCGCTTCATCGGCTACCAAGGGCTTGCCAGCCACGGTGGAACACTCGGGCTCATGCTTGCACTTTTTTACTATAGTCGCAAGACAAAGCTATCGTTTATGTGGATACTCGATAATATTGCCATAACCACACCTATTGTGGCAGCCTTTATACGCTTGGGGAATTTTATGAATTCCGAGATTTTGGGCCGTGCCACAGACAGCCCGTTTGGCATCATTTTTGCACAGGTGGACAATATTCCGCGCCACCCTGCACAGCTGTACGAGGCCATAGCCTACCTGCTCATATTCATAGGCGGTTGGTTTATATACAGGAAATTCCCAAAGCGAGTGGGCACAGGATTCTATTTTGGCTACTGCCTTGCAACGATATTCACATTCCGTTTCTTTGTGGAGTTTATAAAGGAGGTACAGGTAGATTTTGAGCAGGGGATGACACTTGATATGGGACAATGGCTCAGTATTCCGTTTATGATTATCGGAATCTATTATATGATTAAGTCATCAAAAAAAGCAGCGTAAGCTGCTTTTTTTGATGTAATATGTATCTGCTCTAACAAACTGTTTTTGTAGCCTCCAAACGCTCTTTTTCACTTAACGAGGCAAGCCGCTTGACCTCATCTATAGACAGATGCAGGGCATCGGCTATGCGGGTACCATACTCCATATCGGCAAGATAACAGTGGGCAGCGTGGCGATACTTGATATTATCGGTAACAGGCATAATATCGGCTGCAGTGTTGCTTATGAGCAAACGGCGTTTATCTTCGGTCATCAGGCGGTAGAGGTCGCCGGCCTGATAGAAACAGTTATCCTCACGCTCTTCGTATGGATTGTAACGCATAGACTCCCCATTCACAGGCGAATATGCATGCGCTGCCTCTTTTACCTGCCACTCACCTATACTGTTGGGTGAATAACCCTTTGTGGCACCGCTGTTTTCATCTACACGCATAAGACCGTCGCGGTGATAGCTATGGAATGGACAACGCGGACGATTCACCGGTATCTGGTCGTGGTTCACACCCAAGCGATAACGCTGTGCATCGCCGTATGAAAAGAGCCTTCCTTGCAACATTTTATCGGGCGACAGACCTATCCCGGGTACTATATGGGCCGGATTGAATGCCGCTTGCTCTATCTGTGCAAAGTAATTTTCGGGATTCTTATTAAGCTCTAAAATACCAACCTCAATAAGCGGAAACTGCTTGTGGCTCCACACCTTGGTGAGATCAAAGGGATTCTCTTTGTAGCTGCACGCCTGCTCCTCGGTCATTATCTGCACACATAGTTTCCAGCGTGGATAATCGCCACGTTCTATGGCTTCGAAGAGGTCGCGCCCATGACTCTCGCGGTCCTTGGCTATAATGTCGGCAGCCTCATCGTTACTGAGGTTTTTTATACCCTGCTGTGTTATGAAATGGAATTTCACCCACACCCTCTCGCCCTTTTCGTTTATAAGGCTGAATGTGTGCGAACCAAAACCATGCATGTGGCGATAGGATGCAGGAATACCCCTGTCGGACATAACTATTGTTACCTGATGCAGTGCCTCGGGCAGCATAGTCCAAAAATCCCAATTACTCTGCGGGGAACGCAGATTGGTACGCGGGTCGCGCTTTATTGCATGGTTAAGATCGGGAAACTGCAAGGGGTCGCGCAAGAAAAATACAGGGGTGTTATTACCCACAAGATCCCAGTTACCCTCTTCGGTATAAAAGCGCACGGCAAAGCCGCGGATATCGCGCTCGGCATCGGCTGCACCACGCTCGCCGGCCACGGTTGAAAAACGCACAAGCACATCGGTCTTTTTACCCACTGCCGAAAACAGCGATGCACAACTGTAGCGCGTAATATCATTAGTAACAGTGAAACAACCAAAGGCTCCACTACCCTTTGCATGCATGCGACGCTCGGGGATAACCTCGCGGTCAAAATGTGCAAGCTTCTCTATTAACCAATTATCCTCAAGCAAAAGAGGCCCTCGCTGCCCTGCCGACAGGGAGTTGGTGTTATCGGTAACAGGGGCACCCGATTCATTTGTTAGAAATTTTTTATCCATAAATAATAAAACTTTGATATATAATTTCTTAACAAGCCGGCCGTTGTTTTGTTCTTATATACAAAAAAATATCCCCGCCAAAAAGCAGGGATATTGAAGCAGATATATTTATAACCTGTTATTTCACAATCTTCTGTATCTCACTCAATTTATTGAGTGCTTCAAGCGGAGTAAGGTTGTTTACATCTATTCCAAGAATCTCATCGCGTACTTGTGAGAGTACAGGGTCGTCGAGTTGGAAGAAACTCAATTGCATACCCTCGCGACTGTCGGCAATTTCGGCTGTCGGGGTACTTTTAAGCTCTCCACGGCTGTTATTAGCCTCCAATTTACTTAAAATCTGTTCCGAGCGTTTTACAATGCTCTTGGGCATTCCGGCCAACTTGGCAACATGAATACCGAAAGAGTGTTCGCTGCCACCCTGCATAAGCTTGCGCAAGAATATTACACGTCCATCAATCTCCTTAACCGACACATTAAAATTCTTAACCCTGGAAAAACTCTTTTCCATTTCGTTAAGTTCGTGATAATGAGTAGCAAAAAGAGTACGAGCCCTGCCCTTTTGCGATTCGTGTATATGCTCTACAATGGCCCAAGCAATAGACATTCCGTCGTAGGTTGATGTTCCGCGGCCAAGCTCATCGAAAAGCACAAGACTGCGCCCTGAAAGGTTATTCAGTATATTGGCAGCCTCGGTCATTTCAACCATAAATGTAGATTCGCCTGCCGATATATTATCGCTGGCACCCACACGGGTAAAAATCTTATCCACAAGACCAATGTGGGCACTGTCGGCCGGTACAAAGCAACCTATCTGCGCAAGCAGGGTAATGAGCGCTGTTTGGCGCAAGAGAGCCGACTTACCCGCCATGTTGGGACCGGTTATTATTATTATTTGCTGCTTGGCGGTATCCAAATACAAATCGTTGGGAATATAACTCTCGCCCACAGGTAATTGCCTCTCTATTACCGGATGACGGCCCTGCTTTATTTCAAGCACATCGTCCTCGGAAATCACAGGGCGCACATATTTATAAGCACGTGATACATTGGCAAAGGAGAGCAGAGTATCGAGGTTGGCAAGCAGTGTAGCATCCAACTGAATGGATGGAATGTACGATGCGAGGTCGGTTACAAGCTCGTTGTAGATGCGCGATTCAAGCGATAGAATCTTCTCCTCGGCACCAAGAATTTTCTCTTCATACTCTTTTAGTTCCTGTGTTATATAACGTTCGGCATTTACAAGTGTCTGCTTGCGTATCCACTCCTCGGGGACATTCTCCTTGTAGGTATTACGCACCTCTATATAGTAACCAAACACGTTGTTAAACGATATTTTAAGGCTTGGGATACCGGTACGTTCACTCTCGCGTTGCTGCAACTGCATCAGGTAATCCTTGCCATTATAAGCTATTGCACGCAGTTCGTCAAGCAGTTCGTTCACACCATCGGCAACCACACCGCCTTTATTGAGCAGAAGCGGGGGCTCGGGGACTATTTCGCGGGCTATACGATCGCGTATATCGGCACAACAATCGAGCTGTGCACCTATCTGTTTGATAATTGCATTTGACGATTTTTCGCAAGCTGCCTTTATGGGTTCTATTGCCTGCAAAGCTAATTTCAACTGCACAAGCTCGCGTGGCGACACACGTGCTGCCGCTACTTTGGAGATTATACGTTCCAAATCACCTATCTGGTATAACTGCTCCTCTACAATATCACGAAAAGCAGGCTCGCGAAAATAATATTCCACTATATCCAAGCGATCCTCTATGGTTTTTTTATCTTTTAGAGGGAATAGAAGCCAACGCTTTAACAGGCGGGCACCCATTGCTGTAATTGTTTTATCTATTATCGACAATAGGGGAGTTCCACCATCGTGCATGGTACCCAATAACTCCAAGCTGCGTATTGTAAATTTATCGAGGCGCACATATCGCTCCTCCTCTATACGGGATATATTGCGAATATGCGATATTTGTGTGTGCAGAGTAACTGCAAGATAGTGAAGAATGGCACCCGCTGCCACTATACCACTGCGCAAATGGCTTATACCAAAGCCTTTTAGATTTTTGGTCTCGAAATGCTTTGTAAGCCTCTCGTTTGCAAATTCATCGGTAAATACCCAATCATCGAGTTCAAAAATAAGATACTTGTTGCCGAAACACTCTTCGAAACGCCTCTTTTGCCCACGCTCAAAAAGCACCTCCTTGGGGCGGAAATTAATGAGCAACTTCTCTATATAATCAAAAGTACCCTCGGCTATAAGAAACTCACCGGTGGATATATCCAGAAACGATACACCGCACATGGGCTTGCCAAAGTGTACTGCTGCAAGAAAATTATTCTCCTTGTAATCGAGTACATTATCATTTATTGATACACCCGGGGTAACAAGCTCTGTGATACCGCGTTTCACAAGTTTTTTTGTCATTTTTGGATCCTCGAGCTGGTCGCATATAGCTACACGCTTGCCGGCACGAATGAGCTTGGGAAGATATGTATCGAGCGCATGAAACGGAAAACCTGCCATCTCCGTAGCCTGTGCAGTGGGGTTTTTACCATTGGAACGCTTGGTGAGGGTTATACCCAAAATTTCCGATGCAATCACTGCATCGGCACAATAAGTCTCATAAAAATCGCCACAACGGAAAAGCAGAATAGCGTCGGGGTGCTTTGCTTTAAGCTCTAAAAACTGACGCATCATAGGGGTTGCAGCTGTATCTTTTTCGGTCATCTCTCTATTATCGTGTAAATTACTTGCGAAGATAACTTTTTTTCGCCGAAAAAGCGGTAATAAAAACCAAAAATGGATAATAAAAAACAAATTCCCGACGCAAATATTCAAAAACTACTTTTTTTATATATTTTTGCAGTTTATTACATCTACTATGTAGATAGTAATACCACCAAACGAATAAAATAAATAAAAACATAAAAAGAAAAATGGGATACAATTTTAACGAGATTGAACAGAAGTGGCAGCAACGATGGAGAGAGAACAAAACTTATCGTGTAGTTGAAAACAGTGAGAAAAAGAAATTCTATGTACTCAATATGTTCCCTTATCCATCGGGAGCAGGCCTGCACGTAGGACACCCGCTTGGATATATTGCATCAGATATTTTCGCACGTTTCAAACGCCTGCAAGGATATAATGTGCTCAACCCCATGGGTTACGATGCATACGGCCTCCCTGCCGAGCAGTATGCAATACAGACAGGACAGCACCCTGCAATCACCACCGAGCAAAATATCAACCGCTACCGCGAACAACTCGATAAAATAGGATTCTGCTTCGATTGGGACCGCGAGATAAGAACCTGTGATGCCGAGTACTACCATTGGACACAGTGGGCGTTCATAAAAATGTTCAACCACTATTACGACAATACCACCAAGAGCAGCCGCCCAATAAGTGAACTTGTTGAAAAATTGAGCAAAGAGGGTAGTGCAAACATCGATGCAGCCTGCACAAAAGAGGTAAACATATCGGCTGCCGAGTGGAACGCCATGAGTGAGAACGAGCAGCAAGAGCTTTTGATGAACTGGCGCATAGCTTTCCTCAACGAAACAATGGTAAACTGGTGCCCACAACTTGGTACAGTGCTTGCCAACGACGAGGTAGTCGATGGAGTTTCGGAGCGCGGTGGATACCCTGTTGTTCAGAAGAAGATGAAACAGTGGTGCTTGCGCGTATCGGCATACGCACAACGCCTGCTTGACGGCCTTGACAAGATTGACTGGACCGACTCGCTCAAAGAGACACAGCGCAATTGGATAGGCCGCAGCGAGGGTACCGAAATGCAGTTCCGCATAAAAGACAGCGATATCGAGTTCACTATATTCACAACGCGAGCCGACACAGTATTTGGTGTAACATTCATGGTACTTGCTCCCGAGAGCGAACTTGTTGCACAACTCACCACAGCCGAGCAAAAAGAGGCTGTTAAGGCATACCTCGACCGCACAAAGAAACGTACAGAGCTCGAGCGCATGATAGACCGCAACGTAACAGGTGTATTCACCGGTTCGTATGCCATAAACCCATTGACAGGAGAGAATATCCCTGTGTGGGTAAGCGATTACGTGCTTGCCGGCTATGGTACAGGAGCCATTATGGCTGTACCAGCACACGACAGCCGCGACTATGCATTTGCCAAACACTTCGGTCTAGAGATACGCCCGCTTATTGAGGGTTGCGATGTAAGTGAAGAGAGTTTCGATGCAAAAGAGGGCATAATGACAAACTCACCCACAGCCGCATTTGCCCACTGCAAACTCAACCTCAACGGTCTCACAGTGAAAGAGGCTATTGCAGCTACAAAAAAATATGTTACAGATAATAATTTAGGCCGTGTAAAGGTAAACTACCGCTTGCGCGATGCCATCTTCAGCCGCCAGCGTTACTGGGGCGAACCCTTCCCCATCTACTACAAAAACGGCATCCCCACACCAATACCCGAAGAGTGCCTGCCTCTTGAACTTCCCGAGGTTGAGAAATTCATCCCCACAGAGAGTAAAGAGCCTCCATTGGGCCACGCCAAAATGTGGGCATGGGATTGTGTAAACAACTGTGTAACAAACAAAGAGAATATAAACAACGAAACTATATTCCCCTTGGAACTTAACACCATGCCAGGCTTTGCAGGCTCAAGCGCATACTATTTGCGATACATGGACCCCCGCAACAACAAGGCGCTTGTATCGAAAGAGGCCGATAACTATTGGCAGAATGTAGATTTATATGTGGGCGGTACAGAGCACGCGACAGGCCACCTCATATACTCACGTTTCTGGAATATGTTCCTCTTCGACATTGGTGTGAGTGTTAAGGAGGAGCCCTTCCAAAAACTTGTTAATCAAGGTATGATTCAGGGCCGCAGTAACTTTGTATATCGCATAAAAGATACAAACACTTTTGTATCGCTCAACCTTGCAAAAGATTACGATGTAACCCCCCTGCATGTGGATGTAAATATTGTATCGAACGATGTACTCAATATAGATGCCTTCCGTGCTTGGCGCCCCGAATATGCCGATGCAGAATTTATCCTTGAAAACAAAAAATATATCTGTGGATGGGCTGTGGAGAAGATGAGTAAATCAATGTTCAACGTAGTGAACCCCGACACTATTGTAGAAAAATATGGTGCCGACACACTGCGCCTATACGAAATGTTCTTGGGCCCCGTGGAGCAATCCAAGCCATGGGATACAAACGGTATCGATGGTTGCCACCGTTTCTTGCGCAAATTCTGGGGTATGTTCTTCGATAAGAACGACAACTACATAGTAACAGACGAAGCAGCTACAAAAGAGGAATTAAAAGCACTGCATAAACTCATTAAAAAGACCACAGAGGATATTCCTGCGTTCTCTTACAACACTACCGTGAGTGCATTTATGATATGTGTTAATGAGTTAAGCTCGCTCAAATGCAACAAGAAGGAAATTTTGGAGAAAATCGTAATTCTGCTTGCACCCTTCGCACCCCACATAAGCGAGGAGTTATGGGAGGTTACAGGCCACACAACAAGTGTGTGCGATGCAGAGTGGCCCGCGTTTAACGAAGATTTCCTGAAAGAGGATACAATAAAATACACTATCTCATTCAATGGAAAAGCACGCTTCACACTCGAATTTGCAGCCGATGCCACAAATGCCGATATTGAAGCAACTGTGCTTGCCGACGAGAACAGCCAACGCTACATCGACGGAAAACCAATTAAGAAAGTAATCATTGTTCCCAAGAAAATTGTTAACGTGGTAATATAACCCCTTTACAAAAGAGAATAAAACAACAATTTAATAAACAAAAGTTATGGCTAAATTTTCATTCCCGAGACCATCTATAATGTCCGAGGTTAAAAGTTATACAATGATAACGCTCGGCCTTGCATTATATGCCTTCGTATGGAACTTCTTCATGAGCCCGTATGAATTCCTTATAGGTGGAGTAACAGGTATAGGTGCCATTGTTCAATATTCAACAAGTGGATTAATACCCATGCAGTATGTATATTTTACACTGAACCTTCTGTTGTTAATTGTAGCTATAAAAATTCTTGGCTGGAGATTCTGCATAAAGACAGGATATGCCATTTTTGCAATGACAATCCTGTTGAGCATCACCCAAGAACTTTTGAAGGATTATAATGCATTGAGTATATTGGGCCCCGACAAACAGCTCGAAGCCTGCCTTGTGGGCTCAATATTTATTGGAGTAGCAATAGCAATCTGTTTCCTGAATAACGGAAGTACCGGAGGTGTGGATATTGTGGCAGCCATTGTGAACAAATACAAGGATGTGAGCTTTGGCCGCGCAATGTTCTACATAGACGGATTTATAATCACAAGCAGTTTCTTTATAATACCTCAAGAAGATATTAAAGTGAGCCTTTCGAGAATGTTCTACGGATATATCACTCTGGTAATAGTGAATGTGGCACTCGATTACATGGTGAACAGCAGCCGCCAGATGGTACAGTTCTTTATATTCTCAAATAAATACGAGGAGATAGGTTACTACATCACCCGCAGGCTTAATCGTGGAGTAACACTGCTCGATTCTGTTGGTTTCTACTCAAAGAAGGAGGGAAAAGTAATAACCACACTCACTCGCGCCAACCAATCAAATCTGCTGTTCAGCATGGTTAAACAGATAGACCCAAATGCACTCATATCACAATCCAAAGTGATGGGAGTCTATGGCAACGGATTCGATAAGATAAAGGCAAAGAACATAAAACTGCAAGAGACCGACTTCAAGAAAGCCGATGAAGAAACCGACAAAACTCCACAATAATGAAACTTGTATTTGCAACAAACAACAAACACAAATTGCAAGAGGTAAGGGATATTCTTGGTGATAGGGTGGAGGTACTCTCTCTTAAAGATATCAATTGCAACGACGAAATACCCGAAACAGGCACCACGCTCGAAGAGAATGCACTTATAAAGGCACGCTGGATAAGCGAAAAATATAATTGTAACTGTTTTGCCGATGACACAGGCCTTGAAGTGGAGGCACTTGATGGAGCACCGGGAGTATATTCGGCACGATATGCAGGCGAGGAGTGCGATTCCGAAGCCAATATGCTTAAATTATTGCAAAATTTAACAGGAAAAACCAACCGCACTGCACAATTTCGCACAGTTATTGCGTTAATAATAAATAGAGAGGAATATCTGTTCGACGGAGTGGTGAAAGGCAGTATAAGTACAGAAAAAATGGGGGAGGCCGGTTTTGGATACGATCCTATATTTGTACCACAAGGCTACGATTTAAGTTTTGCACAAATGGGTAGCGAGGTAAAAAACAGTATAAGCCACCGATACAGAGCAACTGAAAAATTAAGCATCTATCTAAAAGAAAACTATGATTAAGAAAATTTTTGCAATAGCTTCAATTCTTTTATTGTCGGTAACAATAAAGGCAGCCATAGGCGATTGGCAAATACACACGGCATACAGCGATGCCACATATTGCCAAGTCGTAGGGAGTAAAATTTATGTACTCGCATCGGGCTCGTTATTTACATACGACAAAGAAGATGGTGAGGTATATCTATACGATAGAATAAACGATTTAAGCGATTTTGATATATCACACATAGCATTTTGCAAAGATATAGATGCATTGGTTATATTATACAAAAATGCCAATATTGATATTCTATATTCAAACGGCTACGTATATAATATACCCGATTTCAAAAGCAAGATTATTCCAAACAAGAATATAAATGGAATAACCATAAACAGCAACAAGGCATATATAAGCACCGGATTCGGATTAGTGGTTGTAAACTTGGAAAAATTAGAATTCGAGAACACCTACAACCTTAATATGAACACATATTGTTCATACTTTTTCAATGACCATATATACATTGGAACAGAAAACGGTATATACCGAGGAGCAGTAAGCGATAATCTACTCGATAAAGCAAATTGGATAAAAATAAATGACTCTAAAATAGATAATTTTACCGATTATAATGAAAAAACAGCCTGTGTTATCGGTGGAAAAGGATTGTTCACTATAAACGATGGTAAATTAGAGACTGTAGTATCTGTTTCATCCTCAAGAAAATATAAATTTTCATACAAAAAGGATGATAAGATATACTTAGGATGGGAAGGAATACTTACCATTGTGAACAACGATGGTACCTTCAAACACTATAATACCACAGCAGGTACAAATTATCTTGCAGTCGATGGCGATGAATTCTGGAATTGTAAAGGCACAAAAGGATTGATAAAAAACACAATATCAGGCATTAATCTTATAGATGGTGAAAATTACATAACAACAGATACTCCCATACGCAACTACTGCGAATATATGCGCTTTGTAAGCGATGAAAAACTGCTTGTTGCGGGTGGAACACTAAACTACTTCGATATAACATTCTACCCGGGTACACTTATGGAATACGACTACACAAACAGTAAGTGGATAAACTTGCCCGAGGACAAAATGAGAGAACAGACAGGAGTGAAATATGTAAACATGTGTTCGATAGACGAAGACCCCACAGAACCCGGACACTATTTTGCAAGCTCATTCGGACAGGGACTTTATGAGTTCCGCGATGGAGCCCTTGTAGCCCATTACAATAATAAAAACAGCCCTCTCGAAAGCCCTATACCTGCAACCAACCCAAGTGTGGTAAACTATATACGCGTTCCACGAGTGGAATTCGACAACACAGGTAACCTGTGGATAGTAAACACTCATTGCGCAAACATTGTAAAGGTACTTAAAAAAGATGGCACATGGCAATCGCTCTATTACAAAGATATAGCACACGCCGAAACCATGATAGAGATAATGGTCGATTCACGCGGGTGGCTATGGCTCACAACCCTGCAAGGCTTGGAAGGCGCCGGCCTTTTCTGTGCTAAAATGAATAATACACCATTCGACACAAGCGACGACCAAACAAAAAAGTGGCTCTACAAAATAACAAACCAGGATGGTACAAACTACAATATAAACCAATTATATACGATAAAAGAGGATAAAAACGGAGAAATATGGGTGGGAACAGATGCCGGATTGTTTGTTATCAAGAACCCAACAAAATTCTTTAACGACGGAATATTTACACAGATAAAAGTTCCCCGCAACGATGGCACAGGGCTTGCCGACTATCTTTTCAATGGTGCCATTGTAACAACCATTGAAATAGATGGAGCAAACAGAAAATGGATTGGTACCATGAATAATGGAATATATCTTGTGAGCGCCGACGGATACGAAATGATTCATCACTTTACAACCAAAAATTCCGTACTACCATCGGACAATATTCAAAGCATTGCCATAAACGAAAAAAGCGGTGAGGTGTTCATTGGTACAGCAAACGGAATAGTAAGCTACATGAGCGATGCCACAGAACCGGCAGCCACATTACAGGAGAGCGTGGTACATGCCTATCCAAACCCCGTAAAAGCCTCGTACAGCGGAAATATTTCCATCGTTGGGCTCACATACGATTGCGAGGTAAAAATCGTTGATGCGGCAGGATACTTAATTACAGAAGGTACATCTACCGGCGGGCAGTTCATATGGAACGGACGTAACGCCAAAGGAGAGAAAGTTTCAAGCGGAGTATATTACGTTCTCACATACGATATGAATGGCGATGAGAGCCTTGCTACAAAGATTTTGATTACCCGATAGGGGAGTGTGCCATATTATTATAATAAGGAGCTTATTCGGCGTTTTACCGTTTAAGTTCCTTATTGTTTTATAAAGGCGTATATAAAATCCATCCTCTGGATTTCAACCACTTTTATTATATATATTTCCTTATTATAAAATTAAAATAAATCAACAACAATAATAAAGCATGTTGATATTGTAGAGAAATAATTTGAAAAAATGTTGCTTTTAAAGTTATTAAAGTAAAACAGATATTTATTCTTTGGTTATAAACAATCTAATATGTTGTATATAAGTAAATTGTTTATGTTATCAACATGCTGTTTATAATAACCTATACTGATATTTTTATCTATTAAAACTGCTCAATTCGGTTAAAAAGCTATTGAAAAAATTATGTGAAAAAAGTGTCAAAATAATTTGGCTTTTTAATTTAGCTGCGGGCTTAATCAATTACTTATTTTTTCAAAATCAAATTACCATTTTTTACGTATTAGTTATTATTATGTTTTCAACAACCTATTAACAATATAATAGCGGGTTTTCAACAATAATATATATATGTTTATAGTGATATGTCTATTACAATGTAAATCCTATATAATAATTAGGTATTTATATCGCAGTTTACACAAGGTTGTCATTTCGACGACCAAATGGGAGGAGACGTGTTGTTGAGGGCTTGTCCCGAAAAAATCTCAATAAATAACTATTTAGATCTCTCACATATGTGAGAGATGACAATTTTACATTTGGTGTAATATTGTATATAACCGCCAATAATTAATGCTTTAGATTGGTATGTTTGTAATTATGGAATTCTATTAATTATATAAAAAAAGGCTGCGATATAACTACCACAGCCTTTAAGTATTTGTTTATAACACCTGTTAATTAAGTTTTGCAAGCGCCTCTTTTATGCGTCGCATAGCCTCAATGATATTTTCGTCGCTTGTGGCATAACTCATACGGAAGCATTCTGGTGCGCCAAACGATGTGCCACCCACAGCAGCTACATGCGCTTCGGTTAAAAGGTACATTGCAAGGTCGTCAGAATTGTTTATGGTTTGTCCGTTATAGCTCTTACCGTAGAACGAACTGCATTTTGGGAACAGATAGAAAGCACCCTCGGGGATATTAACTTCAAGGCCGGGGATATCTTTTGCAAGTTTAACAATGAGGTCGCGACGACGTTCAAAAGCCTTTCTCATCTCCTCTACAGGTTCCTGTGAGCCATTATATGCTTCAATAGATGCAATCTGTGATATTGAACCGGGGCCGCTTGTGTATTGTCCCTGCAATTTATTACAGCCTTTTACAATCCAGTCGGCAGCAGCAAGGAAACCAATGCGCCAGCCTGTCATGGCATATGCCTTTGATACACCGTTTATAATAATTACCCTGTCGCGTATCTCATCGAATTGTGCAATACTCTCGTGCTTGCCCACATAGTTTATATGTTCATAAATCTCGTCGGCAACAATAAAAACATCGGGATGCTTTGCGAGAACATCGGCAAGTGCTTTTAGTTCCTCTTTTGTATATACCGAGCCTGTGGGGTTCGATGGAGAGCACAGAATAAGCATTTTTGTTTTTGGGGTTATGGCAGCCTCCAACTGCTCACCGGTTATTTTGAAATTCTGCTCTATTCCGGCAGAGATAATAACGGGTGTGCCATCGGCAAGTTTAACCATATCGGGGTAGCTCACCCAGTAGGGGGCAGGGATAATTACCTCGTCGCCCTCGTTTACAAGTGCCATAATTGCGTTGCATACAGCCTGTTTTGCGCCATTTGATACGGATATCTGTGCTTCGGTAAATTCAAGCCCGTTTTCTCTTTTTAGTTTTTCTACTATTGCCTTACGCAAAGCAGGGTATCCCGGTACGGGTGAGTAGCGCGACCAATTATCTTCTATAGCCTGTTTACCGGCTTCCTTTATAGCATCGGGTGTGTTGAAATCGGGTTCACCCACACTCATATTTATTACATCAACGCCTTGTGCCTTTAATTCCTGGCTTTTTTGCGACATTGCCAATGTAGCAGATGGTGCTAATCTATTGACACGATTAGATAGTTTGTTCATATAATAGTTAGTTTTTATTATTTTTATTTCTTATTAAAATGCAGTGTATGCCCCATGCGTTCTGCTTTTGTATGGAGGTAGCGCGAATTAAAGTTGTTGGGTTCTATCTCAATACTTACATTTTCCACAACCTCCAAGCCGTAGCTTTCGAGTCCTATGCGTTTTACGGGGTTGTTGGTTATAAGTCTCATTTTGTGAACACCTATTTTGCGTAGTATTTCAGCACCCACACCATAATCTCTTTCATCGGCTTTGAATCCAAGGCATAGGTTGGCATCTACGGTGTCCATTCCCTCTTCTTGCAGTTTATATGCTTTCATTTTGTTCATAAGACCTATTCCGCGCCCCTCTTGGTTAAGATATACAACAACACCCTTGCCGGCGCCCTCAATCAGCTCCATCGCTTTATGCAGCTGTGAACCGCAATCGCAACGCTGTGAACCAAATATATCGCCTGTTATACAAGATGAGTGTACGCGTACAAGTATCGGTTCGTTTTCTTCCCATTCTCCTTTTATAAGTGCCACATGCTCAAGCCCTGTTGCTGTCTGCTTAAAGGGTATGAGGCGGAAATGGCCATGTTCTGTGGGCATATCTACCTCTTCGCCTTTTTCAACAAGCGATTCCTGTTGCAAGCGATACTCTATAAGGTCTCTTATTGATATAATTTTAAGATTATTCTCTTGTGCAATCTTTATGAGTTCCGGCATACGTGCCATGGTACCATCCTCGTTCATTATCTCAATAAGTGCGGCAGCAGGGTAGAGCCCAGCAAGGCGGGCAAGATCTATACTTGCTTCGGTGTGGCCTGCACGGCGCAATACACCCTTATCCTGCGCATACAATGGGTTTATGTGTCCGGGGCGTGCAAATGTTTCGGCAGTGCTTGCAGGGTCGGCAAGTGCCTTTATTGTTGCGGCTCTGTCGGCTGTTGATACACCTGTGCTGCACCCTTCAATTTTATCTATTGTAATGGTAAACGGTGTTCCAAGCAGGCTGGTGTTTGTGTTTACTTGCGGGTCGAGCTGTAGTTCCTTACAGCGCGACATTGTAATGGGTGCGCACAATACTCCACGGCCGTTTTTAAGCATAAAATTAACAGCCTCGGGGGTTATCTTTTCTGCGGCTATGATAAAGTCTCCTTCATTTTCTCTGTCTTCATCATCAACCACTATAACAAATTTTCCTTCGCGAAAATCTTTTATAGCATCATCTATAGAACTTAACTTGAAATTTTCCATGTATAGTTTTTATATAAGTTTTTCTTTTACAATTCTCTCCATGAGGGTTTTTGAGTTCTGTTCCACTGTAACAAGGTCTTTAAGTAGGCGGAATCTGAATCTCACAGCCCTCACATATATGATTATTCCGATAGGGAATATTACAAGTGATAATATATTGAGCCATTTAATGGTGAATGGCGATTTTATGCCTTCGGGTGCAAGTATAGGGAATACATTAAGTAACTGAATTACCTTTTTGTTACGGCTGTTGCCCATCTCTTCAATGGTACTTTCCAATTTTTCATTCAAAGATAACAGCTTACTGTCATCTGTTGTAAAGAATACACTGCTTATAGAAGGTAATTTCTTAAGTTTGCTTCTCTTTTTGTATTCGCGTGCCTCTTTGTGTATCTCTTCAAGAATCTTATAGTCGTTGTTATAATCGGGGTCGTCTATTACAACCTCTTTTAGTGTAACATTACGCTTTTCGCGTATTCCAAAAAGCGACATAAAGAATGCTTTATATGCATCGGTGTTAAAGATTGCCGAATCTTTATTCGATTGATATGTAAACAAAATACCCATGGGGGCAAGTACAAGTGTGCTTAACCAACTGCCAACCCATATATGCCATTCGCCTTCGCGTGCCATTTTGTAGGCCGATGTGTTGAGCAGATAGTACAATATGAATATTGCCACTGAAATAAGAACAGGGTAGCCTAAACCGCCTTTTCTCACAATGGCACCAAGCGGAGCACCAATAAAGAAAAATATTACACAAGCAAGCGATAAGGTGATTTTATCCCACCATGTAATCTTGTGCTTGTTAAGGTCTTTATCCAAGCCATGCAATATGCTGTTCTTTATCTCGTAGTCGGTTTTCAACTGTTTAATTTTTGTCAGATGCGCCTTCTTCCACAATTTTTTGTTAAGCGAGGTGGCTGTGTTATACACGCTGTCGGTATTCAAGGAGAAAAGGTTGTTTCTCTCCATATATGTAGTGTCCTGCGATGTATATTCGGTTCTTATGTTAAATGTTGTGCGCATTGCACCGCGCCAATTATTACGGCCTATGCTGTCGGTGTAGTGTGTGAGTGATTCAATAGACTCTTCGAGCTCCAGCATATTCTGGCTCTTTGCATTTGCTTTAAGGAAAGAGCCGTCTTTCATGTCAAAACCGCCATCAATGGGTATTACAACAACCTTTTTGCGGAACGTTTCGCGGCGGTAGGGTACATTCTTTTTATTCACACCCTGATCTACAATATTTGAAAATTGTTCGCCGGTGAATAGTTGCAGAATAAGGTGTTTATCATCGGGTGTAGTGGTAATTTTTCCCGAATCGGCCACAAGTATATTGGCATTTTCAAACCCGGCCGACATATCGTAAATCATCACTTTATACAACATGCCGGTCTCCTTGTCTTTCTTTTGAACAAACAGATTATATCCCTCAATTTGGTCGTAGAATACACCCTCGGGTATCTCCACCTCGGGCGAAGTCTGTTTTATGGAGTATAGAATGGTGTATAATTTCATTTGGGCATATGGGCTCACCACGTTCTGAAAATAGAACGACACACCACCCATAATAATACACACCGCCATAATAGGCATCATTATTCTTATGAGCGGAATACCGGCAGCTTTCATGGCAAGTAACTCCAATCTCTCACCAAAATTACCGAATGTCATGAGTGATGCAAGCAATATGGCAAGTGGTAGAGCCTCGGCAACCACGGCAACCGAGCAGAGCGAGAAAAACTGTGCAAGAACGGTGAAATCCAATCCTTTACCCACAAATTCATCTACCGATTTCCACAACATTTGCATGATGAAGATAAATAGGCAGATGAAGAATGTACCCATTAAAAGCTGCACAAAACTTTTAATGATGAACCAATCGAGTTTTTTTATATATAATCGGGGTAACTTCATATTCTCCGATATTTAGTAGCAGTTTTTAGTTATACAAACCAAATATTATATTGTCATTTCTACGACTTTAAGGAGTATAAATCTCTATTATGGTTTATAGGGAAATCACTCATAAGTTCGATTATGACACTTTCGTGTTATTTTATATTGCAAAGATAGTGCAAGCGAGCTAATAACAAAGTTTACTTTGTTTATTTACCGTGAGCGCAGCCTATACTTCGCAAGCTAACATTGCAAAGATAGTGCAAGCGAGCGAAAGGCAAAACAAATTTCCTGTTTTTGTTAAATAAATAATAATTATATATAGTTAAAAGTGTCTTGCCTATAAAAGCTAAATGGTATTCAAATTGTATTTAGATGTTTTAATATAAAACTTTTTTCTTTTTAATTTTTCTGTTGCCTGTGAGTTGTTTGGAATTATTGTGGCATAAGTGCTTTAAGGTACGCACCCTATGGGTGCTATCCCTCCCATCGCTTCGCTTTGGGCCCCTCCCGTTCACGTAGCCACGGGCGGCCACGCCTTGCTGCACCCACGCCACAATAATTCCTTGTTGATATGTATTTAATATCTCTTATGGTGCCGGTTTTATTTTTAGAGCAAGCCCCCAATATTTACGTGTGAGCCGTAAATTAAAAAAGCACCATTCTATGTGTAGAACGGTGCATATCATAATCCGGCATACATAAGTAACCATATTGAATTTATGGTTTGTGTATAGCTGTTATGTAGTTTCTTTTACATGCCCGAAAGCCGACGCAGAGCATCAATCTGTGAGTCCCATAAATCCTTTTGGTCGTCAATCTCGCCCTTTTCGGCAAAGTCGGTAATTTCAAGAGTATGTTCTCTTGTCAGTTCATTGTAAGCTATTCGCATTTCAAAATATGTGTGCGGGTCCTCATCGTCCCACCTCAATTTCACATACACACCATTACGTTGTGTAATAATGTGAGCCGTTCTCTGTTCTGTTTTTCCCCAGCAGAATACAAGCGATTTACCTGCTGCCTCTACCTTATCGGCAAACCAAGGAGAGAGCCCCGCAGCAGTTCCAATGTAGCGCCAAATCATAGCTGCACTGCCTTTCATGGGATACTCGATACTGAATTTCTCTTTGTTCATTGTTTGTCGGAGTTCAAAGAATATACATACTGTGTAATATAGCTTTCGCAAGATAAGTATTTATATCGAAAAAAACAATAAAACGCTAAATTATATTTAGTTAAATAACACGAACGCGTAATTTTTGTAAATAAAAATTTGGTGATGAATAGCTGTTTTGTCAATCTTATGCAAGGTTGCTGGTTGATGCAATAAGCACCATGTTTACCTATTTTTAATAATTTTTTGAGGAAAAAGAAGAAAATATTTGTGATTCTCAATTTATAGCCATATCTTTGCACCGCAAAAATGTGATGGCGAGATAGCTCAGCTGGTTAGAGCGCATGATTCATAATCATGAGGTCCCCGGTTCAATCCCGGGTCTCGCTACTGAAACGGAGAAAGTTGAAAGACTTTCTCCGCTTTTTGTTTTATATTCTTGGGAAATATATTCCGAAGATTTTTTTATCCTCTTGCAACCTCTACCTCACAAACCTTTTAATCACAGGAATCTGGTTCAGTGGCAGGTCTTTCTTCACAAAGTATGCCACAAAAACAAACAGCAGCAGGGTATTCACCGCCATTTTGGCAATGCTGTTTTCTATGGGTAGCACAATGGAAATGCCATAGAGCACCGCAAAAAGAGCAATATATGCGGCTATTCCTTTAATATCATAATTTGTGGCGTTGCGCTGTTGCCCCACAATGTAGGATAGTGTCATTGCGGTAAAGTAGCCCGCAAAAGAGCCCCACGCGCAGGCTATATATCCGTAACGCGGCACAAACACTATGTTCACGGCAAAAAGTATTGCACAACCTATGAACGAGAATATGGCACCCCAATATGTTTCGTCGTTCAGTTTATACCAAAACGACAGATTGAAATATATGCCCATGAATATCTCGGCAGCCATCACAATGGGCACAACTTTGAGCCCCTCCCAATAGTCGGGGTTTATGAGGTGGCGCAAAATATCCATGTAGAACATTACCACAAGGAACGCCATCAGCGCAATGACAATAAAATATTTCATTGCTTTGGCGTTGAGTGCTTTGCTGTCTTTTGTGGCGCTGTTGCCAAAGACGAACGGCTCATAGGCATAGCGGAACGCTTGCATAAGCATTGCCATGATGGCTGCCACCTTCACTGCGGCACCATAAACACTTAGTTCCATTTTACCTTGTTGCCCGGGCACAAGCTGTGTGTAAATTATCTTGTCAGCATTGAGGTTAAGTATTCCCGCAATGCCAAGCAGCAGCAGGGGCCACGAGTATTTGAGCATGCTTTTGAGCAGGGCTGTATCGGCTGTAAAACGGAACAGGCGGCACTCGGGTATAAAAAAGAGTGTGATGAACGCCGTGCATACAAGGTTTATGAAAAACACGTAGAAGGCTTGGTTGTGTGGCGAGTAAAAACCACCCATCGCATCGGGGTATTTTTCGCATAACGCGGGTAGCAACAGGAACACAAAAAGGTTGAGCCCTATGTTTGTGAAAATGTTAAGCAGCTTGAGTGCGGCAAATTTTATAGGCCTCTTTTGGAACCTCAACAGCCCGAACGGTATTGCCTGCAACGCATCGAGTGCCACCACCACAGCCATAATACCCACAAATTCGGGGTTGGCGGCATAGCCAAGCGCGGTGGAAATATCTGGCAAAAATATGAACACCGCTGCAAGGAATACACCGCACAGCGTGCCAATAACCTGCATAGACATCGAGAAGGTTTTTGATACGTTGGCCCCCTCGCGGCTTGCGAAACGGAAAAAGGTTGTTTCGAAACCAAAGGTTAGTATCATCAGCAACAGGGCGGTCCATGCATAAATGTTGGTAACCACACCATAGTTACCACTTTCCACGCTCATTTTTGCAGTGTAAAGCGGTACAAGCAGATAGTTTAGGAAACGGCCTACTATGCTGCTGAGCCCATAAATAACTGTGTCTTTTGCAAGTGATTGCAGTTTGCCCATTTGTTGTGTGTGGTTAAAATAGTGTCCCCTGTTCGCCATTATTGAAACGGCTGCGTCCCAAATGTTTATAGGCAAGGTCGGTAACCTCGCGGCCACGGGGAGTGCGTTTAATGAATCCCTCTTTTATCAGGTAGGGCTCGTAAACCTCCTCTATTGTGCCCGCATCCTCGCTCAATGCTGTGGCAATGGTACCTATGCCCACCGGGCCACCCTTGAACTTGTCTATAATGGTGCAGAGTATCTTATTGTCAATTTCGTCGAGTCCGTAACGGTCTATGTTCAGTGCCTCCAATGCCATCTTGGCTATGGAATTGTTTATGTGGCCGTCGCCCATTACCTGTGCAAAGTCGCGCACGCGTCGCAACAGCGCGTTGGCAATACGTGGCGTTCCACGGCTGCGGCGTGCAATCTCGTATGCAGCCTCCTCGTCGAACGACACATTCAATATGTTTGCCGAACGGCCTATGATGCCCGCCAGCGTCTTGCTGTCGTAATACTCCAAGTGCATATTTATGCCGAAACGGGCGCGCAATGGGGCTGTGAGCAGGCCGCTGCGTGTGGTGGCACCTATAAGTGTAAAGGGGTTCAGGTCTATCTGTATCGAGCGTGCCGACGGTCCCTTGTCTATGAGGATATCTATTCTGTAATCCTCCATTGCCGAGTAGAGATACTCCTCCACTATGGGCGACAGGCGGTGAATCTCGTCTATGAACAGCACATCGTTTGGCTCAAGCGAGGTGAGTATGCCGGCAAGGTCGCCCGGTTTGTCGAGCACAGGGCCCGATGTTACCTTAAAGCCCACTCCAAGCTCATTTGCTATAATATTGCTCAATGTGGTTTTTCCCAGTCCCGGAGGGCCGTGCAACAGCACGTGGTCGAGCGACTCGCCACGCATCTTGGCTGCCGAGACAAAGATTTTAAGGTTGCTCACCACCTTATCCTGCCCGCTGAAATGGGAGAAGGTTAATGGGCGCAGAGCATTTTCAAACTCCTTGTCGCTGTTTTTGCCGCGTATATTAAAATCTTCGCTCATATATCTCTTGAATTTATCAACCGCGAAGATAATTAAAATTGCAATATTGTCGTTATTTTTTTCTTTTTATTAATTATCTTCGCGGTTGCCGAACAGGCTTTCCGTTTGCATAGTTTTAATTTTGTTATCCCTGCCCTATGCGAGGAATCTCAAATATATCACGAATAAGAGATCTCTCACATACGTTCGAGATGACAAAGCACACTGTTTTCGGTACAGATAGTGATATTTAATTCAAATAAAATAAAGGTAATGATATAGAATTTTACACAAATAATAAAGACTTGTCATTCTGAACGGAGTGAAGAATCCCAAATGGCGTTAATAAGAGATTTTTCCTCCCATATGGTCGAGGAAATGACAACCTTGTGTTAATTTCTATATAATCACCTATAAATAAAATAGAATTATGGTTCTAAATTATATTTGGGTAGCATTTTTTCTCATAGCATTTGCCATAGCTTTGTGTAAGTTGGTTTTTATGGGCGATGTTGAGGTTTTTCCCGCAATAATGACCTCTACATTCGACACTGCACGCACGGCATTTGAAATTTCCATAGGCCTCACCGGTGTTCTTTCGTTGTGGATGGGTATAATGAAGATAGGAGAGCGTGGTGGTCTTGTGGCGGCTCTTGCCCGCCTGTTAAGCCCTGTTCTGTGCCGAATATTCCCAGATATCCCAAAAGGGCACCCTGCCATGGGCACCATGTTCATGAATTTTTCGGCCAATTTGCTGGGGCTCGATAATGCGGCCA
Organism: uncultured Bacteroidales bacterium; assembly: GCA_937914945.1. GTDB lineage: Bacteria > Bacteroidota > Bacteroidia > Bacteroidales > Bacteroidaceae > HGM04593. The sequence continues at coordinate 45,243 of CALGJF010000041.1, read as the reverse complement.
CCCCTATGGGCCTTAAAGCCATGCAAGAACTCCAGGAGATTAACCCGCAGAAGGATGTTGCCAGCAACCCCATGATAATGTTCTTGGTGCTCAATACCTCGGGCCTCACGCTCATACCCGTGTCGGTGCTTCTATACCGCGCACAGCTTGGTGCCGCCAACCCCACCGATGTATTTATCCCCATACTCATAACAACCACCGTTTCCACCGTGGTGGGGCTCATTATTACAAGCATATATCAGCGAATAAACCTATTTAACCGCACAATGGTGCTGTTTCTGCTCTCTATATGTCTTTTGGTGGCATTGGGCACTTGGGGTATGATGCAGTTGTCGCAAGTGCAGATAGAGATAGTATCCACCTCGCTTGCCAATATCATACTATTTTCTGTGATAATAATATTCATCCTCGCCGGTGTGCGTGCCCGCATAAATGTATATGATGCCTTTATAGAGGGTGCAAAGGATGGTTTCTCCACCGCTGTGCGCATAATCCCCTATCTTGTGGCAATATTGGTTGCCGTGGGTGTGTTCCGTGCTTCGGGCGGCATGGATGTTATAATGGGTGCCGTTGCTTGGTGTGCCGAGGCTATGGGTGTGGGTAGTGATTTTGTGGGTGCCTTGCCCACCGCCATTATGAAACCACTGAGTGGCAGTGGTGCGCGTGGCATGATGATTGATGCAATGAACACCTATGGTGCCGACTCTTTTGCAGGCCGCCTTGCCTGTCTCTTTCAGGGTGCCACCGATACCACATTTTATATCCTTGCCGTCTATTTTGGCAGTGTGGGAATAAGAAAGACACGCCACGCTGTTGCTTGCGGTCTTATGGCCGATGCCGCGGGTATAATAGCGGCCATTGTGGTGGGTTATATATTCTTTGGGAATTAAAGTATTGAACTATGATAAGTTACCAGACCGAGGGCGTTAAGATGCCCGCAATCAAACGTCGCGCAGTGAGCGCGTGGGTAAAGGCTGTTGCAGCCTCATATGGCAAGAAGGTGGGCGAGATAGCCTATATCTTTTGCGACGATGAAAAAATATTGGAGGTAAACCGCGAGTATCTGCAACACGATTACTACACCGATATCATTACATTCGACTACTGCGAGGGCGATACCATCAGCGGCGACCTCTTCATCTCGCTCGACACTGTAAAGAGCAATAGTGAACTTGTGGGTGCAACCTATGAGCAGGAACTTTTCCGTGTGATAATACACGGTATTCTGCACCTGTGCGGCATAAACGATAAAGGTCCCGGGGAGCGCGAAATAATGGAGGCTTGCGAGAATAGGGCACTCGCAATGTTATAACATATTTGTATAATTCAAAATGTCATATCGAACGCATGTGAGATATCTTTTATCATTTTAGCGACTTCTCACACTCGGTTTGGAATGACAAATAGTATTTGTGATAATTATATAGTTATAGTTTAAGCCCGTCGAGCATCTGTGTGAAGATACTCAACCCTTCGCGTATCTCACTTATCTTTATGAACTCGTTGGCTGTGTGCGATCGAGCCGATTCGCCCGGTCCCATTTTCAGTGTGGGAATATCGAGCAACGCCTGATTAGAGAGGGTGGGGGAGCCGAATGGTTCCCTGCCCAATTCCATGACACGTTTCACTAACGGATGCTCCATGCTTATAGACGACGAATTGAGCCTTGTGGAGCGAGCTTTTACATCGCACTCAACGCTCTCGCTTATAATCTGCAATAGCTCTTTATTGGAGTAACACTCGTTGCTGCGCACATCCACCACAAAACTGCACTCGTCGGGTATCACATTGTGCTGTGTGCCGGCCATAATCTGTGTAACACTCATTTTTACATCGCCCAAAAGTGCCGATGACTTGGGGAATTTATGAGTGCGGAACCACTCGATATCCTGTATGGCCTTGTATATGGCATTTACCCCCACGTTGCGTGCCGCGTGGCCCGACACTCCGTGAGCAACACAATCGAGCACCATCAACCCCTTTTCGGCAATGGCGGGTTGCATGGCAGTGGGCTCGCCCACTATGGCACAAGCGATGGGTGGCAGCAGGGGAATAACCGCCTCAATGCCATTCTTGCCACTCACCTCCTCCTCGGCCGATGCAAGGAATATGGTATTATATTTCTGTGGATTCTGGCATATAAGATAGAACAGTTGGAGCATGGTAACCAACGAGCCACCATCGTCGTTGCTGCCAAGCCCGCATATTACATCGCCCTCAACGATGGGCGTGTGGGGTTGCTTGCTCCACCCTGCAACAGGCTTCACCGTGTCGATATGTGCATCGAGCAGCAGTGTGGGGCGGTTGGCATCAAAGCCGGGTGCAATGCACCATATATTGTTAAGGTGGCGATGAATATCAATCATCACCGGTGTACTGCGCTCTATAAACATCTGCAGTTTATCGGCTGCCACGCTCTCGTCGCGGCTCACCGATGGCGTGCTTATGAGCATCTTCAACAGTTCCACCGCCTGTTTTATGTTCTGTTCTCCAAATTTCATATCATTGCGTAATTACCATGCAAAAATAGAGTATTTTCTTTTTACTTTACAGAATTAGAAGGTAAATATCCGAAATTTATATTTCTTATTCCTTTGCAATACTATGATGAATGTGTACTATTCTTGTGAAAAAATGAACAAAAAAACAATATTCTTGTTGAATTTCTGTCAATTTTTTATTGAATAGTAAAATTTGGTGATGTTTTTTTTATTTTTCCTCAAATATTTTATACTTTCGTCTGCTCAAATGTGAAACTAAAATTTAATAAGAATATGATTATAGGTGTACCAAAAGAGATTAAGAATAACGAGAACCGTGTGGGAATGACGCCGGCGGGTGTGCAAGAGATGGTAAAACGCGGCCACGCGGTGTATGTTCAGGCTACGGCCGGAGTGAACAGCGGTTTCAGCGACGATGCTTACATTGCTGCAGGGGCAAAGGTTTTGCCTACAATAGAGGAGGTTTATGCTGTTGCCGAAATGATTGTAAAGGTTAAGGAACCTATTGAGAGTGAATATAAACTTGTGCGCAAAGGGCAGTTGCTGTTTACATATTTCCATTTTGCATCGAGCGAGTCCCTCACAAAAGCAATGATAGAGAGTGGCGCGGTTTGCTGTGCCTACGAAACCGTTGAGCGCAAAGACCGTTCATTGCCGTTGCTTGTTCCCATGTCCGAGGTTGCAGGCCGCATGGCCATTCAAGAGGGCTGCTATTTCCTTGAACGCCCTCGTGGAGGCAAAGGAAAGCTCCTCGGTGGCGTGCCGGGTGTGAAGCCTGCCAAGGTGTTTGTCATAGGTGCAGGCGTGGTGGGTACCGCAGCGGCCCGCACTGCCGCAGGCATGGGTGCCGATGTAACAATTTGTGATATATCAGTTCCCCGCCTCTCGTACCTTGCCGATGTTATGCCCGGCAATGTAAAGACTCTCATGTCGTCCGAGTATAATATACGCAACGAAATAAAAACAGCCGACCTTGTCATAGGTTCGGTTCTTATTCCCGGTGCAAAGGCTCCCAAATTGGTTACACGCGATATGCTTGCCACCATGGAGCCCGGCAGTGTGATGGTGGATGTTGCCATAGACCAGGGCGGTTGCTTTGAAACCTCGCATGCAACCTCGCACGAGGAGCCCACATATTATGTCGATGGAATACTTCACTATTGCGTTGCCAATATTCCCGGCGCAGTGCCTTATACATCTACCTTGGCACTTACAAACTCTACATTGCCCTATGCTTTGCAGCTTGCCGATAAAGGGTGGCGCAAGGCTTGTGCCGATTGCGATGAGTTGCGCAAGGGCTTGAACGTGGTAGAGGGTAAAGTGGTGTATAAAAAGGTTGCCGAGACCTGGAACCTCCCGTTTACGGAACTTGAACTTTAATAAATATTTTTACTTTTAATACAGAATAAGGGTAGCCTAAACAAAACAGGCTACCCTTATTCTATATATTAAAACAGGCTTTGTGTATCTTATTTTTTCTATTTTCATCGGTTTTTCGTATCTTCGCGCCAATTAACAAGATAACAGATGATAACAGCAGACCAATTAAAGGATATCAAAGAGCGTACCGCAGCGTTGAAGCAGTATTTGTCAATCGACGAGAAGATTATTCAGGTTGAGGAGGAGCAGTTGCGCACACAGGCCCCCGGTTTTTGGGACAATGCCAAAGAGGCCGAGGCGCAGATGAAGAAAGTAAAGAGCCTGCAGGCGTGGATAGAGGGCTACAAGGAGGTTAATAATCGTACCGAGGAGGTGGAGATTGCCATGGAGTTCTACCGCGACGAGATGGTAACCGAGGCCGAGGTCGATGATGCCTATGCACGCGCTCTTGCTGCCGTTGAGGAATTGGAATTAAAGAATATGTTGCGTGGCGAGGCCGACGGCATGAGCTGCGTGCTTAAAATAAATTCAGGTGCGGGTGGCACCGAGAGCCAGGATTGGGCCTCGATGCTCATGCGTATGTACCTGCGTTGGGCCGAGGCCAACAAGTACAAGGCATCTACCATAAACCTGCAAGAGGGCGATGAGGCTGGCATAAAAACCGCCACAATACAGATTGACGGTCCCTTTGCTTATGGTTATCTCAAAGGAGAGAATGGTGTTCATCGCTTGGTGCGCGTGTCGCCCTACAATGCACAGGGCAAGCGTATGACCTCTTTTGCATCGGTGTTTGTAACCCCTCTTGTAGATGACAGTATAGATGTTGTTATTGAAACCGCAAAAATATCGTGGGACACCTTCCGCAGTGGTGGTGCCGGCGGTCAGAATGTGAACAAGGTGGAGTCGGGTGTTCGTTTGCGTTATATGTTCACCGACCCCGACACAGGCGAGCAAGAGGAAATCCTCATTGAGAATACCGAGACGCGCGACCAGCCCAAGAATAAGGAGAAGGCATTGGCCTTGCTCCGTTCAATGCTCTACGATAAAGAACTAAAACGCCGCCAGCGCGAAAAAGACAAAATAGAGGCCGGCAAGAAGAAGATAGAGTGGGGTTCACAGATACGCTCCTATGTATTCGACGACCGCCGCGTTAAAGACCACCGTACCAACTACCAAACCTCCGATGTGGGTGGTGTCATGGATGGCAAGATAGATGGTTTCATAAAATCGTACCTCATGGAGTTTGCCGAGGAGGGCGAATAATGGTATGGCTGTTGAGATAGAGCGTAAATTCCTTGTAAAAGACGATAGTTACAAGCAACAAGCATATGCTTGCGACCGCATAGCCCAGGGGTATATCTGCCGTCAGGGCGGTAATTCGGTGCGCGTGCGTGTACGTGGCGACAAAGGGTACCTCACTATAAAAGGTCCCTCGCTCGACGGTGGGTTGAGCCGCTACGAGTGGGAACGCGAGATTCCCGCCACCGAGGCATGGGAGCTCATGAAACTGTGCCATGGCGGCATAATAGACAAGTGTCGCTATCTTGTAAAGTGTGGCGCTCACACATTCGAGGTCGATGAATTCTATGGCGACAATGAGGGCCTTGTGGTGGCCGAGGTGGAGCTTAGCTGCCTATCCGAGGAGTTCGAGTCTCCTTCGTTCTTGGGTGAGGAGGTAACAGGTCAGGCTAAATATTATAACGGCCATTTGTCGCGTTGCCCCTTCAAATTGTGGGGCAAATAAAAGGCTCTATTCCACTCCGTTCCTGTGCCACAGATTATATTTAATCATCAGCGGCTTGGTAACGTATATGCTGAACAGTGCTGCTGTAATCACCCCAAGTGAGTTAAAGAGAAAATCTATCCAATCGCCGCCACGGTAGCGGGTAAGTACCTCCTGCAAAAGTTCTATCACTCCGCTGAACACAATGGGCCCTATTATGGCACCCCAAAATATGTTTTTCACGTTCATGCGCAGATGAGTGAGAAAATACTCGAACCACAGTATCACGCAGAACCCGCCATACATAAACAGGTGAGCAATCTTGTCGATATCCTTAATCTCGCTCAGCGCAGTCCTTGGTGGCTTGAAAAAGGATAGGTATATAATCACTGCCAATATTATTATCGATAGGGGGTATCTCTTCAAAATCCTATCTATTCTGTCAATCATCATAGGAATAAAAAGTAAAATAGTTATATTCGCACGCAGTTTATAAATGCGTGCTACAAATTTAATATAACAAACAAGTGAAACAGATTCCAAAAACGAAATAAATATGGGCTTTTATTTTTATTTCACAAAAGGGCAGCGCCGCGGGGTTGTTTTTTTACTTTTGTTAATAATAGCGGCAGTGTTGATAAGATGGGTGTTGCTATAAATACAGTTTACATCTGTATCCCCCCGATTTTTAATCCATGCAATGAGCCCCTTGTTGTCAGTTGTGGTTTGGATGTGGATTATTCAATCTTTTTGTACTGATATTATACGATTTAAGGCTAAAATTGCGTTATTAACGATATATTTGTGTTTCTAAACAATAATACGATATAAAACTATGAAAAAAGCTCTCATAACAGGTATTACAGGGCAAGACGGTTCGTTCTTGTCGGAGTTTCTTTTAAGTAAAGGATATGATGTTCATGGTACCATACGCCGTTCATCGGTCGATTTCCGCGAGCGTATAGCCCACTTGGAGGGTAACCCTCATTTCCACCTTCATTATGCCGATTTGGGCGACTCCATGAGTCTTTTGCAGGTAGTGGGCAAAGTGCGCCCCGATGAGATATATAACCTTGCTGCGCAGAGCCATGTGCAGGTTAGTTTTGATGCCCCCGAATTCACTGCCAATGTAGATGCCACCGGTGTGTTGCGCATATTGGAGGCGGTGCGTCTCTCGGGCTTGGCCCAAACTTGTCGCATCTATCAGGCATCAACATCGGAGCTTTATGGAAAGGTCGAGGAGGTGCCACAGAACGAAAACACTCCCTTCCACCCATACAGCCCCTATGCCGTAGCCAAATTGTATGGCCATTGGATTGTAAAAGAATACCGCGAGGCATATGATATGTTCTGTTGCTCGGGTATTCTGTTTAACCACGAGAGCGAGCGCCGTGGCGAAACCTTCGTTACCCGTAAAATAACCCTTGCAGCAGCCCGCATAGCGCAAGGCAAGCAAGATAAACTATATCTGGGCAACTTGTCGTCGTTGCGCGATTGGGGGTATGCCAAAGATTATGTGGAGTGTATGTGGTTGATGTTGCAAAATGATGAGCCCGAGGATTTTGTGATTGCCACCGGTGTGCAGCACTCTGTGCGCGATTTCTGTTACTATGCCTTCAAGCATGTTGGTATAGAACTTGAATTTGTGGGCGAGGGTGCCGATGAAAAGGGTATAGACAAGGCCACGGGTAAGGTGCTCATAGAGGTATCGCCCGACTTCTTCCGCCCCACCGATGTGGTGAACCTTTGGGGCGACCCATCAAAGGCGCGTACAAAGCTCGGTTGGGACCCGCAAAAGACCACATTCGAGCAGTTGGTAAAGATTATGGTAGATGCCGACATGGCAAAAGTGGCAGTGGAGCGTGCCGAGGAGCACATACGCACCAACCTTGCCGAGTATCTTGAACGTGGTATCGTAAAATAGTCGATAAATGGAGAAACAGGCAAAAATATATGTGGCCGGGCACCGCGGAATGGTGGGTTCTGCCATTGTGCGCGAGTTGCAACGCCAGGGCTATAACAATATAATCACCCGCACTCATGCCGAACTCGACCTCTGTCGTCAGGAACAGGTTGAGCAGTTCTTTGCTGCCGAGAAGCCGCAATATGTATTCCTTGCAGCAGCCAAGGTGGGCGGTATAATAGCCAATCACACTGCCCTTGCCGATTTTATGTACGAGAACATGATGCTCGAGATGAATGTGATAAACGCAGCATGGCGCAATGGTTGTAAAAAGCTGCTTTTCTTGGGCTCGTCGTGCATATATCCCCGCTTGGCACCGCAACCCATGAAAGAGAGCTGCCTGCTCACATCGGAGTTGGAGCCCACCAACGAGGCATACGCCCTTGCAAAGATATCGGGCCTTAAATATTGCGAATACCTCAATCGCCAATACGGCACCGATTATATAAGCGTTATGCCTACCAATCTGTATGGCCCCAATGACAATTATCACCCCACTCACAGCCATGTGTTACCCGCGCTCATACGCCGTTTTCATGAGGCAAAAGAGGCCGATGCACCCACTGTTACCTGCTGGGGCGATGGCACGCCATTGCGCGAGTTCCTCTATGTAGATGACCTTGCCAACCTGTGCGTGTTCCTTATGGAAAATTACAGTGGTAACGAAACTGTGAATGCAGGCACAGGCAAGGAGATAACAATAAAGGCTCTCACCGAGCTTGTGGCACAAGTGGTGGGCTACACAGGCGAAATTCTATGGGACACCACAAAACCCAACGGCACACCACGTAAATTGCTCGATGTTTCAAAGGCCGAGAAACTTGGGTGGCGTTACAGCACAGAACTCGAAGAGGGCATACGCCTATCATACGAGGATTTTTTGAATAATCCAATGCGTGCCGAAAGATAACGAAGCATATCTATATAAAAAAACAGTAATCCAACCCGCGGGTTGGATTACTGTTTTTTATATGATAGTTGTTAGAATGCTAATTTCAGATTTCTCCAGTTGCTGCCCATCTGCTGGGGTACAAGTACATTTGGAGTCTGTTTCTTTCCGTTGATGAGGATAGATTGCTTTGCCACATTCTTTGTGATATAATCGGCAAGTTCTCCAATTGTAACTTTGTTTTTTCTCTTTTGGAATATATCCAATATGTGATATGTGAAAAGACCATGCTTCTTCTCCTCGTAAGCAAAAGCTGTCTCTTCGTCAGATGCAGCCGAGAATACAATGGTGCTGCCACTTGGTTTCTCCTCTTTTGGTTTAATGGCCACGCCTCTGGCTGCAATAACCATATCGCCGTCTCGTTTGGCTCCGCTAAAGCATGCATCAAGGAATACTACGGCCTGTTTCAGTTTCATATCGTCAATCTCCTTGTATAATTTCTTCAAAGAGTAGCACACCGAAACATCGGAACCATCGGCATCAACAGGCATCAGGTAGGCATCCTTTGTGGCATTGTCGGGGATACCGTGTCCGGCGTAGTAGAATATTAGGTTTATATTGCCTTCAAAGGCGTCGGCAATATTCTTCATATCCTTTACAGCCTTGTTTATCTTTCCATATGTGGCATCGGGGTAGTAGAGTACTTGGTTTTCCGATAGTCCGAATGTCTTGTGGAAATACTCCTTCATTGCAAGACCGTCGTTTGTTGCCATGTCAACCTTTGTTGCCATTTCGTAATTCTCATTTGCAATGATAATGGCAAATGTATTCTGGTTCTTTACATTTGTTTTAGGAGCAAGGTTTATACCCTTAAGTTCAAATTCAGGCGCATCGTTCGTTTGTGCCACCTCTTTTTCGGGTACAACTACAGGCTGCTGCACCTGTTGTTGCGGGATGCCGTTGTTTGCATAGAAATATTGTTGGTCGGGTTTCAACAGATATACGTGGCCGATGTTATCGGTTGCCTTCTTGGGTACATTGATTGTTGCATATTTGCCACCTTTTTTTGTTGTGAAACTGAGTTTCAAAGGCAAATCCTTTTTGGTTACCTTGAACTCATAAGGCAGAGAGCTGATAGTCTCTTTTCTGCCTGTTTCTCCCACTGTCATGACAACATTTTCTTCAAGTGTTCCTGTCAGTTTGATTTTAACGGCTCTACCACCGTTCCATGTCTTAAAATCGTTCATGGTTTGTGTGATGCTCTCCTTTGAAGAGTTCAGCATGCCGTCTAAAAAACCTTGTGCAGAAACATTGCAGGCAAAACAGATCATTATTGCCAGTATGATTATGCTTAAAGTGTTCTTTTTCATAATTGTATAGATTAATAAATTGAATTTAATATTCTGGTGATAACGGATGATTCTTTTTCCCACTCTCTTTTTCTGTAGTTTGCTTTGCAGGCAATACCTTCTTTTAGCAGTAGTTTGAAGTAAAGTGTGCTTTTATTCTTATACATCTTTTTAAGGTCGGATAATAGAAAGGTTGTGCTGCACCTTGTTTTATATCCCTTATCCTCAACATCTACGAAAAGTGTTTTGCAACTGATGGATTCGATGCTGTCGTTGCCATTGTGCATTGTTAATTTCTTTGTTTCTGCCGGCTCCAGAGAGTATATTGAGAAATTCAGTATAGCTGTATCGCTTTTCGAGGAGCAGGTTATGTCGTAGCTGAATTTTTCCATTCCTTCCAGCTTTTTCAGTTTCTTTGGATAGAAGAAATAGACAATGCCATTGTTGCCTATGAAATTGGTATATCGTTTCTCAACCGATTGTGCATGGCATAATGTTGCAAATGGCACAATTATAAAAAGGAGTAGTAGTCTCATTGTTATGCTAAAAGGAGTGCCGGCAAATATTGAATTGACGGCACCCCTTTATATTCTAATGAATTATTCGCCGTAAACGCAAGTCTTGAATGTTGTAACGAGGCCGCCCAAGAAGCTGCTCTGCACAAAATCAACGTGTGAAATTCTGGTAATACCACCCTCTTTGGCTGCTCTGTTTATACCAACGTTGGTAGAACCACCGAAGATATAGAGAAATTTTGTTGTAGAGGCAATACCGCATTTGTTACCTACAGGGTTTGATGTTGCTGCAATAGGTGTTGTACTTGAAGCGCAGCTTGCGAATGTTGCAGCTATTGCTATAGCCATCGCGAATTTGAAAATCTTTTTCATAGCATTTCTGTTTTTAATGTTAATATTAGTATTTATACTCTAGTTCTCAGTTTAGTGGATATACCATGGTTTCCGCATCCCTTAAATTGGGCATGCTTCGGCCCACGGGTGCCCCAATGTATGTGGGGTCGCATATTGTGAATGGTTTCCCTCCCACAGTCAGATAATCGCCCTTGCTCTCATTGCCAAAGCACACGGCGGTGGCCAAGTGGTTAGGGTAGTAAACGAGTACTACTTGAAGCCCTACAAGATCGCGTACAAGGCGTGAGAAGAGTACCGAACGGTCCTCGCAGTCGCAGTAGGGGTAGAAGAGTGTCTCTTCGGCAAAGAAGCAACGATCGTATCCCCAAATCTTGTCGTCATAATCATAGACGAATGCCGTCTGCACAAAATTCAGCAGAATGTTTACCTGTTCAAGTAGCTCCTTGCCTTCAATGCTCTTAGCAAGCGCGGGGTACATCTGCTTTTTTACCTCCTCGTTAAGAGGGGTGTCGGCATATATGGCCCAGCGCGACACCGGATTGTCGTTTACCTCCGATGTGGGGTACGTGGTGTAAAAATCGAGCATATTTTTGTTCACACTCACCTTGAGGGCTGTTTCGGGGTAACGCCCACTCACAAGTTCTCTCTCTTGGCTTGTTACGATGTTTAGCTTTGGCTCTTTCTGAATCCACAGCGATAGTTCTTGTTCCTTCGGGTAGTTGGCTGGGCATATTGCAAGTTCGGGCGCGTCGCAATCAATAGGGAAATAGTATGTATTGTCCACCCTGAAATAGCTTTTTTCGTAAATAATATGGTTGCTTCCCACCATGAAGTACAAGCGGTTGTTGTGCGAGGCAAGCTTTATCTTGTAGCCCGATTGACAGTAGATGAATGCTGTCATCAGGGCTGCCTCGTTGCTCTGCTTGCCAAAGAAGCTATAGCTTAGTTCCTTTATCATTTGCAGATAGGCCCAATCGCAAAGGTTGTGCTTGTGGCGCAACAGCAAGCAGTCGCGTATTACATTGTTGTAGTTGTCTGAACAGAAATTCCACGCCTCGGCTATTCTGTTGTTATTGCTGTCGGGCAGGCTGAAACGCTGTCGCTCTCCAATCCTCACTTTGGCATCGGTGCCATAGAACGAGAATTTGTACCCCTCTTCGGGTTCGGATGTTGGCTCCTCTTCTATGGGGGCAACGGGCTTTGGCTGTGCCTTGGGCTCTATTTGGGGAATAACCTCTACAACCGGGAGCTCTTTATCGCATTGCCCTTGGTTGCTTTGCTCTTCATTCTCTTGCTCCAAAGGTGGGGTCTCTTCAATATGCTTGTCTTGCTGTGCATTCTCGTTCTGTGGCTCTTCTTTTTCCTTTTCAGGCTCATAGTTCACAGGTGGAGCGGGCTTCTCGTCTTTTGGTGCAGGTTTTGGGGGCAGGGCTTTGAATTTTACCCACGCCTCTTTGATAAATTCGGCATATTTCTTGTTGCACTCGTCTCTGAAATTGCTGTATTTCTGCTGTGCATCCTTGTTGAAGGCTTTGTATCTTTCAACAAAGTCGTTTTGCGCTTGGCATATATTTATGCAAAACGTACAGATAATGAGTGTCAAAAAAATAATACCTCGTTTCATGCTATTTGCTTATTTTGATAAGCTTGTTCACAACAGTCATTTTGTGGTCGCTTATTCTGTTCTTTGTGAGCCATTTTTGGAAATCCTTAAATGGCAGGCTGCGCGGAATTAACTCGCCGCGCTGTGTGTCATTTGCCTTTATAAATTCCTCCGACGAGAATATCACATAAATTTGGTTATGTTCGATATCCTTTGCGCAGGTTAAGGTGAGCTGGTCGATAAGGTTGCGCTCCTCCTCTGTTTTTCCTTGCTCAATATCAAAGAATATATACTCTTCCCCACCTTTTATTTCAAATTGCCCGCTGCCATCCTGGCTGTATGGCAGCAAGCAATAGGCTTCTTGTTCTTCATCGACAAGATAGACGGCTGTATATCCGTCGATAGGAGATTTCAAGTAAACATACATGTCATCGCCTTCAGTAAACTCCTCGCTTGCGTAGTTTTTTGCTTTGCCATTGCGCAGAATGGCAACATCAAGTTCCACGGATGCCGATTTAATCTCTCTTGCCTCGCCCCAAACGGTTACCTTTACAATAATGTTATTGTCGGTGAGGCTCACTTCGTATTTGGGTTCCTTGGTGTCGCGCAACCACTCGCCTTTAACCTCGCTGCTGCCTATTGACAAAAAGTCGAGCCTTGAATCGCTCTCGCTATTCTTAATTTGCGTAGTGTTTGTTTGGCTTACATTGGTGCCAAACTCGCTGGCAAGGGCTTCCACTCGGGCACGTTCGGCTGCAATACGTTTTGCTTCGCTCAATGATATGTTGGCTTCTGCCACATATGTGTATTCGGCGCTCACATCTTTTGCACGCTGCGCATGGCTCTCGGTGCAGATAAAAAGGCCTGCAATGGAGATTATAATGGGTAATAACTTTACCAAAAATCTCATATCGTAGATTGTGAATTACCAACCCATAATGTTGTCAATCTGGTCAATAAGGCCTTCGCCTTTTTGTTCCAGTTCCTCACGTACAGCTTTTTTGGCAGCATCTTTTGCCATCTCGGCATTATAAGCAACTCTCACGAGAACCTCTTTGTTCCTGTTCTTTTTGGTGCGATAAACCTCCATTACGGTAATTACACGCCCTATGCTCTGTGAGATAAGGTTTTTAGCTCCCATAACTGTGCTGGTAACAGTGGCTGCTTGCTCTGCTGTCAGTTGCTTGTTACCTACATTGTTCTCTACAAGTGCTGTAATCTCGGTCTGAATCTGTCCGGCAAGGTTCTGCTTGGCAAGTTCCAAAGCCTGCATTTTGGCTCCATCATAATTTTCACCAATACTCATAGCCTCTCCCATAAGGTATTTAGGGAAACCGTTATCGTCGTATTCCATCTGCATCATGTATGAGCGGTCGAGCTGGCGCTCAATGGGCAGTGCTCCGGGAGCAGCCTGCCAATCCTCTTTTTGCAGTCTTTTAGCCTCTTTTCTGGCATCCTTTGATGCTTTCTCTTTCAATGCAGAGCGTGTTAGTTTTTGTAATTCCATACGCTCTTTCATAATCTCCTTTTGTGATTGTGCAAATGCGGGGCTGCCAATAAGCAACACCAATCCTAATGCGATAAATAAATTCTTCATAGTAGTAATTTATTAATGGTTCTATATATTTTTATCGAAGCGATTTATTAACATTCTTTTTATATAAAAGTGTTAAAAACTCTGCAAAATGGTATAGGCACCCGCGCAAAAGTACAATTAAAACTCCTAAAATTACCCCCCCGATGTTAAATTGTGTTAAAATAAATGAATGCGGTGTTGTGGCTTGCTTTTTTACGGGGAATCAACAAAACGAAGAGAATAGTTGTTGCTGTATAAAAAAGAGAAACAGATGGTTTTTTTCTCGCGCTTTGTGAAATGCGAAAAGTGTGGAATGCGCATGTACCGCCTGCGTTTGTTGTCCTGTTTGCTTGGGCGGCAAAGTTATGTGTGCCCTCAATGTGGTAATATATGTTCTTTCTGCGTAGAAAAGTATGAGCGTGCGGTGCCCACTTGTAAATATTGTGGTTCAGAGGTTGTGATAAAATAAAAAGGACAGCATTTGCAGCTGTCCTTCCGTGGAGCATACGAGAGTCGAACTCGTCACCTTTTGACTGCCAGTCAAACGCTCTAGCCAGATGAGCTAATGCCCCGGGTTATTTCTTTGATCGGCACAAAGGTAATACTATTTTTTCAAAAAACAGATATCAATTGCCAATTTTGTTACAGCGGGCTCTTTTTTTTGCATGAAATCACATCCCTGACAATGCGGCTACCGCTCCGCAAACTCCATTATGGCGTTTACGGCCTCATGGGCGTGGTCGGTGAGTGTGAGCAACAGATTTTTGTAACATCCCTTGCCGTGTAGCTCTTTCAGTAGCGGATAAATAGGCAGTTCGCTACACCAATAATCTTTGCCCAGGAACACCATAGGGCTTTCGTATCCACATGTGAGGTAGTGGTTCTGTGCGGCATCCTGGAAAATCTCCTGCATGGTACCCGCGCTGCCGGGAGCATATATAATACCGCCCTTGGCTATTGTTACAAGTGTATCCTCTCTTATGCTGTTGTCGAAATATTTGGCTATGTGTGTGGCAAATGGGGTGGCGGGCTCGTGTCCGTAATACCATGTGGGGATGCCTATGCTGCACCCTTCTTTTCTGCGTGGCATTTTTTCCATGATTTCAAATGCCGTGGGCAGCCACTCCTTGTCTTTGTAGGATGGCGCCTGGGCAAGCATGGCAAGTGCTTCATCTGCTGCGCTGTCGGGGTAATTGGCAAGCCATGCGCCAAGGTGCGATGCCTCCATGGCCCCAGGGCCTCCGCCGCTGACTATTACGCAACCTCGCTCTGCCAGCCATTTGCTTGCAAGCACCACCTTGCGATACATGCTGTCGGTGCGCAGTAGCGAGTGCCCGCCCATGATGGCTACAATGCGGCGCTCGTCGTGCAATGCAAGCAGGTCGTGCAGAGCATCGCTCATGGAGTGGTCGTGCAGCGTGCGGGCAAGCGTTTCGGCAATATCGCAAGCCTGCTTGCCACACTGCATGTAGTGTTTGTAGATGCGTGAGTCGTAGCATGTGCCAAAGCTGTCGGGGTTGCTGTAATCGTATCCTGCATAAAGCTCCCTTGCGGAATAAAGCCTTGCCGGGAATATGTTAAAGGGAACAGGGAGTGCCGGCAACAGATAACAGTCGGCCGGTAACGCGTCGCGCATTTCGGCCGGCATGCTGCACCCGAAAAATATGCAATCCTTAAAACGACATAGCAATGCCTCTTCGCCGAATTTAATGTTCTGGAAAGCAAAGTGTTCCAACACACTTCCCGCTTTAATAAGCGGGCGCAGCATTTCCTCGCTCTCAATCTCCCTGTATCTGTTCATAGTAGCAGTGTCTGTTTGTTTTTGCAAAGAAAATCTTTTTGCCGGCATTTGCAAAATTCTTTTCACTGCTTTTAGGGCAAACACAAACAAAAAAGCCTCTCAGTGTAACTGAAAGGCTTTTTGCGGTGCGTACGGGACTCGAACCCGTGACCCCATGCGTGACAGGCATGTATTCTAACCAACTGAACTAACGCACCATTATGTTGCTCTGTTTTTGTCTCAAAGCGAGTGCAAAGGTATGCATTATTTTTTAATCTGCAAATAATTTGGCGGTTTTTTTACAGATTTTTTTTGAAAACGGTCAAATCTACATATTCGCCGTTGCAAAAATGCCATTCGGGGAGCACGGCAACAGGTATGTAGTTGCTGTGGAGGAACAGGTTCTTGGCTACGGAGTTTCGGTCGGCAAGGGTGTGGGCGTATATCATTCGCAGGTTGGCGGCCTCTTTTGCGTATTGCTCCATGGCTTTTATGGCTGCCCTGCCATATCCTTTGCCTCGATGCTCTTTCAGCAGTGTAATCCCTATCTCTGCGCTGCGGTTGGTGGCGGAGTAGTTTGTGAGGTCTATGAGGCCCACTGCTTCGCCTGTGTCGCTGTCGGTTATCACAAGGCGCACCTCACCGGCTGTGGTTATCTCTTGCGGTTGCTGTGCAAGATATTGTTTTATAGCATATCGCGAGTAGTTTACTCTTGCCGAGCATATATCCCATGTGTCGCTGTCGTTCTCAATGGTGTAGAGCAATTCCAGGTCTTCGGGCTCAAGTGCGCGCAGGGAGGCTTTTCTCAATGTACTCATTGTTTATCGGCTGAAAGGGTGAATATGTCGGTGTGCGTTATTATGGTGTTGCTCTTGGGGTAGAAGGTACCTGCTCCGGCCTTGCCACTGTTCTTGCGGAAGGTTTCCATTATATATGAGTAGCTGAAATTGTCGGTGTCGTATATAACGTATGCTGTGTTTTTTTCTATCTGTGGCAGTGTGTGGGCGGGGTGGCTCTGCTCATCGGCCTCGATAATGGTGATGTCGAGGCACCACTCGTTGGCAATGGCTTTTACTTTTTCGCTGTTGCGCCCCATGTATATGTAGTTATAGTTCTGTGCATCTTTGGGCGGGAACATGAATTCTTTGGCACGGGTGGTATATTGTGCCGCCACGGCTATTATGGCTCGCAACAGGATGGCTGCTTTTATGGGCAGGGTGAGCAGGGGGCCGTAGTGGCGAAAATGTTTCTTAAAGAAGATGAGCATTGCCGTGTAGAATATGTGCACATATTTGAATGTGCTTTTTTGAGTGCTCTCCCCTTTATAGTGTATTATGGGCGATGGTATATAGTGGTTTTCGTACCCTTTTTGCAGCAGGCGATAGGATAGGTCTATATCCTCGCCATACATAAAGAATGCTTCGTCGAACAATCCTGTTTGGTCGAGTGCGCTTTTACGGGCGAGGAAGAATGCTCCCGATATAATCTCAATCTGCGAGGGCTGTTCCTTGTCCAAATACTGCATGTAGTATTTTCCAAATGTTTTGCTCTTGGGGAAGAGGGCACACAGCCCGCTCATTTTGCATAGTGCGGTCCAGGGGGTGGGCAGTCCTCGGCGCGACTCGTTGGCAAATTTACCATCGCTGTGCAGCATCATGGTGCCCAGGCCGCCAAGCTGTGGGTGTGCATCGGCATAGGTTACGGCATCGTGCAAAGTGTTTTCGGCAACTATGGTGTCGGGGTTTATAAAAAGTATGTATTCTCCCTTTGCTTTTGCAACGGCTTGGTTGTTGGCCTTGCCGAATCCAATGTTGCGGGCGTTGGCTATCACATGCAGGTTGGGGTATTCTGCCGCGGGGAATCGCTCCTTTATGTATGCGGGCGAGCCGTCGCTGCCGGCATTATCCACCACAAATATCTCCATGGGGATGTCGTCTCTGCCTGCTTTGAAGAGCGATAGCAAGCACTGTTCCAGGTAGTGCTTTACATTGTAGCTTACTATGATGATTGATAGTTTCATGCTTTTTTTTCTTCTGTATTGCAGTAGCTGTTGAGTGCGGCTTGGGTGGGGTAGCTGTATATGGCGGTGGCAATGCCAAGCAGGCCGCAGTAGAGCGCGCTATTGTTGTCCATTATATAATAGAGTGCGGTGTTCATCATTATCACTAAAAAAAGGATGGTGGTGCGGGCATTGCTCTTTGCTCTGTAACATTCGAAGAAATGGCTTGTTTTCTCTTTTGCAGCGCGTGTCATTTGCATGGAAAACCCTTTTATTGCAAGTGGTATGAGTATTATGGTGAGCATAATCCCGGCGACCTCGGCTATGTAGCGTGTGGTGGGAGGTATGCTGGGTATATCACTTGCTATACAGCCTGTTTCAAAAAGTGCTATAAGCAACGCGGCTATTGTGGCTTGTGCCATGAAAGCTATGCGCGCTTTTTTTATTACCTCCTCTTTCTGCATGGTTTTATATGGTTTTTCCTGTGAACGGTGTTCTGTTTACTATGGAGCGGCCAAGGGTTACCTCGTCGGCATATTCAAGCTCGTCGCCCACTGATATTCCGCGGGCTATCACCGATAATTTTACATCGTATTGCATCAGTTTGCGGTAGATGTAAAAATTGGTGGTGTCGCCCTCCATGGTGGAGCTCAATGCCAGAATTATCTCTTTTACGTCGCCGCGTGCAACACGCTCGATGAGGCTCTCTATCTGCAAGTCGGCAGGGGATACCCCATCCATGGGCGATATTACCCCGCCAAGCACATGATACACGCCACGGTATTGCATGGTGTTTTCCACGGCCATTACATCCTGTATGTTTTCCACTACGCAAATGAGGCTGTGGTCGCGCAACGGATTGGCGCAGATGGGGCATATATCGGTGTCGGATATGCTGTGGCACTCGGTGCAGTATTTCGCCTCTTGTTTCAGGCGCAGTATGGCATCGGAGAAGGCTGCAACCTCCTCTTCCTTGCGGCGCAGCATGTGCAACACCAGCCGTGTGGCTGTTTTGCGTCCTATGCCCGGCAGTTTGCTAAACTCGTTTACCGCCCTTTCAAGCAGTGCCGATGGGTATTCCTGATTCATCTGTTTTTATCTGTTACTCTCGTTTTGCGGTGCGAAGATACGATAAAATCTGCTATTTTCTTTACATTACCTATTTTATATCGACATCGACAGCGGCGGGGAACACTCTTTCGGGGTCGAAAAAGAGAGCGCAGCTTTCCACCATAGCCTTAACACTCGGCTTTACCTTGCCGTTGAAAGCGGTGCGCCCGTTAACGGTTATTGTTACGGGCTTTGCAAGGTCTATGTTTTCTTCATTCAAGAATATTGTAATGTTGCCTTTGGTGGCAGGTGTATAATTTTTCTTGAACACCATGGGGATGTCGTAGAGGCTCTCGATGGTGGTGTATGTAACATTTTTCACCGTTATCTCTATGGTGTTGCCGTTGCGGATTACCTCGTAGCAACTGCGTTGCTGTTCGTTTTCTCTCGACGGCTCGTTCACACGCAGATTATAGAAGCCCTTGCGGTGGGTGCCATACATATCGTAATCCTCCCAATAGAAATATGCGGGGTGGGGGTTACGGCTGAATTTTGCAAGCCATGGGGTGGTTGCATCGTAATTTATGCCATGTCCCATGCCCGGTATAAGCTCTATTTGGTGATTGTATAGCCCGGGGTGGGTTGTGCGCAGGCTGTCGAAGGTTTTGGCTGCAATGTGTGTCATGTAGTTGCGTCCGAATCCATAATCTTTCTCGCCTGTGCGTAGCGAGAAGGCTATGTTTGCAAGGTTTTCGGCCGGTGCATTTTGCAGTGGTTCGCCACCTGCCATAGGGCCGGCACCGGCAAGGTAGTCGGCATAGAACGATGCGAGGCGCTGGCTGCCGTATCCGCCTTCTGAAATGCCGAAGAAGAATATCTTATTGGCATCCACATCCTCCGACAGGAAGGCAAGGCGCAGTAGTTTTTCCCATGCCCATTGCTGTGTGGGGATAGCCCAGCGGTAGTGCCTCTCGCTTGGAATCTGGGGTATGAAATAGAGCGATGGAGCATCGTCGAATCTGCTGCAAATGATGTAGCCGGTTTCCCACTCCCGTATCTTGGAGCCCGAGCCGTGCATATACAGGAACAGCGGGTAACCGCTTGCGGGTTTATCCCCCTTGTATATGTAATGGAACGGCATGCGGGCACCCTCTTCGGGGTGGGTGGGCATGGCCCAATAGAGGGTGTCTTTTACTCCGGCCTTTACAGCGGTGGGCAGTTTGTCCTCTTGCAGTGCCTCCACAGCGTTGCGCCAACATGCCCACACGGCAGCGCGTGTGTCGGCTATTTTGTCCATTTTAATACTTTTGTCGGGGCATTTGGCTGTGCTGTCGTTGCCCAGAACGGCTGCAAAATATTTTGTTATCTGCTTGTTCTTTTTGTCGCTTATCTGTGCATAACAGCAGCCTGCTACTGTCATTAAAAGGGTGGTGAGAATTATCTTTTTCATTCTGAAATAAAGTGTTTCCCGCGAAAATAGTTGTTTTTTGCGAAACAAGCAATTATAGCTTGTGTGGCGGCCGATATTTATTAGTGTTTTAGTTAAATATTATATATCATCCACGGCAAAATAGCAAAAAATGAGGATTGTGCGTGTGTTAATTTTATATGAATTTTGCACTGCATTTTAACAAACGGATTATATAAAGCGTATGAAAAAACATTTTTACCTTTTAATAACATTTATGTTTATGGTGTTGGCTGCGTCTGCCCACGATAACCGCAAGGTGCGCGATGGCAACACTATCTCGGGGCATGTGATAGATGCTGTGAGCGAGGAGAATGTCCCTTTTGCAAAAATTTGGATTGCCGAAACCAATAAGGGATATGTAGGTAACGAAGAGGGGCAATTCGAGATTACCGCATTGCCGGCTGGCAAATATACCCTGCGTGTAACAGCCATGGGCTACGAAACCATGACAAAAGAGGTTACCGTGAGCAGTGAGTTTGCCACAATAGTCCATTTCAAGATGAAAGAGGAGTCGCAGATTATCGACGAGGTGGTAGTCTCGGCCAATCGCAACGAGATAAGTCGCAAGGATGCACCCGTGGTTGTGTCGGTAGCCAATCTCAAACTGTTCGAGACTGTGAACTCGGTAGACCTTGCAAAAAGTCTCAACTACATTACCGGCCTGCGCGTGGAGAACAACTGCCAGAACTGTGGTTTCCCGCAAGTGCGCATAAACGGGCTTGAAGGTCCATACTCACAGGTGCTCATCAACAGCCGCCCGGTGGTGAGTGCGTTGAGCGGTGTCTATGGTCTTGAACAGATACCCGTGAACATGATAGACCGTGTGGAGGTTGTGCGTGGCGGTGGCTCGGCGCTTTTTGGTGCCAATGCGGTGGGCGGTACCATTAATATAATTACAAAGGACCCGGTAAGTAACTCCTTCTCACTCACAAGCAACCTATCTCTGCTTGGTGGCGACAGCTGGGAGCAGTACATGGGTGCAAATGCTTCGCTTGTTTCAAAAGATAACAGCTATGGCATTGCCATTTACGAGAGCTATCGCAACCGCAACGATTATGATCACGACGGCGATGGTTTCTCGGAACTTGGTAAGATAAATATCAATACCTTTGGCTTGCGTGCATACTATCGTCCCACCCACACAAGCCGTTTCAGTGTGGAATACCACACGACAAACGAAAAACGTCGCGGTGGTAACAAATTCGACCTGCAACCCCACGAGAGCGATATTACCGAGCAGACCGAGCATGTTATAAACAGCGGTGGCATCACCTACGACCTCGGTTGGAACGAGTATAACAACAAGCTATCGTTCTTCTCGTCTATACAGCACATAGACCGCAACAGTTATTATGGTGCGCAGCGCGATCCCAATGCCTATGGCAAAACCGATGACCTCACTTGGGTAGTGGGTGCCACAATAACCAACCGCATGAAGAATTTTCCCATAGCTCCTGCGCTGCTCACAGCCGGTGTAGAGTATCAGCAGAATAGCTTGCACGACGTTATGATGGGTTATAACAGGGATATGAAACAGGATGTGCGTATCGCCAGCGCATTCTTGCAGAACGAGTGGGATTTGAACGACTTCTCTCTTTTGGTTGGTGTACGTTTCGACAAGCACAACCTTATAGACAACCCCATCTTCAGCCCGCGTGTAAACCTTTTGTATAAGCCGAGCGATGCTTTCCAGGCGCGTTTGACCTATTCTACCGGTTTCCGCGCACCACAGGCCTACGACGAGGACCTGCACGTTACAGCCGTTGGTGGCGAGGGTGTGCAGATTGTTCTTGCCGATGGGCTTAAAGAGGAGCGTTCCAACAGTTTCAGCGGTTCGCTCGATTGGACAACCCGCTTTGGTCATTGGCAGGCAAATCTTCTGCTCGAAGGCTTCTACACAGGTCTCAATGATGTGTTTGTGCTTGAAGAGGTGGGTGTGGATGCCGATAACAACCCCGTGCAGGAGCGTCGCAACGGTAGCGGAGCGCGCGTGTATGGTGCAAACATTGATGCAAAGATAGCGCACGGTAAGGAGTTCTCGTTGCAAATGGGATTCACCGCACAGCGCAGCCGTTACAAGCAGCCCGAGGCTTGGACCGAGGTTGATGGCGAGCAACTGACCACAAAGCGCATGATGCGTACCCCCGATTACTATGGATATTTTACCATAACATCGTCGCCGTTGAAGAACTTTGAGTTGTCGCTCTCGGGAACATATACAGGCGAGATGTGCGTTCCGCACTATGCAGGCTATATAGCAGCCGACCGCATGGAGAACACTCCCGATTTCTTTGATTTCAACACCAAGGTGGCCTATACCTTTATTCTGCGCGACCACATCAATCTGCAACTCAATGCAGGTGTGCAGAATATCTTCAATAGTTTTCAAAAAGACCTTGACAAGGGTGAGTTCCGCGATTCGGGATATTTCTACGGCCCCACACAGCCACGCACATACTTTGTGGGTATAAAAATCACCCGATAATTATCACATGTTTATCAATATGGCATTGCGTTAAGGCGCAATGCCATATTTTGTATTATGGTGGCTTGTGGGGTGAAACATTTTTGTCGTTCCGGGATTTTAACTATCTTCGCATAAAATATTGCGCAATGAAGAAACCTGTTATAAAGAGTGCCCGTTTTGTTATAAGCAACAGCGATGTTAAAAAGTGTCCGCAGGACAACAGGCCCGAATATGCTTTTATCGGCCGTTCTAATGTGGGCAAGTCGAGCCTGATAAATATGCTTACCCGCCATAATAAATTGGCAATGACCTCGGCTATGCCCGGTAAAACCTTGCTCATCAACCACTTTATAGTCAATGACGAGTGGTACTTGGTCGATTTGCCAGGTTATGGATATGCCAAGCGCAGTAAAAAGCAGAACGAGCAGCTGGAACAGATAATATCATCGTATGTACTCGACCGTGAGCAGATGACTAACCTTTTTGTGCTTGTGGATTGCAGGCATGCCCCGCAAACCATAGATTTGGAGTTCTTCGAGTGGCTGGGAGAGAATGGTGTTCCCTTCTCCATAGTCTTTACCAAGGCCGACAAGGTTACCAAGGCTGTGCTTGCAAGCAATATCAATGCCTATAAACAACGATTGTTGCAGGAGTGGGAGGAACTGCCCCCGGTGTTTGTAACATCGTCGGAGAGCGCACTCGGGCGCGACGAACTGTTGGCATATATTAACGATATAAACGCATCACTAAAATAAATCCCTTATGAAAAAGATAATTTCGCTCCTTTTTATCGCGGTTTTTGTTCTATCGTGCAGTAGCGATGATTATAAAATAGAAGGCTCCTTTCCGGCAGCCCCCGATGG
This sequence comes from uncultured Bacteroidales bacterium, assembly GCA_937914945.1. Classification (GTDB taxonomy): domain Bacteria; phylum Bacteroidota; class Bacteroidia; order Bacteroidales; family Bacteroidaceae; genus HGM04593. The sequence continues at coordinate 21,760 of CALGJF010000041.1, read as the reverse complement.
TACCATTGTATATATGCTTAATCCCAACGATGAACTTGCCGTGGTTGATTCGGCAGTGGTGAGGGGCGGCGAGTTTGAGTTTTCGGGCGGTTTGTACGAAAGGAGTGTGCGCATGCTGCTTGCCGAGAGCGAGGCTGTGGGTGGTCCTGTGGTGCTTGAACCCGGTAAAATCGTTGTGAATATAGATAAGGAATTTGTGCGTGGCGGTACCGAGGGCAACGAAATTTTGCAGCGTTTTATTGTTGCAAAAAGCCATTTGGAGAATCTGGAACATGCCACCTCTCCTGCTTTTGTTAAAACAATGTCCATGGGAAAAGCCATGCTCGACAGCCTTGTCGGTGCGCGCGAAACGGCAGAAAACAATTTTATGGAGTACTCTCTGCTGGCGATAGAGGGTAATATTGACAATGGTCTGGGGCTTTATGTGATATCGCAAGTGTATCAAAGAATGGAGATAGAGCGATTGGCACAAATCCTTTCCCGAGTGCCGCTTTATCTGCACTCCTCGCGCTTCGATGTTATTAATTCTTATGTTGAGCATCGCCTGGCTGCCGAATTGCGTAAAAGGGTAATGGTCGTGGGGCAGATGTATCAGAATTTTGAGTTGCCCGATTTGAGCGATAAAAAGGTGCTTTTTTCAGATATCGTGGCTGCAAACAGGTATACGCTGCTGCAATTTTGGGCAAGTTGGTGCGTGCCGTGCCGTGCCGAATTGCCGGCAATAGAAAAATTGCATGCTAAATACAAAAACCGCGATGTTGCCGTGGTGGGCCTCTCGCTCGACTCCGATACAGAGGAGTGCCGTGCAGCTGTGTCGGCATTGGGCTTGTCGTTCATGCAACTGTGCAACCCCGATGGTGGCAGCAGCGAGGTGGCCACAGCGTATGGTGTGGATGCCATTCCTTCCAATATTCTCATTAACAGGGATGGTAAAATCATTGCGCGCAATCTATCGCCCGCCGAGCTTGATGCTCTCATAGGCGATGCCTTGCGGTAGCATTTCCATATTTTAGGTTTTTTATACAGATAAGTGCCATTTTGTATAAAAAAGATTTTTGCGCATGTTAAAAATCAACTGATTTATCATTTTTTTACGTTTTAGGGCATTTTGTAGGATTTTTTTTCATATTTTTGCAAAGTTTTAATACATAATGTTGAATATTGTTTGCATATATATTCAACAGTTGTGGAATCGGCATTCCGGTGGTTTTTCATTGTTTTTTTGAAAAATTGGCGGTGATGTCGGTGTTGTTTTGTTGTAATAGATTGATAATAAATTAATTAATTTTATAAAGTAAGAAATGAAAAAAGGGATTCTTCTATTTGTTTTCCTTTGCTTTATCTCGCTCCAGGGGGCCCTTGCACAGTTCTTTGCCGTGCAGGGTAATGTAACATCCGACGAGGATGGTATGCCTCTTATTGGTGTGGCTGTAATGCAAAAAGGAAGCACAAATGGTGTGGTTACCGATATCGATGGTAATTACACCATAGAAATCAGAGGAACCAAGGAGGCTGTATTGGAGTTCTCGTACATGGGTTACGGGAAACAGGAACGAAAGGTCAATGCCACAACCAAGGTGTTGAACATTGTGATGCAGTCCGAGGTTCAGGAGATTGAGGAGTTTGTTTATGTGGCCTATGGCGTGCGCAAGAAGGGAACCATTACCGGTTCGGTTGCCACGGTAAAGGCCGACAAGGTGGAGAATGTGCCTACTGCTGGTTTTGACCAGGCGTTGCAGGGCCAAACACCCGGTATGACTGTTCTGTCGAATACGGGTGAACCCAGCGAAGCCGCTACATTCCAGATTCGCGGAACAAACTCCATAAGTTCGGGTTCGGCACCTCTGTTTATTCTTGATGGTGTGCCCATCACTGCGTCAGACTTTAACACAATCAGTCCCAGCGACATCGAGTCGATAAACGTGCTCAAAGATGCCTCGTCTACATCAATCTATGGTGCCCGTGCCGCAAACGGTGTGGTTGTAATTACCACCAAGCGTGGAACAAACACCGATAGAGTGAACGTTACATTCCGTTCGCAGTGGGGATATAGCGACCTTGCTCACAATAATTGGAATCTGATGAACACTGCCGAGCGTATTCAGTTTGAAAAGGAACTTGGGCTCGACAGAGGCCAGGACTATAATCTGCTCTCCAAAACAGATGTCAATTGGATGGATGCTGTATTCAATGACAAGGCCGGATTGCAGAGCTACGACCTCTCGTTGAACCATGCGACCGATAAACTCAACTACTTCGTGTCGGCCAACTTTTTCGACCAAGACGGTATAGCGCAAGGCTCAACATTCCGTCGTTACAACATGCGCGTGAATGCCGATGTAAAGACCAACGATTATTTGAAGGTTGGTACCAACACCATGCTTGCCTACGAAGAGGTACAGCAGGCCTACGAGGGTGGTTACTCGGTGGATACTCCTATCTCGGCATGCCGTTTCATGCTCCCCTATTGGAATCCTTATAAAGAGGATGGCTCGATTGCCTCTGCTGCCGACGGCTCTTGGACAGGCCGTGGATACAACCCTATGGAGGCTGTGGCAAACAACCCGCAGTATATGAAAAAGTATAAGGTTCTGAGCGTGCTCTATGCCGAACTGACACCTATTAAGAATCTTACCATCCGCACACAGCTTGGAGTGGATTTCTCCCACTCGACAACCGACATGAAGTCGTACCCCAGCTATGTGGGTAACAATAACTCAGGTACTGCCGGTCTTGCCTCACACGATGCTGTGAACCTCACCATAACCAACACTGCAAACTATCTGTTTGATATAAACAAAAAGCATAATTTTAATTTCATGCTTGGTCAAGAGGGCGTGGATTATCGTTCCGAGGGTTTCCAGGTGATAACACGCGGGCAGAGCAACGACGCCTTCACCTTGTTGTCGTCGGGAACAAGGGCCTCTTTCTGGGCCAACAGCTCGTCGAGCCACTCTTTCCTCTCGTTCTTCGGCCGTGGCGAGTATAACTACAAGGAAAAATATTATGCCGATTTTTCACTGCGCACCGATGCCTCTTCCCGTTTTGGTAAGAATGGTCGTTGGGCTACATTCTGGTCGCTTGGCTTCATGTGGAACATGCGCAACGAAAAGTTCATGCAGAAGACAAACGATTGGCTCACAAATGCGCAGATTGCATTCAGTACCGGTACATCGGGTAATTCATCAATCCCCGACTACGACCACCTTGCATTGGTTGGCAGCGGTTATAATTATAACGATAATCCCGGTATAGCTCCCATAACCCAGGGTAACGACGACCTCAGTTGGGAGAAACTGTGGACAACCAACCTTGCTTTCCACATGGGATTCTTGCATCGCATAAATGCCGATGTGGAGTTTTACTATAAGAAAACAACCGATATGCTTATGTCTGTGCCCCAATCGTATGCCAACAATGGTTTCGGTACCCGTTGGGACAATGTGGGTGTGATGGTTAACAAGGGTGCCGAATTCTCGGTGAATGCCGATATCATACGCACCGACGATTTTGTGTGGAATGTAAGTGCCAACGCTTCGTACAACCATAACGAAATAACCGAGCTTTACAATGGTGTGCAGGAGTATGTAGTGAGCACCACAGGAACAAAATTGGTTGTAGGCCACTCAATGGGTGAATTCTTCATGAACCGCTATGCGGGTGTGAACCCGGCCAATGGTGATCCCTTGTGGTACGACAAAAACGGCAACATAACCACCGAATATAAAGAGAGCGACAAGGTTATGATTGGCAGGAGTTTCATTGCGCCATGGCAAGGAGGTTTTGGTACAACCATCAGCTATAAGGGGCTTGCTCTCACAGCCCATTTCAGTTGGGTTAAGGACCGTTGGATGTTCAATAACGACCGTTACTTTGAGGAGAGCAATGGTATGTATACCGTTTATAACCAATCGAAACGCTTGCTCTATGATCGCTGGAAGAAACCGGGCGATATAACTGATATCCCCCGTTATGGCATCACTCCTCAGATCGATTCGCGTTTCATGGAAGATGCTTCGTTCCTGCGCCTTAAAAACATAATGTTGAGCTACAATTTCCCCGGCTCATTATTGAAAAAGACAAAGGTATTCAGCCGTGTACGTCTTTATGTGCAGGCACAGAACCTGTTTACTGTAACCAAATTTAGCGGTATCGACCCTGAGGCAGCAAACAATCTCTACGCTGCACAGTATCCGATGTCTCGTCAATACACATGTGGTTTGGAATTGTCATTCTAAAATTTAGGGACTATGATGAAAAATATTAAAATATTCACACTGCTTGCCTTGTTGGCATTCACCGTATCATCGTGCTTGGACAAGTACCCCGACGATGCGATAGAACAAGACAGGGCTATTACAAATATCAATCAGGCCGAGGAGGCTGTCAATGGTATTTATTCAACCTTTATGAACAGTGCGCTTTATAGCGGGTATCTGACCTTGCTGCCCGATATTCAGAGCGATTTGGTCTATGCCATTAATGGTTATTCCAATAAGTTTGGTGCTATATGGCGCTGGGATATTCAACCCACCGACACCGAGATTGAGGCTGTATATGCTACTCTTTACGAGGTTATAGGTAATTGCAACTTCTTCCTTGATAATGCAAAGCAATTAAAGAAAACACTCACCACCGACGACGAATTGGACTATCTCGATATGTTGAGTGGCGAGGCATATTTCGCTCGCGCACTTGCCTATTCGGAACTTATAAAACTCTATTGTGTCGATTATAAGTCCGACGATGAGGCCAAGAATGAACATGGTGTTGTTATTACCGACAATTATTATGGCGACAAGAACATTACACGTGCTTCGCTCTACGATTCTTACCAATTTGTAATCAGTGATTTGGAGCTTGCAGGCAAGCTGCTTGCCCTTGACGAGGATTTTGATACCTCTGTCGATGGCGAGCTCTTCAATGCTGCGCAATATTTCAATGAATATACGGTATATGCATTGCGCGCACGCATAGCATTGTATATGCGCAAATGGGACGACGCCATAAAATATTCGACAAAGATAATAGATAGCGGATACTACTCGCTGGCAAGTGCTACAGCACAATCGCCATCCGGTGCAAGCTACTACCAATACATGTGGGAGTATGATATGGCATTTGAGATTATATGGAAGGTGGGCTTTACCGCCACAAACTACGGTGGCTCGCTTGGCAGTGTGTTCTGGAATTTCGACTACTCCAATTACTACCCCGATTATGTTCCTGCAATGTGGGTATTTGAATTGTTCGATGCCAATGACCTGCGCGACGATATCTGTTTCTACCAAGTAACCACTGGCCACAGCCATGGGCTCACCTGGCCTCTGCTCTATAAATATTATGGAAATGCCGATTTGTATAACTCGGCCAGGTTGTTGCATATAAATATGCCTAAAGTGTTCCGCCTTGCCGAACAGTATCTTATTCGTGCCGAGGCGTATGCACGCCAGGCAACGCCCGACTACAATAAGGCTTCAAAGGATATAGCAACGTTGCGCACCAAGCGCTACGAAAATTTTGGCGGCGGAGTTTCTATGAACGCCGATAATGCCATGGATATTATAGAAGGAGAGCGTGTGAAGGAGTTATATATGGAGGGTTTCCGTCTGCAAGACCTCAAACGCTGGGAGAAGGGCTTTGAGCGCAAGCCTCAAGACCAATCTCTGGCCAACGGCAGCAGCCTTAAAGTAGAGGCCGACAACCCTCTCTTTGTGTGGCCCATACCGCAGCACGAGATTGATGCCCCCGGCTCCAATATTCAGCCTAATAAAAGTAACAAATAAATAAAGGAAAGGATTATATATGAAAAAGAGATTTGTAAATTTATGTATAGTCTCAGCTCTGCTTGCGCTCTTTGCATCATGTAGCACCAACCCCGAATACACTACATATTCGGGCCCCAACTACATAATGTTTGCCGATACGCTGTTCGAGTTGCCCGTGCAGGAGAATGGCGAGGTCTTTGAGTTGCCTATTGTGGCAACCCGCGCATGCGACTATGACCGCACGCTTGCGGTGGAAATAATAGATAGCAAGAGCAATGCCACCGAGGGGCGCCACTATGCTTTGAAATCAAACACCGTAACCATAAAGGCAGGTGAGCTCGTAGGTAATGTAGAGGTTTTAGGTTACCACGATAATATAGAGGTTAGCGATTCCATAGGCTTTGGTTTGCGCCTTGTTACAAACAAGGATTCGCAATGGGACCTTTACGGCACCGATACCAATGTGTGGCTCAAGAAGGCATGCAAGTTCGATATTAACGCTTTCACCGGTTACTGTTTTATAATATCAACCTTTATAAACAACTATGTGCAGACCACCGATGGCCGTCTTACATATTCTATCGTAGATCCCGAGAACGAAAATACCATAATCATTAAGGATTATTTCTACGATGGCTATGATGTGAGAATAAAGTTCCTCACCGACGATGTGCTTAACCCTCTTATAGAATTCGAGGAGCAGCAGTTTGGTCCCACGAGCGAGGCTTTCGGCACTCTTTATGGTGAAGAGGGTATAATTAATATGTATCAGCCTACAATGTATACTTCGTATTACAGCAGTTGCGAAAAGTTTATCTTCCAATATATGACACTTTATGTGCCCAGCATGACTCCTCCCACCACAGTGGGTGTGTTTGTGAATGCTGTTGAGTGGATAAGCGACGATGAGGCCGAGAAACTTAAACGTGAAGGTTATTAAATAAAAATTAGGAGAAAGAAATTATGAAAACAATGAAAAATATATTTCTTGTAAGCATGCTTGCCCTTGTGTCTGTTGCATTCATAGCATGTTCAAGCGACGACGAAACTCCCGCACCTGCTACATTTGAGCTTGTGAATATGGAGAGCTATGATATAGCCGAGCTCGACGAAAAGGATTTTGTTGTGAGCGCAATAGAGTTTTCCACAAACAGCAGTTGGCATGTGAGTGCCGATAAAATGTGGGTGCTTTTCTCAACAACCGAGGATGGTGAGTTCTTCAACGACCTTCGCGGTGAGAGCGGTACACATACTATATATATGAAGATAACAAACGATGCCCGCGGTTTTGAAACTTCAACCGCAAACGTCTCATTCGGATATGGTAGCGAGGTCTATGCTCCCATTGTTATCAGTCGCGATGCAAAAACACATACCACCGAGGTTACCGATGAAAATGGCAACATGGTGGAGGAGATTGTCATAGATGCCACAGCATCGGCAACCATTGCCGTAAAAGCAAGTTATGAGTATGGGTTCAAATCGTACCCCGAATGGCTGAGTGAACCCGTTCTCTATGAGGGCAGCTATATTTTGAGTATATTGGATGAGTTTGTTCCATATGAATTGTCGGGTAATATAGTTCTTGGCTCTATCGACGGCTCTATTGAAAATGTATATCCCATAAGCTACGGCGGAATGGCGCCCACCATAGTGCGTATAGATGGCGACTATACCCCATGGGGTTGGGAGATTGCGCTCGATGGCAAGACTTTCCGCAGTGAAAGTTCTTCACTCGATGGCGAGAGCGAGGAGATTGTTGTAGAGAACTTCATTCCCTATAATGTAAAATGTTTGAACTACGATTGTTCGTTTATCTGTGTCAATGAGAATAGCGACGGCTCAATCTCGGTAGCGGCCGATTCTTGGTTGTGGGCAGAGGTGGATGCCGAAAATGCAGGTTCCGTATCGGTCTATGCCAAGCCTTTTGCTACTGTAAACGAGCGTTCTCGCAAGGGTTATCTGTTTGCTGTGCCCACAAGTATGCATGGCGATTTTGTAGCGGCAATCAACAGCGCAGCCGATGCTGTTACTTTTGTTGACGAGCATATCGATTATGTGCTTGTGGAAGCAACGCAGAAGGATATCTTTGCTCCCGACGGATTTGTCATAACAGATGCAACAGGTGCTATTGTTGAGTGTTCAGAGGAGACCGACGAAGCTATGTATAGTTGGGTAAGCAGCGAGCTCAGCGTTACCGATGTTTACACTGTTGATGGAGTAAATGGAGCTACATGGGTTGTAAATACTCTTATCACACCCGAGGAAGGTGCTCCTGCATTTGCATTATATGATGCCGATGGCTCTGTTCCGACCCGTCGTTGGGGTTCTCCCAAAATAACATTGAATGCCGATGGCTATTATGAGATTAAATTGAAGGTTCCCGCAGCAAGCAGTTTCACCAAGCCCATGATTTTGCGTCTCCACAGAAACAACGTGAATATCAAGGCGCTAATCTTTAAGCCTGTTAACAATTGATATTAAGATTTGGAAAAATGAACAAGAAGAATATATCATATCTGCTGACCATGCTCTTTGCCTTTTTGGCATTGAGCCTGGTTGGTTGTTCCGACGATGATGCTGTGCAGCAAACCGATGCCTATGGTTATGTGCAGTTCAAACTATACAAAAGCGAGTCGGCCGAGGGACAAGGTAGCATCAGTCGTGCTGTGGTAAAGCTCGACAAATTGTCCGATGCTCATAAAATAAAAGTTGTGGTACAGGGTGGCAATAGTACCATAACACAAACTCTTTTGCTGAACTCGTACAATGCCGAAACAGCCGAGTTTGGTTTGCGCAGCGATAAAATGAAACTCATCGCAGGCGACTATAAAATGATTGGATACACCCTTTACAATAGCAAGGAAGAGGAACTGTTGTCGGCCGATGTGGCAAATTGCAGTTTCACGGTTGTAGCCGGTGGCCTTGTGTCAAAGGAGATATCTGTTGCAGTCGCCGGTCGCGGAATGGTGTCGTTTAATATTGTAAAGAGTATCGCTTCGGTTACACGTGCCACCGAGGAGGACGAGTCCTTCCCATTTGGGAATATAAAATCGGTGGACGTTACAGTGCAGAACCAATTTACGCTTGAAAAAACAACATTCAAAGCTTTGCGTGCTGCGTATGTAGAGGATTTCAATAACGATGCCGTTCCCGGTTTCAATTCCGAGACTTCTTATCTGGAGTGCGACACGGTGTTGTGGCTCCCCACCGGCAAATACAAGGTATATAGTTTCACTGCCTATTCCGACAAAAAAGGTAAAAAATCGCTTGGCGAGGTTTATGCCACAACAAGCTCCCTGTTTGATATTGCCGATAACGAGCATACAAAGGATGTTGAGGTGCCGTTTGATATAAAAGGTACCGAGGAGTATATAAAAGATTATATTGCTCTCAAAGAGATTTGGGAGGCCCTTGACGGTCCCAATTGGAAATATGCAGGGATTACCAATCCTCAGGGGTGTAATTGGCACTTTAACAAGGATATAGATTTATGGGGTAACCAGCCCGGTGTGCAGTTGCACAGCAATGGCCGTGTGGCAACAATCTCGTTGGAGGGCTTCGGTGCCAAGGGTGTGGTGCCCTCGGCCATCGGACAGCTCACCGACCTCTCCATTCTCTATCTTGGCAGCCACTCGGAACAGCTTGGTGGGCACATTTTCCCCGAGATGACCGATGAACAGAAATTGTATATACGTTCCGACTACGAGAGAAACAATCTTAAAAAAGATTTCCACACCAACCTGTCAAAAGAGTGGCAGCAGACAGTTGTTCACGAAGGTGGCGAGAACGCGGCATTAAAGAGTGTGCAGACAAAGGCTATACAGTTTGGCGATAAGACAAACCAAATAACCGGAATATCAAAGGCTCTCATGCGTTGTACTAAGTTGTCGCAGTTCTTTATTGCCAATTCGCCCATTACAAGTGATAATTTCTTTGTAGATGATATAGATGAGAATCATAAATATGCAGCCGAGGAGGATACATGGAGTTGGGAGAATTTCACGGAACTGACAGATATAGAAATCTATAACTGCACAGAGATGAATTCTCTGCCTATGGATATGCTTTCAAAATTGCCCGAGTTGCAAATACTTAATATCGCTTGTCTTAAAGGAATCTCAGGAGAGCAGTTACTTGCAGATTGGATTGAGTTTATCGAGGGAAACAGCGGTTCTAAAATTCAAGGTATTTACATGGGGTATAACAATCTTGAAGAGTTCCCGGAGTGCAAATATCTTGCCAAGATGAAAAAACTTGGTTTGCTCGATTGCTCCAACAACAAGATTAGAAAACTTCATGCCTTTGGCAAGGATATAAATCTGGCGAAAGTTTATCTTGACTATAACAAGATTACAAGAATACCGCAAATCAATGGTTATTTTTGTGGATATACCCAGATGGAGAGTTTCAGTGCAAGCCACAACGATATTGAGGTGTTCCCCGATATATTCGATGCCAACTCGGCACATGTGTTCCAGTCTCTTGACTTCTCTGACAATAAAATTTGCGAGTTTGAGAATGGCGAAAAATTCCGCGGTATAAATGCCCAGCAGATTAATCTTTCCAAGAACTGCTTGGAGATATTCCCCAAAGTGCTTTTCTCTACCGGCTCGCCTATGAGCTACCTTATATTGTCGGGCAACGGCATGAAGGAAATTCCTGATGGCTCATTGAAGGGCGAGAATGCATATATGCTTGAAGCTATTGACCTTAGCTATAATAAATTGAGTAAATTGTCCGATGATTTTTATGCTCGAAATCTTCCATATCTCACCGGTATAGATTTGAGCTATAACTGTTTCGACAAATTCCCGACAGAGCCGTTGAGCAATCCCGGGCTTGTGCGTTATTTTATACGTTATCAGAGCGACGCGAATGGCAACCGTTGTTTGCGCGAATGGCCCACAGGCTTGTGGCAGCATATTGGTTTGCGATACTTCTTTATAGGTGGTAACGATTTGCGTAAGATTGACGATACAGCCCCCTATAACCTATTCTATTTTGAGATATCCGATAATCCCAATATCACCATTAATGTTTCCGATATTTGCGATTATATTTATTACGGGTACTATATGCTCATATACGACAAAACACAGGATATTCGCGGTTGCGAGTCTTTGGAGTTGGATAATTAATCTAAATACTTTCTATCGATGATGAAAAATATATTGAAAATAACATTAGGATTGGTTGCCGGTCTGTTTATGCTGGTTGCGTGCAGCGATAGCGACGATGCGGCTCCCGCAGCCTTCTCGCTCGACAAAGAGGATATAACTGTTGCGGCAGAGGGTGGTAAAGAGAGTATAATGGTTAATGCTGTAGGCGAGTGGTCGGTATCTTCATCGGCTGCATGGGTACAGGTAACACCTGCCAATGGTATCGGCGCTGCAATGTGTGAGGTTGTGGTAGATTCTTCTATTGTAAACGGCATGCGCGAGGCCAGCCTTCGTGTGGTTTCGGGCGTGGACACTAAAATAGTTACCATAAATCAAACCGGTTTTGCCAAGGCTATTACTCCCAAAGAAAAGGATATTGAGATTGAGTCTTCGGCTGCGTATGATGAGCGTTATTTCGAAACTACGGTAACCACAAACGTGGAATTCAAGGTGGAATTCAATTATGCATCAGCCGATGCGGATTGGCTCAGTGCAGAGGATGTAAAGGTGGAACTCGATTATGGAGCACGTCCCCGTACTGTGAAATTGCACTTCGATTGGAAAATGAATACCGAGCCGCTTGAGCGTGTTGCCCAAATTAGCCTGGTTCCGGTAAGCTCTGCCGACGAAATTAGCGAGCCTGCTGTAATAACAGTGCGCCAAAAGGCTGCTGTGAAGATTGAGGACACCCGTGCAGGCGACTCCATAGCCCTCATCACCATAAGCGAATTGCTTAACTGCTGGGGCGATACATGGGATACCGGTGAACGCATGAATAATTGGGAAGGTGTTACACTGTGGGAGGCTACAGACGAGGAACTTCCTTGCCCCGAGGCTGTCGGTCGTGTACGTTCGGCATCGTACTCTTTCTTTGAGACAAAAGAGTCTCTTCCCAAGCAGATTAAACATTTGAAGTATTTGGAGTCTCTCCACATAATGTCGAATGTGAACACAATGTTGTTAAGCATAGATTTAGGTCCCGAGATTTGCGAGCTCGACTATCTGAAAGAGCTTGAAATCTTCTCGTATGGTATAACAACCTTGCCACAGGAGTTTGTGAATCTTGGCAAGTCGTTGGAGGTCCTGGATTTAAGTGCAAATAACTTCACCGAAATACCTTCTATTCTCACCCCGGAGAATTTCCCCAAGCTCAAGACGTTGCGCATGGTGGGTTCGCGCCGTTGGACAACAAGCGACCTCACCAAGAAAGACAATTACGACGATGGCGTGGGTCTTAACTTTATGAGTTATGTTACCAATGAGAACGATTTGCGTCGTCTCTTCTTGTGGGAGAATCTTGAGGAGTTGCGCCTCTCCAACTGCTATATCGAGGGAGAATTGCCCGATTTCACCGTGGGCCAGGAGGGCGTGGTTGCATATACGCAGGCCGATGTGGATGCCTTTGGTGGCGATACCATACAATGGCTTGCCGATAATAAGATGCCGAAAATTCTTCCCAACATGGAACTCCTTTCAATCAACTTGAACTTTTTCACAGGCGAACTGCCTAAATGGTTGCTTTATCATCCCCGATTGCTGGATTGGTTCCCCGATTTGCTTATCTATAACCAGCAAGAGGGCGGCATTAATTCAGCCGGCGAAAAGGTAGGTTTCACCAATGCTCCCAGCAATAATAACAATTATTATGAGGCATTCCCCAAAATGGAGGCCAAGTATGAATTGAAGGAGGATATCGAGGAGAGTGAAAAAGAGGATGATAATGAAACCGTCGATGACGAGCATTGCGACGAGGAGGATAACGATTTATAAATAACAATATTTTGTGAAGGATATGAAGAATATATTTCTATACGCATCGCTGCTGATTGCCATGTTGGCAGCATCGTGTACCGATAGTGATATCGTAGGGCCCACACAACAGCTTCCCGATGAGGGAGTTATTGTGCCCGAGGGCTCCGTTGAGGGCGAGCTCCTCATTAAGTTCGCTCCCGAGATGAGCGATATTCTCGACAAATTGCCGGCCTCTCGTGCTGCCGGTGTGTTGAAAACACGCTCGGGAATTCCCTCTACCGATGCTGTGCTCGATATTTTGAAGGCCTATAAGCTGGAGCGCGTCTTTCCCGTGGATAATCGTACCGAGGAACGTACACGCGAAGCCAATATGCACTTGTGGTATCAGGTATCATTTGACAAAAATGTCGATTTGAAAACCGCGCTCGAACAGATTAAGAGCCTTGGAGAAGTTTCCAAGGTGCAGTGTAACCGCAAAATATACCGTATATCGGATCGCAAAGCCACTGCCGCCACCATGGAATTTGCAAAAAACTTATCGGCTACACGCGCAGCGGGTTACACATATAAATTCAATGACGAGGGCCTTCCTCATCAGTGGGGATATGTGAACCATGGCGATTTTGATTTTGAGCAGCCATGGGCAGGCATTGTTGCTGGCTGCGACGTTGGTTGCGAGGAGGCTTGGGGAAAGTGTACCGGCGACCCCTCTATCATCGTTGCCGTGCTCGACGAGGGCGTGATGTGGGAACATCCCGATTTGAGGGCTAACATATGGGTAAACGAGGCCGAGGAGTACACATCGGATGTAGATGCCGACGGTAACGGCTACAAGGGCGACCGCTACGGTTATAACTTTGCTACCGACCGTGCATATATCTCCACCACCGGCTCCATGGCCAGCGGTCACGGAACACACGTCGCGGGAACCATTGCTGCGGTTAATAACAACGGTATTGGTGTTTGCGGAATAGCAGGCGGCGATGCTGCCGCAGGGCAGCCGGGTGTGAGAATCATGTCGTGCCAGCTGTTCGATGATGAGTATCAAGCTACTCTTGTGAATGAGGCAAAAGCCATGAAATATGCAGCCGATAATGGGGCGGTGGTGTTGCAATGCAGCTGGGGTTACCAATCACCCGAGGCCAACCCCACCCAATTTATCCCCGGTCCCAGCACAGAGAAGGAGTGGGAGGCTACCTATCCGTTGGAGAAAGAGGCTCTCGACTATTTTATTGCCAACGCGGGTTCACCCAATGGTGTTATAGATGGTGGTATTGTGGTTTATGCATCGGGTAACGAATTTGCCCCCGCGGCATCATTCCCCGGAGCCTATTCCAAATGTTTGTGCGTAACAGCCGTGGCAGCCGATTTTACCCCTGCCTCATATACCAACTATGGCCCAGGCAATGATATTGCAGCTCCCGGTGGCGACGGCGACTATTATGGCGCGCCCGGTTCGGAGGTTGAGAATGGCGGTATGATACTTTCCACCCTTGTCGTAGAGGGCAAGCCCGATTATGGCTATTACGAGGGTACATCCATGGCCTGCCCCCATGTATCGGGTGTGGTAGCCCTTGGTCTTTCTTATGCAGCGCAGTTGCGCCGCCATTTTACCGCCGAGGAGTTTGTGGAGTTGTTGATGGAGACTTCAAGCGACATCGATTCCTATTGTGTGGGTACAAAGAAGGTGTGCTACAATCACAGCGTGAACCATTTGCAATCTACATTGGACCTTGCAAAATATCGTGGCAAGATGGGTAAAATGGTGAATGCCGCAGCCCTGCTCAATGCCATTGAGGGCGCAGGGCGTGAGATGCGACTCCCCGATTTCTATCTTGCACCTGCCAAGGGTAATGCCGACAAGGCGCAGACAATAGATTTGGCACGTTACTTTGTGGATGGCGAGAACAAAAGCTATACATGTACCGTTGCCGATACCTCAATAGCAACAGCCGAGGTAAATGCAACAAAACTCACATTAACCGGTGTTGCCGTGGGAATAACTACCGCAACAGTTACTGTCGATGGGGTGGAGCATGTGATAACAATTACAGTTCGTAACAACGCCAACAATAACGGTTGGATGTAAAAAGCGAGAGGCGGTGAAAAGAGTGTTCGTAGTTTCCGTTTTGCTGTTGGCAGCCGCCTTGGCGTTGCCTGCCACCATGTGCGCGCAGGTAACCAAGCGTCCCTCGCGCGCAGCCATGGACTCTCTGCTCAATCCCGCACTTGCTCCCAACGCCGCCAAGATTGTTCGGTTCGATAAGATTAAAGAGAATATAGGCTTGATAAACGAGAGCGATTCAGCACGCACCGTGCTGTTTGCATTTCGCAATGTAAGCGACAAGCCTATAAGCATTACTCGTGTAACCACCCATTGCGGTTGCACTGCCGCGGCCTATGAAAAGGGGCCTGTGGCACCGGGTGCGACATCGGTGATAGCCGTTAGGTATAACCCCAAAGGTCGTGCCGGCACAATAGATACAAATGCTTTTGTATATACATCGTGCAGCGGCAACAAGCCGGTAGCCAAGCTCACAATCCTTGGTGTGGTGGTGGATAATGACGAATGGAGCCATCTGCCTTGTGTAATGGGTGCATTGCGTCTTAAACGCACAACCGTCAGTTTTGCCAGTGGGCGTACCATAGCACGTATCCCATGCGCCAATACAGGTTGCTGCAAGCCTTTGGAGTTAAAGGCTCGTATGTTGCCCTCGTATGCAAGCTTCTCCACTGAGCCACAGCTGTTGCAACCGGGTGAGGAGGGTGATATAGTGATAGGTATAGACGGCACGGTGGTAGGCACGGCAAAGCGTTTTTCCTTGCTTATCGATGGCGTGGAGGGGGATATTTCCTCGCGTACCATAAAAGTGATTATAGAATAATAATAAAGATATAAAATATAGAAATATGAAAAATATTTTCAAACTGATGTTGCTGTTTCTGCTGGCACTTCCTTTTCAGGCATGCAGCGACGATGACGAGGCGTATGTTCCCACACTCGAGGTTACTCCCAACAATATTTCGGGTATTTGGGAGCTGCATGAGTGGAGTGGTAGCGACAGTGAGGCTCCTGTTGTGTATATCGAATTTATCCGCAAGGACAGAAAGTTCAAGATATACCAGAAGTTCGACAGTATGTATCCTCGTGTAATCACAGGAACATATACTATTGAGAAGGACGATTACAAAGTGGTAACCCTGTCGGGTAAATATGATAATGGAACCGGCAAATGGAATAATGATTACATTGTTAAGGCGCTTTACGAGGATGCCTTGATACTTGTTACCAACGGCGACGAGTCCGAAACTCACACCTATGTGCGTGTGCAGGAACTGCCGGCAGATATAACCGACAATCTGTAAGTTAAACAATTAATGACCGCCTTTAAGCGGTCATTAATTGTTTAATGCGCTCCCTGCCGTTTATATATTTCTGTCAAAAAAGCATATAAAATCAAAAAATAGTCTGTTGTTTTAAGAAAATTAAAACAAAATGCATATCTTTGCATTATAAATAGTGTGCAGATCTCCTCTGTGCGCTTTCAAAATGATAATCAGAAAATTCTTTGTAGATTTCCCAATTAATGGACTGACCATGTGCCCATTTTGCATTTCGGTTGAGTCTCATTTATATAATTTATGTATCATATAGAACAATTAAGAAGCAAAGAGATTGCCGAGTTGCAATCCATTGCAGGAGAGTTAGGTATCAAAGGTATAAAATCATTGGACAGAGACTCCCTTATTTATCGCATTCTCGATGGCCAGGCCCTTCAAAACAGCCAGTCGGGTGCTCCCGCTGTTGTGAAAGAGGAGACAAGAATGCATCGTCGCGAGCATCGTCGTAACAGAATACAGCCCGATGCATCAAATAAGGTATATACGGCTACGGGCGACAAGGCCGTAAAACTCGATAAAAACGAGCCTAAAAAGGCGAAAGAGGATGTCGCCTCCATTCCTTTGTTCAATGAGGTTAAAGAGACTCCTGTGGTTCAAGAGGCTGCCCGTGCGGTAGCTACTGCTCCCATAGCCGATGAAGTTGTTGAGCAGTCTGTTGTCCCCGCACCCAAGAAACGCGGTCGCAAACCCAAGAATCAGCCTGTCCCGGCAGTTGCAGAGGGTGAACAGCCTGTTGCCGATGAGGTTGCCCCCGTGGAGGTTCCTGCTCCCATAGCCGATGAGGCTGTTGAGCAGTCTGCTGTCCCCGCACCCAAGAAACGCGGTCGCAAGCCCAAGAATCAGCCTGCTCCGGCAGTTGCAGAAGGTGAACAGCCTGTTGCCGATGAGGTTGCCCCCGCAGAGTCGGGCGAGGCTTTTGTGGCAATAGAAGAGCTCCCCACCGACAACAAGGAACTCCCCGTCGAACTGATAGGAAAGTTCGACAAGAATCGCCAGGAACAGCAGGGTGCAAAGGGCGATAAGCAACGCCGTCAGCGCATAGAGAGGCCCCGTCAGGAGCATGCCGAACAGCAGCCCGAGCGCCAGCCTCGTCAGGAGTATGATTTTGCAGACATCTTGCGTGTAGAGGGTGTGCTCGAAATTATGCCCGATAATTACGGATTCTTGCGCTCCTCCGATTATAATTATCTCTCTTCGCCCGACGATGTATATGTATCGCAATCGCAGATAAAACTATATGGCCTTAAAACAGGTGATGTTGTGGAGGGTATCATACGCCCCGCCAATGCAGGAGAGAAATATTTCCCTCTTGTAAAGGTGAATCGCATAAACGGCCTTGCTCCTGAACTCGTGCGCGACCGTGTGTCATTCGACAATCTTGTTCCACTCTTTCCCGAAGAGAAATTTACCCTCTGTTCGGGCAGCTACGACAATATGTCGGCTCGTGTGGTGGATATGTTCTCGCCCATCGGTAAGGGGCAGCGTGCGCTCATTGTGGCGCAGCCAAAGACCGGTAAAACAATGTTGCTCAAAGATATTGCAAACGCTATAGCAGCCAACCATCCCGAGGCCTATATGATTATGCTGCTTATAGACGAGCGCCCCGAGGAGGTTACAGATATGGCACGCAGTGTAAATGCCGAGGTTATAGCATCTACATTCGACGAGCCTGCCGAGCGCCATGTGAAGATTGCCGGCATTGTGCTTGAACGTGCAAAACGCATGGTGGAGTGTGGCCACGATGTGGTAATATTCCTTGACTCTATTACCCGTCTTGCACGCGCCTATAACACGGTCTCTCCCGCCTCGGGTAAGGTGCTTTCGGGTGGTGTGGATGCCAATGCTTTGCACAAGCCCAAGCGTTTCTTCGGTGCGGCCCGTAATATAGAGAATGGCGGCTCGCTCACAATCATAGCCACTGCGCTCATAGATACAGGTTCCAAGATGGACGAAGTTATCTTTGAGGAGTTCAAGGGAACGGGTAACATGGAGTTGCAGCTAGACCGTTCTTTGAGCAACAAGCGTGTATTCCCCGCTGTAAATATAGTGGCATCAAGTACTCGTCGCGACGATTTGTTGCTCGATAAACAGGTGCTCGACCGCATGTGGATTCTGCGTAAATACCTTGCCGATATGACACCTATGGAGGCTATGGAATTTGTGAAGGATCGCCTTGAAAAGACAAAAGACAATAATGAGTTTCTTATGAGCATGAACTCATAAATGCGAAATTATATGGTAAAAAATAATGACATATCGCATGCGATATGTCATTATTTTTTTTATGTAAACTGCTGTTGTTTGTTCTCTCTATAAACAGCAAAAAAAGATGGTGGCGCGCCACCATCTTTTTTTAAGATTTCGTTAGAAAGGCAGGTCGTTGGGGTCGTTCTCTGCACTGAAATCCACCTTGGCTACCTTTATGTCGGGGATGTCCGCCGGTGCTGCTGCGGGTGCTGTTCCGCGCTCTACGCGCCATGCTCTGATGTCGTTGAACCAGCGGCCATTGTATTCGCGTGCGTTAATGTCGAACGATACGGTCAGTTCCTCGCCTGCTTGGATATTGAATTGTGCAATCTTGTCGCTGCCAAAAACATTAAAACATACTTTTCGGGGGTATTGCTCGTGTGTTTCAATGACATATTCCTGCATCTTCCACTCGTTACCTGTCTTTGAGGTACCGCCTCTTTCGGGCAGTACGGCAATAATTTTTCCTGTTATTTCCATAATTCTTTTCTAATACCTCGCGAAATTACTTCTTTTCTGCTCGAAAAACAATTTTTTCTCACTTTTTTATTATGCAATTATATATTTAGTTTTATCTTTGTAGTAAACTATGTACATGCACGGAACTTGCCTGAAAAGTAGCAAACAAGCCTGTTCTGTTTTGGGCATGCAATGGGTTATGTGCGTGAAATAATCGAAAACAATTAAATTTTATATACCTATGAACTTTACTGTATCAAGCTCGCAATTATCGTCTCGTTTGCAGACAATCAGCCGCGTAATAGGCTCAAAGAATCCTATACCCGTATTAGGCTCAATCTTGTTCGAATTGCATGGGAATACCCTCACTCTCACAGCTTCAAGTACCGATAATACTTTGAATACCTCTCTCGAGGTTGTTGAGTGTTCCGAGGATTTCAGTTTTGCAATATCGGCAAGAATTCTTATTGATTCTCTTAAAGAGATTTCAGAGCAACCTCTTCGTTTCGAGGTAAACAAAGATACATTGGAGGTAAACGTGCTCTACCTGAATGGTAAATACAGCATGGTTGCTTATAACGCCGATGAGTATCCGTCGCCCGTTGTGCTTGGTGAGGACTCTGTAAGCATTTCGGTTCCCGCTTGCCTGCTTGCAAACGGTATCTCATGCTCGCTCTTTGCCACTGCAGGCGAGGATGCCGACCGTCGTTTCATGAGCTGTGTATATTTCGATTTTGACCCCGAAAGCATTACTCTTGTTGCAACAGACGGACACAAACTTGCCCGCTATCGCGATTGCTCTGTTCAGGGTGCTGAAAAATCGGCCTTCATTCTTCCTAAGAAACCTTCAACCTTGTTGAAAACCCTTTTGAGCAAGGACGACGAAGAGGAGGTTCAGATAGAGTTCGACGGTCGTTTTGCAATCTTCTCAATGGGCGAGTACAAACTTATCAGCCGTTTGCACGATGGCCGTTATCCCAAATACAACTCGGTTATTCCGCAAAACAATCCTCACAAACTAACTGTGGACCGTGTGGCACTTGTAAGTGCATTGCGCCGCGTGTCAATATTCTCGTCGCAGGCAAGTATCGTGAAATTGCATATCGAGGATAACAAAATTATCGTATCGGCACAGGATACCGACTTCTCTACATCGGCCGAGGAGAGCATCACATGCAGTTACGACGGAGTGCCCATGAATATAGGTTTCCGTGCCATGTTCCTCATCGATATATTGAACAACATTCCCGTTCAGGATGTGATATTTGAACTTGCCGATCCCTCTCGTGCCGGTGTTATAGTTCCTGCCGAGCAGATTGAGAAACAGGAACTGCTTATGTTGATAATGCCAATGACACTTACCGAGTAACAGGCGATGAAACTGAATCTTAAAAACCCGCTCATATTTTTCGACTTGGAGACAACCGGTGTGGATGTTTCCAAGGACAGAATAGTGGAGATATGCTATATTAAAGTGTTTCCCGACGGTAGCGAGAAGGAGTACACCAAACGCATAAATCCAGGCATGCATATACCCGAAGGAGCTTCGGCCGTGCATGGTATCTACGACGAGGATGTAAAGGATTGCCCTCTTTTCAGGGAGGTTGCCAAGGAAATTGCCGCCGACTTTGAGGGGTGCGACCTTGCCGGTTTCAATTCCAACCGTTTCGATCTTCCCATGCTTGCCGAGGAGTTCTTGCGTGCGCAGGTTGATATAGACCTCACCCGTCATCATGCAATAGATGTGCAAGTGCTCTATCACAAACGCGAGCCGCGAACCTTGTCGGCTGCCCATAAATTCTATTGCGGTACCGAGTTCGATAACGCGCACAGCGCGCTTGCCGACACCCGTGCCACATACGAGGTGCTTAAGGCTCAGCTCGACCATTACGATGATATGGAGAACGATGTTGCCGCACTTGCAAAGGAGAGCTCTTTTACCCGTAATGTAGATTTTGCAGGTCGTTTTGTGTACGATGATTCGGGTTGCGAGGTGTTTAACTTTGGAAAATACAAGGGCGAATCGGTAGCCGTGGTGCTGCATCGTGATCCGGGATACTATGGTTGGATGATGAACGGCGATTTCCCGTTGAATACCAAACAGGTACTTACAAGGATAAAGCTACGCGAATTTAACAAATAATATAGATGCTTAAAGGGAAAAAGATAGTCATAGGAGTAACGGGGAGTATTGCTGCTTATAAGGCGGCAATACTTGTTCGTTTATTGATTAAGCAGGGTGCCGAGGTGCAGGTGGTGGCCGAGCTGATGCCCTACTCCGGCGGTCTGAAGCGCAACATCGTCCAGTGTCTGGACGACTTCGGCATCCCCCTGAAGCTGAGCCACACCGTGGTCGACATCAAGGGCAGGGAGCGTGTCGAGGGCATCACCATCGCCCGGGTGGAGAACGGCAAGCCCGTCCCCGGCACCGAGATCGAATACGAGTGCGACACCCTGCTGCTTTCCTGCGGTCTGCTGCCCGAGAATGAGCTGAGCCGCGCCGCAGGCGTGGACATCAACCCCATCACCAATGGCCCCAGGGTCAACGAGTCCCTGGAGACCTCCGTCCCCGGCGTCTTCGCCGCCGGCAACGTGCTCCATGTCCACGACCTGGTGGACTTCGTCTCCGAGGAGGCCGCCGCCGCAGGCCGCAACGCCGCAGCCTACATCCGCGAGGGCAGGGAGATCGGCGGCAAGGTGCTGCCCATCACCGGCCTCGCCGGCGTGCGCTACACCGTCCCCACGACCATCGACACCGTCCGCATGGCCGACAAGACAATCGTCCGCTTCCGCGTCACCCAGGTATATAAAGATCAATATATCAATGTTTATATCAACGGCACGCGCATCCAGCCCAAGAAAAAACGCATCATGGCACCTGGCGAGATGGAACAGGTCATCCTTAATAAAGCCCAGCTTGCCGAATATCCCAACGCAGAACTGACGATCGCGATCGAACCGGAGCAGGCA
>CALGJF010000040.1 GCA_937914945.1 uncultured Bacteroidales bacterium | reverse complement strand
AAACGGCAAGAAGGTTGTTGTTGAATAATTCAATAGAGAAATAGATAACCTTATTATGCCCCCGAGCGGTAAACGCTCGGGGGCTTTTTTGTGTGTTATTGCGGGTGAGTGTACTTGTCCTTTTCTTCTTTTGTCTAAGCCATTGCCAGCTGTCTCACTTTTAGCCTAAATAGCAAAATTGTTCATGTGTATTAGTTAAATGTTGCTAAAAATTTAGCAAAAATAGAATAAAATTGTTTTTTATTGGTTATAATTGCAAAGTATTAACAATAAAAACAGTATTACTATGGAGCGTGGCAAACGATTTTTAGTGTGTGAAAAGTTAGAGAAAAACCAGAAAACCCTGTTGAATATTGCACTCTCGTTGGCAAACAATGTTGCCGAGGCGCAGGATTTGTTGCAGGAGACTTCGTTTGTTATTCTTGCCAATGCCGACAAATACAATGAGCAGGGGCGCTTTATTGCTTGGGCGACAAGGATTATGAAGAACATCTATGTGAACAACGAAAAACTTAAGGCTGTTCGTGCAACGCTTGGTTACGACGATATCCCTGCCGACGATTCCTCAACCGCCCTCTGTGAGCCTTTGGCGGCATATAGCAGCGAGTTTCTCGATTTTATAGCTGCGGGGTTGCCGCCTCATCAAGCCGAAGTTATGTCCCGCACGATGGAGGGTTATAGCTGCAATGAGATAGCCGATGAGGTTGGCTGTTCGGTGAGCAGCGTGAAGATTCGCCTGCACAATGCACGCATGGCGTTGCGCAATAAGTTTGGCAAGTGATACTTAAATTAAACGCTCTCTTTCTATATAAATATATTTTTTATCACTATCTTCGCATGATGTAAACGAGAAGATGTTAAATGATAAAAAATTGATATATGGAAAATAAATTCATGATATACAATACGCTCTCTCGCAAGAAGGAGCTTTTTGAGCCGTTGCACGCGCCCAATGTAGGCCTTTATGTGTGCGGCCCCACAGTGTATGGCCCTGCTCACTTGGGTCATGCCCGCCCCGCAATCACTTTTGATGTGCTTTTCCGTTACTTGCAAAACCTTGGCTACAAGGTGCGCTATGTGCGTAATATTACCGATGTGGGCCACTTGGAGCACGATGCCGACGAGGGTGAGGATAAGATTTCTAAAAAGGCGCGCTTGGAGCAGCTTGAGCCCATGGAGGTGGTGCAGCAATATACGCTTCACTACCACAGGGTGATGGATGCGCTCAACGTGTTGCCTCCCAGCATAGAGCCTCATGCATCGGGCCACATAATCGAGCAGATAGAACTTGTAAAAGAGATTATGGACAATGGCTTTGCATATGAGAGCCAAGGCTCGGTATATTTTGATGTTGCAAAATACGATAAGGCGCATCGCTATGGTGTTCTTTCGGGCCGTAACCTTGACGAGGTGCTCAATACCACACGCGAGCTCGACGGCCAGAGCGAGAAACGCAACCCTGCCGATTTCGCTCTGTGGAAATGTGCGCAGCCCGAACATATTATGCGCTGGCCCTCCCCTTGGAGCAATGGTTTCCCCGGCTGGCACTGCGAGTGCACCGCCATGGGGCGCAAATACCTTGGCGAGCAGTTTGATATTCATGGTGGCGGTATGGACTTGGTGTTCCCCCACCACGAGTGCGAGATTGCGCAGGGTGTTGCCGCAATGGGCAAGCCTGTTGTCAAGTATTGGATGCATAATAATATGATTACCATAAACGGCACCAAGATGGGTAAGTCGTTGGGTAATTTCATTACTCTCGACGAGTTCTTCACAGGCTCGCACGAGTTGCTTGCACAGCCCTATTCGGCCATGACAATACGTTTCTTCATCTTGCAGGCACACTATCGCAGCACCGTTGATTTCAGCAACGATGCTTTGCAGGCTGCCGAGAAGGGCATGCAGCGCCTTATGGATGCATATAAAACGCTCTGCGGCCTTGCGGCCGGCAGTGAAACAACTGTTGATGTTGCCGGTTTGCGTGCCAAGTGCTACGATGCGATGAACGATGATATGAACACCGCGCAGGTTATTTCGCATCTGTTCGATGCTTCGCGTGCTATCAATCAGGTTGCCGATAAAAAAGCATCAATATCTGCAGCCGACCTTGAGGAACTTAAATCAACCTTCTCGCTCTTTATGTTTGATATTTTGGGCCTTAAAGAGGAACGTGGCTCCGACAGCGCACGCGAAGAGGCATTCGGCAAGGTGGTCGATATGTTGCTCGAGCAGCGTCAGGCTGCCAAGGCTGCCAAGGATTGGGCTACCAGCGACCGCATACGCAACGAACTTGCTGCGCTCGGCTTTGAGATTAAAGACTCAAAGGATGGTGCTACCTGGAAATTGAATAAATAACATTATTGCTTGCAGGGGCACACACGAGTGCGCCCCTGCAATATAATATAGTAAACAAATTGCTTGTGGATAAAAAAATATTTAGTGTAACTGTATTGTTTGTGTTGCTGCTATCAACCATGCTCCTTGCAGCCTGTGGCGGAAACAAAAAAGCACCCGCGCAAGCCGAAATGGCAGTTGTGGTGCCCGTGTTCGATGCCGACAGCGCATACAGCTATGTTGAACGTCAGGTGGCTTTCGGTCCCCGTGTACCCAATAGTGAGGCGCATCAAGCATGTGGCGATTACATAGAATCGTACATGCGTGCTTGCGGTGCCGATGTGGTGGCGCAGCATGTGGAACTCACCGCGTATAACGGCGATAGATTACAGGCACGCAATATTATAGCGCAGTTCAATCCGCAAGTGAAAAAACGTGTGATGCTGTGTGCTCATTGGGATAGCCGTCCATGGGCAGATAGCGACCCCGACGAAAGCAACCACTACAAGCCTATCCTTGGTGCCAACGATGGCGCAAGTGGGGTAGGCGTGCTCATGGAGATAGCCCGCCATCTGTCGGTAGTACCACCGGCAGTGGGTGTAGATATTGTGTTGTTCGATGCCGAGGATTACGGCCGTCATGAGAACGACCACTACAATGGCGTGGGTATGGACAATTCCTGGGCTCTGGGCTCGCAGTATTGGGCTCGTACTCCCCACAAGGATAATTACAATGCTCGCTACGGTATATTGCTTGATATCGTAGGCGCACCCTCGTCGCGCTTTCACCGCGAGGGAATATCGGACCACTATGCCTCGAATATTGTAGATAAGGTCTGGGCGCAAGCTGCCAAGTGGGGGTATGACAACTATTTTGTGAACGAGGAGGGTGGCATGGTTACCGATGACCATTTTTATGTAAATGATTTCATGGGCTTGCCCTGCATAGATATAATTAACTACGATCCATCGAGCCCCAATGGATTTGGCCCGCATCATCACACGGTAAAGGATGATATGGATTGGATAGATGCCGCAACCCTTAAGGCTGTGGGGCAAACTGTAATGGCTGTTGTATATAACGAAAAATAGCGGCCTGTTTCTCTTAATGATAATGCAATGAGTACGATAAACGAAAAACAAGACGATATAATTGAGGAGTTCGGCGGTTTTGACGATTGGCTCGACCGCTATCAGTTGCTTATAGATTTAGGCAGCGAGCAGCCTCCGCTTGATGAAAAATATAAAACAGATAACAACCTCATCGAGGGGTGTCAGAGCCGTGTGTGGCTGCAAGCCGATTACGAGGATGGCAAGGTGCTTTTCCGCGCCGAGAGCGATGCGCTCATTGTAAAAGGTATTGTGGCACTGCTCATTCAGGTATATTCGGGCCACACCCCCGACGAAATTCTTGACAGCGACCTCTATTTTGTGGAGGCCATAGGGCTCAAGGAGCACTTGTCGCCCACCCGCAGTAACGGCCTTCTTGCAATGATTAAGCAGATGAGGCTATATGCACTTGCCTTCAAGGCAAAGCATGGGTAAGTACTGTGAATATGTGAATGTGAAAGCCGCTTTTGTGGCGTTTGTTGCTATACCTGTTTCAGTGCCACCCCGGCCTCGGTAACCGAAAGTGTTACCTCGCCGCCCTCTATAAGCGGCAGGTTGTGGTTGCAGTGTCCCACGGGGAAGTTGAAGCACACAGGTATGCCGTACTCCTTTATTATATTATGTATAAGTTCGTAGGTGGTGCCGCCAAAGCCGGTGTGCTCTTTTACATCGGTGAACTGCCCCACAATGAGCCCGCCTATCCTCTTCAATGCTCCCGAATATTTCAGTTGGTACATAAGCCTCTCCACGCGGTAGGGTAGTTCGCCCGTGTCCTCTATAAAGATAATTTTCTCTTTGGTGAATATGTCGTAGCGCCCGCCTGCCAAAGCGGCTGTTACCGACAGGTTGCCGCCGGCAAGTGTGCCCACGGCCTCTCCTTTTATATTAAGGCTGTGTGGCGGAATGTGGTAGCATGGTGTTGCTCCTTTAAGAATGTTTATCAGCTGCTTGGTCGTGTCGGCAGTGGGTTGTGTGGCAAGGTGTCGGCACTGCGGGGCGTGCAACGATTGTACCCCGGCGGCAAGGCAGGCCGCGTGCAGGGCCGAGCAGTCGCTCATGCCTATAATCCATTTGGGGTGCTTGGCAATGAGTGGGGCAAAGTCGTCGAGCAGATGCACGCAACCATACCCTCCATAGCTGCATAGGATCGCCTTAACCTCGTTGCGGGAGAGCAGGGTGGCAATGTCGCTCATGCGCTCGGCAGCAGTGCCGCTGTAATATCCGTTGCGGGTGAGGCAGTGTGGTGCAATCTCCACGGCAAAACCGTGGCTGCGCAGTACTTGTGCGGCTTGTTCCACGAGCATCGGCTCGCGTATGGCACCGGCCGGCGAGGCTATTGCTACAAGGTCGCCCTCTTTCAGTGGTGCGGGGGTAATCATCGTGGTTTGTTTTTATATCAGCGCTTATGTCATATCGAGCACATGCGAGATATCTCAATCGCATGCCTTTGTACTTACAATCTTATATAGTTTGTCGGCGGGGCGCACTTTTGCAGGTACTTTGAACGATACATACACACCCTTGGGCACGGTGTCCACGGGGCCCAAGTCCACGCGTGCCTCCTCTAGCTCCAAATACATTGCACCGGTGGTGGGGCCTGTTACCAATAGCTTGTCGCCCACGTGCAGTTCGCTTGCTTCAATATAGAACTCGCCCACACCCAGCTTTGAGAAGTATTTTACCCCGCGGCCCACATAAACTTTCTTTTCGGTTGCCTGCGAGCCGTATATGTTGCTCCACTCGCCAATCTTCTGTCCCAAATAGTAGCCGTCCCAGAACCCACGGTTGAATACAGTTGCAAGGCGGGTATCCCACTCGTCTTTCTTCTCCTCGGTGAATGTGCCGGCAAGGTAGGCCTCCAACGCCTCGTTGTAGCAGCCGGCCACGGTCTGCACATATTCGGGGCCGCGGGCGCGGCCCTCTATTTTGAATACTCGCACTCCGGCCTCAATCATCTTGTCCATGAAACGTATGGTCTTGAGGTCTTTGGGCGACATAATATACTTATTGTCCACCTCTAATTCTATATCGCTCTCGCGGTCCTTCACAATGTATCCACGGCGACACACCTGCATGCACTCGCCACGGTTTGCACTACGGCCAAGTTGGTGGAGCGACAGGTAGCATTTGCCCGATATTGCCATGCACAGTGCACCGTGGCAGAACATCTCTATTCTTATAAGCTCGCCTTTGGGGCCGCAAATATTTTCGTCTATTATTACCTTGTGAATTGCTGCCACCTGTTCCATGTTCAGCTCGCGGGCAAGCACCACAACATCGGCAAATTGTGCATAGAACTTCAAAGCCTCGCTGTTGCTTATGTTCAGCTGTGTAGAAAGATGCACCTCCATGCCCACGCGGTTGCAATATTGCATCACGGCAACATCGGCTGCAATAACTGCCGAAATTCCACTCTCCACGGCTGCATCAACAATCTTGTGCATCATGTCGATGTCATTCTCATATATAATGGTGTTTACCGTTAAGTAGCTTTTTATATTGTGCTCGTCGCATATCTGTGCAATCTCCCTCAGGTCGTTGATGGAGAATGCGCTTGCCGAGTGTGAACGCATGTTCAAATGTTCAATACCAAAATATATGGAATTTGCTCCTGCCTGTATGGCTGCAGTGAGGCTCTCGCGAGAGCCCACAGGGGCCATTATCTCAATTTCGTTTCTCTGAATCATATTAAAATGTTATTTGCCGCTAAGTTACTAAAAAAAAGGAAACAACAGTTATACATGGAGAAATATAACTGTTGTTTCCTGTTGATAACTCTCAAAAAACAGAGGCGGATTCACTCATGCATTATAAGTGATGTAATTCATCGTTGTTTTCCGCCGTTACTTTATCTGTTTCAAGTATATGTATTTGTCTTCATAATCGCGGAAAGAACTTTTGTGTGCTTTGAACTTTGCATTGTGCGGGTATATTGTGAGTTTGTCTTGGTTGGTAATCCTGACTGTTTTGGGGGTGTACTCCGGTGGGTATGGGAACCATACTACATAGTATATTATTTTGCCCTTATACATAAAATATATTCTACTGCCTACATCTTGGAATGGTATGTTATTTAGTTTAAGTTCGTTGCATATATCCTTATATTCGTATGCCATTGAATAGTATTTGGCCGAATCCCATTTTTCATCTACCACCTCGGCAAGGTCTATTATACACTCTCCGTTTTCATCTTTGTTCCATCGGTACTCCCACCATATATCATCGTCGAAATCGTTTGTTGATGGCTTGCTATAAAAATAGTATAATGTAATTACTCCCACAACTGATAGGATTGCCATAATAAGCAATATTGCAGCTATTTTAATGGCCTTTATAATTAGCTTGATTGTTGCTGTTAAATATTTTTTCATTCTTTTCCAAGTTATTTGCTGCTAAGTTACTAAAAAAAGGAAACAACTGCTCTGTGTGTGGCGGTAAATAGTGGCAGGTTCTCTTAAAAAATGTGCCTTGCATTGCAGTTGTGCAGTGCCGGCGGTTGGCTCATTGTTTGTAAATTCCCGTTTTTTACACTAATTTCGCAAGCAAATAATGTGTTTATGAAAATTGCCGATATTGAATTTGGGCAGTACCCTGTGTTCCTTGCCCCTATGGAAGATGTAACCGATGCCGCTTTCCGCCTGCTGTGCAAGCGGTTTGGGGTGGATATGGTATATACCGAATTTGTGTCGAGCGATGCGCTCATACGCGATATAAACAGCACGGTGCGCAAGCTCACTGTATATGAGCAGGAGAGGCCTGTGGCCATTCAGATATATGGCAACGAGGTGGCCCCAATGGTTGAGGCTGCCAAGCGTGTAGAGGCCGCCAAGCCCGATATTTTGGATATCAACTTTGGCTGCCCTGTGAAAAAGGTGGCTCGCAAGGGGTGTGGTGCGGGTATGTTGCAAAATATCCCCAAGCTGCTCGAAATTACAAAGGCGGTGGTAGATGCCGTGAAGATTCCTGTAACGGTGAAAACCCGCTTGGGCTGGGACGAAAACAGCAAATGCATTGTGGAGCTTGCCGAGCGATTGCAGGATTGCGGTATAGCTGCTTTAACGGTGCATGGACGCACACGCGCACAGATGTATACCGGCGATGCCGATTGGACTCTCATAGGCAAGATAAAGGAGAATCCCCGCATGTATATTCCCATAATAGGTAATGGCGATATAAAGACACCCGAGCGTGCCAAAGAGTGCTTTGAGCGTTACGGTGTGGATGCTATAATGATAGGCCGTGCCAGCTTTGGCCAGCCGTGGATTTTCAGAGATGTCAAGCACTACCTGCTCAATGGGGAGCCTGCCAAACCGTTTACCTTCAAAGAGTGTATGGATATTCTGCGCACGCAGGTACACGACAGCGTGGAGTGGTTGAGTGAGCGCCCCGGAATATTGCATGTGCGCAGGCATCTGGCAGCAACTCCCTTGCTCAAAGGTTTGCCCGATTTTCGCCCTCTGCGCATAGCCATGTTACGTGCCGAAAAGGTTGATGAACTTATGGCTATAATGCAGGAGATAGAAGATGTCTATGGTAATTAACGAGCGACGATGCATCCTGCGGGATGCATCGTCGCTCGTTTTGCTGTGTTGCTTGTCGGTTACTCCTCGGCAAGCTCCATTTCTATCCAGCGTGCAATGATTTTCTCGCAATCTTCGCGGGCTATATCCTCCTCAACCTCATATTCGCGCATGAGCATTTCCACCATGGTGTCAATGGTGAAATTGTCGATTTTGCAGCAGCCTTCCCATAGATAGGCTGCAGTCTCGTTGAGGCTTATGATTTTGCTGTAATCAATATTCTCAATACCTGTGGGTACGATTATGTGCTCGCCACATACATTTTGTAATTCAAAACCTTTTTTAATCTTCATATATCAGAATATTTTCAAAATTATTCGTCTGTAAATTATCAGCAACAGGCGGCGAATGGGGTTGCATGCTTGCCATATAGCCGAGTAAAAACGCCATTTCTTGCCGTTTGTGCTCACATATCTGCCTTTACGTATAAATGCTTCGGCGGTTCCCACTATCTTGTCGGCTGTAAATTGCTCGGTCATGCGCAGTGGGTTGCCATCGCCACGCATGGTAATGGTGTCGCCTTCTATCTTTATTATGCGATGCAGAGCGTATCGCTTTGGCATCACCTCGGCAAGTGCCACTTGCCCCACTGCCGGCTTTGCTGGTGGAATAAGCACTACCTTGTCGCGTCCGTTGCCCAGGAATGGATGCATGCTTATGCCATAGACGGTAAAGGTTACGCTTGTATGCCCCTCCTTGAACCGTTTTGCCACGTCCTGCATAAAGGCGTGGTTTTCCATTTTTATTTTTTTATACTCTTTTGCCATTATAAACCGAATGCGCTGCTCGATACCAATGCTGCCTCTTCGTCGGGACGGCACGAGAGTGTGTGTACGGGTATCTTCCCAAGCACTTTGCTTATGGTGCCGCACACCTTCATGTGGATATCTTTATCGAATTTCATGGTGGACATCGAACTGAGCAGTATGCCGAATGCAACGGGGATACTCTCTTTCTTGATGCTGTTCTCCTCCTCCTGTTCGATGGCTGCAAAGCCGCCTATGGGGTATTGTACGTTTTTATATATAGGGCGTTTGCCGCTCCATGGCGAGCCATAGACCATGGGTGTGCCATCGGGTGCTATGCGTATGATGGGGTTATCATCGTTTATGAGTGTGCTGCCTTCTATATACTTAACCCACATGTCGCTATGTGTGCTTTTCCCCTGTCCGCTTTTCCCCAGAAACATATATGCTTTGCCGTTATTCTCTACCACCGATGAGTGGACTAACAATGTTTCGTGTTGTGCTGTGCATATGGCATAAATGAGCATAAGAGCATTGTTCGTGCCAAACCTCCTCTGTTCGTTGCTGCCGCGGGTGGTTATGGTGATATTTTTGTATACATCGTCGGTTTCTATAAACGAGCATGGGGTATTGCCTTGGAGTATAAGCACTTGGTATGCGCCGTTATCTCTGCGATAAACCTCGAATGTGGCAGAAGGGCATGGGAACACGCCAACCTTTTCACCTTGCCACGATGGTATAATGCTGTTGTCTATGGTTATGGTGAAAAGAGCCTCCTCTATTTTTTCGGCCCTGAAAGGTTCCATTGTTGGTAGGATTTGCGAAAAATCCCCCTCTGTCAGGTTTATGGTGAACGGGTGTCCGCCAACGATGTAATGAGTCTGTTGCATATATTTTGTTGAATAGTTCCTATGGAAAGTGCAAAGTTATAAAAAATAGCTCAAAAATACTCTTTTTTCTCCCTTTTTGTCCTAAATACATTATATATATAATATAGAGGTGTTGTAGTGTGTTGTAATATTCTCCCTTTTTTTGAAAGAAAATGGATGACGCTCTCTATTTATTGAATGTTTTTTGTAACTTTGAAAAATAAAATAAAAAAAACAAATGGGTGGTACAATCAATGTAAAAGGGAGGCTGATGGCCTTTGATGAGCCTTTGGTTATGGGTATTCTCAATATTACCCCCGACTCCTTTTATGCAGCATCGCGCAAGAGTGCCGACAACTTGCTTGCTACAGCGCGGGGAATGCTTGCTGCAGGTGCAGCGATACTCGATGTGGGTGCTTGTTCCACCCGGCCCGCGGGCGAGCCTGTTCCCCAGGAGGAAGAACTGCGTCGCTTGCATGCTGCCCTAGATATTCTTGATGATGGGTTGCCTGCCGATACAGTGATTTCAATAGACACATATCGCTCTCGTGTGGTAAAAGAGTGCTTTTCCCGGCATAACGTATCTATAATAAACGATGTCTCGGGTTTTGAGTGGGATGCGGATATGTTTTCCGTTGTTGCAAGCCTCAATGTGCCATACATATTGACTCACTCCGTGGGGTGGGCGGGCAACACAGTCGATTATGCGAGTTTTCTCCCCGATATAATCAAGTCGCTCTCGCACAAGGTGTGGCAACTGCATCAGGCAGGAGTGAAGGATGTGATAATCGATCCGGGCTTTGGTTTTGGCAAGAGTGTGGAGCAGAACTATCAAATGTTGGCGGCGCTTCCTCTTTTCAAGCAATTGGAATTGCCTGTTCTCGCAGGTATATCGCGCAAATCCATGATAACAAAAGTGCTGGATAATACACCGGCCGATGCGCTTGCCGGTACCGTGGCGCTCAACATGGTAGCGTTGCAGAATGGTGCCGATATTCTGCGTGTTCACGATGTGAAGGAGGCTGCGGAGGTTGTTAAGCTTTATGTTAAGCTCAGAGAGGCTGGCACTGTTGTTGGTAAGAAAGATAATGCTTATATATACTGATTTATATTATTATGTTTTTTGAATTTTCCATAAAAGATATAGTAGATATAATACTTGTAGCCTGTTTCTTGTATTATTTCTATAAACTGATGAAAGAGTCGGGCTCGCTTAATATATTCTCGGGGATACTTGTGTTTATCCTTTTGTGGGTGTTTGTATCGCGTGTTTTGCAAATGAAACTGCTTGGCTCAATTTTCGACCAGCTTATGAGCGTGGGAGTGCTTGCTCTCATTATAATATTCCAAGACGAGATACGCCGATTCTTCAAAACCCTTGGTGCGCATAGGCATTTTCGTTCGATAGCGAGCTTCTTTTCGCGTAAAGAGAGAACCGAAGAGAGAATCCCGCTTATTCCGGTGGTTATGGCCTGCATGAGTTTGAGCCAGCAGAAGGTGGGGGCGCTTATCGTTGTAGAAAAGAACGAGTCGCTCGATGAGTATGCGAAAACGGGTGAAACTATCGATGCTGTCATCAGCCAGCGCCTAATCGAGGCTATATTCTTTAAGAATGCACCCCTGCACGATGGGGCAATTGTGATACAGAACGGGCGTATAACCGCGGCGCAATGTATATTGCCTGTGTCTCATAATCTCAATATCCCAAAGAAACTCGGGCTTCGACATCGCTCGGCAATGGGCGTGTCCGAAAAGACTGACGCCATTGCTATTGTTGTTTCCGAGGAAACCGGCGCTATTTCCGTGGCAATGAATGGTAAGTTTAAGTTAGGGCTTACGGCTCAGCAACTCGAAAGCATCTTATCAAAGTAATTTTTAGTATATAAATGGTGAAAACGCGTGCGACTGTACGCGTTTTTTTATGTAGCCGAAAATCTGTTTTTTCCGATGTAACAAAAAATAATCAAAAAATGATAATTTTTTTTTGTTTTGTAAATGGTTGAAAATCAATACTCGCGAAAAATAGTGAAATTTTTTTTGAAAAAAATAGTAGAAAAAGTTTGGTGGTCCAAATATTTGCCTTACCTTTGTACTCGCTTTCGACAAGAAACGCAGTGAATGTCGAAGCACGATGATCCTTGAAAACATTCCATACAGACAAGCAGTACAACGTGCTA
>CALGJF010000039.1 GCA_937914945.1 uncultured Bacteroidales bacterium | reverse complement strand
TAGCACGTTGTACTGCTTGTCTGTATGGAATGTTTTCAAGGATCATCGTGCTTCGGTAACGCGTTTACTGCGTTGCTTCCCGAAAGCGAGTGCAAAGGTAAAGCAAATATTTGAACTGGCAAACTTTTCCAAAGAAAAAATTGAGAAAAAAGCAAAATTTTTAATTTCCAACTTTTTCTCTGTTTATTTTTGTAATATTTTGAGCAATTTTGAAACATTTTCTACCAAACGACAAAATATCCACGCACAAAGGAGCGAAGATTTATTTTTGCTTTTACTGCAAAATCTCGAAAAAAGGTAATAGTAAAAACACTATCTTTGCCATAAAACATATTTTGTATATTTTTGCAAAAGAACAACACAAAGCAAAAAGCGGCAGTATATACCTTATTATATATAATATATAGAGCAACAGAACAGCTAACACAAAAACAGTTACCACACATGACGAACAAAATTGAGAGCAAGCACAAGGCTTGGATTGATTGGATGAAAGCCCTGGGTATGCTGGCCATAATCTGGGGACACTGCTTTCCCGACGGAGTTTCGGGCTTCGTTTACGCATTTAACGTACCGGTATTCTTTATCATATCGGGCTACCTTACAAAAAGAGAGGATAGCATGAGGGTTTGTTTCAACAAAACATTAAGCAACCTTATGATACCATACCTTATCCTTGCATTCATAAAGGTGGCGGGCTACATATTCAAGCACATAGACGACGGGCAATGGATATGGTCGGTTGTGGCCGTATTGGGTGGTTTCCATAAACTGCACGACGCATCGGGTTGCAGCAACCTATGGTTTGTTTACACACTCATCATTATAAAGTTCATATACCAGGCATTCGTTACAGGCAAGGCGCAGATGTATGCCATATCAGCCATTGCCATCATAGGCGCTGTGATATACAACATTACGGGGCTCGACTACATGTGGTCGGTAACCAACGTAATGCTCGCACTACCCTTTTTCATGCTTGGCAATTGGCTTGCCACTTACGGCCGTGCCAATTTCGATGAGTACTTCGCCACACTCAAAGCATCCGGAACAAAAACAATACTCTCGCTGCTGGTTGCTGCCACCATAACAGGAATCATTGGGCACTACAACAGCGCAGCAAAAATGTTCCAAGGGCTTTATGGAAACTATTTCATACTGTTCGTGATTGGTTCGCTATCCGGTTCGTTCATGATATTCCTTATTTCGGTGTTGCTCGACAAGTTCGACTGGAAGGCAGTGCGCATAACTTCCATGGGAACAATACTCACATTGGTATTCCACAGAGAGCTATTGCACTCGCCACTGAAAATGATTAAACGCGCCGAGTGGGATATCGTACCCGAAAATATAGCAATATTTCTATTATCGTGCGTCGTATTATTGGCATTCATACCCATAATACTTATAATTAAACGCATTCTGCCCATAATCTTCGGCAGAAGAGTAAAGAACATTTAAGCACAAGGGCTGTCATTCAAGGCAGCCCTTTTTTCATAAATAAAGCCGCTACGGTTGATAAAATTAACAGCACTGCTCTTTTTTGTAATCCCAACTTAATGTATCTTCGCAGAAAGATTGCAAGCCGCAACACAATAAGTGTTTACACCTTAGTATATATGATAGACAGAAATACCATAGAGCAGATAATGGACACCGCCAAAGTGGAAGAGGTGGTGGGCGATTTTGTAGCACTGCGCCGTCGCGGAGTGAACATGATTGGATTGTGCCCGTTTCATAACGAAAAAACACCTTCGTTCACAGTGTCGCCTGCCAAGAATCTATGGAAATGCTTCGGTTGCGGAAAGGGCGGCAAGCCCGTACACTTTATTATGGAGCACGAGCAGCTAAGCTACTACGACGCCCTGCGCTGGCTTGCCAGAAAATACAACATTGAGATAAAGGAGCGCGAGCTCACCAATGAAGAGAAAGAGCAACAGAGCCTGCGCGAGAGCCTCTTTGTGATAAACCAATACGCGCAACAATTCTTCACCACCACCTTGCAAACAAGCGAGGAAGGGAAGGCGATAGGGCTCAGCTACTTCAAGCACAGAGGGTTGCACGACGAAATAATTGAAAAGTTCGGGCTTGGATATGCACCCGAGAAACGCGATGCACTTGCCACCGCAGCAACCAAAGCCGGATATAATGCCGACCTTATAGCGAAAACAGGCGTGTGCTACAAGGGCGAAGACGGAAAACTGAAAGACCGTTTCTGGGGGCGTTGTATATTCCCCGTACACACAATATCGGGCAAGGTGGTAGCCTTCGGCGGGCGCATATTGCAGAACAACCCCAAGGCGGCAAAGTATGTAAACTCACCCGAGTCGGAGATATACCACAAGAGCGACCACCTCTACGGCCTCTACTTTGCCAAACAGGCCATAATGCAGAAGGACCGTTGCATACTTGTAGAGGGATATTTAGATGTTATATCGATGTACCAGGCCGGAATAAAAAATGTGGTGGCCTCATCGGGCACATCGCTCACCACCGGACAGATTAAACTGATACACCGCTTTACAAACAACGTAACACTGCTGTACGATGGCGACAATGCCGGCATCAAGGCATCGTTGCGCGGAACTGATATGCTGCTCGAGGAGGGTATGAACATAAACGTGGTACTTCTACCCCAAGGAGAGGACCCCGACAGCTACGCACAAAGCCACACCACAGAGGAGGTTGAAGAGTACATCAACCGCAACAAGGTGGATTTCATACGATTCAAAACAAATTTATTGCTCAACGAGGTGGGCGAGGACCCCGTGGCGCGTGCCAACCTTGTGGGCGACATAGTAAAGAGCATAGCAGTAATACCCAATGAGATTCTGCGTAGCGAATACATAAAAAAGTGCAGCGAAATGCTCAAAGTGAGCGAACAACTGTTGGTGCGCGAAACTGCCAAAATAAGAATAAAGCACAACGAGGAGATGCAAAAACGGCAGAACAGCACCCCACAGGGCGAGGAACAAGCCTCAACAACCGATGATGCACAGCAACCAGCCCCCAACGAGTTCAGGCAGAACATAATAGACAGCTACAGCAACAATCCACTGCACAACAAGGAGAAAGCCATAATACAATTTCTGCTGCGCAATGGCGACAAACTTGTTCAAGTACCCGAGAACAAGAGTACAAACACACCCGCATTCACCGAGACTGTAATATCGCACCTCTATTACTCGTTCCAAGACGATGGTATCGAATTGAGCCACCCACTATATAAACGCATATTTGAGGAGGCATCACAACATGCAGCCGATATAAATTTCAACCCCGAGCGACACTTCCTTGCCCACCCCGACAGCGAAATATCGCGCCTTGCCGCCGACCTATGCGGCGAGCGATACATACTGAGCAAATTCTTCAGTGAACAGGCAAACGGTGGAGAGGAACGCAACGAAATGGCTATACTCTTTGAGCAGACCACGCGCCTGTCGATAGCATACAAACACAGCATAATAGACGAAATGCTGAAGGAGACCATGACTGCACTCAAAGACCCTGCAACCGCGGCCGATGCGTCAAAGGCCATGGAGTTGATGGAAAACTTCAAGTTCCTGAAAGAGACACAGCAAGCCCTTAACAACCTGCTGCAATACTACGGATTCGGCTCGGCAGCCTTGAACGTATAGGCCCGCTATTTGAGCCCATACTGTGTAACCACCGTGCGGTTACGTTTCGTTTCGCGACGGATAGCCTTATTACGATCCAAAGCCTCCTTATTCACATAGGGGCGCTTGTGATCGAGATGCAGAACGATTGCCGAATAACGTATCTGTCTGGAGCGAATCCCTTTATTAAACAAGCGCTCGCCCATCTCACGATCCTCGCCGCCATACTGCATACGCTCGTCAAACCCCGCCACCGAAAGAATGTCGCTGCGCCAGCCACTTGAATTCATACCGTTCCAAGTAGCCTTAGTGGGAGTAATGAAATTCATGAAAGCCGCAATCCAAGGCCTATCAACAAGTTTCAAACACTTTATACTGCATTTAAGCCCCTGCTCTTTGAGCCACGACAGCTTGAAAGCACGCTTTGAAAGAATATCATCGCGTGATATCTGCTCGCTGATATCCATAGGCAATTTGAAATAACCACCCGACAAGATATAACCCTCGCGAGCAAAACGGGCATGCGTCTCCACAAAGTCGGGGCGCGCCACACAATCCTGGTCGGTAAAGATAAGGTAATCGGCCGTGGCCACACGCAGAGCCTCGTTAAGAATCTTTGTCTTGCGGAAGCCATCGTCCTCGTGCCACACATGCTTTATAGGCAGCAACTTGCTGTACTTTTGAATGAGAGCGCGTGTCTCCTCGCCCGACCCATCATCGGCAATTATAATTTCGCAAGGAGCAACAGTCTGCTTTTCGTAGCTCCACAAAGTTTTCTCCAACCAACGAGGGTTATTATATGTCGAGATTATTACTCCTATGCTAAAATTCTTCATACTGCCAATAAATACTTAATCACACAAAATATTTGCCCAATAGCTTATAATAGCCCCATTGAATCGAATGGAGGAAAAAATTGTGCCACGAAAAAAAGGCGCGCGCCGGCTTTATATGATGCTGCCCAAGCGATGTGGTATTCTCCACATCGTCAAAGACCGAAGCTATATAATTAAACATATTGTATTTCCCCAGCACCAACTGTTTTGATGCGGCAATAAGAGTACTGCTTTTATCAAAGGTACTCTCCCGCTCCACACGCTCCACCGCCTTAACAAAGGCCTCAAAATCGCATATATCTATGGGGACATATGCCCCCTCGGGGAAATAGTCGCCTATATTGGAGCAACCATGGTAGAGGGGATATGCACCGCCAAGATAGCAATCGGCAAGTTTCTCGGTCCAATAATAATCAGTTGCCGAGTTTTCTATCACTATATGGTATCTATACGGAGCTATAACCTCCCACTTATCCTCAAAACCATTAAAGCCCGCACCATAAATATCGACCTTTTCACCGTAATATTCTTTGAGTTTTTTAATAAAACGCAGACGATCGACATGCCCCTTTGTAAAGGCCTTTCTGGTGGTAATAACCGACATGAATTTTGTTTTTTCGGGATGAGCGTTTTGCAACTCCTCGCGGCTCATGGTGGGCACGCCCTTGCCATTCTTGAACACAGCACCGGCATACCATGGCAACATAGCCGGAGCATAAACAACCTTTGTTCCACTCATGGGAGATAGTTTAATCTCGGGCTGGCAAGCAAGCACTATACCGAACTGTTCGCAATAAGCGCGCGGATACTCGGTAATACCGTATGGCTCTGTCGTTAAGAGCATAGTGCGCTCCTTTGGGACATCAACCGTGTAACCATCGCGACCACCCTTGCCCATTATCACAACAAAATCGGGGTTACAGTTCCTGTCGTTAATATAAAAGGTATACTTGCCATTGTCGCTGCAACCACCACCATCAATCGTTTGCCTGTTGCACACCAATGGGTCTTGTGTTATAATAAGTATCTTCTTCATTCAATCAGCTTTTTAATGCCAAATATTCATAAGCACTCTTAAGCCCCTCTCTGAAATAGTATCCTTGAGAAAGACGCTCACTCACCATGCGCGCAGCCTCCCTCATTCGGGCATATTCTGCGGGGGTGAGCGCAGCCAGACGCTCACATATCTGCGACAGAGAATCAACCACAAGCCCCACATTCTGCTCCTTCACAAAGGGTGCCATGGCCGCTTTGCTCCAAACTATTACAGGAACGCCTGCACACAGATAGAATGATGTTTTGTGAGGGTTGTTTATTTTAAGGTACTCGCCCCATGCTCCTGTGCATTCGGCGATGGAATCGCCATCCCAGACAATACCGAAATCGGCATTTACTGAGGATATAAAATCGTCGGAAGCCATAAAGCCATGATAGTGCAACTGCTTGCAATCATTCTCGGCATCATTGAATCCCTTGCCATACAAATCAAGTTCGTAGTTTGTTACGCAACCATTCATTTTGTAAAGGAACTCGTTGCGCCAACGGCCAAGATTACCGGCATACACCACCTTCCAAGGCGAATGGGGTGTATCGTAGGCCGCAGGCCTCTTGCCCGAAAGATAATCGAAAATCTCCAAGCAATGCACACCACCCTTGAAGCCATGCTCTATAATGTAGTCGCGCATGGTGGAGTTATGCACTATCAGGAAATCGGTTAACGAAAGGAGTTTGTTCTCCTGTGCAGGGGTGAGTTTCTTGCGGCGGAAGGCTCCAAGGTCGTGTACTATGGTAACCACCCTTGCCCCCTTCATGCGGGCAAAGCGGCAAGCTATCTTATAGAACTTTTTCATGGGATATTGCAGTAGCAATATATCATCCTTCTTCAAACAGAAGAGAATGTTGCACACCGCAAACAGTTTAGTCAGGAAACGCCCCACGCCACCATTACCAAAATTGCAACGTGTGAGGTTTACAAAACCCTCTTGAAGGCAAATTTCATCGATATCCTGTTTTGCCTTGTTTATGGTACCAATCTCAATATAGTATTTCATTTTCCCAATATATAATGTTTGAAGAATCCGGTAAATCTTTTTCGTCTGACCCAACGACTGTCGTGGCGCTGTTTTACCCTCACAGCCTCATCAACATCCTTCTGTTCCCAGCCACGCTCCACGGCATATGTGTCAAGTATATATCTGTAAACGTCGGTAAGCCACCAAAAGAGTGTGAGATTCTCCATGCACACCGGTTTTGGCACCTCGCCATTATAAAATTTCATTCTGTTTATGTCTATGAGTTCAAAGGTATATCCATCGCCTATCCTCTCATATAGCACATTTGTTGGATTAAGGTCGCGATGCAGCACGCCTGCGCTATGCATAGATGCCACATACCGAGCATAAGCCGTGGCAAGTGCCTTGTCAAAGGGGTCATTGTCTATAAGTTCGGGACGGATAGGAGCCTTTGAGGTATATGCACATATATAATATACCTGGGTTATGAGGCCGCACGATTTTTCCTCGATATATGCCACTTCGTGCGGTGTTTCAAAGCCTCTTTTGCGCAATTCCACCGCATTCTCAAAGGAACGACGCGCCTTGTTGGGCCTGAAAAACGTATATACCAGACTTTTGAAAAAGCCATGGCGTTTGTGTTTTTTCACTACCAACGATACCCCGGCGGCAGGCTCAAATTGCACAATCCTGTTCCTACCGCTGTAAAGTACCTTACATTCATCGGTTTCTATGATTCCCGGCACAGATTCTATCTGCGCTCGCAGCGATTCATATTCGGCGGCTATTACAATATCCATACTGCTACCTTATTATATAAGCACCATGCGATGCTATTTGTTGCGCAGGAGATTCATAAACTCCTCGCGTGTTTTAGCCTGATTGAAAGCACCACAAAAATCGGATGTTGTGGTAATTGAATTCTGTTTTTTTATACCGCGCATCTGCATGCATAGGTGCTGTGCTTCTACCACCACCATCACACCAAGCGGGTTCAATGTATTCTGTATGCACTCTTTTATCTGCAAGGTAAGACGTTCCTGCACCTGCAAACGACGTGAGAAAGCATCTACCACACGGGCAATCTTGCTGAGCCCTGTGATATAGCCATTGGGGATATATGCCACATGCACCTTGCCAAAGAAGGGGAGCATGTGATGCTCGCATAACGAGTAGAAATCTATATCCTTCACTATCACCATCTGCTTGTAATCCTCCTTGAACATGGCACCACGCAAAATCTCCTCGGGGTTCTCCTTGTATCCCGCAGTAGCTTCGAGCACGGCACGAGCCACGCGGTCGGGGGTTTTTACAAGCCCCTCTCGGGTAGTATCCTCACCTATTGCCACCAGCATATCGTGGCAACTGTTCATGAGTATCTCTTTTGCCTTTTCAGTATCTTGCATACTTTGTTTAATATGGTAGGTTTATCAAAGTCTTTCTCACAGAGATTTCCTTAAACTTCTTTGTGGCTTTCAGCTTATACATTACCGCCTCGGCCTCTTCGCGGGTACGATAATCGCCATACTGACAAGAGCGTATTGGCGACTCGAATACCACATACACCTCGGCACCGGGGAAATTCTCTCTCATGAACTGTGCCCACTTGTTGGCCTCTTCGCGTGCTGTACGGGAATTGTTACCCGAATATACCATTACACGATAACCCTCGGCCTGTGTGGTTTTCACAGCCATGCGCCCCATTATGCTGTCGAGCTTTGCAGGATGGTTAATGGTTACAGAGCCCTTTCCCGGCTCTACCCGTCTTAATTCCTGCACAATATTGCTCTGCGCCCCCGCATAGAGGGCACAGAACATTATTGATATAAGTAATAATAGTCGCTTCATTATTTGAAAGCATCTATTATACCTTTGAAATCGGCAACCTTGAGAGCAGCACCACCGATGAGACCGCCATCAACGTTGGGGTTGGCGAAGAGCTCTTTTGCATTGCTGGGTTTGCAGCTACCGCCATAGAGGATAGATGTATTCTCGGCTACCTCGTTGCCATACTTCTCGGCAATGGTAGAGCGAATGTATGCATGAATCTCCTCGGCCTGCTCGGGTGTGGCTGTGAGGCCTGTACCGATAGCCCAAACGGGCTCATAAGCCAAGATAATCTTTGAGAAATCCTCGGCAGAGAGGTCGTAGAGCGAGCCTGCAAGCTGGCTGTAAACAACCTGATTCTGAATACCCTGCTCGCGCTCCTCTTTTACCTCGCCGATACAGAAGATGGGGGTAAGACCGTTGGCAAGAGCCAGCTGTACCTTCTCTTTGAGAATCTCGGCAGTCTCGCCATAATATGCGCGACGCTCAGAGTGTCCAAGGATTACATACTTTGCACCTGTAGATGCTACCATGGATGCAGAAACCTCACCTGTGTATGCACCCGATACTTTGTCGGCGCAGTTCTCGGCACCCACACCAATGATTGATGAATCCACGATGGGAGCCACCGATGCAAGGTGGATGAAGGGTGTGCAGATTACTACATCGCAGTTGGGTTTGTCGGCTGTCAAAGCCTCGTTGAGCTCTTTTGCAAGAGCAATGCCCTCTTGAAGATTCATGTTCATCTTCCAGTTACCGGCAACAATGTTCTTTCTCATTTTAATTAAATTTTAAGGGTTTATATAATTTATATCACTCGTTTTCTTTATCATCTGATAAGGGTGCAACCTTGTTTTCATCCTTTTTAGGCGCCGCGAACATATCTATAAAAAGAATCAACGCCATAGGTATGGCAAACAACAGCAACCAGAAACGCCAACCGCGCATCACCTTTACATAATTGTCGAACACACCCTCCTGTAACAGCGACAACGAGTTGCCCGACATGGTATCTACAGCGGGCACATCGGCTATATTCCATTTTTCCACAACCACACCGTCTTTCAGAAGCAATAATCCCGGATTGGCTCGTACTGCGGTTTTGAGCATATCATTATCGGCCCAATAGATGGGATATTCGGCTCCGGTGCGCTTGCGCCATAGTGCCACGGCATCTTCGCTCGACGATGTAGCGGCATAGAAAGGCAGGTGGTGTTCCGTGCAATAGTCGTATAGGTCGTTTATCTTATCGACACGGCTCTCATCGGCATTCTCTACCGACTCAATCACAAGCAGCGCCACATAACCCGGGTCGGCTAAAATATCCTCGGCAATATCATAGTCGGTGGCAAGGTCTATGAACAAAAAATTACTTACTGCCGCCGGACGGGCCGGTGCAACAAGCCTGTTGCGACTGCCTATATAACTCCATGTACTATCGGGCAGAGCATCGGTGGCAAATTCGCGCCGTGTGCCATCCTTCTCGTACACCGCCACAGCCTCGTACTGCGACGGCACATCCTCCACCGCCTCGCGTAAATCGGTACCTATTGCAAAAGGACGGAAATCTATAACCGGCAGATGCTGCAAACTCATACCCTCCACAAGCACCGTGTAAATGAGAATAAAAATCACCGCCGCCCAACGACTGCTACGGCTTATGCAACGGCGATACAGCGAAGTGTTGAAACAGACCACAGCCGCCATGAGCAGAAGAAAAATATTCTTCACAAAAGTCTCTTGGTTGGTCAGTTCCAGCGCATCGCCAAAGCAACCGCACACCGATATAGGATTCTCCAACCACAGATACAACGAAAGCGGGGTGTAAAAAAGCATCGCCACGAATGTGAGCACCGCAACCGGCTTGCGATATATACCGGTGAGCAGAAAGAAACCCATGACAAACTCTGCCCCCACGATGACAATGGCAAAAAAGAGCAGCCACGCATCGGAAAAGGCTGTTATATCAAACGCCACAGCATACTCCTTCAACTTGTAGAAAAAGCCCATGGGATCGACAGCCTTGACAAAGCCCGATACCATAAACATAATTGCCAACAACACGCGACAAGCGTTTGCGAGCAACGTTGTGAGCAATATTTTCTTAGTTGGCGATACCATTCTTTATCAAACCAAACA
Organism: uncultured Bacteroidales bacterium; assembly: GCA_937914945.1. Lineage (GTDB taxonomy): Bacteria > Bacteroidota > Bacteroidia > Bacteroidales > Bacteroidaceae > HGM04593. The sequence goes on along the minus strand of CALGJF010000039.1, from coordinate 48,092 downwards.
CAGCATAGTTTATCATATCCATATAGTTGGCATCAACACCCTCGGACACCTGCGTAGCACCGTCGTGCTCCTCAATCTGCTTTGTGCGCCAAATTTTGGTGAGGATAAGGTCGGTGTACGAAGTAGTGCGCATACCGCGCCACGCCTCGTTATAGTCGTGGTTCTTCTTTTTCATGAGTTCGAGAGTGGTCTGTGCCTTCTTGTCGTAGAGAGCCATAGCCTCGTCGGGCGAGAGGTCGCAATGGTCGGCAAAACCGAGGTCGAGCTGCACAAGGGCTATTATTCCATAATTTACAATTCCTATAAGTTCAGAATTTATATCCTCGCCCACAAGATTCTCGGCACCGGTTTCAAGAGTGCGTATACGCTTTGCCTTTATAAAAATCTGGTCGGTGAGCGACTGTGGGCGCATTATGCGCCACGACGCACCATAGTCATACAGTTTTTTACTGAACAGCTCGCGACAAACGGCGAGCACCTTTTCAAATTCCTTGTTTGTATCGTTTGCCATTATTTTTGTGTGTATCTTTTATTTGCACTTAGGATATTTTTTGAACCAGCTGCTCACCTTGAGCTTAACCACACCGAAGAGCGCCTCGCTGAATATTCCGCCACTCATTTTTGAGGTGCCGAGCACACGATTCACAAAAATCACAGGTATCTCCTTTATCTTGAAACCACACTTATATGTGGTAAATTTCATCTCAATCTGGAAGGCATAACCCTTGAAACGAACAGAGTCGAGGTCTATGGTTTCGAGCACCTTGCGACGATAGCAGTTGAAACCGGCTGTTGTATCGTAAACAGGAAGGCCGGTTATTAAGCGCACATACTTGGATGCGAAATAGGACATAAGCACACGCCCCATAGGCCAATTGACCACATTCACTCCCGTAACATAGCGGCTGCCGATTGAAAGGTCGTAACCATCCTTTGCGCAAGCCTCGTATAACAGGGGAACATCGGCGGGGTTATGAGAAAAATCGGCATCCATCTCAAAGATATATTCATACCCCTGCTGCAAGGCCCATTTGAATCCCATTATATACGCAGTACCCAAACCCAGCTTGCCCTCACGTTCAAGAATATGTACCCTACCCGCAAATTCCGTTTGCAACGCCTTCACAATGGCTGCGGTACCATCGGGCGACGCATCATCCACAACAAGCACATCGAATGAGTGTTCCAGCGCCATAAGCACACGAATCATCTTTTCGATATTCTCCTTCTCGTTATATGTAGGTATAATTATTACGCTATCACTTTTCATAAACACGCATAAAACTAACGCACGCCATGCAGGCATGCTCTCTTATGTCTACAAAGATAGGACAATTCTTAAACAATTTCAAAATTATTCTCTAAATATTATTAAATGCGCACACACGCGACGAATAGTACCGTTTTTTTGCCGTTAATTTGGTTTTTCTCACTATCTTCGCACAGAAATTTCAAATCTTGACACAAGTGGAAAATAACAAGAAACTATTTATAGAAACATACGGCTGCCAAATGAATGTTGCCGACAGCGAAGTAATAGGCTCCATCCTGAAAGTGGCCGAATACGAGGTTACCGACGACATTGCAAATGCCGACCTCATACTGCTCAACACCTGCTCCATACGCGACAATGCCGAGCAAAAGATTTACAGCCGACTGGACCAGCTGAATGCCATGCGCCGCGGAAAGAACATACTCATTGGCGTTGTGGGTTGCATGGCCGAACGCGTAAAGGAGGAACTTATTGAGAAATACAAAGTAAACATTGTGGCGGGCCCCGACGCCTATCTGTCGCTCCCGCAGCTCATTGCAGAGGCCGAGATGGGGCACCCTGCAATGAACATCGAGCTATCCACCACTGAAACATACCGCGACATTATCCCCATGCGCATATGCAGCGGCAATGTATCGGGATACATATCAATCATGCGTGGCTGCAACAATTTCTGCCACTACTGCGTAGTACCCTACACAAGAGGCCGCGAGAGAAGCCGCGACATACAGAGTATTCTTGCCGAGGTGGACGACCTTGTGGCAAAAGGATTCAAGGAGATTATATTGTTGGGACAGAATGTAAACTCATATAACTTCGAGAACAGCGACGGCACACACATAACCTTCCCCCAACTATTGCGCACAGTGGCACGCCACGCATCGGCCACACGCATACGCTTTACCACGTCGCACCCCAAGGATATGAGCGACGACACACTGCGAGTGATAGCCGAGGAGCCCAACGTATGCCGCAGCATACACCTGCCCGTGCAGAGCGGCAGCAACACAATGCTCAAAGCCATGAACCGCAAATATACCCGCGAATGGTATCTCGACAGGATTGAGGCAATACGCACCATAGTACCCGATTGCGGTCTTTCCACCGATATTATAGCCGGATTCTGCGGGGAGACCGAGGAGGACCACCAAGCCACCCTGTCGCTCATGCGCCACTGCTCATACGACGCTGCCTTCATGTTCAAATACTCGGAACGCCCCGGCACATTTGCCAGCCGACACATGAAAGACGATATAGAGGATAAAGAGAAAGTGCGCCGTCTGAACGAGATTATCGCCCTGCAACAAGAATGCTCGACTGCCAACAACAAAAAATGCATAGGGCAAACATACGAAGTACTCATTGAGGGAATCTCCAAACGCTCACGTGAGCAGTTTTTTGGCCGCACCGAACAAAACCGCACCGCAGTATTCGACCGCAAAGGGCACAAGATAGGCGATTTTGTAAAAGTAAAGATTTATGATTCCACAGCAGCTACCCTGCTTGGCGAAATCATTGAATAACGAATATACCACAAAAAGTAAAAAAGTCTCGGTTTAACCGAGACTTTTTTACTTTTTACCTAATCTTTCGTTCATGCGATCGGTATAACTCCTTCATTTACCCTCAACAGGCAAAATAAGAGCAAGGATTGCATAAACAACTGCACCAAGTACAATTCCGGTAAAGAAGGTAATCACGGCATAAAGAATGCGAACCAACTTGGCATCGAGACCGAACTCTTTTGCAAGACCGCCGCAAACACCTGAAATCACCTTGTCGTTAGAACGAACCAATTTTCCCATAGTAATCTGTTTTATGTTTGTTATTAAAAATGCAGGAATCCCTGCGAAAACGTGCGCAAAAGTACAAATTATAGATGTTTTTATATGTTAAAAAATGTAATTTTATCAATTATTTTGGGAAAACTTCAAAAAAAGAGAGCTTTTTCGCCCTAAATAGTATATTTTTGTACCGAGTTTGGGTAAGTTATGTTCTTTCCCGACCGCAAAACATAAAAACAATGAATATAATTACCCACAATGAATGCCCGCTATGCAAAAGCAGGGCGATTGAGAAACAACACTCCTGCAAAGACCATTTTGCAACCGGGGAGTTGTTCGACATATTCCATTGCAAGGATTGCGGGTTTGTATTCACACAGAATATCCCCGACGAAAAGGATATTGCCCCTTATTACGATTCACCTACATACATTTCGCACAGCAACACCAGCAAGGGGCTTGTAAACAAGCTTTACCACATTGTACGCAGCATCATGTTGCGCCGTAAGGTTTCGCTCGTACAAAAGCTCACAGTGCTGCAAAACGGGCGCATTGTGGACTATGGTGCCGGAACAGGCTACTTCGCACGCGCCATGCACAAAAAGGGATGGGAGGTTACTGCCATTGAGAAGAGTGAACAAGCCCGCCGGTTTTCAAAAGAAAAATTCGGATTCGAGATGCAGCCCGAGGATGCATTGAAAAGCATTGAAAGCAACTCCGTGGATGTAATTACGCTGTGGCATGTGATGGAACACATACAGCAGATTGACACATTCTGGGAGGATATGAGTCGCATATTGGAGGACACCGGCATTGCCATAATAGCCGTACCCAACTGCAAATCCTACGATGCCGACAATTATGGCGAGCATTGGGCAGCCTACGATGTACCGCGCCATCTGTGGCATTTCTCGCCAAGCACCATCATGCAGCTTGGCGAAAAGCATGGATTCATACTCGAAAGGCAATATCCCATGCTGTTCGACGGGTTCTACATATCGCTTTTGAGCGAACGCAACAAGGGAAGCCGCCTGCAATTGCTCCGTGGCTTTTGGAATGGTTTTTTGGGACTGTGCGCAACACTCGACAAGTGCAGCGCAAGCAGTTCTATTATATATGTATTCAGAAAAAGAAGATGAGTAAAGGAAAATCAATGTTCAAGGTACAGACAATAAGCGTTTACATAAGTACCACGCTTGTGTTGTTGCTGCTGGGAGTGATGGGGTTGCTCTTTGTTACCGCCGATTCACTCGCAAAGCATGTACGCCGCAACCTTGCACTTACCGTGGTAATGAAAAGCGATGCAAGTGAAGCCGATATTCTAAAAACCCAAAAACAGATTGACAAAAAGGAGTATGTGCTGGCAAGCAGATATATATCGCGCGACGAGGTGCTGAAAGAGCAGACAAAGGAGCTTGGCACCGACCCCGTGGAGTTCCTCGGCTACAACCCCTATGACTCATCCATTGAAATAACCCTTAAAAACGAATTTGCCAATAGCGAGAGCATCGCATCTATAGAGAAGGAGCTGCTTAAAAACAGCATGGTTGGCAGCATCATTTACCAACGAGAACTAATAGACTCCATAAACAACAATATACGCAAGATAAGCATTGTTCTTATGATATTCCTCGCAATGCTCACAATAATATCGTGGTCGCTCATAGGCAATCTGGTACGCCTGTCGATATACTCAAAAAGATTCCTTATGCACACGATGAAACTTGTGGGAGCCACATGGGGATTCATACGCCGCCCGTTCATCGTGCAGAATATGAAGATTGGTCTCTTTTCGGCCATTCTTGCCAACTGCCTACTTGCCGCAGGGCTCTACCTTGTGTGGAAGCACGAACCTGGCATTGCCACCATACTGCCCCCAACCCACCTTGTTGCAGTAGCTGCGGGAATAACTCTTTTCGGAATAATAATATGTGTGCTATGCGCATACCTGTCGGTAAACCGATTCTTGCGCATGCGTAGCAACGACCTATACTTTATATAAAAACAACGATGGATAAAAGAAATTTCGCATTTACAAAAGCAAACTACATACTGCTATTGGCAGGTGTACTTATTATAATTCTTGGATTTATACTGATGTGTGGCCCATCAACCACCGAGGCACACTTTGAGCCCGACATTTTCAGTGTCAGAAGAATAAAGGTGGCCCCCACCGTTTGTTTCTTCGGCTTTTTATTCGTGATTTATGCCATACTTCACAAGGGAAACAATAAAAAACAATAATACAAATGACAATTTTTGAATCACTATTTTTAGGAATCATTCAAGGACTTACAGAGTATCTGCCCATAAGCAGTAGCGGCCACCTTGCATTGGGTTCACATTTTGTTGGGATAACCGACCCCGAAACAATATTGCCCTATACTGTATTGCTACACGTGGCTACCGTGTTAAGCACAATTGTTGTATTACACAAAGAGGTCTTTTGGATATTCAAAGGACTTTTCAAAATAACACCAGCTCCAGAAAACGCATCCTTTACGGAACGCCTCAACGACCAACAGCGTTATGCTCTTGCAATAATAGTATCAATGATTCCGGTAGGAATTGTAGGATTATTCTTCAAGGACTACGTTGAAGCAGCTTTTGAGGGGTTATTCATTGTAGGCGCGTGCCTTTTACTCACAGCTGTACTGCTCGCTTTCTCATACTACGCAAAGCCCCGCCAGAAAAAAAACATTTCATTGAAAGACGCATTTATAATAGGTTTAGGACAAGCGTTTGCCGTACTTCCCGGTCTATCACGTTCGGGCACAACCATTGCTACCGGCTTATTACTCGGAAACAACAAAAGCAACATGGCACAATTCTCGTTCCTAATGGTTATTCCACCAATTCTGGGGGAGGCACTGCTGGAAATTTTAGAGATGACGAAGATTGGGATATCAGAAACTTTTGGAGGCATAAGCCCAACGACCCTCATAGTAGGTTTCCTGGCCGCGTTTATTTCGGGGTGCATAGCCTGCAAATGGATGATATCTATTGTACGTCGTGGCAAGCTTATCTATTTTGCATATTACTGCCTCGTAGCAGGTATTGCTGCAATCACATTGTCGATACTCTAAACAACGGACTATGGACTTTGTAGCAGGAGAGGTGCTTGCAATATACAAGCCTTATACATGGACATCTTTTCAAATTGTAAACAAGGTGCGTTACCATTTGAGCCGTCAATTTGGTGTAAAAAGGTTCAAGGTGGGGCACGCCGGGACATTGGACCCGCTTGCAACCGGTGTGTTGCTTGTATGCACAGGCAAGGCAACCAAGCGCATCGAGGAGCTGCAAAGCCACACAAAAGAGTACATTGCCGACATAATGCTGGGGGCAACAACCCCATCGTTTGACATGGAGCACCCGGTGAATGCCACATACCCTGTGGAACACATAACCGAGGATATGGTAAAAGAGACTTTGCAACGCTTCGTGGGCAACATAGCACAGCGCCCGCCGTTGTTTTCGGCATGCAAGGTGGATGGCAAGCGAGCCTACGACCTTGCCCGCAAAGGCAGCGACCTGGAACTTGCCCCAAAGCAGGTGCAGATTGACGAGATAGAACTGCTCGAATGTAATCTGCCACAAATAAAAATCCGCGTAGTGTGCGGCAAAGGCACATACATACGCTCACTTGCACGTGACATTGGCGAGGCCCTTGAAAGTGGAGCATATTTAACAGGATTAACCCGCACCAGAGTGGGAGAGCACAGGGTGGAAAATTGTATAAACCCCGATGAATTCCCCGAATGGTTAGAAAAACATATAGCACTATGAGTATGATTGACGAAAATTTTTACATCAGCTCGCAGCACATGAAGCTGTCGCAGTTCAAGTACAAACTACCCGAGGAGCGCATAGCCCTCTACCCCATGCCCTGCCGCGACGAGTCGCGCCTCATGGTACTGCACAAAAAGACCGGAGAGATAGAGCACCGCACGTTCAAGGAGATTATCCATTATTTCGATGAAAAGGACGTTTTTGTACTAAACGACAGCAAGGTATTCCCCGCACGCCTTTATGGCAACAAGGAAAAGACCAACGCACAGATTGAGGTGTTCCTGCTACGCGAACTGAACGAGGAGTTCCGCCTGTGGGACGTGCTTGTTGACCCTGCACGCAAAATACGTATAGGTAACAAACTATACTTTGGCGAGGACAACTCGATGGTTGCCGAGGTTATAGACAACACTACCTCGCGCGGTCGCACCCTGCGTTTCCTCTACGACGGCCCTCACGACGAGTTCAAGAAGGCACTCCACTCGCTTGGCGTAGCCCCCCTCCCCGACGATTTCAAACGTCTGCGCAAAGAGGAGCCCGAGGATTTACAGAATTTCCAAACCTATTTCGCAAAGAAAGAGGGCTCGGTTACAGCCTCATTTGCAGGCTTGCACTTCACTCGCGAGCTCATGAAGAGAATGGAGATTAAGGGCATTGACACAGCCTACGTTACCATGCATACCGGTCTTGGCTGCTTCCGCGAGATTGATGTGGAAGACCTCACCAAGCACAAAATGGACAGCGATCTCATAAATGTAGACACCGAGGCTGTGAACATCATAAACAAGGCAAAGGCCGAGGGACGCAGAATATGCGCCGTGGGAACATCGGTACAACGAGTATTGGAGACAGCCACCCTCACAGGCGGCATGCTCAAGGAGTACGATGGCTGGACAAGCAAATTCATCTTCCCCGAGTATGAGTTCCAGGTTGCCAACTGCATGATTGCCAATTTCTACGCACCCTATTCCACAATGCTCATGCTCACATCGGCATTCGGCGGGTACGACAATGTGAAGAATGCATACGAGGTGGCACTGAAAGAGGGTTACCGATTCGGCCTCTATGGCGATGCCATGCTCATCATCGATTAATGGAGAAGAAAACAATCTATCTTGGGCTGGGAACAAACACCGGCAACAAGCAAGAAAACATGAAGCGAGCGATAGATGCACTATCGCTCGCTCTTGGCTCGCCCACAGCCTGCTCCACATTCATTGAGAGCGAGCCGTGGGGATTCGAGAGCAACAACACCTTCCTTAACTGTGTGGTTGCATTCAGCACCGATATGCCACCGCTTGCCCTGCTCGACACAACAGAACAGATAGAGCGCAGCATGGGCCGCACAAGCAAAAGCATCAACGGGCAATACAGCGACCGCATAATAGACATCGATATTCTATTCTATGGCAACGAGATAATTGATAGCGAACGACTCACTGTGCCACACCCGCTACTGCATAAGCGCACTTTTGTACTAGCACCCATGTGCCAGATAGCATCGCACCACATCCATCCACTCTTAGGCCTTACCATGGAGCAGTTGCTTGCTGCACAGGAGAATTGAACGCTTTTTAACACAGACACAGCAAAAATATCGGGCCGAAACTATACCATTTTACATAAAAAGTATATACCTTTGTGCCATCAATAAAAAAATAGAGCCGCAAAAGGCTCATGTGGAAAGATTTGGATGCTTGCAACCACGGTAAAAAATGCTAAAATACCTCGTTCCTCGGGGGCTCAAGGCACTCTGCCACATTGCAATATCCCATATTCCACGATTACAAAAAAGAATTATTAACCGCCCCACAGGGCACAAAACTATTATTATGGGATATTTATTCACTTCCGAATCAGTTTCAGAGGGGCACCCCGACAAGGTTGCCGACCAGATTTCAGACGCTGTCCTCGACGAACTCCTTGCCTTTGACCCGCAGTCGAAGGTTGCTTGCGAAACACTTGTAACCACCGGGCAGGTAGTAATTGCCGGTGAGGTAAAATCATCGGCATACGTCGATTTGCAGGACATTGCCCGCCGCGTAATAAACCGCATAGGTTACACCAAAAGCGAATATATGTTCGATGGCAATTCATGTGGCATATTCTCGGCCATACATGAGCAGAGTGCCGACATCAACCGTGGTGTTGAGCGCGAGGTTCCCATGGATCAAGGCGCAGGCGACCAGGGAATGATGTTCGGATATGCCACCAACGAGACCGAAAACTATATGCCCGTGTCGCTCGACCTTTCGCACCTCATTTTGCGCGAACTTGCCGACATTCGTCGCGAGGGCAAGCATATGACCTATCTGCGCCCCGACTCAAAGAGCCAAGTAACCATTGAATACAACGACGACAACAAACCCGTGCGCATAGACACCATCGTGGTATCTACCCAGCACGATGACTTTATACAGCCCACTGACGACAGCGCAGCCGCACAGAGCGCAGCCGACGAGGCACAGGTAGCCAAGATACACGACGATGTGGTGAACATTCTCATCCCCCGCGTAAAGGCAAAAATAACATCGCAGAAGGTACTCGCCCTCTTTAACGACGAGATAAAATACCATGTAAACCCCACAGGCAAGTTCGTTATCGGCGGCCCTCATGGCGACACAGGCCTCACCGGCCGTAAAATCATCGTAGATACATACGGTGGCAAGGGCGCACATGGTGGTGGCGCATTCAGCGGTAAAGACCCCAGCAAGGTCGATCGCAGTGCAGCCTATGCAGCACGCCACATCGCAAAGAACCTTGTGGCAGCAGGCGTAGCCGACGAGGCCCTCATACAGTTGTCATACGCAATCGGTATCGCACAGCCCGTGAGCGTGTTTGTAAATACATACGGCACAGCAAAGGTAAAAATGAGCGATGGCGAGATTGCACAGAAAGTGCAGCAACTGTTCGACCTGCGCCCCAAAGCCATTGAGGAGCGCCTTAAACTGCGCAACCCAATATACAGCGAAACAGCAGCATACGGCCATGTGGGCCGCACACCGCAAACGGTAACAAAGACTTTTGAGTCGCGCTACCTGGACAAAAAGAGCATAACGGTGGAGCTGTTCACATGGGAGAAACTCGACTATGTAGAAAAGATAAAAGAGGCCTTTGCATTGTAAAAGGGTAAGATGCTTAAATTCAGCGACTTTATAAACAGATTAAGGCACAATAGGGGGTTTGGCGTTCAATCCCCCTCTGCCTTTTTCTTCGTTACCCAGGTGCTGAAAGAGAGACTCCCCTACTACGCATACAAAGATATTGACAGAATCGCACAGGAAAGCGGCGTGCATAGCAAAAAAAAGTGCCGCAGGCTGTTCAGAATAGCAAACTATCTGCACCCCAAAAGCATTATTGCAATAGGTGAAGAGGCAGCGACACCGCTTTGCGCAATCGCAGCTGCGGTATCGACGGCCAAGATAACATTCATCACAAGCAAGGCCGCAACAGCGAGTGTTGCCGAGGAACACTTGGCAAGCAGGGTGAACAAGCGGCTCAGTGGTAATGCAAGGAAACTATTGCAAGAGTGTCTTAAAGAAAATGCCCCACTGCGGCTGCTCTTTATAGGCAAGGATTGCGATATTACAAGCACACTGCAAACAGCCCTGCAACACACCGATGAACACACCGCCATAATAGCAGACGGCATACACCAATCACCCCTGCGATTGAGGCAGTGGCAAGAGGCGGTAAACAGCCCCCGCACAATAGTTACATACGACCTATACAGCATGGGGTTGCTCCTCTTTGACAGCAAAAAACAGAAACAACACTACACGCTGTTAATGTAACAAAAGGAAGGTATGAAAAAAGCAACAATATATACAGGCTGCGGCGACGACGGCACAACATCGCTCATGCATGGAACACGCGTACCAAAGGACCATCCGCGCGTGGAGGCATACGGCACAATAGACGAGCTTAACGCCTGCATCGGGTTGCTGTGTGCAGCCCTGCCCACAGAGCAACACCCCACCATGCAACGCATAGAAAACAATCTGCTCACCATAGGTTGCGCTCTTGCCGATGAAACGGGCTGCACCCCCACCATTGCCGAAGAGGATATAGCAACGCTGGAAAAAGAGATAGACAAACTTGAAGCCTCAATGGCACCAATGCACAAATTCATACTGCCTGCAACCAACGATGCAGCCGCCCGCGCCAACCTGTGCCGCACCGTCTGCCGTCGTGCCGAACGTCGCTTGGTAACCCTGCAACGCGAATATCCCATTGCACCCTGCGCGGCAACATACATAAACCGCCTGTCGGACTACCTGTTTCTGCTCCAACGACAACTTGCCTGCGGAGTGGAAAAAAAGTGGGAAAAACCTTGTATGTAAACAAAATTAGACTACTTTTGCACCCATTATATTAAAAACCATTTTATACTATCTTATACTATGTATTGGACATTAGAATTAGCATCAAAATTGGAGGATGCACCCTGGCCCGCAACAAAAGACGAACTCATTGACTATGCTGTACGCTCGGGAGCACCTCTTGAAGTTATAGAGAATCTGCAAGAGATTGAAGACGAGGGCGATGTATATGAGAGCATTGAAGACATTTGGCCCGATTACCCCAGCAAGGAGGACTTTTTCTTCGACGAAGAGGAGTATTAAAAACAACAGACAAGTTAAACAACTAAATACCAACGGTATAAGCAAAACTTTTTGCTTATACCGTTGGTATTTTATGGCGTCTTACCGCCAAATTCTTATCTCTAAAATCAGCGGTTTATAATTTCAAAAATTAGTATGTAATCCCAATTACAGAGGTTATGAAAATCCTTGGAAAAGTTAGGATTTTACCACATAGCAGGGTTATTTGAAAGCGGGCTATCACAACTTGTTCGCACCAGCACAGCACTGTCGGGGCCTTTTTTACAATACTTCCACCATAACACACATCCTTTTTTATCGTTCCAACAATTATAAATAACATAATTGTTTATTTTTAATTAAATTAGTTTATATTTGCACGTATATTACGCAAATTATGTACTAACTATAAATGATTATGAGAAAATTCCTTTCAGCAACATTGATTGCTTTGATGGCATTACTGCCATCTATGGTGCAGGCAAAGGTTACACACCTGTTGCCCAAGCCACATTCAGTAACCATGGGTGAAGGAGCAGCATTTGCGCTTGGGCGCAAGGTTACCATAACCGATGAAACCGGTTGCGTGGCACTGCAAAAATTCTTCACAGACAACAAATGTACCATTGGCGATGGTGGTGCAACAGTTAAAGTAACCATTGTTGAAAGCATCCAGGGTGCTCACGACTACACCCTCGAAGGTTTTGACAACGAGGCATACACCCTCGCTGTTACAGCCGACGCTATTGAGATTACAGCCGTAAAACCCGTGGGTGTTATCCGCGCAGCACAAACTCTTGCACAGCTTGCCGAGGGATATGAAAACACCGCTGCCGTTGAGGCCGTTACTATAAAGGATTGGGCCGCATTCAAACTGCGTGGCTATATGCACGATGTGGGCCGTTCGTTTATCGAGGTGGAGACACTGAAAAAGCATATCGACCTGCTGTCGCGCTTCAAGGTAAACTGTTTCCATTGGCATTTTACCGAGAACCAGGCATGGCGTTTCGAGGTAAAGGGCTACCCTGCCCTCACATCGGCCGAGTCTATGACACGTTTTGCAGGCAAATACTACACACAAGACGACTGCAAAGAGGTTGCCGCATATGCCAAGGAGCGCGGTGTGATAATAATCCCCGAGATTGATATGCCCGGCCACAGCGAGGCCTTTGTACGCGCAATGGGTTATGATATGCAAACCGACGAAGGCGTTGAGGTGCTCAAGAACGTTCTCACCCAAGTGGCATCGGTATTCCCCGATGCTCCCTACATACACATCGGTGCCGACGAGAAGCGTATAACATATCCCGACTTCCTCTCAATAATGACCAACCACATTCACGGCTTGGGCAAGAAGGTGGTTGTGTGGAACCCCATCAGCGGTATAAATGTGAGCAACACCGATACCGACATGACACAGATGTGGAGCAGCAGCGGCAACAAGATTACAGGCCGCCCCAACATCGACTGCCGTTACAACTATACCAACCACTTCGACGTATTTGCCGACGTTGTAGGTATCTACCGCAGCAACATATATTACGTGGAGCAAGGTAACACCGAGGTAGCCGGCACCATTTCGGCATATTGGAACGACCGCAAGACACCCACCGAGGCCGATATTGTAAAGCAGAACAATATGTATGCCAACGTAATAGCAAGCGCCGAGCGTGCTTGGTGCGGCGGTGGCAAGCAGTATATTGAAACCGGCGGTACAATGCTGCCCAACAGTGGCGATGAATATGAGGAGTTTGCCGATTGGGAACGCCGTTTCCTATTCCACAAGGCCAACTCGCTCAAAGGCGAGCCCATCCCCTATGTAAAGCAGACCAATGTCCGCTGGCGCATAACCGACGCCTTCCCCAATGGCGGTAACGCCTCTACCGTATTCCCGCCCGAAGAAGCCGGTATAAGCGCAAGCACCGCACTGCTCGACGAGAGTTATGAATACAATGGTGCAACATACTACACCGGTATGGCCACCGGAGCCGGCATATATCTGCGCCACACATGGGGAAACAACACAATACCCACATATTATGGCAGCACCAACCACAGCAACAGCACCGCATACGCATGGACATACGTTTACAGCGAGAACGGTGGCAAGGTTGGAGCAAACATAGAGTTCCAAAACTATGGTCGTAGCGAGGTGGACACTGCACCCAACAACGACAATTGGGACCGCAAAGGCTCCAACATATGGATTAACGGTGAGCGCGTAACACCCCCCACATGGACAAACGCAGGCAAGAGCATTAGCCACGAAGTAGATTTGGGCAACGAAAACTTTACAGCTCGCGAGCCCATAGAAGTAACACTGAATGCAGGGTGGAACAAGGTATTCATCAAACTGCCCTATGTAAGTGCCGGCGGAGTGCGCCTGAACAAATGGATGTTCACCTGCGTGTTTACCAACCTTGAGACAGGCGAAGCAGCCGACCTGATCTACTCACCCAACAAATGCATGGACGAGACAACCGAGCTTGTTGCAGCCAAGGTGAGCGAGATAAAGCGCGACCGCGGAGCCTATATAGGCACAAACGTGGGCCAATGGCCTGCGAGTGCGGCGGCAACAATCGATACCAAGATTGCCGAGATTGAAGCTACATACTCTGCAACAATGACCGAGGATGAGCGCACCGCACAGATAACAGCACTCAATGAGGCATGGAACACATTCACCGCTTCGCTCACCGCAAGCAACATGAACCAACCCATAGCAAGTACCGACGAAAAGGCCACATACTACCGCATGTGTACGCCATTGCGTGGCAACCGCTACCCCACATCGTATGGCGCAGGCAATGCCATTGTAGGTGAGACCACCACAACCAATGCCAATGTGTGGAAATTCGTTACCCGCACCGACGGTACATTTGATATTATAAACGCAAAGGACAACACATACATCTCGCCCGCAAGCAGCAACAATACCGCGCTGAACAGCGTTGCCACACAGCCCTCGGCCGGATGGACAATAAAACCCGCCAACGAAACAGGCTACGTTATAATCACCAGCGGCGATGTGCAGTTCAATCAAACCAACAACAGCACACTCGGATTCAAGGTGTATAACTGGGGAAGCGGAACCAACACAAGCGACACCGGTTGCAAATATCAGTTTGTCGATGTTACCGCAACATATTCGCCCGACGATGCAGTGGGCGAAGCTACCACAAATGCCGATAACATAAACATCTACGGATTGCAGAAATACTTCGGCCTTGTGAAGGATGGAGCATACTACACCTGCAATTTCCCAGCAAGCACAAGCCAGGAGAATGGCAACTCCACAGCCAACATGCTCGACAATGTAAACACAACATTCTTCCATAGCGGCTACGACGGCACCCGTGGCGATGGCACAGCTCACTATCTGCAAGCCGACCTTGGCAAGAAGGTCAAGGAGTTCCGTTTCTACTTCAAGAAACGCAGCCAGAACAACAACAACCGCCCCACAAACATTGTGATTGCAGGTTCTAACGATGGCTCCGATTTTACAACCATAAAAACCGTAAGCAGCGGATTCCCCACCAATGCCAATGTTGCCGACTACTACTCGGACAAGATTGCATGCACAGGCTACCGCTACATCCGATTCACAATAAAACAGACCAATACCGATACAAGCAGCAGCAACCCCTTCTTCACCTTCTCAGAGTTCTACATACTCCCCAACAACAACAAGGTGGAAGAGACCTTTACCGCTGTGAAAGATTGGCGTGCGGCAAGCGAAAAGACCGTTGAGTTGGCAAATGCCATTAACGAGGCATACGATTTTAACAACGCCCTCACAAACGGTGTACCTGCCGACGGCGGCGAGTACACGCTATACAGCGATACATACCAAAACGGAGCATATGTAAACCGCTACCTATATAACAACAACGGTACACTTGCCCTCTCTACCACAGCCGACGAGAGCAACGACGCATACATATGGGTGGCTACAGAGACTGCCGAAGGACAATTTACATTTGCCAACAAAGCCGGCAAGTATCTTGCCCACAAAGCTATAGCCAACGAGGCTTATAACTTTACCGTGGGCACCACCAACACCAACCACATGGGTGTAACACTCTACTCCATTGGTGCCAGCCGCTACTTTGTTGTGAAGAACGATGGTACATCATTCGACCAATCGACAACCACATACAACCAAACAAATGGCCAATGGTGTACCGATTTTGTATTCGTGCCCACCAACCTATTCGAAGGCTACAACAGCCTTACCATTGAAAGCAACGCACCCATGGCAGGCGGTGTGTTTACATGGAACGATATAGAGATTGATGATGCACCCATATATGTAAATGATGGAGAAGCCGTTGCAAACAGCACACTTGCTCTTAAAGAGTGCGACCCCGCATATAAGTTCGTAGGTTTCTACAGCGATGCCAACTATACCACATTGCTTGGAACAACGCACGAAATAAGCGAGATTGCAGCCAATACCACAATCTATGCAAAATTTGCACTCGACATATTCTCAACATCATTGAACGAGGCTATTCCCGTGCAGATTTACAACAACCGTAGCAAAAACTACGACATACGCCTTAACACAGCCGACAGCTACAACGGACACGCAGTAAACAGCGCCGCAAGTACATACGGCGAGGGCGAAGTTTGGTACCTTGTGGGCAACGAGAGCTCATTCAAGCTATACAACCACGTGGCAGGCGAGGCTCTTGCAGTGAAACTTGCAGGCACAAGTAGTGGTTCGGCAGCTACCATGGTGGCAGCAGCAAGCGCCACCAATCTATGCATCACACAGCAGAGCAACGGCAGCTACGGCATATCACCCGTGGGCACAACAGGCCAGAGCTTTAACATGCACGGAGGCGACGGACACGACATAAAACTATATGCCACAAGCGACGGCGGCAGCACATGGTGCTTCAGGAAGCTCAACAGCAAGCCTTTGAACGTAAACTACACAACATCGTTTGATGGCGGCTACGAGAACAACACCCGCATAGGCAGCCTTGCCATTAACATAAATGGCGCAACAAGCAACATCAACCTTTCACAGCAGACCGTACTCGATGCACAGGAGCTCTACCTCCCCGTAGGTGCCACATACAGCATGGCAGCAGGTACGTTGTACCGCGGATGGAAGATTGAGTTCAACGGCGAGCAGTCTATCCCCGAGCAGATTGTACCCGAGAATGGTGCAGATGTATCGGTAACAGTGGCAGTGGACGAGGATAACAAATACCAATACCTCTACTACTCGAACGATGCAAACGGCAAGCCCTATCGTATCCCCGCCATCGCAACAGCACCCAATGGCACTGTATTTGCGATTTCGGACAACCGCCCATGCGGCAGCGATATTGGATATGGCGAAGTGGACATCAAGTGCCGTATATCAAATGACAACGGCGAAACATGGGGCGAAGAGTTCTTCATTGCTAACGGCGATGGTGGCAGCACCAACGTAATGAAAACCGGCTATGGCGATGCAGCCATTGTAGCCGACCGCGAGCAGAACAAACTGCTGGTAATGATGGTGTGTGGCCGCACAGTATGCTGGAATGGCCGCTGGCACCCCGACTCAACAGCAACATCGAGCAATATCAACCGCGTTGCCCGCGTATATGCTACATACAACGAAGAGACAAGCGAGTGGGAGTGGACAGAGCCCGTTGAGGTTACAAACAGCATCTACTCTAAGTTCCTCAAAAACGGAGTACCCACGGTATCGTCATTGTTCATAGGTTCGGGCCGTATATGCCAGAGCAGCAAGGTGAAGGTGGGCGACTACTACCGTATCTACTGCTCGGTGTGGACACGCGACAACGGAAACCGCGTAATCTACTCCGACGACTTTGGTGGCAGCTGGAATGTACTTGGCGGCGTTGATGCCCGCCCTGCAACCGGTGGCGACGAGCCCAAGATTGAGGAACTTGCCGATGGAACAATCGTGCTCAGCAGCCGTAAATCGGCAGGCCGTTACTTCAACATATTCAAGTTTACCAACCTGGAGACTGCCGAAGGCTCATGGGGCAATGTAGCATCGAGCAACGATGTAAGCAACGGATTGAGCTATGGTGCAAACAGCACCAACGGCGAGATTATGCGCATCAAGGCCGTGCGCAAGAGCGACAACACCGTATGCGATGTGATGTTGCAATCTGTTCCCTGTGGCAATGGTCGTCGTGATGTAGGTATCTTCTACAAAGAGATGGTTTATGGCGAGAACGATGTAAATGTTTACACACCCACCACCTTCTCGCAAGGATGGACAAAGGGACTTGCCGTTACCGACAAGGAGTCGGCCTACTCAACCATGACATTGCAGAAGGATAACCGCATAGGTTTCTTCTACGAAGAGGTGCCCAACGGCTACTGCATGGTATATGTACCACTCACATTGGAGGAGATAACAAACGACGAGTACTCTGTATATGTGGACCCTACAACCGGCGTTGATGCAGTAATAGCCGAGAAGACCTATGAAGATGCATCTATATACGACCTTTCGGGGCGCAAGGTAAACAACATTACCCAAAGCGGTATATATATAATAGGTGAAAAGAAGGTTATCATAAGTAAATAATCTTTTTAGGAAATAAACAAAGTGGGATATTCCCGGCGCAGAATTGCACCCGGGAATATCCCACTTTGCATTTTGATAGCAATTGAGCTTTTTTAAGAACATTTTTTAACCAAAAACAGCATTTTACGTAATAATCATTAAAAACAGCTGCAAAAGGCGACAAAAGGAATAAATTGTAAAATTTAATTAAAATCTTTATATATATTTGCGCAATATAGGGAGTATGGGCTAATAAAATTCAAATATTTTATGCAATCACATATTCATCCATTTTAATTAAGATAAAACCGAAAATACTAACCATTAATGTAATATTTATGAAATCAAAATTTTTACCCTTGCTATTCGGGCTTGGTTTTGCAGCGATGCCGCTGAGCAACTACGCACAAGCCGAATTCCAAGTTGTTGAGGCCGCTCCCGCGAACCCCGACAACGAACCCCTTCCCGTGCACCCCGTGCCGCACGAGCGCCAAGTATTGTGGAACGAAACAGAGTTCTATGCCTTCTTCCACTATGGTATAAATACATACACAAACAAAGAGTGGGGCTATGGCGACGAGAATCCCAACCTCTTTGCCCCCACAGCCGTGCCTAATCCCAAGCAGTGGCTCGAGGCAGCCAAGAGCGCAGGCATGAAGGGAGGTATTGCCGTTGTCAAGCACCACGATGGATTCTGCTTGTGGCCCACTGCCACTACAACACACAACGTAACAGCATCGAGCAACGACAATGCACAGGCAACAAATATTCCCAAAGATTTTGCCGCAGCCGCAAAGGAACTCGACATGAAATATGGTTTTTATGTATCGCCGTGGGACCGCAACAGCGAATATTATGGCGACGGTACAAACAACTACGTTGAAAAGCTCTTTATCCCCCAATGTGCCGAACTTGCAGCCTATGGCAGCGACCAATTTGAGATGTGGTTCGACGGTGCAAACGGTGGCGATGGCTACTATGGTGGCGCAAGAGAGTACCGCAACATCGACGCAAGCACATACTACGACATACCCAACTTGCGCCACCAAGTACACGAGCTATGCCCCAACTGCGTAATGTGGGGTGTGGGCGACGAGGCGCGCTGGATAGGCAACGAGGCAGGCTGGGCCGGTGAAACCAACTGGCAGACACAGAATCGTGGTCGCGGTGCCGGTGCCAATACCGAAGGTGCCGAGAACGGTTGGATATGGCTTCCGGGTGAGAGCGATGCCAAGGCCACAACAAAAGGATGGTTCTGGCACGAAGGAGAGGGAGTTCTATCGGCCGAGCGTCTTTTCCAGATGTACTTGGAGACTGTTGGCCGCAACGCCACACTTATTCTTAACTTACCGCCCGACAAGAGTGGTTCACTGCCCGCTGCAACTGTCAATCGCATGAAGGAGCTTGGCAACATGTTAAGTTCACGCTTTGCAACCGACCTTGCAAAAACCGCCACCGTAACAGTTTCGAGCACTCGCACAGCAGGCGAAAAGCGCAACTATGAGGCAACCAACATCAACGACGATGACAAGACCACATATTGGGCAGCACCCGATGGCACAAACAGCGCAACCATTACTTTTGAGTGGAACGAGGCTCAAACCATACGCTACGTATCCATGATGGAGTACATAAGGCTGGGACAGCGCGTAAAGAGCTTTACCATAGAGACATCGGAGGACGGTGCCACATGGACCAAGCGTGGCGGCGACATCAAATGCACCACCATCGGCTACAAGCGCATCATCCCATTGAACGGCAGCACAAGCAACAGCTACGGAAATGGTTACAAAGCAAAATATCTGCGCATAACCATCAACGACAGCAAAGCTTGCCCCACATTGCACACAGTAAGCATCTTCTAAAAACCGAAACACCATGAAAACAAACAAATATATATCGTTCTTGGCTGCTATGGTATTGCCCTTTGCAGCTATGGCACAGAGCATAACATTCGACACCGACGAGGCCGAATACAAAGCCATTGGTGTTTACGACACATGGGAGAAATCTCCCTTCCGCACAGGAGAACTGACAGGCCGCACTGCGGTAGTAACAAACCACCTAAACCAAGTTGACGACCTCTTAGGCGAGGCAGCCAATGCCACAGGCAAGATGCTTGCCGTGCAACGCTCACGCTTCGGCAGTAACACCTTTGGTGTGCGCATAGACCTCAACGAGCCCATTGACTTGACACCCGCGGCAAAGTATGTGCATGCTCTTATTCACAAGCCCGTGGCAGGCCGCGTGATGCTTGTGGGACTTGGCAAGCGCAATGACCGCCCCGAGCAGCCACAGACCGTTGAGCAATTCTGGGAACTGTCATCGGTGGACTTTGTTGCCGACAAATGGCAGGATGCCGTATTCACCATAAAGGGTGCAGGCAACATAAGCATATATAGTCTTGTATTTGTGGTGGATTGCGAATCGCCCCACAATCTGACAGAAGATTTCATTGCATACATTGATGAGATTGAGGTGGACAACAGCCCCGTACAACGTATTGTTTATACCGACTATGCTCTGAATTTTGAAAAAAATGCACAGAGCACACACGGCTCACGCTGGATTAAGAGCATTGCATTCAACGGCTCGGCCGATGGCAACAAGAGCATCACCCTTAACACAGCAAGCAACAAGCAGATGTATTACGACATGACAGAGGGTACTATGTTCTCGGCCAAAGCAGGTGAAACCATCACCCCAACGTTTACCATGAACGGAAACTGGATGAACGGTTATGTTTATCTCGACCGTGGCAACGACGGCCGTTTCCACGCAAAGCTGAACGACGACCTCACAATCCCCGAAGGCTCCGATGTTATGACATATTCATTCTACTCCGGCAGCAGCAATGACAGCAACGGTGTTAATAGTAATGGCGATGCATTAACAGGCTCCGCACGCAATGTACTCAACCCACCGGCCTTCAAAATACCCACCGACCTTGAAAACGGCATCTACCGTATGCGTTACAAGATTGACTGGAACAGCATTGATCCGGGCGGCAATACCCTTGCGGGCAACACCATTGCCAGCAATGGCGGTGCCATCGTTGATGTACGCCTGAATATCCACGGCGAAACAACCACTATTTCGGCTCACCAACGCAACTGTGAGCTCCTCTCGGCCGAAACCGGTGAAGGCCTTGGCGGAACCGTGGTGCCTTATGGCAAGGGATACAAGATAAAGGTTGTTCCCTCTGGTGGCTTTGCATACCGCGGTGTAACCGTTGTTCACGGCTACAACATTGTGATTGATGCCAACCAGGATTACGCAATTACCAGCGAGCAGTATGTGCATGGTACAAAGCAATACTCTATAGACTATATTCCCGCAGCTATGTTCGATGAAAACGACGAATATACAATTCCCGCAGAGTATATCGACGGCGAGGTACATGTTATTGCCGATGTAATTTCGGGTTACAGCGTAAGATACAACCACCTGCTCAATGGCGAGGTGGCAAACACCGAGGTACTCATAACCACCAATGGCACATACCCCGCACCCACACAACCATGGGGTATCACACTGAGCAACCTACCCACAGGCACCGTAACAGAGAACTGCATTAAGGATATTACAGCTACATTCGACAGCAGCGTGCTCCCTTTTTCGGCAGCAAGCAGCTACGGCGAAATAGATAGCTGGTACTACATGACACTTAATGGCAAGTACCTCTTCTACGAGCAGGGCGCAACATCCATTCCCCTCAACAAGCAGGCCGTGGATACATCCAACAAGGATGCATATACATTTGCCTTTGTAGGCAACCCCTACAGCGGCTACCAGATTGTAAACCGCGCTGCAGGTGAGGGATACATCCTATCCTCTTCAACCACCATGCTTGGTGAAACAGGTGCCAACACCTACCCTGTGATGACTGCAACACCCGTACCCGATGGCAACAACATCTATTGGAACCCCAGCAGCAGCACACACGCCACAGGCGGATTCTACTTGGAGCAGAAAGGCCACAGCAGCAACAAATTGAACAACCGCGACAACAAGATGGCCTATTGGACAGCAGGCTATGGAGCAGGCTCAACACTCACCGTTACCCTGAGAGAGACTGGTAAATTGGGTGAAATCGCCGACCTTATCGATGAAATAGACACAAAAGGCATACAACCCGGTACCGACCCCGGTTACTATACCGAGGAGACATATGCCACACTTGCACAGGCCATTGAAAATGCAAACGGGCTTAGCAACGAAAGCAGCGACAGCGAGGTTGAAGATGCCAAAACCGCTATAAACGACGCGCTTGGAGCACTTGCAACCGCCCAACCCGTAAAAGGCAACTACTACATTATAAAAAGTGCCTATCCTAACTGGAGCACAGGCGACAAGGCCATGTATAGCAACGGTACAAATACCATGTGGAAGGATGCCGACTACACCGATAAATCCTTCTATTGGCTTCTCGAGGATATTGTAAACGGCAAATACATCTTCAAAAACGCAAGCGACTCCAAGTATATGAACGGACAATCCATGAGCGATACCAAACCCTCAACAGGTGCCACACTCACATGGTTGGATGTAGCGGGCCAATACAACATTATATCGAATAATGTAACAATGCACACCGAGGGACACAGCAGCGGTGCCGGCGAGAGTGGCCGCATCGTATCGTGGGGCGGTGGCGCAAACGGTTGCTCTGCTTGGTATCTGCTCACAGCCGATGAGCCCACTGCAAGTGGCACTGTAAACGTAACATACACCTACACAAACAACGGCAACACTTGGAGCACCGAGCAAAAGACACTGAATGTAAACACCCCATACACCGCTGCAACAGCAGCCTATGGTGCCGATGCTTCGGGCACAGCCGGCTACGGCCTTGTTCGCAACACACAAAATGCAATTAACATCTACTGCACATTGAATGGTGAACTGCCCTTTGAATTTGAGGAGGATTGGAACGACGAAGGCAAGTGGTATTACATCACACTCGATACTCGCAACAACTACTACCTGAAACACACAGAGGGCCAAACAGGAATGCCTTTGAACCAAAAGACTCTGCCCGCAGACGAGAGCGAGCTCGATTATTATACATTTGCTTTCATAGGCAACCCCTATCTTGGTTACAAGATTGTGAACTACGCCGCGGGTGAGGATATGATTCTCTCATCGTCCACCACCATGAGTGGCAGCAACGGCGGCAGCACACGCCCCGTAATGATGGACGAGAACTCATTGCCCGCAGACCATAACACCTATTGGGTTCCCACAAGCAGCACATATGCCACAGGCGGTTTCTACTTGGAACAGAAGGGTTACAGCAACAACAAGATGAACCTGCGCGACGGCTACCTTGCATATTGGTCCACAGGCCAGGACATGGGCTCTACATTCATAGCAACAGAGCGCATTATGGAGGGTACAGCTACCGGCATAGACGAAATCGTTACCGATGCCGACAGACAGCAAGAAGGCATATACGACCTTGGCGGTCGCCGTATCAAGGAGATAACCACAAAGGGTATCTACATTATAAACGGCGAAAAGGTTATAGTTGAATAACAACAGGAATATACATTTCAAATAGAATCGGCAAGCAACCATAGTTGCTTGCCGATTCTATTTACCCCCCCGCAACAACCCTGCGGACAGAAGAATAAATAGTATACCCTATTTTCGCATTTTTGCCATATAAATGTAGATTATTTCATTTTTTTTACGAAATTTGCGACAACTTTGCATAAGTATAGGTTATTGTGGATAAAAATACCCGCACGAGATACTATAAGCCGATATTGCACGTTAAAAAAGAGATGAAAAGATTACTCATACTTTTAATTATAATTGCAGGAGCGTTTGCCGAGGCACGCGCCCAATACGACGTGCATTTTACCCACTATTGGAACATGCTCAACTTTTACAACCCCGCGGCGGCAGGTGCCACAGGCAAATTGTGGGGATACATTGCATACAGCAATCAGATGACAGGGTTCGAGAACAACCCCAAGAGCATGCTAATAAACGTGGATTCCCCCATACCCTTTGTGCGCGGCGACCACTCGTTGGGCATTGGTGCTCTGAACGACGCCATCGGCCTTTTCACGAACCAGCACCTCTATTTCAACTACGCCTATGGCTTCAAACTGTTTGGCGGGCGCATGGCTGCAGGCGCACAGCTTGGTATTCTCAACTGCAAGTTCGATAAAAAGAACATAGAGTTCGGTGGAGACAGCAACGACCCCGCCTTCCCTTCGGGAGCGGCCGATGGAAACAAGTTCGACGTGGGCCTGGGCGTGCTGTACCAACACAAACACTTTTATGTGGGATTGGCAGGTTTTCACCTTAATTCGCCACTTATTTTGCTGGGCGAAACAAACGAAATACAAATAGACCCATACTATAATTTTACAGCCGGAGGCAATATTCCAATAAAAAATACGTTAATAACGATACAGCCCTATATTCAAGTGATGACCGACCTTGTCTCCTGGCGTGCCGACATAACCGCAAAAGGCACATATAAATACAACGAGAAAGAGTATTTTGGGGGGATAACATACAGCTACGATACATCTGTGGCACTGTTTTTGGGAATTGAGTTTCTTAATGTTACCGCAAGCTATGCCTACGAACTCTACACATCGGGTGTGGGAGCCAAAAACGGAAATCACGATGTATTTATAGGCTACAAAATGGACCTTGATATATTTAAGAAAGGAAAAAATAAACATAATAGTATAAGAATATTGAAATGATGAAAAAGATAATTTTTCTGCCAATGATTCTTTTGGCACTCGTTGCAGTGTCGTGCCTTAGCCCCCGTAGCTATGGCAATGCCAACGGAGGAGAAGTTACAGGAGTGAGCGCAGCCGGTGTAAACGAGCCCACACCATATGGTATGGTGCTTGTGAAACGTGGCTCCATAAAAGTGGGCGAAGAAAAAGCCGACTCATTATGGGGAACAACTGCGCCTGTAAAGGATATCTCGGTCGATGCCTTCTGGATGGACGAGACAGAGGTTTCCAATGCAAAGTACCGCCAATTTGTATATTGGGTGCGCGACTCCATTATTCGCGAACGCCTTGCCGACCCCGCGTATGGCGGCGATGAAACCTATAAGATAACAGAGGACGAGTATGGCGAGCCCATCGAGCCCTACTTGAACTGGAAAAAGCCTATTCCCTGGCAAAGACCTACCGAGGACGAACAGCGTGCGATAGAGAGTGTTTACATAACAAACCCCATTACAGGCGAAAAGATGCTCGACGCATCGCAAATGAACTATCGTTACAGCATCTACGACTATACACAGGCCGCTCTGCGCAAGAACCGCCTGAATCCCGAAGAGCGTAACCGCAACACCGACATCCCCACCGACTACGATGCCGAGGTTATCATATCAAAGGATACCGCATACATCGACGATGACGGCCTGATTGTACGCGAGACAATCACACGCCCTCTCACAAGCCAATTCGATTTCCTGCACACATACATCGTTAACATATACCCCGATACCACTTGCTGGGTAAACGATTTCCCCAACGCAAACAACGAAATGTACCTTAACCTCTATTTCAGCCACCCCAACTACAACAATCACCCAGTTGTGGGAGTGAGCTGGGAGCAGGCAAACGCATTCTGCGCATGGCGCACCGAGTACCTGCTACGCGGTTTGGGCGCACAGGCAAAATGGATACAAAGATACCGTTTGCCATCCGAGGCCGAGTGGGAGTTTGCCGCACGTGGCAGAGAGGGAACAAGATTCCCATGGGAAAGCGACGATACCAAGAGCGACGAAGGTTGCTACTACGCAAACTACAAGCCCGAGGAGGGTAACTACACCAAGGACGGCAGCCTCATAACATCGCGTTGCGGAATATTCTCGGCAAACTCAAACGGACTATACGACATGGCCGGCAACGTAGCCGAGTGGACCTCGACCGTATATACCGAAGCCGGCGTGTTGCAGATGAGCGACATGAACCCCGACCTGCAATACAAGGCAGCAAAGGAGGACCCCTACAGCATGAAGAAAAAGACAGTGCGCGGCGGTTCGTGGAAGGACGCTGTACGCTTTATACAAGGCGCAACACGCAACTATGAGTACCAGAACGAATCTCGTTCATACATAGGATTCCGCTGTGTACGCAGCTATGCCGGCACCGATAGAAGAAGATAACAAGCAAAATCACATATAGATTAAAAAGCTATGGGCAAATATAAAAACGCAATAAGACGAATTCAGGCATTCATGGATTCGGCAAGAGGAAAAACCGTTCTAAACTATCTTTATAGCTGGGGTGCCGCTATCGTCATCCTTGGAACATTGTTCAAACTCACTCACATAGCAGGTGCAAACCTCATGCTCTTTGTGGGTATGGGTACCGAGGTTATAGTATTCTTCTTCTCGGCTTTTGAGCGCCCCTACGATGTGGCCATTGACGAAAAGAAAGAGGAAGAGGCCGAGGAGAGAGCTGCAAACGGTGGCACAGTAGTTACAGGGACAGGCCTGCAGGGTGGCACCATTGTCATTAACGGTACAATAGGTGGTGGCTCAGCAGCCCCCGCCGATGGTGTTACCACCATAAACAATGCACCCGCGGCAGCATGCGGCGGTGCTGTAACAGGAAACCCCGAGCTCATACCCCAAATGGATGAGGTTACCGAGGAGTACATAGAGAAAGTACGCACACTGAACGAGGCCATCCTGCACATAACCGAGCAGGCCGATGCGCTTGGTCGCAACATGGAGGAGATGGAAACCCTTGGCCGCAACCTCACAGGCATAAACGCTCTCTACGAAACACAATTACGCAGTGCCGGTAACCAGGTGAGCGCAATAGACCAAGTAAATGAGCAGACCAAGAAGATGGCTGCACAGATAGCAGAGCTCAATGCCATGTATGCCCGCATGATTCAGGCAATGACAACTAATATGAACAAGCCTCAAATTTAAGAGAACATACAATGAAGGTAAAGAAACAGAGAGTCTCACCCCGCCAGAAGATGATAAACCTCATGTACGTTCTTCTGATGGCGATGCTTGCACTGAACGTCTCTTCGGACGTGCTCAACGGCTTTACATTGGTCGATGAGAGCTTGTCAAAGAGTTCTGTCAATGCCGGCAAGCAAAACGAGGCATTATACCGGGATTTTGAGACCTTCATGGCACAAAATCCCGAGAAGGTGCGCGAGTGGTACAATCGCGCAACATATGTAAAGCATATGTCCGACTCGTTATACAACCTTGCGGATAGACTGAAAATAAAAATAGCAAAAAAAGCCGATGGTGCAGACGGCGATTACAACAACCTTGTAAACCGCGAGGATTTGGAGGCAGCCACATCGGTAATGCTCGCACCCGGCACCGGACAGGGCCAGATACTCTACGATGCCATTACAGAGTATCGCGAGGAGATACTTACCATGGTAACCGATTCGGTACAACGCGAACTCATAAAAAGCAGTTTCAGCACCGAGGTTCCCCGTCGCGACATATCACTGCTGAAGAATTGGCAGGAGTATCACTTTGAGAGCATGCCCGCAATAGCAGCCATCACCCTGCTCACAAAATTGCAGAATGATGTCAGATATGCCGAGGGCGAGGTGCTCCACACGTTGGCAAGAAACATTGATGTGGGCGACGTTCGCGTAAACCAAATTCGTTCATTGGTAATCCCCACATCGCGCAACGTGGTTCGTGGCAGCGAATTCTCGGCACAGATTATCCTTGCCGCAGTCGATTCTACACAACGCCCGCAGATTTTCGTCGATGACAAACTGCTCGAAACCACAAACGGCGAATACAGCAAGGTGTGCAACGCCGTGGGCGACTACACGCTCAATGGTTACATGCTTGTAAACGATGGAGCCGGCGCACAGACACGCTACGACTTCTCGCAGAAATATACCGTTGTGGAACCTACCGCAACCGTTAGCGCATCGCTCATGAATGTGCTATATGCAGGCTTTGACAACCCTGTTAGCATATCGGTTCCCGGCGTGGCTGCAAACAAAATAAGCGCAACCATAGCAAAAGGCAAGGGCTCGCTCAAGAGCGATGGTAAAGGCGGCTACATAGTAACACCCTCACAGGTGGGCGAAGATATCGTTATTGGTGTAAACGCCACAAACGAAGAGGGCCGTAGCCAAAGCATGGGACAGTACAGTTTCCGTGTACGCCAGCTACCCAACCCCACTCCATTCATAGAGTACAAGGACAAGGATGGCAATACCCAGCGCTACCGTGGCGGAACAGGATTCAGCAAACAATCACTCATGAGCACCGACGGCATTGTCGCAGCCATTGACGACGGACTGCTGAACATAGGTTTCAAAGTACTATCGTTTGAAACCGTATTCTATGACAATATGGGCAACGCCATACCCCTTTTGTCGCAAGGAGCCAACTTTACAGCAAGGCAGAAAGATATGTTCCGCAGCCTTAGCCGCGGCAAACGATTCTACATATCACACGTAAAGGCCATAGGCCCCGATAATGTGGAACGCCTGCTCCCCACATCACTTGAAGTAATAATAAACTAACAGCAGAACACCTGCCACAAACAAGGATAAAAGATAAAAGTTATGAAATACCTCAGCAAATTAGTTGTTGTCATAGCAGTATCCCTTATGGGACAGTACGCGGTTGCACAACCACCTGCCCGCCTCAAAGAGAAAACAAAGAAAGAGCAGAAGGCTGCAACAGCCGTAACTGTGAACATGACAGAGAGAGCCAAGCTCCAATACCCCACCAATGCAGTTCCACAGGAGGTGGTGTGGAAACGCGACATATACCGCTCACTCGACCTCAAAAACGAGAAGAACGCGTCGCTCTATTACCCCGTGGAGCCCATAGGCAAGAGCGTAAACCTCTTTACATACGTATTCCGCCTTATTCTTGACGGCACAATAACGGCATACAAATACAATATCGACGGAAACGAATCGTTTGACGAGGAGAACAAGATAGCACCCAAGGACCTGCTCGACGACTACCGCATATACTACGAGGAGAAGGATGGCGAGTTCATTGTAAACAAAAGCGACGTTCCCAGCAACGAGGTATTGAGCTACTACATAAAAGAGAGCAACTACTACGACCAGCGCACTGCAACATACAATACACGCGTAACTGCTATCTGCCCCGTATTGCATCGCACACGCGACGAGTTCACTACAGAGATAGAGAAACTGCCCATGTTTTGGCTCAACTATGAAGAGATTGCAAATGTTCTCGCACAGCAAACCTTGGTAACAAGCAGCTACAATAACGTGTCGTCTATGACAATAAACGACTACTTTATAAAAAACTGCTACGATGGCGAGATATACAAGACGGTAAACCTAAGAAACCTTGCCATAAACCAATACTGCAAGGATAGTACAGCCGTTAAAAAAGAGCAGGCAAACATCGAGAAACAGCTCGCCGATTTCCGCGCCAATTTGTGGAACACGCCCAAGCCCGCAGTAACACCTGCCGACAGCACAACGGTAGCCAACGACTCTGTAGCAACCGATAAAACAGAGAAAACCGAGAAGAAAGGACTCTTCCGCAGCACAAAAAAGAAAAAAGATAGCGAAAAGAAAGAGACCGTGAAAAAGAAACGAAGCGGCAAAAGCAGTGCCGGCGGAGCAAGAGTATCGGTAAGACGTACAAGAAGATAATAAAATCTACATACACTATCAAACAGGGTGAAAGTATGCTTTCACCCTGTTTGTCGTATAAAGAAATGGTCAAAATTTGCATTTTAACTATTTTTACACTTATTTTGTAGCCAACAAGAAAAGCCGCATGGTTATTCACATAACCAAACGGGATGTTATAAAACGATTTATATTAACATTAAATTTTGAAATATGAAAAAGATTTTTGGTATTGCAATCACATTGTGTTTGTTGGCATCTGCTCCCGCATTTGCACAATTCAATTGGGGTATTAAGGCAGGTATGAACCTTGCTAGCAAGCCCGGCTCGCTCGACGATATAAAGAGCGAAGGAAAGACTGGTTTCTTCGTGGGCCCCACAGCAAAAATAATGCTCCCCATTGTAGGTTTGGGCATCGAGGGTAACATCCTCTATTCACAGACAAGTTCAGGGCTCGGAGGCGAGGATATCACACGCCGCAGCATCGAGATACCTATCTACTTGCGTTACGAGTTCTCTCTCCCCATTGTAAACAAATTCTTGGAGCCTTTTGCTGCTGTAGGCCCCCAATTCGGTTGGGCGTTAGGTAACAACGATGAAAAATGGCAGGATACAGCAGGCGCCATTGCCGAATGGGAATACAAAAAGAGCAACCTCAGCCTCAACGTAGGTGTTGGTGCCACAGTACTCAACCATGTTCAGTTGCACATCAACTACAACATTGCACTTGGCAACACCGGTGAGCTTAAGGCCGACCCCACAAGTGCAGGCTGGGACTACATAAAAGGTTCAAAGGTTAACACCTGGCAGGTATCGGCTGCATATATCTTCTGATAGCAGATAAAAATTCGATAATAAAAATTCGATAATAAAAATTCATAGGCAGCAATGTTGCCTATGAATTTTTATTATGGGGGTTATATACAAAACTACACTACTTCGTAATTTTGTCGACTGAAAGGAGGAAAAATCTCAATCAGAAATTCCTCACACAAGGTTCGGAATGACAATCTTGGTAATCAGTGTGAATTTCTATATAATAGCTTTTATTATATACATGTGCAATCAGCATTTTGCATATTCACCCCTTTTTTCTACCTTCGCAATAGTAAATTATGGCAAAATTCGCAGATGTAATATTACCACTACCCCTCCCCACAAGCTACACGTACAGCGTGCCACAAAAATGGGAGGATAGCGTGCAGGCAGGGTGTCGCGTAAGCGTTCCGCTCGGCCCCAAGAAGCATTACACTGCAATTATCATAGCTACCCACGATAATGAACCTGCCGATTGCAAGGTGCGTGCCATAGAGGAATTGCTCGACGAAACACCCATAATACTGCCTACACAACTAAAATTGTGGGAGTGGATATCGCGCTACTACCTTTGCAGCATGGGCGATATTTACAAGGCAGCGATACCGCAAGGGCTGAAAGGAGAGTTCAAGCCACGCACCGAACAGCGCACAAGGCTCACCAAACATTGCCGCGACGAAAAGGCTGTCGCACTCGTCTTGCAATCACTCGCGCGCGCTCCACGACAAAAAAGGCTGCTGAACACCTACTTGCAGATGTCGCATTTCCACAGCGGGCACTGCATAGAGGTTGCCAAGCACAAACTGCTGGAACAGGCCGATGTGCAACCCAATATATACAAGGAACTCACCGACAAAGGTATCCTCGAAAGCTACGAGGTGGAGATTGGGCGATTGGACACAAGCATTGAGCCTGTGGTACCACAAAACAGCCTCAACGAGGCGCAGAAAAAAGCATTTAGAGAGATTAACGAGTGCTTTACACAGAAAAACGTAACCTTGCTGCATGGTGTAACCTCGGCTGGAAAAACCGAAATATATATACACCTGATTACCGAGGCGCTGAAACGTGGCGAGCAGATACTATACATGCTGCCCGAGATAGCCCTCACCAAGCAGATAGTGGAGCGATTGAAGAGAGTATTCGGTAACCGCATCGGGCTATACCACTCCAAATTCTCCGATGCTGAGAGGGTGGAAATATGGAAAAAACAGATGAGCGACACCCCCTACGATGTTATCTTGGGTGTGCGTTCATCGGTCTTTCTTCCATTCAAAAGGCTGGGGCTGGTTATCGTTGACGAAGAGCACGAAACAAGCTACAAGCAACAGGAACCCGCACCCCGATACAACGCCCGCAACGCAGCAATGGTGCTTGCCTCGTTCTATGGAGCAAAAACTCTGCTTGGCACCGCCACCCCATCTATCGAGAGCTATTACAACGCCACCACCGGGAAATATGGGCTTGTGAGCCTCACAACACGCCATCGCGCTGTGCAACTGCCACAGATTGAGGTAGTTGATATAAAGGACATGAAACATCGCAAGCGCATGACAGGCCCATTCAGCGACCCGCTTACCGATGCCATGAGTGCAGCCCTTAAAGAGGGCAAACAGATAATACTGTTCCAAAACCGCCGTGGATACGCACCGCTGTTGGAGTGCCGCACCTGTGGGTGGGTACCCAAATGCAAACACTGCGATGTGAGCCTCACACTGCACAAGAACGCCGACAAACTAACCTGCCACTATTGCGGTTACACCATACCCGCACCCAAATATTGCCCCAACTGCGAGGAGAACAATTTTGCAAACCTCGGCTACGGCACAGAGAAGATTGAAGACGACCTGCAAAATATGTTCCCCCATGCACGCATTGCCCGCATGGACCTCGACACCACCCGCACCCGCACTGCGTATGAAAATATAATCACAGCCTTCCAAGAGGGCAAAACCGATATTCTCATAGGCACACAAATGGTTTCCAAAGGGCTGGACTTTGACAATGTGGCAGTTGTGGGCATAATAAATGCCGACAGCCTGCTCAACTACCCCGATTTCAGAGCAACGGAACGTGCCTTCCAACTGATGTCCCAGGTAGCCGGCCGGGCCGGGCGAAAAAATGGGCAGGGTAAAGTGTTCCTGCAGACTAAAATCCCCGATGCGCCTGTTATCCCGCACATAGTGGACAATAACTACACACAATTCTATAACACCCAACTGAGCGAGCGCATGATGTTCCATTATCCCCCTTTTTATCGGTTGGTTTACATCTATATAAAACACCGCGAAATAGAGGTGCTGGAAGAATTTTCAGAACTTATGGGGCAGCATCTGCGCAAGATTTTTGAAAACCGCATTTTGGGTCCCGATCTACCCCCCGTTGCGCGTGTCAAGCAGTTATACATACGAAAAATAGTGTTGAAGATAGAGAACGGACTGTCGCAGTACAAGATAAACGAAACCTTGCTGGCAATACAGCAATCCTTCACACAGAATGCCCGCTACCGCTCAATAAATATGTACTACGACATAGACCCGCTTTAACAGTGTTTATATGTTTTTCGCGGTTTTTCGTATATAATATTTTGTTCATATCCCGCCATTTAGGTAACTTTGCAGCATTTTAGGGGAACAGCGCTCCCCCAATTTTGTGCATTACACAAGAGAAATACGAATAATATATTATAGATGAAACGATTCAAAACCGTAAACAACACACTCGGTTGGCTCATTTTTATCATTGCGGCAGCTACATACTGCCTCACAGTGGAGCCTACCACAAGTTTCTGGGATTGCCCCGAATTCATACTTTCGGGCTATAAATTGGAGGTGGGACACCCGCCCGGTGCCCCCTTCTTCATGCTTACTGCAAACTTTTTCTCGCTCTTTGCCGAGCCACAAAATGTAGCCCTCATGGTAAACTACATGAGCGCTGTTTTAAGTGCAGGCGGTATTCTGTTCCTCTTTTGGAGCATCACACACCTCACACGCAAACTCATTGTAGGAAACAGCAAGGAGATCTCCACATCACAACTCATTACAATAATGGGTGCCGGCATTGTGGGCTCGCTTGCATACACTTGGAGCGACACATATTGGTTCAGCGCTGTTGAAGGGGAGGTCTACGGCTATTCATCGCTCTTTACAGCCGTGGTATTCTGGCTCATTCTCAAATGGGAGGAGCATGCCGACGAACCCCGCAGCGACCGCTGGCTGGTGCTCATAGCCTACCTCACAGGCCTCTCCATCGGAGTGCATCTGCTGAACCTGCTTTGTATCCCCGCAATTGTGCTTGTGGCATACTACAAACGCACGCCTAATGCCACCCTTAAAGGTTCAATGCTGGCACTCCTTGCGTCGGCAGTACTTGTTGCCATAGTACTATATGGCATTGTGCCCGGCGTTGTAAAGGTGGGCGGTTGGTTCGAACTGCTGTTTGTAAACAGCATGGGGTTGCCATTTAACACAGGACTCATAACATATATCGTTCTCCTGTGTGCCGCACTTATATGGGGACTCATAGAGAGCGAAAAGGGCAAGAGCCGCAAGAAACTTGCCATTGCATTTGTGGCATCGGTGGGATTGCTTGGTATCCCCTTCTACGGATATGGTGTATTAAGCGTTATCATGGGCATAGTGGTACTTGTTGCCCTTTTCTTTGCGGCCATTTACCGCAAGGGAGAAAAATACCTTATGAACCTGCGCATGTTCAATACATCATTGCTATGCATGCTGGTTATCATGATTGGATACTCTTCGTATGCACTAATCGTGGTGCGCTCGGCAGCAAACACTCCCATGGACCAAAACTCTCCCGAGGATATCTTCACACTCGGTGCATACCTGGGCCGTGAGCAGTATGGCAAACGCCCCCTTCTCTATGGTCAGGCATATAGCTCAGAGCTTGAACGCGAGCCCAAAGGGCAATATCTGGTGGCAAAGACAACGACCGGCGCTCCCAAATATGCCCCCAAGGAGAAAAGCAATCCCGACGAAAAAGACTCATACGAGATAGTGGGTTATGACAAGGATTATATCTTTGCCACAAACATGCTCTTCCCGCGCATGCACAGCATGGAACACGGCAGCTACGGCCCCAACAAAATAAACCTCTATGCACAATGGTGCGGTGGCGAAATCAAGGGACACAACGTGCGCTACAAGACATCATGGGGCGAAACCATGAATGTAATGATGCCCACACAGTTTGAAAACCTCCAATTCTTCATAAACTACCAGCTAAACCACATGTATTGGAGATATTTCCTGTGGAACTTTGTGGGAAGGCAAAACGACTTGCAAAGCCATGGCGAATTTGAAAAAGGCAATTGGATTACCGGCATATCGTTTATCGACAACATATTGGTAGGCAACCAGGACACACTGCCATCGATACTTAAAGAGAACAAGGGGCGCAATGTATTCTATGCCCTGCCGTTAATACTCGGTATAATGGGAATGGTGTGGCAAGCACGCCGTGGTAAAGAGGGCTCGCAACAATTCCTTGTTGTATTCATGCTCTTCTTCATGACAGGTATAGCCATTGTGCTATATTTGAACCAGACACCTCTGCAACCGCGTGAGCGCGACTATGCCTATGCAGGCTCGTTCTACGCATTTGCCATCTGGATAGGCATGGGTGTTGCCGCAATAACCGAATGGATAAGAAAGAAAAACATCGCCATAAGCCTTGCCGTGGCCATAGCATGCATGTTTGTACCCATTCAAATGGTATCGCAAACATGGGACGACCACGACCGAAGCGGCCGTTACGCCTGCCGCGATTTTGGCCAAAACTACCTTGCATCTATCCCCGAGGAGGGCAACCCCATAATCTTCACCTGTGGCGACAACGACACATTCCCCTTGTGGTACACACAGGAGGTGGAGGGAGTGCGCACCGATGCACGAGTTTGCAACCTCTCGTACCTGCAAACCGATTGGTACATCGACCAAATGCGCCGCCCCGCATACGACTCACCGTCAATCCCCATAAAATGGGATAGAATAGACTATGCGGGCACAGCCAACGATGACATAGAGATAAGACCCGAGGTAAGGGAATACATAGAATCTGTTTACGCCGAGAACCCCGAGGGCGCAAAAAAACGCTTTGGCGAGAACCCATTCGAGGTAAAGAACATAATGAAAAACTGGGTGTGCTCGCGCAACGAAAAACTGCACTATATCCCCACCGATACGCTATACATTGAGATTGACCCCGAGGCTGTAATACGTTCGGGCATGATAATACCCGCAGAGTATGCCGACTCCATGCCGCGATACATGAAGATATCGCTTGCCGGGAAAAGAGCCATCACCCGTTCGGACCTCATGTTGCTCGAGATGCTCTCGCAGTGCAATTGGGAACGCCCCATGTATATGTCCATGACCGTGGGCGAAGAGAACTATTTGAGTTGCCTTAAAGACTTCTTTGTGCATGAAGGACTTGCATACCGCATCACACCATTCAATTGGGTGGAGCTTGGTTACAGCAGAGGTAAATCGACAGTTGTAGATACAGAAAAATTCTATAACAATGTAATGAACCGTTTCAAGTTCGGCGGGCTCAAGGATAACCCTGACTACTACTCCGACGAGACCATCAGCCGCATGATTTATACCCACAGACGAGTGATAACCTCACTTGCCAGCGAACTATACAACGAGGGAAGCAACGACAAAGCTTTGAACCTGCTCAATCTAATGGAAGAGGAGCTGCCCGCAAGCATCGTACCCCACACAGCCTTGGCCGACGGTATAGACATCGGCCGTCTCTACATAGCATTGGGCGAATATGATAAAGGTATTGAATTATTAGGCAAGCTGATAGACGACCAATTTGAGTATATCAATTGGTACAACAGCATGAGCGACAGGCACTTTACAGCAACAATACAAGAGAGCTACATGGCAATAGAGCTAGCCAAACTTACCATCGACGAGCTTAAAGAAGGTAATGAAGCATGCAAAGCCGCAGCTGCCGACTACAACAAAGAACTATCTGCGTTGTTCGAGGTGTGGCAGCAACGCCTTGATTAATTACAAAACAGAAGAAAAACACATATGTTCATAGAACAGGTACCCGAGTTTTTCCGCAACCTTTACCCAAAGGCATTGTGGAGAATGAACCCCGATGAAAAGGCCGTTTATTTAACATTTGACGACGGCCCAATACCTGTCATCACCCCATGGGTGGTGGAGCTGCTCGAGCGTAACAACATAAAGGCAACTTTCTTTATGGTGGGCGACAATGTGCATAAGTTCCCCGAAGAGTATATGCAGGTGGTGGAGGGGGGCCATCGCTTGGGAAACCACACCTTCAACCACCTCAAAGGGCTTTTAACAAGCACAAAGAGATATATTGAGAACGTGGACCAGGCCGATGCCTTTATTCACAGCAACCTGTTTCGCCCGCCACACGGTTTGTTACGCACACAGCAATACAACGAATTGAGCAAAAGATATCAATTTGTCATGTGGGACCTTGTTACACGCGATTACAGTATTCACATGTATGGCGAGGATGTACTTGCCAATGTGAAACGATACACACGCAACGGCTCCATAATAACCTTCCACGACTCGCTGCGTTCCGAGAGCAATCTGAGATATGCACTGCCACGCGCAATAGATTGGTTGCTTGAACAGGGCTATACCTTCAAGATTTTCGAGTAATGACACCGCGTGAATTATCAAACTACATAAAAGCCGAGGCCAAACGCCTCGGCTTTGCCGTGTGTGGCATAGCAAAAGCCGGCATAGTTCCACCGGAGGAGATTAAGAGGTACACAGAGTGGATAAACAATGGCAACCATGGAACAATGAGCTATCTGGAACGCAATTGCGACAAGAGAGAGAACCCCGCCCTGCTTGTACCCGGCTGCAAGAGCATTGTATCGGTTGCCATGAGCTATGCACAGCCTGCAGCACCTAAAACCCACCTACACCTGTCGCGATATGCACAAGGAAAGGATTATCACAAGGTGGTCAAAGAGAGGCTGCACGCCCTGCTTAAAAGCATAAACGAAGCCACAGGGGCAAACGGACGTGCCTTCTGCGACTCGGCACCCGTACTCGAACACTATTGGGCCGAACAGGCAGGCATAGGGCGTGTGGGAATCAACCGCCAGCTTATAATACCGGGACTTGGTACATTCTTTTTCCTCGGCGAGCTGTTCATAGACCAAGAGGCCGAGGCCGACACACCTATCCACCGCAATCCATGCATAAACTGCAACCGCTGCATCATAAACTGCCCGACGGGCGCCCTCACCAAAACAGGGTTCGATGCACGCAAATGCCTTTCGTACCTTACTATTGAACATCGCGGCGATTTACCCGAAAACATCGGTGAAAAGATGGGAAAATGCTTCTACGGCTGCGACAGATGCAACGCCTCGTGCCCACATAACGGCAACGACGAGCAGGAAACAGCCAAGGAACTGCTGCCAAGCGAAGAACTCGCAGCCATGAGCGACGAAGAGTGGTTTGCACTAAACGAAGAGAGATATAACAAGCTATTCAAGGATAGTGCCGTGGAGCGCGCCGGTTATGCACAACTTATGAGAAACATCAACGAGATAAAAAAACTACGCTGACCACCCTTATCTGCACATGACATCGCACACCTTGTCCTGCCACACACGTACCGGACGAGCCTTGGGCGAGCCCTCATTCAGTATCACAAATGCCAAGGTGTGCCCATCGGCAGCCTGCGCATAACCGGCAAGGGTGCATACACCGGTAACCGTACCCGTCTTTGCAAAAACTCTTTTATACGCAGCCGTGCCCTTTGTACGGTTTTTAAGCGTACCGCTGATACCCGATTGCGGCAAACCACTCATAATAACATCGTACAGATGCTTGTGCGAATAGGCATATTTCAACACCTGCATAATCATATCGGCCGACACAAGGGTATATGGCGAAAGCCCCGAACCATCGCAAACATCGTAGCGCAACGGCATATCGAGCGTATAACTCAAAAAACCTTTGATAATATCGGGGCCCATGGACTGCTGCACAGGGAAGCGCCCGTAGAGAGCGCCCAAGTGATAGGACAGAGCCTCGGCACACAGATTATTGCTCTCCATAAGAGCCTCGGCCACAACATCACCCAGAGCCCTGCGCACAACCGCCAAAGTGTCGCATCCTTGCGGCGCCACACCGCCGGCAACATTTTTCACCGCTACTCCGCGAGCAGCAAGTTGCTCGGCTGCTACGGTTATGAAATAATCCTGTGATGGAAACATATTCATCTTCTCGCTCTTGGCCGCCGAGCAATCGCCACGCAGACGAATTACATTGGTACCACCGAGCCAATCGCGCAAAATGGTAAATTTTTCGCCTGTCCCTCCCCTGCTTACAGCCTCATTCTCAATAGAATAAAATTTTGACGGCGGAAAACACTCAACCAAAGGAGCTGCGCCACGTTGAGCCGGCTTGGCAGAGACCTCCACACACCCGCCACACAGCATAAGCGGTGAGATATATGGCTGGAACTCCCAAGGGGTATCGTCCCAAGCCCAACCCGGGCCCCAATGAATCGAATCCATAAAAGAGCAATCGGCATACAAGGTATCCACCACAGCATTGGCGGGCACATGTTGCAACATGGCACAAAGTTCCTCAAAAGAGAATAGCGGGTCTATCGCACCCTTGAAATATAGCGAATTGCCCCTGCGCAACAGATAGGTGTCTATTGTATAGTCGGTACCAAGACGCTCAACAGCAGCCACCGATGTTATTATTTTAAGAACCGAAGCTGGGCGGGTGAGTTTGTGCGCACGGTGGGCAAAGAGCAACGAATCGGCAGTGAGGTCATACACCACAAGCGATGCATCGCTATATGTTAGCAATTCATCCGAGAGGAGCGCCCTGTAATCCTTCTTTACAGGCTGCGCCATCGCCATTGCCACCACAAGAAAACCGCAAATAAAAAGAGAATATATCCTGTTCATCGTGTTGCTTTATAAACCAATTGAATGAAATCTGCGTAAAACTACTCAATATTTGCCAAATTAGAGGAGTATATGCCCATTTTTATTTGGAACAACGCAATAATATTAAACAATAATTTGCTAATTTTGCAACCATACAGCATAAATAACAAATGCGGGGCTCGATGCACGCCTTTGAGCTTCTACAACCCACAGCCACACCAACCCTGCATAAATAAACGAATATATGATTAAGAGATTCGATTTTTTGGTTATCGGCTCCGGTATCGCCGGAATGAGCTATGCACTTAAAGTTGCCGAAAAGGGCAAAGTGGCAATAATATGCAAAACCACACTCGAAGACGCAAACACCTACTTTGCACAGGGAGGCGTTGCATCGGTTACCAACCTTGCAGTGGACAACTTTGAAAAGCACATCGAGGACACTATGATTGCAGGCGACTGGATTAGCGACCGCGATGCTGTGGAGAAGGTGGTGCGCGAAGCCCCCTCACAAATCCAGGAACTGATAAATTGGGGCGTTAGTTTTGACAAGAATGAGAATGGCGAGTTCGACCTGCACCGCGAGGGAGGGCACTCGGAGTTCCGCATTCTGCACCACGCCGACAATACCGGTGCCGAGATACAGGAATCACTCATAAAGGCTGTGCGCAAACACCCGAACATTACTATCCTCGACAATCATTTTGCCATTGAGATACTTACGCAGCACCATTTGGGCGTTACCGTTACCCGCCAGACACCCGACATAGAGTGTTACGGTGCATATGTGTTGGATATAGCCACAAATCAAGTACACACATTCCTGAGCAAGGTTACACTGATGGCAACAGGTGGCTGCGGTGCGGTGTATAAAACCACAACCAACCCACTTGTGGCAACAGGCGACGGCATCGCTATGGTATATCGCGCAAAAGGCACGGTAAAGGACATGGAATTTGTTCAGTTCCACCCCACAGCCCTCTACAACCCCGGCGACCGCCCCTCGTTCCTCATAACAGAGGCCATGCGCGGCTATGGCGGCATACTGCGCACCATAGATGGCAAGGAGTTCATGCAAAAATACGACCCGCGCCTCTCACTTGCTCCGCGCGACATCGTTGCACGCGCCATAGACAACGAAATGAAAACACGTGGCGACGACCATGTATACCTCGATGTTACGCACAAAGACCCCGAAGAGACAAAGCGTCATTTCCCAAACATCTACGAAAAGTGCCTCTCTTTGGGTATAGATATAACAAAAGACTATATACCTGTGGCACCCGCGGCACACTATCTGTGCGGTGGTATAAAGGTAGATTTGAATGCAGCATCGAGCATACACCGCCTTTATGCCGTTGGCGAGTGTTCATGCACAGGCCTGCACGGCGGTAACCGCCTTGCCAGCAACTCCTTGATAGAGGCTGTCGTATATGCCGATGCGGCGGCAAAGCACTCCACACAACATATACACGAATATAGTTTCAATGAGAATATCCCGCAATGGAACGACGAGGGCACCAAGATGAACGAAGAGATGGTGCTGATTTCGCAGGATGTGAAGGAGGTGGGGCAGATTATGAGCACCTACGTGGGCATTGTGCGCAGCGATCTACGCCTGAAACGCGCATGGAATCGCCTCGATCTGCTTTACGAGGAGACCGAGGAGCTGTTCAAGCAAAGCGTTGTAAGCCGTGAACTATGCGAACTGCGTAATATAATAAACGTAGGCTATCTTATTATGCGCCAAGCAATAGAGCGAAAGGAGAGCCGTGGCCTGCACTACAACATCGACCACCCGAAGAAAAATTGAAATAATGAAGGACAACTCACGCGGGGTTGTCCTTCATTATTTATATTACAGTTTCTGCAAAGCCTTCTGCGCAGCCTCGTAGCCCTGTTCCGCTGCGAGGCGATACCACTTGACAGCCTCCGTTTCATCCATAGGAACACCTACACCCAAGCTGTAGCATATTCCCAAATTATATTGGGCGGCAGGATGGCCCTGTTCGGCGGCAAGACGGTACCATCGGACAGCCTCGACATAATCTTCTTCCACACCATCGCCCAAATAATAGCTATCGCCCAACTCATTCTGGGCATCGGCGTTACCCTGCTCGGCGGCAAGGCGGTACCATTTGACAGCCTCGGCATAATCTTTTTCCACACCATCACCATAATTATAGCAATCGCCAAGCATACGTTGTGCACGGTGGTCGCCCTTTTGGGCAGCCTTGCGTATCCTTTGAAGCATTCTCACACTATCGATAAATGCATCATCGTCGGCACCATCGTATATGCCAAGCCAATATATGGCATCGCTGTGCCCTTGCTCGGCGGCAAGGCGGTAATATCGAGTAGCCTCATCTTCATCCTCGGGAACACCCTCGCCA
Organism: uncultured Bacteroidales bacterium; assembly: GCA_937914945.1. GTDB lineage: Bacteria > Bacteroidota > Bacteroidia > Bacteroidales > Bacteroidaceae > HGM04593. The sequence goes on along the minus strand of CALGJF010000039.1, from coordinate 6,314 downwards.
AAGTAATAGCAGTCGGCCAGGCTGTATTGCGCATCAACATTACCCTGCTCGGCCGACCTGATGAACCACTTGAAAGCCTCGGCATAATCTTTATCCACGCCTAAACCCATATAATAACAATCGGCAAGATTGTATTGCGCGGCAGGCTCGCCAAGCTCGGCAGCCTTGCGATACCACTGCACAGCCTCCTTCTCGGTTCTCGGGTTATCTACATCGGTACAAAAGCAGCAGTTACCCATTCGCAACATAGCCTTTGCACTGCCAAGCTCCACAGCCTTGAGGTACCACTGCACAGCCTCCTCTATTCTATCGCCATCAATGGCATTGTCGCCCATTTGCACATACTCCTCGGGCGATAAATGGGGCGGTATTACAATTTCGTTTCCCATAGTAACATCATACAGGGTAATTCAAATTCTCTTCTGTGGCACAACAAAGCACCTCGGTGAGGTATTTGCGTGCCTCCCAACGAGCCTCGGGAAGATTCATAAGAAGGTAATTGCCACAGTCGCGCGCCGATGCTCCGGGCACCTCGCCTTCGTATGACGCCACAAATTCAAAAACCTCCCTTACAAGTGGTAATATCTCGACCGACGACACATCACCCCTTACTATGAGATAGTTGCCTGTGAGGCAACCCATGGGCCCCCAATAGATTATGCGGCTGCCCCAAGAGGCATGATTACGCAGGAAAGTGGCTGCAAGGTGTTCTATGGTGTGTATTGCACTTGGGCTGAGCACAGGCTCGCGATTGGGTTCTTTCATTCTGACATCGAAGGTTGTTACAACCTCGCCGCCCACATTGTCTTGGCGCGAAACATATATGCCTCTTTTCAGGCGTATGTGGTCTATTGTAAAACTTGGTATCTTCTTCATAATTATAATTTTGAAAGGAACATGCGGGTAATGCCGAAGGAGCGATCGGCCATCTCGCCCCAGAAATTCTCATACTGCTCGATATGCTTATCCACACCCGGAGTGTCGCTTATAATTCTAAAACTCACAAACGGCACGCCATAGATGTGGCACACCTGTGCTATTGCAGCCGACTCCATATCCACAGCCAGGCCGGCAGGAAAATTAGCCTTTATTTCATTCAATTCATCGCGGTTGGTAATAAATTTATCGCCTGTGCAGATGAGCCCCGCATGAATTTTTGTACTATTGCCTGTGGCACCGTTAAGCGATACTGCACACTGCCATAAACGCTCTGCCGCCGGGAACACCGCAGGCATTCCCTGAATCTGACCATAGTCGCACCCCATCCCGCACCACACATCATGATACACTATCGAGGAACTCACCACCACATCCATAACGCCAAGGCACTCATCAATGCCACCGGCAACACCTGTACTCACCACTGCATCGGGCGAGAATGTGCGCACAAGCTCGGCTGTGCCCACAGCCGCATTTACCTTACCTATACCGCAGCGATGCAATACTATCTCGTTTGCCCCCAACATACCAACGAGATACGAAAAACCACTCTCATCACACTTGCGGGCATCAGCAAGCAGAGCGGCCAATTGCTCAAACTCGGACTGCATTGCCGTTAAAACTCCAATTCTCATATTTCTATTTTTAATCTCACACTATTTTACAACGCGAAGATAGTGCAAGCAAGCAATATTTGCAATGTAAAAAAGTGCCCTTTTTATTTTATACTAAATATTGTTTATTTGTTTATAAATATGCCTGTTTTTATGATGCAAAATCGCGCAAAAAAAGTTATCTTCGCGTAAAATTCGGAGGGCATTTGCCCACAAGCAAACAACGCATTGATAATCAAACAGAAACATCACAACAAAACTTGATAGACATGTCAACAAAGAGAATTAAATCGGCATTGGTGTCTGTTTTTCACAAAGACGGACTCGACGAGATTATAAAACTCCTGCACGCCGAGGGGGTACAGTTAATCTCAACAGGTGGTACACAGCAATTCATTGAGTCGCTTGACATTCCCTGCACCGCGGTAGAGAGCCTCACCGGCTATCCCTCAATCCTGGGCGGCAGAGTAAAGACACTGCACCCCAAAGTGTTTGGCGGAATACTCGGCCGCAGAGAGAACGAGAAAGACCAGGCGCAGATGCAAGAGTACGAGATTCCGGCAATAGACCTTGTTATTGTCGATCTCTATCCCTTTGAGCAGACTGTGGCATCGGGCGCACCCGAGGCCGATATTATCGAGAAGATTGACATAGGTGGCATCTCGCTCATCCGTGGTGCGGCAAAGAACTTTAACGACGTTGTCATTGTTGCCAGCAAGGCACAATACAAGCCCCTGCTCGATATTTTGCAGAGCAATGGTGCAGAGACAACATTGGAGGAGCGCCGCTTCTTTGCACGCGAAGCCTTCGCTGTATCATCGTCATACGATTCGGCCATCTTCAACTACTTCGACAAAGAGGAGAAGAGCGCATTCCGTAGCGCAATGGATTGCCCCATGTCGCTACGCTACGGCGAGAATCCCCACCAAAAGGGCGCGTTCTACGGCAACTTCAACAAGATGTTCAACCAGATACATGGCAAGGAGATTTCATACAACAACCTGCTTGACATCAGCGCCGCAGTAGAGCTAATCAACGACTTTGCAGGCGAAACAACCTTCGCCATCCTCAAGCACAACAACGCATGCGGCCTTGCATCGCGCCCCACACTGCTCGAGGCTTGGGAGGCAGCCCTCGCCGGCGACCCCGTATCGGCATTTGGCGGTGTACTCATTGCAAACAAAGCCATCGACAAAGCAACAGCCGAGAAGATTAACGAGATTTTCTTTGAGGTAATCATAGCTCCCGACTACGACATGGAGGCATTGGAGATTCTAACACAAAAGAAGAATCGCATAATCCTTGTTCAGAAGGAGACCGCACTCCCCTCACAGACCTACCGCAGCGTGCTTAACGGCGTGCTTGTGCAGGACCGCGACGAGAAGGTTGAAACACCCGAGGACTTGAAGACCGTATCACAGAAAGCCCCTACAAGCGATGAAATCGAGGATATGCTCTTTGCCAACAAAATTGTAAAGCACAGCAAGAGCAACGCCATCGTACTTGCCAAGAACAAGCAGCTCATTGCAAGCGGTGTGGGACAGACCTCGCGCGTAGATTCATTGCGCCACGCCATTGAGAAAGCCGGCAACTTCGGATTCTCATTGCAGGGCAGCGTTATGGCAAGCGACGCATTCTTCCCCTTCCCCGATTGCGTGCAGATTGCACACGAGGCAGGCGTTACAGCGGTAATTCATCCGGGTGGTTCTATCCGCGACAAGGAGTCGGTTGATTACTGCGATGCAAACGGCGTTTCCATGGTAATCACAGGATTCCGCCATTTCAAACACTAATTAAAATCAGAAAAAGAGATGGGATTATTTTCATTCACACAAGATGTAGCAATTGACCTCGGCACCGCCAACACCATCATATCCTACAATGGAAAGATTGTTGTTGACGAGCCCTCGGTAGTTGCAATCGACGGCTCAAAGAAGATGATAGCCGTCGGAGAGCGTGCCAAGCAGATGCACGAAAAAGTAAACCCCAACATTCAAACAATACGCCCATTGCGCGATGGTGTTATTGCCAACTTCTACGCTTGCGAGATGATGATGCGCGGGCTCATTGAGAAAGTGAATATGGGCAGCAAATTGTTTACTCCCTCGTTGCGCATGGTCATAGGAGTTCCCTATGGCTCAACCGAGGTGGAGCTTCGTGCCGTGCGCGACTCAGCCGAGCATGCCGGTGGCCGCGATGTGTATCTCATATATGAGCCCATGGCATCGGCGCTGGGTATCGGCCTCGACGTACTTGCCCCCGAGGGCAACATGGTTGTTGATATAGGTGGCGGTTCCACCGAGATTGCAGTTATATCGCTTGGCGGTATCGTATCAAACGGCTCGTTGCGCACAGCAGGCGACGACTTTACGGCCGACATTCAGGAATACATGAGCCGCCAGCACAATGTACGCGTGAGTGAGCGCATGGCAGAGCGCATCAAGATACATGTAGGTTCGGCGCTTACCGATCTGGGCGACGATGCACCCGAGGATTACGTGGTTCACGGTCCTAACCGTATCACAGCGCTGCCTATGGAGGTTCCCGTATGCTATCAGGAGATTGCGCACTGCATAGACAAATCAATCATAAAGATTGAGAACGCCATCATCAGTGCATTGGAGACAACACCCCCCGAGCTCTATGCCGACATCGTACACAATGGCATATACCTGGCCGGTGGCGGCGCTCTGTTGCGCGGTCTCGACAAGCGTTTGGAGAACAAGATAAACATCCCCTTCCACATTGCAGAGAATCCCCTCTACTGCGTGGCAAAGGGTACAGCGCTTGCACTCAACGACCTCAATTATCCATTCCTCATGCGATAAACCAACGAGGCTGTGCAGACACTGTTAAACTTCTTCATTAAGCATAATCACTGGTTCCTTTTCCTGCTATTGGAGGGAATCGGGATTATGCTTATTGTGCAGTTTAACAACTACCAAAACGCAAAAATGTTTACATCGGCCAATAGTGTAGCAGGCAATATGTACGCCGCCATTACCGATGTAAGCAGTTACTTCGGCCTGAAAAGCGAGAACGAAGCGCTGCTGCAATACAATAAAGAACTAAACCAACAGATAGCACAGCTGCAAGCGGAGCTTATGCAGCACAAGGACAGTGCAATGGTGGCAGCCCTGCCCAATAAGGCAAAAGGATTCTTCTACAACTGCGCTACCGTTGTAAACAACTCCTTGAATGCCGTTAATAACTACATAACAATAGATAAAGGAACGGCAGATGGTGTTGATGCCGAGATGGGAGTATTCTGCAACGAAGGCATTGTGGGTATAATATACACAGCATCGGAACACTATTCGGTGGTTATACCGTTGCTCAACAGCAAGAGCAGTATAAGTTGTCGTGTAAAGGGCAGCGATAATTTCTGCACGTTGCAATGGAACGGCAACGACACACGCTACTCGTTCCTGGTCGATTTGCCGCGATACACACAATTTGAAAAGGGCGACACCGTTGTTACAAGCGGTTTCTCATCAATCTTCCCCGGCGGTATTCCTGTGGGTACAATAGAGAAAACCGAGGAGTCGGCCGATGGCATGTTTGCGCAAGCACAAGTGAGGTTATTCACCAATTTTGCCACCCTGCAAAAAGTATACATCGTGGGAAACGAAGGAGGCAGGGAGCAGCAAGAACTTGAAAAGAGCATAATTAAAGAATGACAAGCAACACGCTTATACGCATACGCAACTTTGTGATATTGGCATTTATCCAAGTGCTCATATTCAGCCAGATACACCTGTTTGGCTATGCCACTGCGCACATATATCTTATTTTTCTGCTCAAATTACCACGCTTCACCTCGCGCAACGAACAGCTTATATGGGCATTCCTCTTTGGCCTTGTGGTGGATATATTTTGCAATACACCCGGCATAAATGCCTGTGCCGCAACGGCCATGTCCTTTGCACGCAACTACATACTCGAATCCTTTACCCAAAAGGGTATTGCCGACGATTTCATTCCCGGCATACACACCATTAACTTTGGGGGCTATGCGATGTACGCCACGCTATGCCTGTTGCTATTTTACAGCGTACTCTATATTTTGGAGCTCTTCACCATACGCTACCCGCTGACACTGCTTGCAAGCATTGTCGCAAGCACACTGCTCACCCTGCTATTTACACTTGTAATAGAGTGTTTCACTCGCAAAAGATAGAGCAATGAACATACACGAATACGACAAGCGTAAATATATTCTCGGTGGGGCTGTTCTATTGGTGCTTATCACATACATAATACAGCTATTCAGCCTGCAAATATTGAACGACCAATACAAATCAAAGGCCGACAGTAACGCATTCTACAAAAAAACACTCTACCCCACACGCGGCCTCATATACGACCGCAACGGCAAGTTGCTTGTATATAACCGCCCGGCATACGACATCACATTTGTTCCGCGCGAGGTAAAGAAACATGGGCTCGACACACTCGAGCTATGCCGTGCCCTTAATATCACACGTGAGGATTTCGACAACTACATGAAGAAGGCCCGCAAAAGGCGCGGTTACTCATCGTACACCGAGCAGGAGTTCATGACACAGTTGTCAACCGAGGAATTCGCACAATTCCAGGAGAGGATGTTCCGTTTCCGCGGATTCTATGCCCGCAAACGCTCAATAAGACAATACGAATATGATGCAGGAGGTGTACTCTTTGGCGATATAGGCGAAGTATCACAGAAAAAGATAGACAAAGACCCTTATTATAAGCGTGGCGACTACATAGGCACACAAG
>CALGJF010000038.1 GCA_937914945.1 uncultured Bacteroidales bacterium | reverse complement strand
TAAAACTCATTTGCACCAACGATGTTCATTTTGTAGATGAAGAGAACGCCGAGGCGCACGACCGTCTTATATGCCTTAACACAGGCAAGGACCTCGACGACCCCAAGCGCATGCTCTACTCAAAACAGGAATGGCTAAAGACTAAAGAGGAGATGAACGAGATGTTCTCGTATATCCCCGAGGCCCTTACCAACACCGTGGAGATTTGCGACAAGGTAGAATACTACTCGATAGATAGCGCGCCCATCATGCCCACCTTCGCCATACCCGAGGAGTTCGGCACCGAGGAACTATACAGACAAAAATTCACTCACGAGGACCTCTTCAACGAATTTACTCGCGACGAAAAGGGCAACGTAGTGCTCTCGCAGGAGGATGCCGAGAAAAAGATCAAGAAACTTGGCGGTTACGAGAAACTATACAGAATAAAGCTCGAAGGAGATTATCTGCGCAAGCTCACATACGATGGTGCAAAGAAATGCTACCCCGAGCCTTTTGACCAAGAGCTCATAGACCGCATTGATTTTGAGCTGCACATCATGAAAACCATGGGTTTCCCGGGCTACTTCCTCATAGTGCAGGACTTTATACGTGCAGCACGCGAAGAACTTGGCGTAGCTGTAGGCCCGGGACGTGGCTCGGCAGCCGGCAGCGTGGTTGCATACGCATTGGGCATCACACGTGTTGACCCCATAAAATACGACCTACTGTTCGAGCGTTTCCTCAACCCCGACCGTATATCACTCCCCGATATCGATGTGGACTTTGACGATGACGGCCGTGGCCGAGTACTCAATTGGGTAACAGAAAAATATGGACAGGAGAAGGTGGCACATATTATCACATACGGCACTATGGCAACAAAACTTGCCATCAAGGATGTTGCACGCGTGCAGAAACTACCGCTCGACCAATCGAACAAACTCTGCAAGGCAATCCCCGACCGCCTGCCCGATGGTCTTAAAATGAACCTTACAAACGCCATAACGTCGGTACCAGAGCTACGCGAAGCCGAAGCATCGCCCAACCCCACATTGCGCGACACTATAAAATATGCAAAGATGCTCGAGGGCAATGTGCGCAATACAGGCGTGCATGCATGCGGCACGATCATCTGTCGCGACGATATAACAGACCATGTACCCATAAGCATTGCCGAGGACAAGGAGACAGGCGAGAAAATGCTTGTTACACAATACGAAGGAAGTGTTATCGAGGAGACAGGCCTCATTAAGATGGACTTCCTGGGCCTTAAAACCCTCTCCGTAATAAAGGAAGCGATAGAAAACATACGCCTCAGCTTGAAGATAGATGTGGATATAGACAACATACCCATAGACGACCCGCTGACATACGAGCTTTACTGCAAAGGAAGCACCATCGGCACATTCCAATTCGAGTCGCCCGGTATGCAAAAATACCTCAGGGAACTGCAACCAAGCACATTTGAGGACCTTATTGCCATGAACGCCCTTTACCGACCGGGCCCAATGGACTATATCCCCGACTTTATAGAGCGCAAGCACAATCCCTCGCTGGTAAAGTACGACATCCCCTGCATGGAAAAATACCTGAAAGACACCTACGGGATTACCGTATATCAGGAGCAGGTGATGCTTCTATCGCGTCTGTTGGCCAATTTCACCCGCGGCGAGAGCGACACCCTGCGCAAGGCCATGGGTAAGAAACTCAAAGAGAAGCTCGACGAGCTTAAACCCAAATTCATTAACGGCGGAACAGCAAACGGACACCCCGCAAACATCTTGGAGAAGATTTGGGCCGACTGGGAAAAATTCGCATCCTATGCCTTCAACAAGTCGCATGCAACATGCTATTCATGGGTTGCATACCAAACGGCATACCTCAAAGCACACTACCCATCGCAATACATGGCGGGAGCATTGAGCCGGAACCTTGACAAGATAACAGAAATCACCAAGTTGATGCAGGAGTGCAAGAGCATGGGCATAAACGTATTGGGCCCCGATGTAAACGAGTCGCGCCGCAAGTTCAGCGTAAACAAGAAGGGTGATATTCGCTTTGGTTTGAGCGCCGTAAAGGGTGTTGGAGACATTGCCGTGCAAAGCATCATTGAGGAGCGCGAAGCCAACGGCCCGTTCACCGACATATTCAATTTTGTTCAGAGAGTAAACCTCGCTGCCTGCAACCGCAAGAACCTTGAATGCCTTGCAATGTCGGGAGCCTTTGACGAATTGCCCGGCGGAATAAGCCGCGAACAATACATAAACACCAACAGCAAGGGAGAGCAATTCCTCGAAAGCCTCATACGCTACGGCAACGTATTCCAAGCCGATAAAGCATCGGCCGAAAACACCCTCTTCGGAGCCGAGGAGATGCCCGAGATACCAACCCCCGAGGTGCCCGAGGGCGGCAATTGGAGCACGCTCGAAAGGCTTAACAGAGAACGCGAACTTGTGGGTATATATCTGTCGGCACACCCACTCGACGATTACCGCCTTATACTGAGCGAATTCTGCAACACGGCGGCAGCAGAACTAAACGATCTTGAATCCATAATGAACCGCAAGGTAACATTTGGCGGTGTGGTGGCAGAGGCCCCGCGTACAGGATTCACCAAAAAGGGCAGTCCATTTGGAGTGGCCAAGATTGAGGATTTTACGGGAACAGCCGAGCTATTCTTCTTTGGCGACGAGTGGATAAAGAAACAGAACTACTTTATTCCCGGCAATTTCCTTTATATAAAAGGTAGCTGCCAAGGCCGCCGCTGGGACCCTTCGAAACTCGATTTTGTAGTAAACAGCATAGAACTCATGCCCGAAATCAAGGATAAAATGGTGAAGAGCATTACAATATCGTTCGACATCATGGCACTTACCGAGGAGATATATGAAAACATCATAGATTATGCCGAAAAGCACCCCGGCCCCAGCAAACTGCAAATAAACGTAAAAGACTACGAACACGAATTTACCCTTGAGCTTGTCTCCAAAAGCCACAATATTACGGTAGATTATGAGTTAATAGAGTATTTGAAAGAATTACCAAACGTAGATTATAAACTAAATTAATAACTTAAAAACTTACAACTATGGCAACAATCTTAACAGACGCGAATTCACAGGAATTCATGGCAACACAACTCCCCATTGTACTCGACTTCAGCGCTGCATGGTGCGGCCCCTGCAAACAGCTTGCACCTATCATCGACGAATTGTCTAACGAGTACGAAGGCCGCATTGCAGTGGCAAAATGCGATATTGAGGAGGCTTGCGACCTCACAGCCGAATATGGAATACGCAACGTTCCCACAGTAATATTCATTAAAGACGGAAAGGTTGTAGATAAATTCGTAGGCTCAAAATCAAAGAGCGAGGTTCAGGCTAAATTCGAGGCACTTTTAGGATAATGGCTATGCAGAACGACGAATTCAGCATCGAGGATCTCGATGACGAAAAGACCATCGCATACATACGCGAGCGCTTGCCACAGGAACTTAAAGAGAAATTCAGCGACGACGAGTTTTACTATTTCCTCGACACCATCTACGACTACTACGACAAAAGCGGTATTCTTGACAACAACAATGAGTACGTAGATATCGACATCGACGATATTGCCCGTTTCATTGCCAAGGAGGCCAAGAAGAACAACATTGGAGAGTATGACCCCGAGGAGCTATTCTTCATCATAGAAGGGGAACTTGCCTACAACGGCATAATCGAAGAAGAGGAGTAACACCATAAATAACAAAAAGCTATCCGTGGATAGCTTTTTGTTATTTATAGACAACCTCGTCCATTGAAACATCATGAGGCTCGCAAGGCAGCGACGGAAGAATCTGTTCGGTATAGCAAACCCCCATTTTATATGCTCTGAAACACTTTTGCGACATATATTTATCATAAAATCCCTTGCCACGCCCCATACGTTTGCCACAGGCCGTAAAGGCCACGCCCGGCACCACCATCACATCTATCTCGCCGGGAGGAAAGGGCTTGCCATCCTTTGGCTCCATTATCCCATAGGCACCCCTTGACATTGCCTTGGGACTAAACGGATAGAAACGCATCACATCGCCCTCAACACGAGGGAGCAATACCACACGTTCCCGTGCCATCAACTCAATTATTTCGCTTATCTGTGGCTCGTCGGGCAACGGAGAAAAAAGAGCCACAACCCGCGCTGCCCTCACCACCGGATGCAGCATAATGGCAAGTGCAAGCCTGTCGGATTTTTGCCTCCTTATATAATGTGGAATGGCGGCAACCGCAAAACGTACCGACTTACGAATTTCTCTCTTGTCCATAAATCATTTTTCCACTATCGAATCATATAAATCGAGCATTTTTGTTGCGGCAGCAAAGGATGTGATACGACCGCTGAGCAGTTCCTTTTCACACTCGGCAAGCATATCGGCAATACCGCGAGCATTGTAGAACCTGTTATGGAGTTGTTCGTTTATACTTTCATACATCCAATATTTTGCTTGATTATTACGCCTGCGGTCAAAGCATCCATTGGCTTTAACCTTGGCAAAATAGTCGAATATCATATCCCACACCTCCTTTATGCCGATATCATAAAATCCTGAGTATGTGAGCACTTGCGGGCGTATTCCGCTCTGCGGCATGGGGAACAACTGCAACGCATTCCTATAATGCACCGCCGCACGCTGCGCCTCTTCCCTGTTTGCACCATCGGCCTTGTTTATCACAATACCATCGGCCATCTCCATTATTCCGCGCTTTATGCCCTGCAATTCATCGCCCGCACCGGCAATTTGAATGAGCAGGAAGAAATCCACCATAGAACAGACCGCAGTCTCACTCTGCCCCACTCCAACCGTTTCCACAAATATAGTATCATAGCCCGCAGCCTCGCATAGCACGATGGTTTCGCGTGTTTTGCGTGCCACACCGCCCAGCGAACCGGCCGATGCGCTGGGGCGTATGAAAGCATCGGGGTGGGCCGAAAGACGCTCCATACGTGTCTTGTCGCCCAAGATACTGCCTTTGCTGCGTTCACTGCTGGGGTCCACGGCAAGCACAGCAAGCTTACCGCCGCGCTCATTAAGGATATGCATGCCAAAGGCATCTATCGAGGTACTCTTGCCCGCGCCGGGTACACCGGTTATACCCACACGCAACGATTTCCCCGAATAGGGCAGCAGGCGTTCCACAACCTGTTGCGCCACAGCCTGATGTTCGGGCAACATACTCTCCACAAGGGTAACAGCACGGCTCAAAATCATCACATCGCCACGCAAAATACCCTGCACATAATCATCGACAGAGAGGGTGGCGGCGCGTTTCACCCGCCGCTGCGACAGATAGGGATTTACAGAGCTCAAACGCTCCACCCCATCGTTTACCTTCAAGCCCTTGTAGGCCTTGTCATTTTCGGGGTGTTTCATAAGTATATCTATTAACGAAAGGGGCAAATCCCTTTCATCATGAATTATCTGTTTATAAATTTCCTCTTCAACGCATCAATTACAGTAGTCTTTTTCTGTAACAATCTGAAAGAGTAAAATGCCGACAGCAACATCACCACCATGCAACCGACATATTTCAACCACGCATTACCAAGTATACAGAATGCCATGGCTGCAAGCAACAAACAGCCCTGCACGGCCACAAGTTTAACGGTCGATGAGAAAAAACGGAAGCCATAGCGCAGAGAATAGCAAGTGGCTATCATCAGCACATCCAAAAGACCGGCAACAGAGAGCGCTATACCGGTACCTGTAATACCTCCCCAATAGAAACCGGCAGCTATGAGAGCAAACGAAAATGCATCGTACACAACCTCCATCACAAGATAGGTTAGTGTATCCCCTTTTGCCAAAGAGGTATAAGCAATGGGCAACATTATCGCCCTGAAAAACATATAGAAGGCCGAATATACAGCCATGCTGACAACAGGAAGGAACTCGGCTGTATATAAAAGACGTACTATCCACGGCATTGCCATCATCATAAAAACAAGCAACGGCGCCATGAGCAACACACATATATCAATCTGCTGATTTATAGCATAGTTCATTCTCCCCACATTGTTATTAACAGCAGAAAGGCGCGGGAAATAGTCCGTTTCCACAGCTACAAAAACAATACCGGCATAAACCACCATAATACTATATCCCACTTTGTAAAGCCCCACATCATCGATATTGCCTATACCAAGCAGAAAGGCCGGAATTGCCAATGCCGTAAAGGCATTAATGATTGATGCAGCCACGTATGGTATACCCAATTTTATCATATCCATACCCTGTTGCAGCACTCTACGCGAAAAAAGACTTACATGCCAAGGGAAAACAGGCAACGAAAAACGCAGATGAACAACCATTACCACAAGGGCGTTTATCACAAGGGCAGGGATAACACCATGTACTCCCCAGAGATAGAAAAACGGGAGCACGCTCACAAGTGTGAGCAAAGCACTCGCCGCCGAAATTATCGCTACACGCTTGAGCTTGCGAGTGCCCTTTAAGATTGATATTTCGCCATTGGTTATGGCAATGGCAAAAATCATTGGGGCAAGCAAAGCCACCTCAAGGGTGTAGCTCCAATCCCCATCAAAAGCAAAATAACTGATGGGCGGCGCCATCAGCACACATAGCAATGCACCGAATAGCGCCGTCCACAGGCTCCATGAACGAACTGTAACCACGTAAGACTCCAATTGAGCCGAATCGGCCGTTTCGTACAGTTCCGAAACATTTTTGACAGCACTGAACGGAATTCCCGCATTTGAGGCACTCGATACAAACGAAGCGATATTGGAATACATCAAAAAGAAACCCATCCCCGCTTTGTTCAGCCACCAAGCAGCCAATTTGTTGCGCAACATCGACACTAACATGGTAAGCACCTGCACGCCACCGAATACACCTGTATACTTCAGCACATGGTCGTAGGAGGTATCCTCACCATCTTGTTGTCTTAAATCCGTTTCTTTGCTGTTCATTTATTAAAACAATGTTTTATTACTTGCTCATCGCATACTCGCCAAGCATAAGCAAGCGGGCTGCGTTTACACCTGCATCGTCAAGTGTAACATTGATGCTGTTGCCGTTAAGAGTAAACATTTCGGCCTGATTGTCGTCAATAAACTTCATCAATTTAACCGATTCGCCACCATAAACTGCACTCCAAGTTTTCTCGGCCTCGTCGAATACAAGCTGCATCTCCTGGTCACCATTTGAGAGATTGTAACCATTCTCTGTTGTTGTAATCTGGATATCCTCACCCACTGTATTTTTCACAATGTGTGTTTCACCTACATTTGCAGCCATAGGATTGCTACCGGTCCAGAATTCAATAGAGTTAATAACCACAACATCAGCAAAAATAGCAATAGGATATACGGGAACGATGTGCATACAGACAAACACAAGCTCATTCACCCATTTATTGCCAAGACTCTCGTTCCAATCTTTTACCCTGTTGGTCAAGCCAAAAGAACCGATACATGAAGACAGAAGAATGGTTGCAGAAAGCAACAACGCAGAAAATTTGAAAGACTTTTTCATAGTTTTTCGAGTTTTAAGTAAATAAATATGTTAAAAAATAATCCATTCCCTAATCGTTTGTGCCCAACGCTTACGTTAGACAAAAGCAAATATACAAAATTTATATTTCCCGCAACGGTTTTCAGCATTTTTCTTATAAAAATATTAAATAAGGATAAAAAAAATGGCAGTAGCGCCAATCTACTGCCATTTTGCAAAAGGAATATAATATCTTTATTTTACACCATTTACCACAAGCGCCTTAACGAGAGCATAAAACTTATCCACCGTTGCAATCTCTACACGCTCGGTGGGAGAGTGAGGCGACATGAGTGTGGGACCGAATGAAATCATATCCATATCGGGATAGTTGGTGGAGATAATTCCGCACTCCAAGCCTGCGTGGATTACACGCACATCAGGCTCCTTGCCAAACATATCGTTATACGCCTCTTTCAGGGCTGCAAGCAATGGAGAATTCACATTGGGTTGCCAGCCACTATAACCACCGCTGAGCTCTACCTTCATGCCTGCCATGGCAAAACAGCTTGATTGCTGCAATGCAAGATACTCCTTCATGGAGTCGCATGAGCTGCGCGCAAGAATATTTATCTGCGCCTTACCGTCGGCAATGGTTACAATGGAGAGGTTGCTCGAGGTCTCTACGGTATCGGGAATTGTGGGAATAAAGCGCAAAACCCCGTCGTGGCATGCAAGGATTGCATCGAGCAGGTTTTCCTGTATCTCCTCGGGCACCACGTTTTCGGGCATATCGGCAGCCTCTACGCGCAAGGTTATTCCCTCCTCTATCGTTGCATACTCGCTATTGAAAAGAGCCTCGTATTTTGCAGCAATATCAGTGAGTTCACCCACGCCTTCATCGGGCAGTGTCAGCACCACCTCGCAGCTTGCGGGAATGGCGTTGCGCATATTTCCTCCGTTCCAGCTTGCAAGTGTAACACCGCACTCATCCATGGCTTCGCGCACAAAACGCGCCATCAGTTTATTGGCATTGCCACGGCCTGCATTTATCTCCAAGCCCGAGTGACCGCCACGCAAACCTTTCAGTTGCACTCTGACAGCAATGTCATCCTCTATCGGTTCCTCGGCCATAAACTCCATGGAGGCTGTTATATCCAAACCACCGGCACAACCTATATACATTACACCCTCCTCTTCTGAATCGAGGTTCAGGAGCACGGTACCTTCGAGTTCACCACCTTTCAAGCCAAAAGCACCATACATACCGGTCTCCTCATCTACCGTGATAAGAGCCTCCAAAGGACCATGTTGCAAAGTATTATCCTCCATTATAGCCATTATGGCTGCGACACCAAGACCGTTATCGGCACCAAGCGTGGTATCGTCGGCATAGAGCCAATCGCCTTTTACGATGGTTTTAATGGGGTCGTTCAGAAAATCGTGCTTGCTATCGGGAGTCTTTTGTGGTACCATATCCATGTGGGCCTGCAAAATAATACCTTTGCGATTCTCAAAGCCTGCTGTTGCGGGCTTGCGCATGATGATGTTACCGGCCTCGTCTTGCCAGGTATTAACATTAATACTTTTACCAAAATCGAGCAAGAATTTCTGTACCTTTTCCATGTGCCCCGAAGGACGAGGAATCTGTGTAAGAGCCTCAAAGTGTTTCCACACCTCACGAGGCGATAAATCTTTAATTGTAAGAGCCATAATTTATTTTTTAATTGTTAAACGATTACTCAAAGGCAACAGCACAAGAGCATACACACCCAACAGGGCCACCAGCAAGGTTTGTGTTGAATGAACTATTAACGCAAACAGCGACGCATCGGTTGATGGCACGCCGTATATAATCATAATGCTTATAACCGCAAAATGCCATGGACCTGCGCCGTTGGGAGTGGGGACTATCACTGCCACGCTGCCCGCCACAAAGAGCAGAAGCCCAGCCGCAAGTGATAGCGCATCGCAAAAGTCGAAACAGAAGAAACAGAGATAAAACTGCATGAAATAACAGAACCATATACCCACCGTCTCCACAACAAACAGCCAACGATGCTTCATCTTTGCAATAGAGCACATTCCATCCATGAATTTATTAAAGAAGGACTTAATCTTGGCCCACAGCGACATCCTGCGCAACAACAAAAAGAGCAAAACCGCCACGGCAAGGAGCGAAACACCCAAAACCACAGGCCCGCCCATAGCCGATACGGCATCAAGGCTCATCACACCGCCGCCGGCACTCTTCACAAATTCATAAAACACATGCCATTGCAAAACCACCGCGGTAAGTGTTATAAGAGCAACCATCAGTGTATCTATCAAACGCTCGGTTACCACCGTTCCAAGCGATTGTGCAAAAGGGACAGAATCGTAGCGGTCGAGCACCACACAACGCGAAACCTCGCCCACACGCGGCAGTAACAGATTTGCAGCATAAGCAATAAAAATAGAATAGACACAATTGCTGCGACGAGGGTAATACCCCAAAGGAGCAAGTGTAAGTAACCAACGCCAACCACGCAGCACATGGCTGAATATACCAAAGAGTAAAGAGACTGTGAACCAGAACATATTCATATTCCTCAACGCTCCACCCACTTGTGAAAAATCAAATTCGGCATATATCCAATAGAGTATCACCACTCCAAGGAGCAGTGGCAACACACTTTTTACCATATTATTCAAAATCTTTTTCACAAGTTTGAAATAAAAATTAATACTTTTATTTACCTTTGCATCTAATGGAGCCCGGCGAGTGCAGCCTGTTTTCGCAGTCGTTAGACTGCAAAGATAGTTAAATCTTAAAGAAACTCCATTTTTTTATAGATATTTAATAAAACAACATAGCAACAGCCGCAACATGAAAGCAGTAACAGCAAAAAAACGCCTCGGGCAACATTTCCTCACAGATTTGCAAATAGCACGAGATATTGCCGACACGGTAAATATATGCCCGGGGATGCCTGTACTCGAAGTGGGCCCCGGCATGGGAGTGCTCACCCAATTCCTGTTGCAAAAGGAGCGCCCCGTCAAGGTTGTTGAAATAGACGAGGAGTCGGTGAGCTATCTGTGCAAAAATCTGCCACAATTAGGCGAGGAGAACATAATCCCCGACGATTTCCTTAAAATGCACCTCGACCGCATTTTCAACGGCAACAAGTTCATGCTCATAGGCAACTACCCATACAATATCTCCAGCCAGATATTCTTCAAGATGCTTGACAACAAGGAGCACATACCCTATTGCAGCGGCATGATACAGAAGGAGGTTGGCGAGAGGCTCGCCGCACGCCCGGGCACAAAAGCCTATGGCATATTGAGCATACTCATACAGCTATGGTACGATGTGGAATACCTCTTCACGGTACACGAAAATGTATTCTCGCCACCACCGAAGGTAAAAAGTGCGGTGGTATTGATGAAACGCAACAGCCGCACCACACTGCCATGCAACGAGGAGTTGTTGAAGAAGATAGTAAAAGGAACCTTTAACCAACGTAGAAAAAAACTGCGTAACTCCATACAACAAATCGTGGGCAAAGAGTCGCCGTTGCTTGCCAACCCGATACTCGACAAACGCCCCGAGCAACTATCCATCGAAGAGTTTATAGAGCTGACACAGCAGGTTGAACGCGAATTAGCATAACCGGGAGAAGAATATGACAAAGGAATTCATCAATTATATAAAGGAGCTAATTGAGCAGAAAGACTCTGTTCTCCTGCAAGAGAGCATCTCCAAGCTCCACCCTGCCGACATCGCAGAGTTGTGCATTGAGCTCAGCGTAGAAGAGGCCCGCTTCCTCTATCGCCAGCTCGACAACGAAAGGGCTGCCGATGCGCTCACCGAGATGGACGAGGACCTGCGTAACGAACTGCTCGAAGAGCTCCCCTCCGAGGCCATTGCCAAGCGTTTCGTCAACTACATGGACACCGACGATGCCGTGGACATCATCCGCGACATGGACGAGGATAAGCAGGAGGAGGTTCTATCTCACATCAAGGATATAGAACAGGCTGGCGACATTGTCGATTTGCTACAATACGACGAGGATACCGCCGGTGGACTCATGAGTACCGAAATGGTGGTGGTGAACGAGAATTGGAGTATGCCCGAGTGCTTGAAGGAGATGCGCAGCCAGGCTGAGGATATGGACGAAATCTACTATATATATGTAGTGGATGACGACGAACGCCTTTGCGGCCTTTTCCCGTTGAAAAAGATGGTTACCAGCCCATCAGTATCAAAGGTAAAGCACGTTATGAGCACCAAAGTGGTGAGCGTGGATGTAGATACACCCATTGACGAGGTAACAATGCTCATAGAGAAATATAACCTTGTGGCAATCCCCGTTGTCGATAAGATAAACCGCCTTGTGGGACAAATCACCGTCGATGACGTAATGGACGAGGTGCGCGAACAGACCGAGCACGACCAACAGCTGACCGCCGGTCTTACACAAGACATCGAGAGCGACGATACCGTGTTCAAGCAGACAAGCGCCCGCCTTCCGTGGCTGCTTGTGGGCATGTTGGGAGGTATTGGTTCGTCAATGCTGCTCAACTGTTTCGATACAACCCTTGGTGCACACCCCGAAATGGCCCTCTTCATACCCCTTCTTGCCGGTATGGGAGGTAACGTAGGCACACAATCATCGGCAATAGTGGTACAAGGGCTTGCCAATAACTCATTGGACTCGCACCACATATTCCACCACATAGCAAAGGAGATGGTCGTTGCCCTCATCAACGCAACCATACTCTCGCTGATGGTATATGTTTACAATTTCTTCTTATATGGTGCGGTAGACATCGTAACCCTTTCCGTGCCATTGAGCCTTTTTGTAGTTATACTGTTCGCATCGGGATTCGGAACTTTCATACCCTTGGTTCTTGAACGCATGGATATAAACCCGGCAGTTGCCACAGGCCCGTTCATACAGATTATTAACGACCTCAGCGGAATGACCTTCTACATGATTATCTCCATGATATTAAGCAGCCTCATGGGGTAAAATCAATAAAAAAGATTAGGTTTTTTATTTTATTTGCATATTTTTGCACCTTGAAAATAGTAATCATTTAATTTTAATACAGATGAGTGAGACAATAAAAGCGAATGTACAGCTCGACGAGCAAAGCATTACGACTTCCCCTGAACAGGCAGTAAATGCCGATATGCCCGAGCAAGTTACAGTACAAGAGAACACAACAGAAACCGCTGTTGAAGAGAGTGTGGCAGAGAACCGGCCGGCAACACGTCAGGAGATTTTGGAGCGCATCAAGGCTATTGCCGAAGAGGGCGACGTACTCACCTGTAAAGCCGAAATAGAGGGGCTCAAGGTACAATTCTACCGCTTGCGTACAGCCGAGATTGATACTGCACGCAAGGAGTTTGTCGCCAATGGAGGTGAAGAAAACATATTTATTCCCGAGGCTGACGCATTGGAAGAACCCTTCAAAGAGGCCATGAACGTAATAAAAGCAAAACGTAACGCCTGGCTCAAAGCGCAAGAAGAGGAGCAGCAGGCCAATTATCAAACCAAGCTCACCCTGCTCACACAACTGCAAGAACTTGTAGAGAAAGCCGGGCAAGGCAGCCCCGATGCAACCACATTCAAAGCCCTGCAAGCACGTTGGAAAGAGATAAAGAATGTTCCGCAAGACAAGGTTGCCGACCTTTGGAAACAATACCAACTGCTTGGCGAGCAATTCTACGATGTTCTTAAGATAAACCACGAATTCCGCGAATACGATTTCAAGAAAAACCTTGAAACAAAAACCCGTATATGCGAAACAGCCGAGGCGCTCACCACGGCCGATGATGTAATAGGCGCTTTTCGCCAGCTGCAACAGCTCCACAACGAGTTTCGCGAAACCGGCCCCGTGGCACAAGAGTTGCGCGAGGAGATTTGGAGCCGTTTCAAGACTGCATCGACAACCATCAATCGTCGCCATCAGGAGCATTTCGAGGGCAAGAAAGAGCAAGAGCGCATAAACCTTGAAAAGAAAACCGCTCTTTGTGAGCAGATTGAGAACATCGATTATTCGGCACTCACAGGCTACCAGGCATGGAACGAAATGACACAAACCATTCTCGATCTGCAAGCAGCATGGAAGGAGATTGGCTTTGCACCTCAAAAAATGAATATTAAAATTTTTGAGCGTTTCCGCGCAGCATGCGATACATTCTTCAAGCGCAAAAGCGACTATTACAAGGAGGTGAAAAGCAATCTTGCAGCCAACCTTGAAAGAAAGAAACAGCTATGCGAGGCTGCCGAGGCGTTGAAAGATAGTGAAGAATGGAAAGAGACCGCCGACAAACTCGCCAAACTGCAAAAAGAGTGGAAGGAGGTGGGCCCCGTAGCACAGAAATACTCCGAGGCTGTTTGGAAACGCTTTGTGGCAGCCTGCGACGAGTTCTTTGAGAAACGCAACGCAGCAACATCATCGCAACGCAAAACAGAGCAGGATAATCTTAAACAAAAACGCACTGTCATAGAGGCTATAAACGCTATCAGCCCCGAGGCAAGCGAGAGCGAGCAGACCAAGCAGTTGAACGAACTCATTCAGCAATGGAACAGCACCGGGCATGTACCCTTCAAAGAGAAAGACAAGATTTACAAGGAGTACAGGCAGGCTATTAACGCTCTTTACGAGCGCCTGCACATAAGTGCGAACGAGCGTAAGTTGAGCGACTTCCGCAACAACATATCAAAGGGTGGCAACAGCCTGCAACGCGAGCGCGAGCGCCTTATTCGCCAATACGAGAATATGAAGGCCGAAATAGCCACATACGAAAACAACCTCGGTTTCTTGAGTACATCAAACAAAAAGGGGCAAAGCCTTGTAGATGTAATGCGCCAGAAGATGGAGAAACTGAAAGGCGATGCACAGGTTATTTTGCAAAAAATTCACCTCATAGAGGAAGAGTTGGAAAAAGCATAACAAATAAACACACAATAAAGACGGTCATCACAAGATGACCGTCTTTATTGTATCTGCATGCTGCCGCAAGCTATTTCATCCTTTTAGGATTTGCGGGAAACCACCCTTTCTCCACCCTCTTCTTTTGGGCAAAAACCTCGCCTATACTCCAAAAAGAGGAGAATGCCACCACACCCAAAATAACCGATACGAAAAGATCGGCCACAAGCAAAGAGGCCACAGCCGCAACAATACCGGCAATTAAAAAGAGCCACCAGCTCCTGACGCCGATGTAATACTCGGCCTTTATCACAAGCGGGTGGAAAAGCCCTATAACCAGAAACGTGGCAACGCCTATTATTATTCCCATAAAATTCAGTTCCATACCTATTCGTTAAAATTATTATAAGTTCGTGCAAAAATAAGAATAGCCACGCAATAGAGAAAAAAAGAGAATCATTTTTAACAGTAATGGAGGCATTTTATATGAGATTTCACAATATTCATTTATTTTTGCCAAGCAAGCAATACAAAAACATAAACATATGAACAGCATAAAAAGATTTCTGCAAACAACAGTAATAGCTGTTGCCACCGCTATTGCAACACCCGTAACAGCACAGGAGTACACCCCTGCACCCGAGAATCTACAGGCACGCCGGGAATTTGCCGACAGCAAGTTCGGAATCTTCATTCATTGGGGCATATACAGCATGTTCGCACAGGGCGAGTGGTATCTGCAAAATGCCGAGATTGACAAATATGAGTATGCAAAAGCCGCCGATGCGTTCTATCCACATCGTTTTGACGCAAAGGCATGGGTGGCAGCCATTAAAGATGCAGGAGCCAAATACATCTGTTTCACAAGCCGACACCACGACAGCTTTTCAATGTGGGACACAGCCGAGAGCGAATACAACGTGGTTGATGCCACACCCTTCGGGCGCGATGTGATAAAGGAACTTGCCGATGAGTGCCACAAACAGGGAATAAAACTCCACTTGTATTATTCACACCTCGATTGGGCACGCGACGAATATCCCATGGGACGTACAGGCAAAAAAATCATAGGACGCGATACAACTAAGGTCAATTGGCCCAATTACTACGAATTCATGAACCGCCAGCTCACCGAACTGCTCACAAACTACGGCGAGATTGGTGCAATATGGTTCGATGGCTGGTGGGACCACGACGAGGATAGCATTCCGTTTGATTGGCAACTGCAAGAGCAGTATGCCATGATTCATCGTCTGCAACCACAATGCCTTGTGGGTAACAACCACCATCAGATACCATTCAGCGGCGAAGATATTCAGATATTCGAGCGCGACCTGCCCGGGGAAAACAAAGCCGGCCTTTCGGGGCAGGAGATAAGCCGTCTGCCACTTGAAACTTGCCAGACCATGAACGGCATGTGGGGATACAAACTTATAGACCAGGAGTACAAAAGCACCGAAACCCTTATACAGTACCTTGTAGGCGCCGCAGGCAAAGGTGCCAATCTGCTCATGAACGTAGGGCCGCAGCCCAATGGCGAAATTCCCGCTACTGCCCTGCAACGTCTCAAAGAGATAGGCGAATGGACAAGAGCTAACGGCGAGACCATATACGGCACCAAAGCCGGTGATATCCCCGTGCAGGAGTGGGGAGTAACCACTCGCAAGGGAGAGAGGCTTTTCGTACACATAACAAACCTGAACGCCACAGAACTTGAACTACCACTCGCCTGCAAGGTAAAAAAGGCATTTACCTATGCCGACAAAAAACCCGTAAAGATTAAAAAGACAAAAAGCGGTGTAAAACTAATCTTCAACGAGGTTCCGACGGGAGTGGATTACATTGTGGAGCTTATAACTAAATAGCAAATGGCGAATTTGGAAATATGTGCAGGCAGCGTGGAGAGCGTATTGGCGGCACGCAATGGCGGGGCAAGCCGCGTGGAACTATGCGCCGCGCTTGAGATAGGCGGCATCACCCCATCGGTGGGGCTCATTGCACAGGCACGAAAAATTGAAGGAATAGAGTTAAATGTAATCATACGCCCGCGCGGGGGCGACTTTCTCTACGATGAGTACGAGGTTGCCTGCATGGAGCACGACATAAGCACCTGCAAGGCACTTGGTGCCGATGGCGTGGTAATAGGCGCACTGACAGCCGACGGAGATATCGACACCACCACCTGCCAACGATTGATTGCCGCAGCCGATGGAATGAGCATCACCTTTCACAGAGCATTCGACATGTGCCGCAACCCGCAAAAAGCACTCGAAGATATTATAGCATTGGGGTGCCATAGAGTGCTCACATCGGGGCAGGCAGCTACAGCGGCCGAAGGGATAGCCCTGCTTAAAGACCTTGTAAACCAAGCCGACAGGCGCATAATAATTATGCCGGGCTGTGGAATTAACAGTTCCAACGCTGCACTTATAATACAAGAAACCGGTACCACGGAGATTCATGCATCGGCACGCACAAGCGTGGAAAGCGGCATGCAATTTCGCCATGGCGGAGTATCCATGGGCAATCCCGACTGCGACGAATATGCCCGCAAAGAGACAAGCGAGACCGAGGTTAGGAGGATTGTAACCGCCATTACACAGCTGTAATCATTCGCTCAACTGCTTTATAACCTTTACCAGCTGTTCGCCAAGCCCTATCGAATAGCCCTGCGACATAAACACCACACGGTTAAAGGTGTCGGCCACCAATATTATGGGAAGGGCCGGATTGTCCAAATTCATGTTTGCTACAATCTCGTTGTAAATAACATCATCAACATCTGTACCCCAAACAATGGTTGAAGGCAACGATGGGAAATCATTTACAAAACGCGACGCCTCGTTTCCGTTGCGGAACAGCAGCACCATCTTTTGCCCCCACTCCTCGAAATCGGCGGCATAGGGCATCAAATCGCGCAAAAAATGGTTGGTTGGCTCGCTGTTTGGAGCAATCAAGGCTATAATATAGTATCCGCGCCCCGTTGCCGAGAGTATAGAGCGATTGCGCCCTTCGGCATCGCAAAAGAGATTCTCGCTGTTAAAACCGCCTATAACCTGTAATCGTTCACTGCTTTCGCGCTGAACATAAGCAATCTTCTCCTGTTCACCCTCTTTTATGGCAAAGAATTCCAAGTGTGCAAGAACACCGCCATCGGCCATTCGCGTACCGGTTACCATTAGATAATCGCCAGCATCCACAGGCATGCCTTTTTGTAATGTAGAACTGTACGTGGCACTCTCGGGATGGTTCTGCAATTGCAAACGACCATCCACAATTTTCGATATTGAAAAATGGGAATAATATTTTGGGTCATCAATAAATGTCGTAGGAGTAAAAGCTGCAGTGAGAATACCCGGCGAAGCCTCTTTCATATTCTCGGCAGCAAAATCCACATCAACCCAATCACCACTTTGTGCAAGCCACTGCGTTTTACCGGTAACCACATCTATGCGCGAGGGAATTCCCATGCTGCGCGCACCTGCCACAAAGAATATATTAAGGGAGTGTTCGTCGCACACGCGCATCTCCCACACCCCTTGTGGCGACATACACAACTGCAGGGGATTCCACAGCTTGTCTATTGAGATATTCTTGCGACACCACTCTACCCACTCTTGCGGACTATTGGCAAAAGCGTTCCTCTCGGCAACAGAAAAGCACTCTTTGAAAAGCAATTTATATGGAGTAAGTCTCTCGTTGCTCACACGTGGATTAAGCACATATTCATTAAATACTGCTCCACGCCACACAGAGGAGCTGTTGGCAAGATGGTCGTTCAGCACCACCGCCTCTATATCACGTAAGTCCTTGTCCGAAACCGCCAAAAGCAGCTGCAACGCAACAGGGAGCATCTCTTTATCAACCTTTTGTAAAAAATCCCTTATTACAGCATAGTTGCCACGCGATTTCTTGAACAGGTCGCAAGCAACAGCCTCATCGATACCTATCGAACGAGCGAAACCCGCGGCCTCGGCAGGGGCCATGAATGTTGCCACATAGGCATTGCGGAGCGAGTCCTCGTAAGCAAAACGGCGGCTGTTCTCCTGTGCCTGTTCCGCAGTAACAGGCGGCAATGTATTACGCTCCTTGGGTGGAGTTATATTCATATCAAGCGAAGCTGTGTAACCGCTGCACTTGTCAAGCACCACTATGGCGGTGTCGCCACTCCCCGCAAAACATTGCGAATAGCCATACATACCATCTTTTGCCGCCCACACAAGCAAAGAGCCTTTACCTGTGGAAAGGGTTGCATAACCTTCGGCATCGCTCGTTATGGTAGCAGCCGTGAAGAATTCCGCATAATTATATATCTTGTACTCCACGGATGTAACAACAGGCTTGCCGTCCTTGTCAAGCACGCGCACGGTAACAGGCGCAACGGGAGCATAATTGGCCGTAACATTTATCTCGGTATAACAGGGTGTGCGCCCCACCACCTCCTCGGGACCATCATAATCTCCAAATGCCTTGGTGTGCATGAGCATACCGCGTGAGGCGGGAGCATTAAACCAGGCAAGGTCAAGAACAGGCTCGGGCTCACATGCTCCCAAAAAGTGCCATTCACCATCAACCCAAGCCTCTACCCAAGCATGGTTATCATCTGTATGTGCCCACCGTGGAGTGTATACCTGCCTTGCCGGAATACCTATCGCACGCAAGGCTGCTACCGTGAAGGTGGATTCTTCGCCACATCGACCGTATGCGGTACGTACCGTTGCCAACGGCGAACTTGTACGGATATCACTGGGAGTATATGTTACCTTTTCGTGGCACCAATGATTCACTTCAAGCACAGCATCGCGCATTGAGAGCGAGGCCACCCTATCCCTCAATTCATTATAAAAAACCACACGAGCGGTATCCATATCCTCGTTATTCACCCTCACAGGCAACACAAAATGCAGAAATTCCCTCACAGGCACCTGCGGGCCCCACGGCATCTCGGCGCGGGCTTTCAGTGCATAATCCACATTTTGCAGATAAAACTGTGCCGGATAATCGGCCATATCGGGTAATGGCATATAGGCATAGAGAAACTGCATCGCCTGCAAACGCGCCCCAGTGAGTTCCTCATCGAATATGGCAAAATAACGCTCGTTGCCAACGACAGCCTTTCGCCACTCAAAATCTTGGGCAATTTTGCCCTTTTCATCGAGGTTTTCGCACACGTTTGAACCGCAAGACAACAGTAATGCCACAACAGCAAAAGCCAGAATACTGAGAATGTTTTTCATCATAATGAAGATTTTATTTTTACGCAAACCATGGTTAATTGCTAATTCGTGGCAATATAAACAAAAAAACAATAACAAGCACTATTTCATGGGCAACATAAGTGGTTTTGGTTCATTTTTATTGCGCGCGCACAATATTTTCAAATAGAATTTGTATATTCGCAGAATATATAGAGCAAAATGAAAAACATCACAAACAACATACCTTTGAAGCTGTTGCTTTTATGGTTATGGAGAAAATCCAAAGGAGCACGCGGCCAAGCCACGCTCAACACCATCATAGGGCTGCTCGATGTCGCTTGCCAGCTACTTTGGGTGCTTGCCTGCAAAAGAGCCATCGATATTGCCACAGGCGAGTGTGAAGGCTCCATTGCCATTACAGGATGTGTAATAGGCGCGCTCATGCTTGTTGAAATACTCTCGCGTGCCACCAGCCGTTGGATTCATGCTGTAACAGGTTCCGAGGTGCGCAACAAGATGCGTTTGAAGATTTTTTCGCGCCTGCTGCGTGGCGAGTGGCTGCACTTGCAAAAGCACCACACCGGCGACTTGATAAACCGCTTGGAGGGCGATGTAAACAACATTACCGCACTTATTACAGAGACAATTCCCGCCGTCATCGTGGTGTCGGTACAACTGTTGGCATCATTCATGTTGCTATTCTCCATGAGCCACATGCTTGCCGTATCTGTTCTTGCGGCATTGCCCTTGGCCATGCTTGCCAGCCGTTTTTACATAAAGAAAATGCGCAAACTCAACCGCGATGTACGCGACAGCGACAGCCGCATACAGGCTGTGTTGCAAGAGAGCCTGCAACATAAAGCACTTATAAAAGCCTTGGAGCAGAACAAGAGTACCGAGCAACAGATTACCACCCTGCAAGAGCAGCTGCAAGGACAGGTGCGCAACCGCACCAAATTCTCACTCGGCGCATACAGCCTCACACAATTCGGATTTGCATCGGGCTATCTGATAGCCTTTATCTGGGGAGTGCAAGGGCTTGCAACGGGAGCAGTCAGTTTCGGAACACTCTCGGCATACCTGCAACTTGTGGGACTCATACAACGCCCAACCATGGACATGAGCAGATTCATACCAAGCATCGTACTCTCGTTCACGGCAACAGAACGACTTTACGAACTTGAAGATATCCCCGAAGAGAAACAAGGGGAATCTGTTATGTTGCAAGGCACAGCGGGCGTGCGTTTCAAAGGAGTCAGTTTCAGATACGAAGAGGGCAGCCGCATGATTCTCAACAACTTCAATTACGATTTTGCACCAAACAGCAGCACTGCCATCATAGGCGAAACCGGTGCCGGGAAAACCACGCTCATACGCTTGCTGGTGGCACTCATAAACCCACAAGAGGGCGAGGTTGAGATTTACAACGAAAACGAGAAACACCCTTCATCGACCACCACTCGTTGCAATTTCGTGTATATACCGCAAGGCAACAGCCTCATAAGCGGCACCATCAGGGACAACCTTCTCATGGGTAACCCCAACGCCACAGAACAAGAGATAAAGAACGCGCTGCACATAGCATGTGCCGACTATGTTATGGAGCTACCGCAAGGTTTAGATACAGAGCTTGCCGAGCAGGGAGTAGGATTGAGCGAAGGACAAGCACAGAGAATAGCCGTTGCACGCTCCATTCTGCGCCCGGGCAGCATTCTCATTCTCGACGAGGTTACATCGGCACTTGACGAAGCCACAGAAAAGGAGATGCTGCATCGCCTGACAAGCAGCCAGATAGGCAAGACGCTGATATTCGTTACCCATCGCCCGGCAATCATACAATATTGCGACAAGGTGCTGCGCATAGAGAAACCACGAAAAAAGATATGTTAACCTCAGTGCTGCACACAATAAAGAGAAGAAAAACACGTTAAAAGATAGATAAAAAAATATAAGATGATAGAATATCTCAGAGGGGAAATAGCCGAACTCACCCCGGCTACAGCCATTATCGAATGTGCAGGAGTGGGCTACGAAACAAGCATAACCCTGAATACATATAGCGCACTGCAAGGGAAAAAGGATACCAAGCTGTTCATCTACGAGGTGATACGCGAGGACACCCACCAACTATACGGTTTCAGCAATAAGCAGGAACGCGCTTTGTTCCTGTTGCTCATATCCGTTTCGGGCATAGGCGGCAATACCGCGCGCACTATCCTGTCGGCATTCACCATCGCAGAACTTTGCGAAGCAATAGCATGTGGCAATGAAAAGGCCATAAAGAGCGTGAAGGGAATAGGCCTTAAAACCGCACAGCGCATAATAGTGGATTTGAAAGACAAGATAAAGGAGATTGGAGGAGACTCCATAGCAACAGCGCAAACAAGCGCAAAGATAGACAACGAGGTGGCAGACGGTGCAGTAGCTGCACTTGTGATGCTCGGGTTCCCCGGCGGTGCAGCCTCAAAGGTTGTTCAGAATTTAGCCAAGAACAACCCCACAGCAACCATAGAGCAGATAATAAAGCTGGCTTTGAAAGAGCTTTAAGGGGTAATTCAAGAAAAAGAGGGGGATTATGAAATTACGCGCATTATTTATATTGCTATTGTTCGGCACAGCCATCGCCATGGTTGCGCAGAATAATAATGCACAGACGGCGCGTAACCAACGAATGCAACGAAGGACAGAGCAGCGCAAGGCCGAGCAGACAAGAAAAGACAGCCTTAAACTCATATACCCCATTTCGCAAACCACACCCGAAAGCATTGAAGATATCAAGCAGCGTCCCATGGACCTGCGCACCCCAGCAAACATACAGCCCGACACCATCTACAACGAGAAAGACGGCACATACTCAATAGGCTCGCGCTTGGGCGACGGCCG